>DAITME010000058.1:0-27438 GCA_036835305.1 Lewinella sp.
AGCAAATAGACCATACCAAGCTGGAGTTCCCACCCGCTGCTCCCCTACCCGATAGCCTGCTGCCCGATTTTTTCCAGCAGCGGGATCTGCTGGATGCACAGCTGGATGCGCTTTCTTTGCCTACCAAGCAGGAAGTAGCCGAGGCACTAAAGCCTTAAATCCCCTACCGAATTTTCCCACTCTTCGATAGCTCCCTAGCGATGGCGCTCCTCAGCTGATCAGAACCAAGCACTGACTGCTGTTCTTCAAGCATACGAAGCAAACTGTACTGTGCTATGTTGACCATTTGGGCGCCCGTTAGTTCGTAGGTAGCTGCTATCGCTTCCAAATCTAGGTCCTCGGCCAATGGAATGCCCTGAAGGATGTTCTCCCACAACTGAATCCGTTCCGTTTTCTTGGGCGGGTAAAAGGCCACGATCGACTGAAAGCGGCGAATGAAGGCTTCGTCGATATTCTTAAAAAAGTTGGTTGCCAGTACAACCAAGCCCGGGAAGCTCTCCACTCTTTGCAGGAGAAAAGAAACCTCTTGGTTGGCATTGCGATCGTGAGCCGAGCTTACTTCTGTTCTTTTTCCAAAGAGCGCATCCGCCTCATCAAAGAACAAAATCCAGTCTTTATTAGCTGCCCGATCGAAGAGTTGTGCTAGGTTTTTCTCCGTTTCTCCGATGTATTTGGAGATAACCATACTGAGATCTACCCTAAAAACCGAACGGCCCGTGAGCTGACCAAGTAGGTTAACCGTTAGGGTTTTACCAGTACCCGATGCCCCGTGAAAAAGCGCTCTATAGCCAGGTTTAATATGCTTAGCCAATTGGGCGTGCTGCTTGAATGCTGCTTGATGGTTGAGCCAGATCAATATGTCTGCTACCTGTTCTTTCGTTTGCTGGGGCAAGATCAGGTCTTCCCAAGACAGCGTAGTACGCAGCTGCTCTGCGGGAAAGTTGCTCCCGAATCGGGGCGATAGAATCCGTCCGCTGCTGAGTTGTTCAATCCAATCGGCGGATAGCATTAGCCGGCCACTCATTTTGGGTTCTCCGGCGGGTACTTCTTCTAAGCGAAGCAGCTGTTCCGTGGCAAACCAATGTGTGGGGCTAAATAAGTTTTGCACTTGGAGGCGCTTAGCAAGGTCCTTCCCTGCTAACACAAACTGAGCTGTTTCGCCAGTAGGGAGTATGCCTCGGTGCTGCTGGCCGCGGACACCTCCAAAAGCAGGAAAATGGCTCCCGGTGGGAAAATGCAGCTGGAGTAAGTCGTCAAAGAAGCCCGGCTGAATGTGAGGAGCTAAAGCAAGTAAAAAAACAGTAAACTCTTCCCCGTTTGGCTGCTGTTGTTGCAAAAAAGCCTCCAGAAAAAAGTGTCCTTTGGGCACGAAAAAATCTTCAGGAGACGGTGGGCTTTCCTGGTTTTCCCAGGCCGTCAAGGCCTTGGACATGATAGTCCGCAGACTGGCTAACAAGTTTTCAAATACGCGGCAAGCATCCTCGGTAAGTCCCAATGGCATGAACTAGAATTTGAGATTGAGTCGGTCAAGTATATTGACAAGGCGGGTTCGCTGCGCACCTTGAGGGAAATTGGCTTCAACAACAGCAAGGAGGTTGCTACGATTAAGGAAACCGCCAGCTGGCATCAACGATTTAAGCATATCCAACTGCGCCAGCGTGATCGGTGTCAAATTGGCTACGGTATTCCACATCAACATATCGTCTTGCAAAATATCATTGATGTGTACTTCCATAGCCGTTGGCTGGCCTGGGGCTGTCGTAAAGGTAGGTATTTCTTTGTTCGTATCCTCTATCCACTGCCCGTTCTGGTATTTCATTCCACCTCCCACCGCTTGATAATCCCGCACGAATAAAGGAGTATTGGTATAATAAGTGGCTGTGCCTAAAAACCAAACCGGAATACCTCGATCGTGATAATCCTTCATGGGGCGCTCAAATTGGTTCTCGTAGGAAGTATTATCAATTCTGAGTGTTGGAATCAAATTGGAGTTGGCTGCCTGCCCTCCAATATTGTGATTAAATAAATGAAAACGAACCCATACCCCACCTTGTCCCAAGTTGCTAATCACCTCAAAAGCTTCTGCTAAATGACCATTTTTGCCTTTTCTAGGCTCCGAGCCAGGGCCGTGGTTTCCCGGGTTATTAGCTACTTGCCTAGCAGAAAAGTGAGAAGCCGCTGCCCCGCTGAAACCAGGGTCGAACCGTGCCACTTGCGGCATTGGCGGATCAATCAACTCCATGGCCGTCCTAAGGGCATCGGCCAAAGCTCTTTGCCTTATTACTGTCTGGGCATCAGCGGCAGACGCGGCGGCTATATCCTCGGCTGTAGCACCTTCTGCCTGTGCAGCTAACATCTTTTCTGTGGTAAGGCTGGCTTGTGTCTGTAAAAGAGCTCGTTCGCTGACAATGGCGTCGAGGGCTTCATCTGCCTCGGAAATCTCTTTTTGTTGGGCGAGTTGTCTTAAACGTGATAGCACTTGATCGATCGGGCTAGGCGTAGAGGCCATCATAATTTCTGTACCCTCTGCTTGAGGTAGTAACCATAAATGGTGCTGTTCCTCCGCAGCGGAAAAGCCAAGCCGCTCCCCTACTTCTGTATCCTCTAGATTGGTAGTTGTTTCTTCGCCTTCTCCCGCTCCTCCAATCCCCAGCGCAGCCAGAATCGCCCGCGCCCGATCTGCTAACCAGCCAATCACCCGATCTAGTATCCCTTCCACCCAAGCCTGTAAGCCCCGCACCGCATCGGCCACCCGCTCGGGCAGGCCACCCAAGCTCAAAAATTCGGCTATAAAATCAATAACAGGCACCATCAGTTGTACTAGTGCTGACTCCACCAACTGTGCCACGCGCCCAAAGTTGCCCGCTACAATTTCTGCCATGCCGTTTACTACCGTTTCCACCAAGCTGAAAATACGCGCAGCATTCTGAAATATCCATTTTAATACCTTATAAATTGCTTCTATAGCTTGCACAATCGCTCCCACAGGATTGAATAGCGCAATGATTCGCAGTGTGGCTTGTGTGATTAAGGTTTCTACCACAAAGTCCACGGCCATCTGAATAATCGTGTCTAGTATATTCCGAGGATCTAGCTGTTCTTTTAAAAGCTCAAAAACCCCACGAGGCCCTAGGGCGATGAGGTCGCTGATCAGCTCAAAAGCTTGCTCTAGCAGCGCAACATTTTCTTCGCCGATATGTCGGGCTAGCAGCGCACGGATGCGCTCCCAAGTGATGCCCATTAGCTCCAGAAAGAAAGTAACAATAGCTTCCAAAGACAATTCCCTGGGTACCTGAATACCCATCTGCCCCAAACCGGAGAATAGCCAATTGACTAGCCCGTCAAAGAAATGCGCAACAAAATTATCGAAGAACAACTGAAATCCGTCCCCCACGGCTTGCAGCAGCTTGCCAGCAAAACCCAGCGGGTCATCCGCGATGTCATTCACTACCTGATCGATGCGCGCAAGTAGTGCCCAAAAGCTGGCTGGTTCAATACCTACTAGGCTCAACAAACCATTGAGGATAGCACGGGCAGGATCCTCCAAAAATTCGGCTAAGGCATCGGCCATGCGCCCCAGGATGCCCTTGGCTTTCTCCCGCAAAGCGTGTACTTGCTCTCGCACTTCCTGCACGGCCGTTGCTGCTCTTTCTACCAAGTCGCGATTGAAGTCTTGCTGCGTTTGACTCACCTGCTCTCGCAGCCCCTCCAAACGCCCTTGAAAACCGCTTTTTTGCTCCTCGGCCCAAACTTGCAACTCGGCTGGGGCACTATCAAACAACTGCTGTATGGCCGCATCGGTATTGTCTATGATCTCCTCACAACTAACAACGATGCTATTCACATAGGCCGATATTTCTCGTATTAAATCACAAATTTCATCCCCAAAGAGAGTCTCGGCTTGGTTGTAGGCGCGGGTTACCCAGTCAGGAAAGCCTGTCCAATCGTCCCAGATTTCCAGCAAAGCGCCTCCCACACCCTCGTGGCGTTCGTCTATCCAAGCCTGCACACGAGCCAGCTCGTTTTCAAAATCGGTAGATATGCGTATTTGCCCTGCTTCCCACATCGCCATGGCCGTAGCAGAAAGCGGCGCTAACAGGGTACTGACCGATTCCTGAGCCTCGCTAAAAAGCGTCTCTGCTCTGGCTGCCAGCGCCGCCCGCTGTTCTTCCTCGCTGCCAATCATAGCCAGTTGCTGACCTGCATCGCTTTCTACTGTTGCGGCCCTGCTAGCCGCTAAGGTAGCCAGCGCCTGTTCTTGCAAGCCATCCAAATCGGCTCTGGCCGAAAGCAAACTCGCCTCTTGCTCTGCCATTACTTGAGCCGGATCAATGGCAGCTGTGTCGGCTAGTTCCCCTTGCGCCTCACGTGCAGCAGCAATAGGGCCGTCTTGTACCAACTGCCCGGCCTGGCTATTCATTCCAGCACCCTCGATCTGGGCTGTTGCGGCTTCTACGTCCGCTTCCAGGCTTACCTCCTCCTCCGTCAAGGGGCTGGGAGTTGCGGCTGCGGCATTTATATCTGGAGTGGTCACGCTTGCTGGCACGGCGGTAGGAGGAATCGCAATTTGCTCGGCCTCGCCAGGAGGTACCGCTTCCAAGGCTTCGTAATTAGCGCCCACCCTTTCCGTATCGGCATCAATATCGTCATTGAGCTGATTGCCCACTTCTTCAGCAGCCGCAGAAGGATCGGCTTGCAGAAGGCTGTCTTCGTCGGCTGGCCTTTGCGCTCGGATCGCTCGGCGGATATTGGCGCAGAGTTCTTCTATTTCCGGGCTAGGCGCTAGGCGGTTGGCGAGGCTTTCTGTCACTCCTGCTTCCGCGCGAGCTTCGGTTTCCGCGCTAGGCTCCGTAACACCTTGGCGGGCTTCGCTGGTTTGGGAATCTGCCGTGGGCAACTCGGCATTGCGCTGGGCGGCAGTACCCGCCGCTTGGCTTGTTTGGCGCAATCGGGCTCGTGCTACGGGGTCTAAAGTATCGGGAGGCGGCGGTATCAGGAGCGTGTCCAGATCGCTGCTGGGCGTTGCGGCCTCACCTTTAGGAGCGGCTATATTGGCTTCAGGAGTAAGCGGCGGCGCTGTGGGTGGCGGCATATTTTCAGCAGCCAGTGCTGCGTTTTCAGGAGGCTCCCCCGGAGCTTCCTTCCGCCTTATCCCGTCAGCTTGCTGCTTGACGTGGGCTAGCTCGTGAGCCAGCAAAAGTTGACCTTCCTCGGTATCCGGCTGGTATTTGCCCGCTCCGAAAAAGATATGCGACCCGTAAGTAAAAGCTTGGGCATGCAACTGCTCGGCCGCTTCCGCTGCTTTTTCGTTGGTATGTATGCGCACCGTCGAAAAATCGGCTTGCAACTGTTCTTCCATGCTAACCCGCAAATTATCTGGCAGGGCTTGGCCAGATAGATTAGCTGGAGTAGCTACTTTTGTTGTTTCTGGGAGGGAAGTACTGAAGCTGTTTATGGCTCTCGCCCATGCGGGTGTTCCGACAGGAGCCATGTTTTCGCTATGAGCCGTGTTTTTAACAGCTTCCCCCGCTAGCCGATCAGCCTCCTGCTCCAACGGGTCGTTTTCTTTCCGCACAAGTACCGGATTGGTGTGGGGTAGCGGCTTTAGAAAAAGTTCTGGCGCTGCCACGGTATGTGCGTAGCTCGTTTCGGCTCCTCCTTTTGGCTGGCTATGGGTGCTGCTGCGTTCCGTTTTTGTTTTCATCGGCCAGTATTGAGGGTCAGGAAGCTATCCATCCAAGGCAAACGGATGTAGGAAAGCCGCCAAGGCAAATAATCCAGCAGCATATCGAAAGGGCGGTTTTCCCAAGTGATGATTCCTCCATAGCTGCCCTGTTCCAACAAGCCTGTCCGCTGCAAAAAACTCTCCCGAAAACCTTCCACAGAAGTGCTACCAATGGTAGGCCAGGTAAGAATGGCTTTTCCGATGGTTTTGTGGGTAAAAACCAGCTCTTCGGGGGTCAGTTGGACGTATCCAACCATCCTTTTTTCCGTTTTTGGCAGCAGCAACAGCGCCGTTTCCAATTCCCATTCTCCTTCGGGACTGCGCCCCAAGGCCAAGGCTGCCAATAAGGAAGCTGCACGATCAAAATCTAGTATTTTACCTGCCTGTACTACGCCTACCTGTGTGAGGTAATCCTCCAAAAAGGGGTGTAGCAATAGTAAACCTACATGCCTCAGGAAGCGTTTTTCCAGCAAGCTATTGGACTCATTGGGCGAGGTGGCTGCGGCCTCAATACCCTCCCCTTTCCATTGCTTTACGCTAGCCTGCATCGCCTCTTCTATTGCTTGAGGCCAATCTTCTTCTATAACTTGCTGGTTTGGAAAAAGCTGCATCAATCGCTCAGGCGAAAAATCGCGCTGCAATCGTTGGCGTGCCAAGGGATGGTTGGTCAAGACCTGCCGTAGCGCCAACTGTTTTTGACGAATTTCTTGACTGGCGGGCATCACTCCGAATCCGTAGCTAGTCAAGATCTCTGCCCAATCGCTAATATTGAAGTCATCGCTAGCAGACCAGAGCAAACGCCCCGTGAGTAAATAATGCAGGAGGATATCATGGCTCTTTACCGTCGGCTCTGCTCCTGCACTTGCCTGCAACCCATACTGGGTAGCCGTCTCCATCCCGACACGGTGGGCGCGAGTCAAAACTGCTTCCTGAGCCCCTAGCCCCCGCTCTTCTTCCCTAGCCGCAAGATGGCGCTGCTGGCCTCCGTTCGCTGGAAGTGAGTTTTTGTGTGTGCCTTCTATGGCTAGTTGCTGTTGTAGCGCTTCATTTAGTGCTTGGGGGAATTGTTCCAAAAGGCTGAAACGCCATTCCGCTCCTTCCCCGATAGTAAGGTGTACCTCCAGCAGGTCGATGTATTGCTCGGCCTGTGGGCTACTGAAATGATCCAAACAACTTCCTATACTAGCCGCCAAACCCTCGGCAGCCAATTGCTCCAGCGCTTGCAGCATTGCTTGATGATCCTCTGCGGCTTCAGCACCAATGTGTAGCTCCAGAAGCTGGGTGTGGATAATATGTGTTTGCTCGGCCATTGTACGCTAGCTAGGTCTATCCGGGCGATTGAAAACCAGATCGGCAAGGCCGACACATCGGGTATTGGGCGCTACATACAAGGCGGTTGCCGTCACTTGCTCGCCCGTAAATTGAACATAACGAACGCTTGCCTCCGGACCACTATGAAGGCCTAGGATTCCATGCTCCGTGAGCCACATGGCTGTTTGTTCATTGGCTGTTGATGGCGAAGTAATCAACAAACGGTAAACCTCCCTGTCTATTCCAGCTTGCTGAACTTTTATCTCCGCTACTTCTTCACAAGTTGCTTTAGCTGCTTCTTCCGGCCGGCAGCGATTGAAGCGTTCTGGGGCGAAAGCAAGCAGGCTTCCTTTGCTGCTTTGGCTTTGGCCATCGCTGAGTTGATCTCGGAGGGTATATTCGCAGGATGCCTCTGTAAATCGCCATTCGCGTTGATGGGTGATTTTCCCCGCTGCTGTTTCGAAACGCAATTGCAAGAGCAATTCAAAGCGCATACAATCATAGTGAGCGATGCGCAGGGTGGATAGACTTCCAAACTTGCCATTATCTAGCCCCAGCGCTAGTACTGTGGCTTCTTGGCTACCAAAGGAATCGCCCAATTGTGCTTGCAAGTATTCATTCGCTTTTTCTAAGGCACTGTTCCAAGACCTGGTGAAAACGGCAGCTGTATTGAGGTCATTATCGGGGCTGAGCCGTTCGCTCAGTTCCCTGAGCTGCTCTTCATTGAATTGCAAACTTCTTCCGGTGCTAGCATCCAATACCCCAAAACGCAGTACCGTCATACCAACCTTTTCAAAACTAAAGCCTTTTTGGTTGCGCTGTATCCAGAAGGGGTAATGCCAGGCAGTCGTTGCTCCGCCACAAGGCAACTTACAGCCTAAGGCTTTTTCGCAGCTGATTCCTTTGATCTCGAACGTTTGCTCGCAGGCAGGCTGACTACTATCGCTGATGACTACTTTTTCATCTCTGTCAGCGGGAATAGTGGCCACCAAGGTCTGCCCGGCTGCTACGCTATTCTGCGTCTCTCCGTAAGTGATCTGGTAGGGAGGAATACCGCCTAGGGCCTCAAAGCTTACCTCGAAAGCGGTTCCTTCCTCGTTGCATACCCCCTCGTTGAGTTGATTGACCACAAAAGGCTGCGTCAGTTCTATGGTTCGGCGCACCGATTCGGTGCCTTCTGCATCTCGGATGCCAATCTGGCTACCTCGGCTCACGGCAATGCGCGCTTCCGTAAGGCTTTGCCAACTCAAGCCTCCGTCGGTGCTGTACTCATAAGGAGCTGTTCCGCCAGTGGGTGAGAGTGTAATTTCCCCGCCAAAATTGGGATTGGTGCATCCGTACTGCAACCAGCTGAAGCTAGGCGGCTCTTTGGGCAGCACAAACTGTACAGGGAAACAATCCGAGCAGCAAAGATAAGGAAGATAAAAATCAGCGATTACCGTCCCTACGGCCAGATTGGCAAAACGACCAAAGTTGTCGCCAGCTGTTGATGCTACTGCCACATCTATCACCAAACTAGTAGTAGCTTGATTGATGAGGATTCGGCGGCTGGGGAAGCCCGCGAATGCCACGAGCAGATAGGCAGGTAGTGTAGAAAGTGTCAAGCGAAAGCCCCCATCCATATCTGTTGCAGCTCCTATGTTGGTGCCTTCCACTTGTAGGCTAGCGCCAATTAAAGGTTCGTCATCTGCCAATACTTTGCCCGCCACTAGAAAACGTCCTTCTCGGATAGGCAGATCGTCGGGCTGTTCATCGCCGTGATATACCACAACGAAAGTCCCACCAAGCGGCACACCTGCTTTGTGCTGTAGGCCTGGATGCTTTTTCATAAAATTACCAAGCAACAAATTTTCTTGTAGTTTTTCTCTTCTAGCTAAGTATGCTTTGTGTATGGCGATCAAGCTGTCTTTCTTGCAAGCGTAGAGGATGAGGTCTAGTTGATCGGATAGCTCGTCTTCATCCACCCCTGGCATGAAATTATCGATATTGGTATTCAGCTCTGCATGGGTGTAGGTCAGTAAAAGTGCATTGAGCCCCGACATAACGCTCGCCATCTCGTCATAGCGCTGGGCAAACACCGCTGGATTTAAGGCGGTGAGGCTACTGGGTAAAACTGTTGCCAAATTCACAATGCGCTGAATAAAGAAAGTGTAATAATAAAAAGGAATGGGCAGATCCCCTCGGAAAGGCAGCTCGGGGGTATGCAGCGCTAAATTATCTTCATAGTGCGCCCCCACTGTGCCGTTAGCAAAGCGGTAATTTGGTGCTGTTTCTGCTAGGAAGGAGAGGGCTGGCACCCGGTTGTAAGCCCCTATATTCGCGGTTCCGTTGCGAAGAATGGGCACAAAATAAAAGCGCTTGAGCGTCTCTGCCAACTGGCAGCGCAATTCTTCGCGAAAAGCTTCATAGAGCGACTGAAGATCCTGAAAATGGCAATCTGATAAGTTGCGCAGAGCAATGTTCTCGGCATTGCCCCCCGTTTTTAGGGCTACGATATCAATAGGAAGGCGGTATTTGCTTCGCTGGCTAAGTAGTTCGCTCATCACCAGCAGTTGTGGCTGTCCGATATGCCCTTCTACGCGCAGGAAATTGTAATTCTCCAGATCGTAGTGTAATGGGCGGAGCACAAAATCATCGGTTGTGTTCCAGCTCGCGGCTCGGTAGCCTAGATTTTCGCGCGCTTTAGCCTGCTTGCTCAGCTGGTAGTTCCAGTACTGATAAAGCGGGCTAGGGCGATAGTGGTAAGGAATGGCCTTTTGAGCTATTTCGGCACCCAACCGAGAAGGTGTAATGCGAATATCCGTGTTGAGCCTGGGCCGGAAAAAGGTACTCACTATTGGATTGAAACTCAGTAGAGGCCTGTTTGCTACATTAGATGGGAGGTTTAGGTTTCCCAGCACTCGAGGCGGCAGGAAGGTTTTTGTGCTCGTAGTATTATCTAAGCTTGTCGCCTCTCCCTCACGACCTGGGCTGGCTGAAAAAGCTAGATTTTCTCTGCCCCCTCTTCTCGCCTCCACAGCCGTGAAATTTCCTACCAATCCTGGGTTGGCGAATACGGGATTGTTCGCTGCCAGCAGCGTGTTCGAAGCCAAAGACAAGCCTCCACCTACCAGATTGTTTATCTGCGGGGGTATTTCCAGCGCCTGCACCAGATGATAAAGCCGGTGAAAGAGAAAGCGCAATTCCTCTACGGTATTTTGCTGGCCTGCACTCACCGCCGAAGGGACGAAGTGATGGCGATACTCATAACTAAGAGGGCTAACCCCCAAATTCGCTAGAAAAAGATGGCGCGGGAATAACCGAGCATCTGGCATACAAAGCCCCATCGTTTTCAATCCTCGAGTTCTGAACTCCTCGTAGGCCTGTATGATGAGCGCTAGGTGGTCATAAAAATACTGGTAAAAGGCATAGTGCTGGCCTTCTTCGATGCTGCCATTGTGTAGGTAAGCCCAGGCCGTGGGTAGATCTGTAAATGGGTTGGTGGGGTAGTCTTTCAACAAGGGTCTGAAGGTGGAATGAGCAAGCTGAAGCGCTGCGGCCAGCCCTTCCACCAAGGGCTTAGACATCGCCCGCTGAAAAGCCATAAAAACGGCCGTGCTACCATTGAGTGGCCGAGCCTCCACATCCCACCTGGGCATTTTCAAGCTGGGTAGATTCAAGCGATTACTCAAAGCATCGGTAAGGCTGAAATAAGCGGCCGTGCCATTTAAGTTGCCAAGGCGCGCTTGCAGCAGATCAATATCGCGTTTCCGGATAAGCAAAGGACGTACCTCCACCGATACCATGCTACCTTTGTCCCCACAGGAATTGGGGCTACAATTGCGATTGCTGGCCGCTAAACACTCAAGAAATAGAACCAGAATTTTCTCATCTTCCTGCCCAACAGCTTGGTTGACGCCCCTCAAAAAATTACTACTCAATAACAAGGCATCGTCATCATCCTCCCTGTTTTTCCTGAGCTCCCACATCGGAAATGGCCTAGCGCCGAATGGCGTATTTTCCTGAAATACCCGATAGGCAATGTTCGTGGGTACACTGTAAGGCCGATACCACTCAAAATCATCCAGCGGGCTAGCAGGGTCATCGCCCAAACTAATAAGATGCCCCTCTGAACTAATACCACAACCACTACTGATGGCTAGGCGCAAGCTTCCGTCCTCCTTGGTAAAAAGCTGAGGTTCTAAGCCACAAACCACCCCAATACCAATGAGGTTGGCACGACTCAATCGCTCTTGCTCGTGCAGGAAGTCGAAGAGTTGATTTAGGTGTGTACTGGATAGTACCTGATTGGCTTCAAAAAGCGGATAAATTACTTGAGTTGGTAACATGATAGAATATTTTAGTAGCTGCCCAAACTGTTGTTGTCGAGGCGAATAGGGTTATCGTCGTTGCCGTCGTCGCAATCGTGCAAACTGGCTTGTGGATATGCACTCCGGACTTGTTCAAAAATGATTAAAAGTGTTTGTAAACGCACACTCAGCGATATCCAGCCCAGATAAGTCTCTACAAGCATCCTTCTCAGTTGCTCCAGATCGGCCGGTGTAAACTGCCCTTGCCGCAGCCCACAGAAACGAGGATCCTGAGCGAGCACAGCTTCCATATCTTCCATAAAGCCTCGCCAAACATCTTCGTTGAGTGCTGCTTCCATGCGTTCCGTATCGCTCCAATCGGCTTCTTGCGCTCCTATTGCTGCTATCCATTGCTGGAACCTATCACCAAAGTAGCCTAGTAGTAGCTTAGCGCAATCACAAAAATCGGGTCGGCCTTCTTCTACACCCGCTTGCAACCAAGCCTGAAGGCGATGCTCCAAATTGTGTAGGCTTGCCTTGGTATCGGTGGCGGCATTTTCCTGCAACCAAAGTTGCCAGGCCTGTTCAAAACGATCAAACTGGTAAGCTGCCGCGGCCAAGGCCGTGAAATGATCTACCAGCAATTCCCTGATCGCCGCACGTTCTTCTTCCGTCCTAGCGGCAAAGGCGTCTATGCTCAACCAATCCACATCCGCTAGGAGGACTTCTATGTCGCTGGCCCAAGCCGCTCCGCCGCGGATGGCCAAAGCCCGCTCCGCCAGCCAAGGCTGGAAAACAGTATCCAATAAATCATACAAAGCCTCCGCTTCTACACAATCCTCCTCGTCGAGTAGAATAGCTAGGCGACTGAATATCGGGTGGCAAAGATCCTTTTCCACCCCAGCATTCCCCGGCCAACAAATCTTAGGCAATAAATGGGCAGGTACTTCCCCACGGATGGTTTTGTCAGCGAAGGCTCGCAAGCTAACCTCCTGCCCAAAAGGGCTGCCACCTCCCTTAATGAGATAGGTCAGCCGAAAAGAATAAGGGTCTTCTTCCCCTAGCAAACAACAACGCTCCTCCAAGCAAACCGACAGGAGCGGAGCACCCGGGAAAAGCGGCCGGAGCAGCAAATGTTCCACCACCAAAATTGGAGTGGTCGCTAGGTCTAAGCCCAGCAAACGAGCTATTCTCTCTGCATTGGCGCTGCGGTTGCTTGGGTCTCCGATTAAGCTCGGGTCATTGTACTGGATGGCTCCAGCGCGCTGCCCGCTAATTCGGGGATAGTCTTTCAAAAAGCGGATTTTATCCAATATCAACTGTTCTGCTCCTATGGCCTGTTGGTTGCTACTATTCAGCAACAGCGCGTAATCGGTAAACTGTTCCCCAAAACGCGCTAGTAGGTGATCTAGCATCCTGTTGCGCCTATCCAAAAATTCGCTTCTGTATTCTCTTCTTGCTTGTAGTGCTTCTGGCGTGTAAGCAGCCTGAAAAATAGCCGATATATCTGAAATATCCGTTTCTGCTAAACTGGGGTCTATGTAATGGCTAAAATAGCTGTTTGTTACTGTTTCGTCCAAAGAGAGTAGATCGCCAAAATGACGCAGCTGGCTGTTCATATCCAACAAAAACTGCTCAAACAGCAGCAAGTAGGCCTTCAGTTGCTTGGCTTGTGCCCTGCGAAGCGGGCTAACATTGTCTGCCAAACCTGCCCTGCCCACTCCGTAGGTGAGTGGTAAAGTATGCTGCACGGCCTCCAAGTGGGAAAAATTGCGGTAACTGCCCTTTGGCAACGGATAATCTAACTCACCAATACGGAGCTTCCCCTGTACTTCTTGGCCTCTAAGCTGCGCTAGAATGGCGCGCACCTCCTCCATGCGCGCTACAAAAGGCAAGCCATCCTTGTAAAACAATACCTGCGAGGCCGCTTGGTACAAAACAGGAATGTGCAATGGCCGTAGGGGAATATCCCAAGCATGAGAAGGCCATATAGCCCGCCCCATATCGTCGTAGCGGGTAAACTGCATATGGGAAAATGCCAAAACGCCGGGAATGTCTTGCAACACACTATACAAGTCGGATACTTTTAGACTGCTGGCCAATTCGGCAGCCGCTAAATCGCTATCCAGAATAAATCCGTGTTGCAGCGGCGGACCATGGAAGATGGCTTCCGTTGCCATGCCCTTGGCTTCTAGTTCCTGCAAGCTGTAAAAAGGCACAGCCGGATTAAAATATAGCTCGATGGCGTGAAAAATCCGAGCTAGTACATATTCAATATCTGCATCTGCAGCCACGCTCACATCAGCACAAAAGGCAATATCTTGGGTGGCTATGCGCGAAATGGTGCAGAAGTCTTCCCCCAGATTCCGCGCCTGCTGTAGTGCGGTGTTCGCTTCGGCAATAGCGGCTTGGGTTTTCTTGATTTTTTGCTGGTAACGGGCGATTAAGCCACCGATGCCCATCTCTGTGACCGTAGCAGTAATAGTGTCCAGAATATCTGGCAAAGCAGCCACTGCTTTATGCGATGAGAAAAACCGAATCGGTACACTTGGAAGCCTTAAAGTTTTTTGGCTAGACGCCGGAGCCGTGCTAATGAGAATAGCCAGGTTAGCGAAAAAAGGACGCTGCCAAGCACGGGGTACATCACTCGCCTCCACAGCCTCCCCCGTTGTGGGATCCAGCGATAGCGAAAGCAATTCAATAGCATCAATGTTGGTGCCTTCTGCCGTGAATGCTTCCAATATAGCGGGGTCGGCCTGTAATAAATCGGGCATTCGAGCCTCTATGGTAAGCACTGCCAGTTGTTCGGATAGCTCCAGCGGCAAATAGACCGTTTGCTGTAATTTGTTGTCGTTCAGGTCGCCAAAATCAGCATCCCGATCCAGTTGTAAGCGCACATCATACAGGCCTTTTACGAAGACGGGGTGCTCGTGTGTTTGCGCCGTTCTTTGCTCTTGCAGCGCGGGGCGACTTTGCAGCCGCCATTGCGGAGCGTGAAATAGGCTACTGCTTTTGCAATCGGCATAAAAAGTTGTCTCGCAGGCACAGGCCATACAGTCTATCCATGCGTTGGCCACATTGGGTAAGTCAACAAGGATTTTCCGATAGTCCTTGGGAGTCAGCGGTCTATTAGTGAGTATGTTGCGAGCCGTGAAAAATGCTTGCTCTGTATGCAAAAAACCTTGCTCCTGCGTGAGCAAATCCACTACCTCAAAACCGCTGCGATAGCCAATTTCTGTCAAGGCGTGCGCTAGTGCTTGTAGTAGGGTAATCCCTGGGTCGTGCTCGTTGTAGTCGGTCCATTGCTCATTCCCCAGGGTTTCTATGGCTTGATAGGCAAGGCGAATCAGTGCCCGATAGTCTTCCACAACGGGCAAGTCCAAGTTTTTAGGTAGGCTAATGCTTGCTCTTTTAGTCATGATATGAGAGGATTTTCGGTGAGGCTAATTGGGGGTCTTGCGGCATTATGGAGGCAACTACAGTCTGCTTGGGTGCTGCCTGATTGGTCTGTCACTAAGGTAATGCCGTGCCTTTTAGCGGCTACCAAAACAGCTACTCTTTTGCTGGCATATACCGCTTCCACATCCTGCTGCTGATCGTCGGCCATATTAAAAAGTTGCACATCTTTCAGGTAATTGATGTAAGGCAGCTCTTCGATAAAATCAACAAGGGCACTTTTGTAGATACGCCCCCCAAATTCCACGGTTTTATCCTGATCAAAAGCCCAAGGGGTGAGGAACTGGATAATGTCTTCGTTCAATTTTTGCTCATAAAAACTAGGATCGTATCCAAGGTGTAAACAGGCTTTCAGCTCCACTTTTACGGCTTCGAAAGCAGGATTGCGCAAGTGTAAGCGGGCGAAACAAGCGTTGCGGGCCTTTAAAAAGGCTTCCATAGCCACCAATTCTTCCACGCTAACATAGGGGCGCAGCGGGTCTTGCAAGCGAGGATCGCTCACTTTTTTGATCGCCACGATGGTGATGTGGCCGGCTGCCAGTTCCTGATAGATGGGGGTATCGGCCTGTGGCTCGTAGCGTAGATGCTGTAAGCACTTCACACGGTGGAGCTGGGGGAAGGCTTCCAACAGCAGTTGCTCGTAGTCCCAGCGGTTAATCGCGCGGTCTTTGTGGCGAAGTCGTTCGCTTACCCGTCTTTGGAAGCTTGGGTCGTCCTCTGCTGCTCGGCCGCCAAAACTGGGATAAGGCTGGCTGACCTTCTTGACGTCGGCACGCGGTAGATTTAGCTTGCTGATTGTGGCAGGCGATAGCGGCTTGGCCCAGAGTTGGGGGTCGTTGTCTTGCGCGACGGCTTGCAGTTCCAGCGCTTGGGCGTGGATACCCAATAAGCGGCTCAGGGCATCCACCCCCGACCCAACATTCGCTTTTATCCATCTCTTTCCTGCCGGTAGTATGCTATGCTTGGTATCCGCATCCACAGGCAAGGTAAAATGGATGATGCCACTGCTGAGCAATTGCTGCGTTTGGTCGCTTACTTGTTTTGGCTCGAAGGCTTTCCATTCATTTCCCGACAAGTAGGACCAACTTAAATGCTGCTTCGGTTTAGCCAGTAAGGGATCGGTACTACCGGGCACCACTTGAAATAGTAAGGCCAACTGTCCGGGCACTTGCATATCATCAATCCCAATCAAGAGTGCCCCACCGTCCTTGCCTTCTTGTGGGCTGCTGCTACCTTCCTCCACAAGGTCGGGTTGCGCTATCAAGCTGGGCAGTAAAGTGACTCCCGCTGCTTGTGGATTTTGTGCCGCTTCGCCAAAAGGAGACAAATGGAAAAAAGTAGCGTTCTCTGTTGATTCCGACGGCATCGCCAGCGATAGCTCCTGGCCAGCGAGGTAACTCAAGTTCATGTCCAGTATCTCGGCTTCATAGGGAATAGCAGGCGGGTTGCCGCCGTCCTTGGCGTATTTGGCCAGCGCTGTGGGATAAAGACGGTGGCCGAAATCTGACTGGAGGCTAAATCTGACAAAACCCGCCGCTTCGGTGCCCTTGTAGTCGCTATTGGGGCTAAAATCCGGCGGGATCATCTGGTCTTCGCTCAGGGTGAAACTGGGATAGGCCGCCGCGTTAGCCCCTGGTAGTAAGTTCGCTGCTCCTTGATCGGACCACTGCCCCTGCGTGAGCCAACTCAAAGAAACTGCTGGGCTTATGATACTACCATTGGGCCGAAAAAAGCTGGCATACGCGTTGCCCAATTTCCATTTGACGCTGAGGAAGACAGTAGCTTTTTTCTGGAATACCTCTTTGTCGCCCATGGTGAGTATAGCCCCTTTGCCCGGGCTAGCGGTAAAGGGAGCAAAGGGTTTGGTCGGGTCAAGCTTTCCGTTGTTACCACTCAGCATAAAATCACGACGCTCGGCGGCTACTACCCACAGGGATAGCTTGCTCAAGCGGGTATTTTTCAGGGCTTCGTAGGCAAAAGGTTGGTCATCCAACTGGGGTAAGCTAGCGGTTAGCAAGGGATGAGGCGTGTTGAAATTGCCACCATGCACCGTAGCATCGTAGGGCAAAACAGCAGGGGCATCGGCTGGAATTTCGGCATATAAATAGGCTTCTGTTCCCCAAACTATGCTCTTTGCATCCAACTCAAACCAGCCTTTTTCGGTCGTGAGTGCCAGCTTAAAATCGCGCTGATCTAGGGCGGCGATCCCCGTGCCATGTAGCTGTAGCAGCAAAAACCGTTGGCCGCTTTGAAGGTATAAATAGTGGGAAGCCAGCGCAAAGCCAATACGCGCAGTGGGCATATCCACCCGATACTGCCCATCGCCCATCAGCGTCCGCTGCGCTATGGGGTGCCAGCTTCCGTCTTCGCTGCTGAGGTCTGCTCCAGCTCCATCGGCTGAATTGGCTACCGAAGCAGCAAAATACCGGTTGGCATCCGAGGGCCGATATGCTGGCCGCTCCACGTCTCCAAAGCGGTACATATTGGGGTCTTGCGGGACTTTAAACAAGCTGCGCAGCTCGCTGACCTTAGCGCGATGTAGGACAAAATCTTGGATACTCCTAAAATGGATAGGCTTGCCTAGCGCGTCTTTTCCTGCGCGGAATAGCGTTCCCTTTTGCAGGAAGGCAAAATCCGTCATCTTACTGGCTTCCAATAGGATATGGGCTCGCGCCCCGGCGGGTGTTCCGACAGGAGCCGTGTTTTTGGGGAAGAGCCGTAAAACCCCCTCGTAGTAAAACTGAAGGTGCCGCGCTAGAAGCCCATTGACCGCCCTTTGCGCTTCCTCCAACATCCGTAGGAAAGCCAAGAAAAGGGTATAGTGTGGCTCGTGCTGATTATAGGTGCTCAATAAAGTTCCTAGCGCCAACTGCCCTTGCTTTTTGGCGGTAGCAAAAGCCGATAAAAAGCGCTCCATTATATTGTTGAAGAAAAAATGCCCTAGGCCAAATTGGATATAGGTCGCTGTGCTGCTACCGATATTTACATCCCCAAAAATAGTAAAATCTGCCTGGATATTATTGGCATAGGTTGCCCAGTTGGGGCTGCCGTCTAGTATCCAGTCCTGAGAAAATGCCGCATCTCCGGTGTAAAAATCAGCTGTTGACAGCAGTGGCTCTCCCAGCAAGCGATAGGTGAGCCATGCGGGGTCTAATTGGTCGGTTGCTCCTGAAAATAGCGGAAAATTATTGGGGCTTGTATCAGCGGCGGCCTTATGCCAAGCTATCCATTTCGCTAAGGCCGGCGCGAGTACTTTACTTACCCTATTGAGGAGGCTTTCTTTCGCTAATATTTCATCTGGCAAACGCTGTATGTGTTCATCCAATCGGAAAGCTAAGGAGATACAAACATCAAATAAAAGACGGAAATGCTGCCGTAGGAGTTCTTCGTTGGCCTGAAGGCTCTGCTGTCGGAGCATGCTCAAGAGCCGTTGTAGATCGGCAGTAAAATCCTGAATATTAGCAGCGGCTAAAGTAGCCAAAGAGATGCTAGGGTTCTTGCTCCAGAAGGGCTGCCAGTCTCCAGCTACTTCATTTTTGGTATCAAAGTATTGTAGGAATGCAGCATAAGCCTTGGCGAATAGGATCCAATCGGCCGTAGTCTTTTCATCCAGTTGTACATAGTCGGCAGCGAGGGCGGCGAGTTCGCGATCGCGCTGGCTGCTACCGCCATGTGCTTGGCTAGTGGTATCGAGAATATGGTGGCAATGGCTAGGCATTTGATGTAGATAGGTTAGTTTTTAAGTGGGTCGGTTTACTTCCGTACCTTCGGTTAGGTAGTAGGGATAGACAAAATTGTAGCGGGAGTTGGTAGCTCGCACGCGGTAAGCGATTTTCACCAACAGCAGCCCCTCGAGCAGTTGCTCGGTGGCCAATACAATTTCCTCTACGCTGATGCGGCTTTCATGATACAAAATGGCATTCCGGATGCGGTCTATGATCAAGGTCTGTGTTCCTGTATCTAGTGGTGCGAAGACGAGATCATCCATTTGGCTACCATAACTGGGCAGCATTACCCGCTCGCCGAGTGCTGTAGAGAGCAAGATTTCTAGCGAAGCTTGGATATCTTCCTGCCCGCTAGTGGTTACTACGCTGCCTAAGTTGGGTAGAAAGCTAGGTGGGAAGCTCCAGCCTATACCCAGAAAATTGTGGTCTCGATCTTGCTTTTCCATAGTCTTTTATTTATCCGCCAATAATTACGGTAGGGCATCCCACCAGGATGGAGCCACCGTGTGCGGTACTATCGCCCATTCGTGCTGCAGGCTTTCCACCTATCAGTACGGTAGAGGAGCCGGCCACAATTGAATCTGGGGGGCCTACACAAGTAGCCATATCTCCCATCCTAGCCGCTGGTACCCCCCCGATGAGTACAGTGGGTTCTCCGGGCGGTAGGATCGCCCCTCCCACGTGCGGCACCGTACCACTGCTGGCTGGGCAAACGTGAAAATCTCCAATTCTAGCAGCTGCGGGCATAGTCATTAATTTATTTGAACGAGTGAAGCTTGCAAACTTAGACTGCCAGAGGCGGCAATATCCACCCCCGCCTGTCCTTCTAGGGAAGCATTACCTCCCTCCATTTTCAGACTACCGCTGGAAGCCTGAAGATGTATATCGTTTATACTCTTGATCGTGATGCCTTGGCTATCTAGTTTGATTTCATTTCCATGTTGATCAGCGATCGTAATTCCCTGGGCATCATCGCTGATTTGGAGGCGATTGCCGCCGGGGGTTTCTATATCCAGCGCTTTGTTTTCGTCATCAAAGCGCAGTTGTACCCCCGAGCGGGTAAAAAGACCTTTGTGGTGGTTATCGTCGGAAGCCGCTATGGGCGACGGTTGCGCACTGCTGTGTACCCCCCCCAGTATCAAGGGCTGGCTGGGGTCTTGATCAAGAAAACCTACAATGACTTCGTCGCCAATATCCGGCCTAAAAACAAAGCCGCGCTCGCCACCTGCCATGAGCGTGAGTAACCTGGCCCACAGACCTTCTTCATTTTCTTCCAGCACAGGGAGTTTTACTTGTATGCGCTCTTCCCCGTCTGGATCATTTTCTACAGCCGTTACGATGCCAATTTGTAAAGCTTTTGCCGCGGGCACTAAGCCGCCATTGGCGATCTGGCTTACCTGAAAGCGTTCTACAAACCAGCTATCGTCTAGGCCTATTTCTATATCGGTCGTCCAGTTGCCTGCTGCCACTTCGTGCCGCACACCAGAGACATAGGCTGTGCCGTCAAAACGGGCACCCAGACCTCCCAAATCTACCAGCTGATCGGGCTGAATGGCTGCATAGCCCTGAAAACGCAGGCTTCCTCGGAAGCGTGCTAGTCTGCTTTTGGCCATTCGGGCATTCGTCCATTGCTCCAGCGCTTCGGTACCAATTGTACCTCCATGCTGCAGTGGTAAGGGATCGATGCCATGGCTATCGGCTAGGTTTTCTGCACTTAAATTGCCCATCCTCGGGGCATCAAACCGATCGACCTCGCTGCTTTCCCGCGTTTGGTCGGCCACATTCCATTGGCTGCCTACTACGGATTTAAACTGCGTTCTTGCATCCATTTCTATATCCATGCGCAGGATGGTGGCACCGTATTCCAAGCGAAGCACTGGCTCCTCCGTCAGGCTGGGTGAGGATATTTGCAAACCGTCTTTTATTGGTAAGACAATACGCCCTATGGCATCTGCTCTGCTGAGGACGTAGTCCCAGTCGGTACAATTATGTTGGCTTCGCTGGGTGTGAATACCTCCTGTTGCTTCACCTTCTAATATCAGTCCGTTGGCCTCCACGATACTACTCAAGGCATCCCAATCGCTCATTTCTTTAAAATAACGGCCCCGAGAAGCTAAGGTCATTACAAAAGCAGCATGGCGGCAACTTACCTCCAAAACCGACCGTTGCTCGCGAATTCTTATTGCCTGAGACACCACCTTTCCTTCAAAAACCAAGGCATTGTCACTGGCATAACCCAACTTAATACGAATGGTCTTTCCGGGGATAAAATCTGCTGCTTCGCTGCTAGGAAAGCTTTGTGAAGCTGCATCGCCATCCCGCAAAAGGATCGTTGCGCTCGGAAGCCGGTTTACCGCATGCTCCACCACAATAGATAGTACCTCAAAACGGCTAGATACCTCGCGGCCATCCGATAAAATATCGAAGGTTATGACAGTAGCAGCAGGCGGCCTTGGAATCCGTCGGGACATGGCTATTCGTTTTTAGCTAAGGGTGGAAAAAATAAAGTCTGCCCAACAGCTAGCCCACGGAAACTGCTCAGCCCGTTCAAGCGGGCAATCGCTGTTACATAACGGCTATCCCCATACATTTTAGCACAGATCCCCGCTAAGGTTTCACCAGCAGCGAGCACATGCTGATGCGTTAGATCTGGCGACTGTAAATTCGCTGCTGCCTGCCGGAGCACATCGTCGAAGCTGCCAACAAAGCTCACTTCTGCCTTTGCACGAATGGGTGTTCCATCGGGCTTAAAGAGCTTATAATCAATGTTCACTCTGGTCACTCGCCCTTTGAAAAGCATCTTACCCCATACGATTTTGAAATGCCGGGGCTCATGGGTCTCTTCCTCCAAGTCGAGCAAGAATTTCTTGAATGTATTTACCGCCTCATACACATCTGGTAGGGGCTTGCCGTCTATGATGCCGGTGTTGTCGAACCAAAGTTCGCAGCTAAAATCAGTTGGGGAATGACGGGTATATCTTGCCTCCGTACCATTTTCCCCTTGAGCTGTATCCGTGTTATACTCCACGGTATATTCCTGGCTGTACGAAGCCGGGTTCACCAAAACCGCTTGAAAAGCGGGATTGCTTGGCTTTTGTAGCTCCACATCCTGAAAACCTAGAATAAGCATCTTCTCCAGTTTGCCCGACATATCAGCGTTCTTTTTTGTTGTGTAGTATTTTTAAAGTTTGCTCTACTGCTTCCATGATCAAGTCATGCTCCCGCTCCGTGGCTGGCTTAGCTACGTTCGTAGTTGGCTTTTCGATTTGTTTAGGGCTTGCTTCGTTGACCTTCACTTTTACTACCAATTCACGAATTACAATAGGCATGCTACTTTATTCTAAAGGTTCGGTAATTCAGTTCCAAAGTCTCGATCACTAGGCTATTTTCCTCCGCATGAAAGTCGCTTACCAACCATTTTTTAGGAATTGCCCAATCCACACTCCATGTTTTGAGTGGCTCGTGCGCCTCATTGAGCAGTATAATGTCAATATTCGCTGGCTGGAAAATTCTGTTCTCGAAGGCATCGCGGCACCAATCAATCAGCTTAGAGCTGGTCGCAAAAGCGCGTTTCATTGTTAGCGTGGCATATTTAGTCCGCAAGGGCAACTCGTGGATAAAGCGGTTTTCCCCGCCTTCCACCACCGACTCGAAGTCGTACTCTACACTAAGCCCACTAATGCTCTGGAACCGACTATCTATCTTTTCTGAACTAATGGAGAAATGTGCTATAAAATGGAAGCCTACCGCCAAATCTGTCATGAATCAATTGTCTTAAAATGAGCATTAAATGACCAAACGCAGCCCTTCGTGGGCAATTTCCAGCGTCTGGATAGCCACTTCATTCGCATCAGCTTTTAGCTCTGCTGCTTGGTATTTCACCGGGAAGCAATTCACCAATCGCCAGGTCATCGCGGGCTCCAGATTCTCATTCAGCAGCTTTATGGTTACATCGCGCCGCTCGATGGTATTCATCTGCACGGTGTTGATCCACTGGTAGAAGCCAATGTCGCCCTGCATCATCCCCTGCTTGAGGGTAACGTTGGAGTTGGTCTCCATGCCCGGTAGTTTTTGCTTGCTAAAACTACGGCTGGAGCCTTCTCGGTATTCTATGGGTTCTATCGTTCGCTCCAAGCCTGTTACCTCCGTAAAGCCAATGCGTACATCGCCCCACTCTACAAGGAAACTGAAAGGTGTTAAAAGTTGATTTGCCATGAGTTGGTATATTAATTTTTTGATTTATCCTCTCCCTCCAAAGTAAAAGGAAGGAAAGAAGAGGAGCCGTGTTAAGATTCTGGCATTTTCTGCTCAAAGCGCAGGATGATGAATTCCGCTGGGCGAACAGGTGCTAGCGCGATCTGTACAATCATGCGGCCATTGAGGATGTCATCGGCGGTCATGGTTTTGCCTAAACCCACCGCCACCTGAAAGGCGTGCTCTTGCTTGGCGCCTTGCAGGGCACCATCGCGCCATTGTAATACCAGAAAGTTTTCGATCATCGATTGCACGCGTACCCAGGTATTGGCGTCGTTCGGTTCGAAGACAAACTGCTCGCAGGCTTTTTTTACCGATTCTTCCACCATATTAAAAAAGCGGGTGGTGCTCACGTAGCGCCATTCATTATCATTGCCCGCCAGTGTCCTCGCGCCCCAAATCAAGGTTCCCTTTCCGGTGAAGGCGCGAATCGCATTGATAGACTTCCCTGCGGTGGTATCAATATTCAGCGCCCCGAGCTGACTTTGGGTAAAAGTAGTAGCGGGTGCTAGCACGTTGTTTAAACTCACGTTGGCAGGCGCTTTCCATACCCCCCGAGTCCGATCCACGGTGGCATATACCCCGGCTACAGCACCACTAGGAGGCAAGGTAAGCGGCAAACTGTTGATGCCCGTTACGATGGATTTATACACCCCAAAATCACTCCGCAAGGCCAGCTCCCGATCCGCCAGTTCTTCCTCCGTTTCCGTACCTAAGGCCGTCGTGTAGTCGGTCAACATACCTTGAATATCGGTACTCGCCAAACTCGCTAAGGTAATCGGCGCAGCCTCGCCCGCTTTTACAATCGAGGCCGTGCTAATTTCTCGGAAACTAACATTCTTTGGCAACACCGACCGCAGCCAAGGGGTATAGGCAATGCCGTACTTCAAAAAGTTGATCCCCACACCGCTTCGGAAAGCCGCTCCCGTAGGATCATTTCGGTAAAGATCACACAAGACGACCCGATCTTTCAGCTGGCCACACTGCCCCAAGGCATCGTTTTGGCGATCATACAACTGCGACCCACCATCGTCTAGCGTAGCATCAGGAAAGAGTAGGATGGTCGGCTCATCAAAAGCTTCAATGGCTGCGATACCTGCGCTGATATCAGCCGTATCATAGCCTGGCCATGTTAAGCCAGTGGCCACATCCCCCACGGAAACAACATAACAATCCCCTCCACCATTCGCATAGAAAAGCTGCAAGGCATGATAGAGATAATGCGAAGTTTCGATATCCGCTCCCAAAAAATTATTGCTGGCATCCAGCCGTATTGCTGTTACCAACAGCCGAGGAGCACGCCCAAAACGGCTCTCGAAGTCAGTGAGCGAAGAGATGCGAATAGGGCTGGCGGCGGCCAAGGTAGTACCGTCGGTATCCAACCGCCTTTCGGTATAACCGATAAAAGCAGGAATAGCCGTTTCTACTTGGGCAACGGAAGGGGGAAATTTGCTAATCTCCTCCACATATACGCCCGGTATGGAATAATTAGATGGCATAAAGCATGAATTTTAGGTACATGATTTTGATGAATGATGAAGTTTAATTTTTCGCCAGCCGAATATCAAACTGGCTATTTTCCCAACCGAATGGGAATAGGTCTATGACGCCCCACAGTTGCGCTTGTTCTTCCTGCCCCAGATACAAAGTAGTAGGCTGATCGGGGTGCAAGTCAGTAGCCTCCACCCGATATATCCCGCTTCTTAGGTGCCGGCAATCTAATTCTATGTGTGTTTGCTCGGCCTCCAGGTTGGAAATAGTAAAGTTGGCTACCGCCCAGTCGGGCACAGGTGCAGGAGCAGTGTCTTCTGGTAAAGCATTGAATACGGCAACAGACAAACTCGCTGGCGGTGGCGCAAAATTCTCCCGCAGCCGAAGCCTCAATACCCGGCCTGCTCGAGCAAGGAAATGACTTTGCCGAAGCACCCCACCGCCGCCCGCCGTGAGCAAGCGCCGCTGTCGAACATCCGCTCCAAAATTGCTGAGATAAAACAAAAAAGGCCTCGGTACATTCCCCAAATCGGGCAAGTCACTGAAAGCGAATAAATTCGGATGCTTCACACCTACCAAAAAGGTAAGCCGCTGGTCGGCATCCAAGAAAGTAAAACTTTGGCGGCTCGCCACAAAACCGCCGCTGGCATTGGTTTTAAATACCAAGCCACTACTTTTGAAGTAAGCAGCTGTTGCAGCATCCGGCCGCAACGCTATCCACTCCCGAATATCATAGCTGGCCGTTCTAGCCGTACTATTCCCACCATTGTTATTGGCATTCGGCGGGCGAAACAAATTGGCCTCGCCGCTAGCGGTAATGCTATCTAGCAGGTGATGATGCCAAAAATGGACTTGCAGTAAGCGTTGGTAAGCGATTCGGAAGCCCATAGTCAAATGATTTGTTCGTTGACGACAATCTCCGTAATCAGGCTACCCGGCCGAACTTCATCGGCTATGTATTCCAGTTGCTGTAACTGTAGCTTATAAAGCACGCTGGGCAGGAGTTTCCCCCCAGCTATGCCCCATAAATGGTTTAACTGCTCGAAAGTGGGCGATAACATCTGCATATTAAACTGGAAATGTTGTATCGGCAACGGATCTGTATTCCCCAAGCTAGCCCATTCCGTATTGTTTTCATCGAAGACGCGCTGATGCTGAAAAACACCAATTATCCGAGATAGAAAAGTTAAGGCCGTTGAGTAGTCATCTACATTGGGCACGATCAAGAGATAGAGGTTCAGGAAGACAGGAGGATCCACCATTTCTAAATTGCCCGTCACAGGATGCCTCCGGTGGTTGGGCTGGTTTTTTAGGGCAAATTCTTCCTCTGTTTTAACCAGCGTAATCACTATTTTCCCTGCTACATCGGGGGTATTATCCGGCTTATTGCTCTCGCGCAGGGCGATATTCCCCACCACCACACTATCGGCAGCCAAGGCTTGCAGACCATTTAGGCGGCTTTCCAGATGCTGGCGAAGCAAAGCAAGGGTATCTCTAATATTGTCTCTGACGATGGGCATTGTGAAAAATGAATAGACGGTAAGTAGGCAGGCAAACAAAAAAGCACTGCTTGATTATCTAAATCGATGCCGTAAAGGTGCAACATCTCTATACAAGCACGTTCATGCTAAAACACGATTTTCATCTCATGGAAAACCATGATTTTTAACAAAACATGGCTCTTTTACTAAAACACGGCTCCTGCGTGAGCAACCAATAGGTGTATGCTCAAAAAAAGAAGCTCAAATACCTTCGTTGGGTGTCAATCATTTCTTTTCCGGCTCACGCCCTACTAAACGGACACCCAGCACGGGCACGCGGTGCAGGAGCAATGAAATGCTATATTGAGCAAGGTTTCAACCAGGGCAGACAACCTACCTACGCCAATTCAAAATCGCAAAGGCCATTCATCAAGGCTTCTCTCACCAATCCAGCTGTGTTGCGTACCCCTAGCTTGCGGATGATGTTGATGCGATGCGTCTCAGCGGTGTTCTTACTGATGTACAAAGCGGCAGCAATTTCCTGAGTGGTATGCTCCTGTACGATGAGTTCCAAGACCTGCAACTCGCGCTTCGATAGCTGCTGTTCCTCGTCTGCCTGTCGATAAAATATTGCTCCGGTAAGCCGAGCGCGGATACCCGCCGATATAAATTGTTGGCCGGCAATGAGCTGTCTTACCGCTTCGCAAAGTTCTCTATCGGTAGTGCTGGCATCCAGCAGCCCGAAAGCACCACTTTTAAGCCAAGCCTGCACCTCCCCAAGCGTTGGCTTCGGATGGTAGATTAGCAGGCGAAGCTTCGGAAAAAGCCGTTTGATTTGCTGGAATTGTTGCAGCGTTTCCATACCCAGATGGATGGGTACCGCAATACAAAGCTGGGATGGAGACAAGGACAGCTCCGCACGAAGCGCAGACCAGCTGTCCACAAACCGAAGCTCCCCCAACAACGAGCAGCTGGAAAGTGCTGAAGGAAAAGAAGCGCGGACTAAACTATTAGGGCCGCACACTAAAAGAGACTGACTAGACATGGGTGGTGGTTTTATGTAGCAATTGGTTTGAATACACAGCTTGCGGCCATCATCCTCCCGATGAGACCTAATGCGTAAATTCCAGTTCCGTTGCGGGTGAGACAGCTCTAGTAAAAATATCAGGGGGCGAGACTTGTAGTAGGGGAAAAAGTCAAGCACACGATACACAGCTCTATTCCAAGACCTAGGCTTATCTACCCCCTAGAATGCTGAGCTTTCGTAGATTATTGCCCCGGTTTAGGAGAATGTTACAGATCTACCCAAAAATTAAATTCACCGCGCTTTATGCGCCAATACAGCCTCGCGCGGAGTAAGCCAATTGCGCCCCTCTTTAAAGGCATCCATCTTGCCCTGTCGTGCTAACAGGCTGACCTATTCCTGTCCGTAGGGAATGGCAGGATCTTCCACAATTTCGGAAATAGGGCGGTAGTCCTCGTAGGTGTTGTTGAGGTTGCTCAGATAAATATCCAGGGATCGCTCTAGTGCTTGCAAAGTAACTCGATATCCATACGCCCGCATTGCGATAGCGGCCAGCAAAATCCCTTTCTACTGTTTGTAGTACCAATCCATGCACCTCCAATAGGTTCCCAGCACAGAGGGTATAGCTGGGTTTTGCCCAGCGTTCTACCAGCTCGATGGCTTCTTGGTAATTTACCGCTTC
>DAITME010000059.1:0-27154 GCA_036835305.1 Lewinella sp.
TAAGGAAATTTGCATCACCTACTTTGCTCTTTTGAGTTGATTCTTGCCCCTGCGTAAGCACTCGCTGGCTCTCGGCCAGACGGGCACCCAGTACGGGCACGCAAGTGCAGGAGTAAAGTTTTTATATAGGAGCCGTGCTATAAAAGAAAAGCAGGCTTCGCTTCGTTTGCTTTTTAGAGCTGTTCGGCGGGTCATGAACGAGCGAGAGCGTATCAAATTTTATACTGAACGAGGCAAAAAACATAGGCGCAGTGGTGCTGCGGCGAGGCTTTTTAACGAAGTGCAGTATAAAATTTGTCGCTTGCAGCCGTTTGATGATCTGCCGAACAGCTCTTTAATCTACTGCCAAATTCATTTCCCCTTTATGTACATCCGTTCATCGTATCTGTTTTCATGCTTCGTGTTTTTACTACTTTCCTTCTCTTCCACATCCGCCCAAGTGAGCCCCAACACAGCTCCCAGGGCGGAGGCCATTGTGATGGGCTTGGAAGATATACAGCTCATCGATCAGATGATGGTCTATATCCCGGGTATCGGTAGCCCCAGCCGGGAAGCTTTGACCAGGCAAAACATCAAAGCCTACATGATGCCTATCCGCGAAGCACTCAAGACCAACCAAGAGTGGGCCTACGCAATGGCGGACTGCCTGGAGTACTACGTCAACCTCAACAATAATTTCAAGGATAATCTATCGCCCGACTATATCTCTCTCAGCCTAGCGGCAGCGGGAAACCGACCCAATATCGAGGATGGCTTCAGGTTCTTGATACAGCAAGGTACCGTATCAGCAGCTATAGTGAACTATGGCAGCGAGCAGATACCCCGAGCCGTATTCAATGTCCCCCGCTATCAGATTACCAACTTCGCTTATTTGTTTCACTCCACTACCCGCGCTAGGAATCGTATTTTCGAGCTGCGCAAGGCACTCTCCAGGGGTAATCCGGTGATCGTAGAGTTACAAACGGCTGCCGATTTTACGGCCTGGCGGCAAAGCGAATACAACAGCAGCCTACCGCCCACCGAGAGCCATTATCTCACGGTCGTTGGCTACGACGAAGATGCGGAACTGTTCGAGCTCCGCTCGGCCTTCGGACGGCATTGGGCCAACTCTGGTTATGTTTACATGAACTACGAGCAGCTCGCCCAAAACGCCCAGCGTGCCTATGTCGTTATCCCGAAATAAGAAGATGGCTGGCGCTAGCCAGAAAGCCGATTGATTGAAAGCTGCTTTTCAGTTTTAGCCGAAATTAGTCCTAAATCGGGCTAAAAGTTTGATTTTTTTACTAATTTTAGCCCTAAATAAATTTTTAAATGGCTAAAATAATTGGCAGGAAGGAGGAAGTGGCGCTTTTGCAATCCTTGAATTCAATAGAGCGGTCTGTCTTCGTAGCGGTTTATGGCAGGCGAAGAGTGGGAAAAACCTTTCTAATCCGGAACGTATATGGAGAGGAACTTGTCTTTCAGCTCACTGGAATAGCTAGGGTTAGTACGGCTCAGCAGTTGGCCAATTTCCACTCTGCTTTAGTGCGCTATTTTCCGGAAGCAGAGAACAGGCCATTACCCTCCGATTGGTTTCAGGCCTTTCAAAATTTAATATTGTTATTAGAGGCCCTACCACGAGAAGGTAAGAAACGAATATTCCTGGATGAACTCCCATGGTTGGATACGCCTGGATCTATGTTTATTTCCGCTCTGGAGCACTTCTGGAATAGTTGGGCAAGTGCCCGAGAGGACATCATACTGCTCGTATGTGGATCCGCTGCATCTTGGATGATCAATGAACTCATTAACAATACGGGTGGCTTATACAATCGCATTACGCATCGAATACGCTTAGAGCCTTTTACCTTAGCAGAGTGCGAGGCCTTTTTTAAATCTAAATCTCCGGGTTTTGATCGCTATCAGTTGCTACAGTTGTATATGGCTTTAGGGGGGATTCCCTTTTATTTAGAAGCTGTTGACCCTACCAAGAGTGCCTCTCAAAACATAAATAGTCTTTGTTTTTCGCCCAGCGGGATGCTCCGGACAGAATTTAATAAGCTTTACGAATCGCTCTTCAATAAATCTGAACGCCACATAGCCGTTGTAGAGACACTTGCTGAAAAATCGCGAGGAATGGAGCGAGATGCATTACTAGCTGCCGCTAAAATACCTAATGGGGGAAATGCAACTATACTTTTAAATGAGTTGGAAGAGAGCAGCTTCATCAGGAAATACAATAATTTTGGACAAAAGAAAAATAAGGCTGTTTACCAGCTATCAGATTTTTACTCGCTGTTTTATCTCAAATTCATCAAGGAGAACAGTCCTTACGATGACGACTTCTGGCTCAATGGATTGGATAAACCTGAGATCAGAGCGTGGAGCGGCTATGCCTTTGAGCAAGTTTGCCTAACGCATTTGAAGCAGATAAAGACAGCCTTGGGTATAGCTGGCGTGCAAACGCGGTCTTCTGCATGGTCTGCTAAGAAAGCCGACGAAGGCGCGCAAGTAGATTTAGTTATTGACCGCTGCGACCAAGTGGTCAACCTCTGTGAAATGAAGTTTTCTATACATCCCTTCACGATAAATAAAGCTTACGCCACCAGCCTGCAAAAAAAAGTCGCGCTCTTCCGAGCTGTTACAGAGACTAAAAAAGCAGTATGGCTCACTTTCGTCACTACCTATGGCCTAAGTGACAATGAATACGCTAGGAACCTAGTTCACAAGTCGCTGACGATGGATGCCCTCTTCTAGCACCTCCCGTCTGTGTACCAGACGCAAATTCCCTTGTCCTAAAAAGCTGAAAGCGCGCACTTGTATTTCCGCTAGGATATACTGATCGCCTTGTTGCCGAGAAACGGAGCGGTAGCAGAGTTCACCACTGATCGCCACGCGGCTCCCACATACGAGATACTCATGTAGGCTACAAGCCACACTGCCCCAAGCAATGCAGCGGTGCCGATCGGTAGTAGCGGGATGAGCAGGCGATGCCGAGCGTTGTGTGAGCAAATAGAATATCGTCAAGTCCATCCCTTGCTCGGTGGTTAGGTAAACGGGCGGGGCTTCTATTTGTCCAATTAGCTGGAGGTGGTTACTGACGTTCATAAGGCGGCTGTGTTTTGTATAGCCTCGTTCTTCCCAAGACTAAGGTACTCGTGTACAACAATTTCCGCCCGATCGTAACGGAGACCCTGCCGATTGATCTGGCGGTTTTGTAGCGATCCCCTCACTAACAACCGGCTGCCTTTCCGGAAGCGTTGCTCTAAGGCTTGCGCTAAGCCCCCCCAGGCAATCAGGTGGAAGATACTCAGCCGCTCGCTGCCGTCGGCGGCTTCTTGTGGAGAAAAGAGCGCCAGTTTGAGATTAGCCAAATAGGTGCCGTCGCTGAGTTGATGTAAGGCTGGATCTTCTAGTAAGCGGCCCGCCAACTGCACATAGTTTTGTAGCTTTTGCATTCGTAGTCGTTTTGTGTTCTGCTGCAAAGTTCTGTCAATTCAGGTACGCTAGTTGTAGATTAAACGTATATATTCGTTTTTAAACGTTTAAAAATAGCTGTTTCCTTGAATTGCTCTCCACTTAGATCACTTCTGGAGATGGTTTTGTGTCAACTTTCCGACGTGGCTGTAGCGGCTAATCATTGGGCTATGCTTGTCCTGATCTTGGCTCTTTGAAAAAACTTTGCTCCTGCACTTGCGTGCCCGTACTAGGTGCCCGTCTGGGTCTTCGAACCTGTATGGGTTTAGTAGGGCGCGAGCAATTTTAAAAACAATTTGCTCCTCTCGATCATTGCTATTCAGGAAATGTAACTACTCAAGAGGTACCGGATTCCAGCTCAAAAAAGCCCTTTTCCCGCCTGGCGGCAGCTATTCTCGTCGCCGTAGCGCTGCCATGACTCCTCAAATGAGCTTTGTCAGACGAAAAAATCATCTTTTTTTAGCGCGAAAGCGCACCTTCTAAGTAGTTAGCGAGAAATTGTGTAGTATCTTGGCTTTGGCTAAAATTATTTTACCCAGCAGAATTCGCAAGCAATGAAAAAACTATACTTCAGTCTTGTTTTTTTACTACTTAACTCAGCCGTTATTCAAGCGGAGAACTTTCGGGGGTTCTTGCTCACGAAAGACAATTACCGCCTCACAGGCTACATTAATAAGATAGAGTATTCGCTAACGGGCATCGTGATACAGTTCACCAACGATTTTGGCGACCGCTACCGCATCTTGCCCAACTTGGTCAAGGGCTTCGGTTTCACGGCCGAGGATGGGGAGCAACATCGCTACGTTAGCTATTACCACCAAGGGCGCTGGCTCTTTTTACGCAGTAGCAGTACGGCGGGCAAACGGCTGCAGTTGCTGACTGCCCCCAAAGGGCCTAAAGAATTTGTGGATGACAGTTTCCAGGCTTATTTCGCAGAGCCGATCCCTGAATACTGGCTACAGCTTCGGGGGGAGGAAGTCTTGCCCGTCGAACGAACCAGCTTCCGGCGAGACCTGCGTGCCTACTTGGCTGCCACAGCCCCCGACCTATCGATGAAAATTGGCAAAAAGGGCTATCGCTACCGCGATTTGGAGTTCATCGTGGAGGAATATAACAAACGGGCGAGGCGGAGTAGCCGACGCTTGTAAACACGGTAAATCAGCGCTTGCTGCTACGCACGAATAGGTACTGCACACTGCCAGTGGAGGCATTGCCCTCTTGCGGAAGTACCATAGACTCTACGTAGGTCCAGCCGTTATCGATCAGATAATTGACCGCATGCATAACGGAGTTGAAGACCAAGCGCTGATTGCTTCTGGGGTCGATGACTTCCATGCGCTGCCGTGTGGCGCCCACTAGGCTTTGGCCATAGTCGATAAATACATTGACGCGGTTGCTCAGAAAGCGCTCTTGGGCAATCATGCGGATCATGGAGATTTGCTCCAGGTTGTTGATATTAACACCATCTACCACCACTTGGGCTTGGAGGGAAGAGGGGGCTTGAAAAGCAGTTAGCAAAAGGAAGCTGAAAAGAACAATTAAACGACTCATAGCACTTTTTTTTTATGATCAACAGTGATGGAGGGGGGGCTAAACATAGCCAGCTATATCCAAAGCTGCCGAAGTTGGTATGTCATATAAAGGCATAGGGAGCCAACTTTGTTTTTTAGCAGCCAAGTCGCTAAGATTTTTTTAACATCCTTGTAGGCAGGCTTGCAGAATAGTGGGCAAAAAAAATCCGAGCGGCTCGCAGAGCCGCTCGGATGAATATACAAAGTCGATTGCGTTGTTATAAGGCCAGTGAATGAACAACGCGGTCTTGGCCTGTCTTTACTACCAGCTGGTAGTTTCCTTGGGGTAATTGACGAAAGTTGTAGCGGCGCGTCACTTGTAGCTCGGCTTCCAGTGTTTCGGTATAGACTTCCTGCCCTTGTTCGTCCTGCAGCGTCACACTTACTTTCTGGTGGGCCTCGTTGAGGAAGCTCAGGTTGGTAATGCCAGCTTTGGTGACTAGGATGGGGCGGAACTGCCGGCGGATATCCTCTTTTGCCAGTTTTACTCCCTTGTTTTGCATACTGAAGGGATAGCGATCAATGTGCAGTGAATTGGTGAGTTGGATAGCATAGCTACCTTCCGGGAGGGCGGCTAGTTGGAACAGCTTACCGTTTTTTTCACCCTTTTTTAGCTGTTCGGCATGCAGAACATTGCCTCTTTGATCGAGGATTTCCAGTTGGGTGTCCTCCTGGATAGGCTCGTTGATGTGTAGCAAAAGGCTGTTGCTGCTAGTGGTACTGAGCTGTATGTTGCTAGGTTCTGATCCGCCTGCCTGAACAGTAAAATGTAGTAGGCAAATACAGAGAAAAGAAAGAAAAGTTTTCATTGGCTTACAATTTTGAAGGTTATTAAATACCGGCTGATCGCGTACTTTAATTCCTTACACATTGCAAAGGAGCGCCTATTTCGTGTATGCTGCTGCGCATATTTTGACGACAACTAAGCGCATATTTTCAAGCTTCTCTTGCTGGGGTAATCTAGTGTTAGATGGAGTGAATATTTGCGGATAGCCCTAGGGTAGTTTCGGGAAAAAAATGAAATTACACTCAAGACAAAAGCAGTTTGGGCGAAGCCCAAACTGCTTTTATGAGTTCCTTCCAGGATAGAGGAAGCCATTTCCTGATCGCTGCCTACAGATCCATCAGCAACAAGGTGGGATCTTCTAGCAGTTCCTTTATTTTCACCAAGAAAGTGACGGAGGAGCTACCGTCGATAACGCGGTGATCATAGCTCAGGGCGATGTACATCATTGGGCGGATCACGACTTCCCCGTTGATCGCCACTGGGCGTTCGATGATGTTGTGCATCCCCAGAATAGCACTCTGCGGCTCATTGATGATAGGCGTGCTCATCATACTGCCAAATACCCCACCGTTGGTGATGGTGAAGGTGCCGCCTTGCATTTCTTCGATGCTCAGGCTGTTGTTGCGGGCTTTGGCGGCCAGTTCCTTCAGCTTCAGTTCCACGTCGGCGAAGCTGATGCTTTCTACATTCTTGATGGGCGGCACCACCAGGCCGGTAGGGGTGGAGATAGCGAAGTTGATATCCACATAGTCGAAGTAGGTAACCTCCTTGCCGTCTTCGCTGAGTTGGGCATTGATTTGCGGCATTTCCATCAGCACCTTGGCGCAAGCTTTGGCGAAGAGCGACATAAAGCCGAGCTTCACGCCGTTTTTAGCCACAAATTTATCTTGCACTTTATTGCGCAGCGCCATAACGGCACTCAGGTCCACTTCATTGAAAGTGGTGAGCATAGCCGTTTCGTTTTTGGCTTTCACCAATCGTCCGGCGATGGTGCGGCGCATGCGGCTCATTTTCTCTACGCGCTCGCTGCGGCTGAAAGCGGCTGTTTTGGGTGCAGCTTGGCTTTTAGGGCTGGCCTCGGGCTTTGCTGTGTTGGCCGAGGCTTGGGCGGGCACAGGTGCAGGAGCAGTGCTAGGGGTAGGAGCCGTGCTGATAGCGGCCTGAGCATCGGCCTTCGTGATACGGCCATCTCGGCCACTTCCCTGGATGCTTTCGGGCGAGACACCATTTTCACGCAGCATTTTGGCAGCGGCAGGCGAAGGGGTACCACTGGCGTAGCTGTCCTTGTTTTCAGCAAGGGCAGCTACGCTTTTGGGCGCTTCGGCTTTGGCAGCCTCGTCTTTAGCAGGTGCTGCGGCTGGATTTTCGGCTGTAGAAGCTGCCGCAGCGGTATCAATTTTGGCAACGAGGGCGCCAATTTCCAGGTCGTCGCCTTCAGCGGCTACGTAGATGAGTTTACCTGCGGCTTCAGCGGGGAACTCCAGGGTGGCTTTGTCGGAGTCGAACTCGCAAATCGCCTCGTCTAGTTCAACCATATCGCCATTCTCCTTCAGCCATTGGCTGAGGGTGACTTCAGTGATCGATTCTCCGATGCTGGGTACTCTTAATTCTACGATGGCCATAATAATATATATTTATGAGGATGTACAATTCCGCCGCAAAAGTCTCAATTTTTTGGCTATTTAGCAATGGCTTGTTTGTTTTTATTTTCCGCAGCCTTGCTCTTTTCTGGTGGGCATGGCTCCTGCGTGAGCCAAAGGAAGAGAACAATAATTCAAGGAATATAGATCAGCCACCGAGTAAAAATTTATATCTTTGTTCAGGATTGCTGCTTGGTTTCAGACGCAAGGCAGCCAACAAACAACAAATATACTTACTACAGATAACTGCGCTATGCCTACTATTTTTTACGCCTTCTTGTTTTTTGCTACCAGCATTTTGGGTCAGCAAGCCATCACCTTGGAGCAAATCTGGCAAACCTATGATTACTACGGCGAATCCTTCAACGGCTTTACCTTTTTGAAAGACGGGCGCAGCTACACCCGCCTGGAGCGCAATGAAATTGTTGCTTACGATCTGGAAAGTGGCGTGCGCAGGGAAGTGCTGCTGCGCGGGGATGCCTTAGAGAAGGCCAACGGTTGGGCTGGCGAAATTGACAGCTATACCTTCAGCGAAGATGAGACCAAGATCCTCCTGAGCACCGATACGCGCTCGATCTATCGCCACAGCACCGAGGCCTTTTACTTCGTTTATGATCGGCAAAGTAAAAAGCTTACACCCGTTTACGCCGCAGCGCGGCACCGCTTGGCTAGCCTGAACAAGGCAGGTGATAAAGTTGCTTTTGTATTGGACAACAACCTGTATTATCATGACCTAAAATTAGGAAAGATCGTACAGATTACCCAAGATGGCGAAACAAATGCCATCATCAACGGCGCCACCGACTGGGTGTATGAAGAAGAATTTGGCTTCGATCGGGGCTTTCAGTGGAGCCCCGATGGGCTGCGCATCGCTTATTACCGGATGGACGAGCGCCAGGTGCCAGAGTTTACCTACACCGATTTTAAAAACGGGCTCTACCCCGTCTATAATACCTTTAAATACCCGAAAGTCGGCGAAGCCAACAGCCAAGTGAGCATCCACGTCTATGACCTCAAAAGCAAAGGCAGCAAGCAACTGCTAAGCGTTAATGAAAAGGCCGAAGACCACTGGCATTACATACCGCGCATTCAATGGACGCAGCAACCAAAGCTGCTGAGCATTACGCGGATGAATCGCCACCAAAATGAGCTGGAACTGCTGATGGTGGACACAGAAAAGGGGGATATCTACCCCTTATTAGCAGAAAAAAGCAAGTATTACATCGAGGTACACGACAACCTCCATTTTTTAGAGAACGGCAAACAATTCATCTGGAGCAGCGAGCGCAGCGGCTGGAACCATCTCTACCTCTACGACATGGGGAGCCCCGAACCACAACAACTCACCCAAGGCGACTGGGAGGTAACCAATTTCTATGGCCTCGACGAAGCCAATGGACGTCTTTATTTCCAAGCCGCCATGCGCAGCCCCCTACAGCGGGAGGTTTACAGCAAAAGCTTAAGGGGGAAAGACATGCCCCAAGCCATTGCTGCTGAGCCAGGTAGCAGCGGCGCTAACTTCAGCAGCACTTTCGATTACTTCGTCCTAAATCACTCCAGCATCAACCAGCCTACGACTTACCGCGTAGCCAACCGGGAGGGTCAGGTGCTTCGCACGATTGTGGACAATGCCGACTTGGTTAAAAAGCAGCAAATGACAGGCGTACAGGAAGTGGAATTCTTCGATTTCACCACAGCGGAAGGTGTGCAGCTCAATGGCTACATGATCAAGCCCGAGAACGCTGGCACTGGCCGCCAACATCCGCTACTGATGTTTCAGTATGGTGGCCCCGGCAGCCAACAAGTGCTAGACGATTGGCGCGGACAAAATTACTGGTGGTTCCAAATGCTGGTGCAGCAAGGCTATGCGGTGGCGGTGGTAGATAACCGCGGCACGGGCGGTAGAGGCGAAGCGTTCAAGAAAATGACCTACCTCGCGCTGGGCAAATACGAAACGGTGGATCAAATAGCGGCAGCCAGATACCTCGGGGGGCTTAATTTTATCGACAAAGACCGCATCGCTATTTTTGGCTGGTCCTATGGGGGTTTTATGGCGCTAAATGCCATTTTGAAAGGGAATGATGTTTTTGCTGCGGCTATTTCGGTAGCGCCTGTGACGAGCTGGAAGTGGTACGACTCGATTTATACCGAGCGCTACATGCGTACTTTGGAAGAAAATGAGGATGGCTACAAAGACAATAGCCCTGTCTATTTTGCCGACCGCCTCCAAGGCAAGCTGCTGCTGGTGCACGGTATGGGCGATGACAACGTCCACTTCCAACACACCGCCGAAATGGCCAACGCCCTCATCATGGCCAATAAGCAATTTGATACCTACTTCTACCCCAATCGCAACCACGGGATCTACGGAGGCCCCACTAGGCTACATCTCTATACCAAAATGACTAATTTCCTCCACGAGAGCATTGGTCCCAAAGCCATGATGGCTGAAGAGGAGAGCAGTTTGAAAATAAAAATCAACGAATAAGCAGCATGCAGCTATCCTATCAAACTGCTGGCAGCTTTATGGCGGTGGCGCTGATCTTCCTCGGGCTAGCCTCCTGCACGCCAAAGGTTAAGCTGGCGGAGGATACTGCTGGCCTTCCTCTGCCCAATCCGCTCTACCAACTAACGGAAGAGCATCCGGAATGGGGATCCTGGACGGAAGACCCCTCGGCCTATCAAGCTCAAGCCATCCTCACGACCATACAGCGCGATGCGAAGGGGAAGCCCAGCTTTAAAAGCCATTATTGGGGCCACCCAGTGGGCGAGTATTTCTATCCCGCCAGCACTGTGAAAATGCCCGTAGCCGCATTAGCCCTGCAGCGGCTGCGCGAACTCAAGATCCAAGGTTTGGATGCCTTCAGCCGCATGGAGCACAGTGCCGATCGGCCGCCACAAACAAGCGCCAAGCTAGATGATACGGCCAAGGATGGCTACCCGAGCGTGGCGCATTACATCCGCAAAATATTTCTCGTGAGCGACAACGACGCCTACAACCGCCTCTACGAATGGCTGGGGCAAGAATACATCAATGAGCAGTTACAAAAGAAAGGACTCCACAACAGCCGCATCATCCACCGCCTGAGCGTTTCGGGCTTCGATGTGGAGGGCAATCGCCACCTCAATCCCGTCACTTTTTGGCACAAGGACAAGGTCGTTTACCAGCGGGAGGCCACCTATAGTAAGTGGGAAAGCCCACTGTCTCCCTATGGCCAGCAGAAAGGTATTGGCTATTACAGTGAAGGAGAATTGATCAAAAAGCCCTTCGATTTTAGCAGCAAAAACTATGTGTCGCTAGAAGACTTGCATGGCATGGTGATGCGGATTATGCTGCCCGAAGCCTTCCCCAAGGAGCAGCGCTTTGATTTGGAGCTGGCGGATTATACCTTGCTACGCGAAGCCATGAGCCAATGCCCCCGCGAGAGCCAATATCCCGCTTACCCCGATAAATACGATCATTACGTCAAATTTTGGCAATTCGGCGACCAAGATAGCACCTACCAGATGCCCAGCCATATCCGTATCCACAACAAGGTCGGCTGGGCCTATGGCTACCTCACCGATGCGGCCTACATCACCGATAGCCAGGCGGGGGTGGAATACTTCCTCTCGGGCACCATCCACGTGAATAAAGACCGGATTTATAACGACGATGCCTACGAGTACGAAGAAATCGGCTTGCCCTTTTTCGGACAGTTGGGGCGGGCTGTACACCAGTGGATCGTGGAGCAAAAGGAGCCATAGGCCTTTTCAGATGGCCATACGGCAGGAGCAAGGTTTTTTTAGGAGAGCCGTGCACGAGAGCGTGCTGTGCAGATCTACGCTGGTAAAAGACAAACAAAAGCCGCGATGCTGTATATGGCATCGCGGCTTGTCTTGTTTTGATGACTGCTAGCGCTTGATTTAGCTCGGGCACATTCAAGCAATAGATTTTTCTTCTCGCTTAGACACGCGCTCAGGAGACCGTTCAAGATCAAGCTCATCTTTTACCTTGGCGATGCGGTATAATAAAAATATATTAACACCAGCATTCCTGCAAATAAAAACCCAGACGAATAGTTCAAACCCTTCCAGTTATTCTGTTTCAAATATGGAATGACTAAAACTAACGAAAGCAATAGCATTATTATGGATGCTAATAGACCTAACGTTAAGCATCCAAAGACGTGGGTACTAGTATCTATCATTAGATCGAGAGCGATCCTGATGAATATTATCCCCATGAGTATAGCATTTAGCTTTTTCTTAGATGCAACCACAATCATTCTGAGCTTTTATTAATTTCCACAGGCTCCAACCAAAATAAATCCCGCCACAAGGTACGCAGGTCGCGGCCGTTACACCTGAAAGCATTATATCCACTCCGTATTCAGCAATAGCTTCTAGGAAGCAATTATTGCATTTTCTTACGTTTGATAAGGCTAAATTATTTCGCAGAGATATCCCCTCTAGTACTTCTGACATCAATGACTTATCAGCAAAAAGGTCTTCTCCATACTCAGCAATGAGGAGAGCCGAGGATTCAAACAGGACGGCTCTTATTTGTTCCAATCGGCTGGCATGAATTCCTATTATTTCTGGAAGTTTAGAAAGGTCCTCATCTGATACGAGTTCATACTGGTCAGGGTCTTTTACTTGAGCTTCTAAAACGATCGAGTTGATTGCCTCTGTAAAACGAATCATTTGCTCGTTATTCATCAGCTGTAGCTTGAGAGACGACTTTTCCTGTATGTTGTTTAGAGGAAAATCGTTTTCCGTACAAGAGAACAAGATAAAAATCAGTAACACAAAAGAAATTAATTTCGTGATTTAGATAATAAAAAAGTTGCACCTACTTTCCTTCATTCATGGCGGTTGGTTTCGGCATTTCCCCCGCCAGCAAGGACATTATACTCCAGAAAAAGGCTGTTATTTAAATACTCTGTTAGATGAGCGATCTTACCCTTTCTATTCCATTCCTTGCTAATTGACGAAACAAAGATCACGGCTTTGTTCGAGCGATCTGCGGACAACCGAAAAGCTTTTTTCTCTCGCTAAAAGTTTGGTTTATTTGAATAAATTCTATTTAAAATATTGATAATTAATGTCTTGTAAGTTTTTTAAATGCGGTTAAGTTGAACTTTTATGCGTATTTTAGTGGGTTCGACCTGTGTCCACGCACTGCTTTTTTAGGATGAACAAATAGAATGTGGAAATCAGGAAGAATGGTTTTGGGGATAGTTCAAGTTTGAATACTTCAAAAGTGTAGTTGTCTAAGCCAGGGTGGGGACAAGGTAGAGACAACGCTCTCTGCTGAACTCTATACCAATCCTTTTCGTTACTAGGTTATTGCGATCGAGTAAGATCAGTCGTGTAAATTCATCTCCTATGCCAAGAGTTCATCTGTTTTGTTGCTTGCTTTGCTTCAGTTGGCCGCTATTCAGTCAGGTCCTGACGATCAGCGACGAAATCCTGCTGCGCACGGATACCGAATACCACTTAGTAGGCAAGGCAGGCGGCAAAGTGATGCTGGTGCAAGACCGAAAAACTAAACATCTCGTGACGGCCTACGACAGGCGCATGCGCGAAAGCTGGGAAAAAGAACTGACCCTGCGCGGCCGCAATATCCGCTTGGTAGAAGCCCTGGAGCACCCCAGGGGCTTTCAGCTCCTCTACCTCTTTCGGGAGGCGGGGCAGAATTACCTCCAGCTAGATACCTACGACCCAGCCGCTAATATTCGGGATAGCGTGACGCTCACCAATTTCAACGCCTGGCTGAGCAACCCAACCTATGATATTGTCCGCTCTCAGGATCAGTCGAAACTATTGGTAATTCTGGGCGAAAATCAGCAAAAGGTCACTTGTTTATCCATCGATTTGGATAGCGCTCGGCTGCTGTACCAAGTGGAGGTGGCGCCAGACAAATTCTTTTTCAATGCAGACTTTATACAGGCGGAAATATCCAACCAAGGTGATGCCTTCCTATTTATACAACGCGATAATTTTCTGAGCCGCCGCAAGCAGCACCGCTATGAAGTACAGTACCTCTCTGCCAGCGCCAGGGCCCTGAAGCAATTTGATATTCCGCTAGGGGATAGCCTCACCTACGACGTCTTCTTCAAATACGATAACCTCAACCAGCGCATTGTAGCCAGCGGTTTATACACCAACCGCGAGCTCACCAAGGCCGATGGTTTCTTCTATGTGGCCAGCGATCCGGTAAGCGAGGAGGTATTGGTTAGGCAGTTCACGCCTTTCCCAAGCCGGTTGGCCGAAAATTTGGATGGTAAAAAAGCTAAGCAAAGCCTAGAAGAAATCAGTGTCAGAGAGGCCATCCTGCGCCGAGACGGCGGATTGCTGCTGGTCACTGAGCGCAATCGCCAATTCGAGCGCCGAGGAGCCGCCAACCGGGTACAGATCATGAATACCTACACAGGCCGGCCTTTGGTGGACTACTACTACGACGAAATTGTTGTCTTCAATATCAACCCGGATGGTAGTCCGAATTGGGACAACATACTCCACAAAAAGCAATACAGCCAAGACGATGGCGGTGCTTTTAGCAGCTTTATGCTCCTAGAGTCGGCTTCCGCGCTTCGCTTCCTTTTTAACGACGAGATCCGCTTCGAGAATACCGTGAGCGAGTACGCGCTGGACAGCCAAGGAAATGTGCGACGCAATAGTTTGTTTAGCACCAAAGACCTCAACCTCAAGCTTCGCTTCCGAGATGCGGTGCAGGTGGCGGCTAATGAAGTCGTGATTCCCAGCGAGCTGCGCAGCCGGATGCGTTTGGTGACGATGACCTACTAGGGTGCTGCGCGGAGGAGCTTCAAAAACCTGGCTCTTCTATGTTGGCACGGCTCCTGCACTTGCGTGCCCGTCTGGGTGCCCGCCGACACGCCCGCATGGGTACTGGGGCGTTTCGCGCCAAAATCTACACAAAGCTTGTAAGCCAAATGATGGTCTATCTGTTGCGCCCCTTTCTATTCCGATCGTTCATTATTCGATGCGCTTGACCCAAGAGAGTAAAAATCTGTGTGCGGAGGAACACAAAATTGACTTTCAGGTGTTTATAAGCTGTTATACAACCATACTATGACCACGAACAAACCGAACCTAGAGCGGGTTTCGCCTACTTTTGGGTCTTCCTTCCTAGTGAAGCACTACCCGGAGCCACGGCCTGATAAACCTCCTAAATGGCATTTTCATCCGGAGGTAGAGTTGGTTTATGTGCGGGGCGGGCAAGGGCGGCGGCGAATTGGCAGCCACGTGTCTTACTTCACGGATGGTGATTTGGTGCTCATTGGTGCCAACTTGCCACATTGGGGTTTTACGGAAGCCCGCACACAGCACAAGGCCGAGACCGTTGTGCAATTTGATCCAGCGTTATTGGGGCAGACTTTCGGGCAGCTGCCAGAATTGCAGGACATTCGCCGCTTGCTGGATTTGGCGCGCAGCGGCTTATCTTTTTATGGGCAAACCAAGGAAGCGCAGGGAGCACGGATGGAAAAACTACTGTCTTTGGCACCTTTACCTCGCTTGTTGGAATTGATCAGTATTCTGCATGCCTTGGCTCAGACGGAAGAAGTCGCTAGCCTCAATGTTTCAGGTTTTTTGCAGCGGGTGGCGGTGCAGGAAACAGACCGTTTCAGTGCCGTACAGCAATTCGTGAGCGATCATTTCGATCGGGACGTAGCGCTTTCGGAGGTAGCATCGGTGGCCACAATGACTGTGCCCGCATTTTGCCGCTATTTCAAAAAGACCAGCGGGAAAACCTTTGTACAGTATCTTAATGAATACCGCATCACCCATGCGTGTAAACTACTGGCCGAAAGCCAAGGCACGATTGCAGAAATTGCTTTTGATTGTGGCTACAACAGCCTGAGTCAGTTCAACCGCTGCTTCAAGCAAGTGACGCTCTGCACGCCCACAGAGTACAGAAACGAACTGGATGGCGTGGTGGGCTAGCGTATGCTAGTATTCATCTAATGGGTTGGAATACATAAAGAAATATGATAGGAGACCGACGATCAATAGATCCCAAACCAGTAGAGCAAGCCGGCTGGCGCGAGCAGTTGCGCTCCTTGAAAAACCTACTTCCCTTTTTCGCCATGATCTGGCGTACCAACCCCTGGTTGGCGGGGGGGAGTGTGTTGCTTCGTCTGCTCAAGGCGATACTGCCTACGGCTATGCTTTATGTAGGTAAGCTAATTGTTGATGAAGTCTTGGCCATCTTGGCATCGAATGGGGATACGACTTTTTTATGGAAAATGGTTGCCTTAGAGCTGCTCATCGCGCTTTTGAGCAACCTATTGATGCGTGCTATCCAGTTGGTGGATGCCCTTCTGGGTGACCTAGTGGCGATACACACCAGTGTGGAGCTGATGGATCACGCCGCGCAGTTAGACCTCTTCCATTTTGAGGATGCCGATTTCTATGACAAGCTAGAGCGTGCTAGGCGGCAAACGCGCGGAAGAGCTACGCTGCTAGCCCAAGTGCTAGGGCAGTTTCAGGATATTGTAACGATTTCCGCCTTGGCCATCGGGGTGTTGGCTTTCAGCCCTTGGTTGATTGCGCTGGTGGCCATTGCGGTGATTCCGGGTTTTATTCAAGAAAATTACTTCAATCAGCAGTCTTACTCCCTCACGCGCAGTTGGACGCCCGAGCGGCGCGAGCTAGACTATTTGCGCTATATCGGAGCTTCCGACACAACAGCGAAGGAAATAAAAATCTTTGGCCTATCCAACTTTATTACACAGCGCTTCCGGGAGCTTTCTTTTAAGTACTACGAAGCCAACCGATCGCTCAGTATTCGGCGCGCCTCTTGGGGGGCTTTGTTTGCTTCGCTTTCGGCTTTGGCTTATTATGGAGCTTATGTATATATCATTTGGCAGACGATTGGAGCGGTCATCACGGTAGGTACACTTACCTTTTTGGCGGGCGCCTTTAAGGGCATACAATCGTCTTTGCAGGGTTTTTTATCTCGCTTTTCGAGCATCACCAACGAGGCTTTGTACCTGCAAGATCTATACGACTTTCTGGCTTTAAAGCCCAATATCTACTCGAAGCCTGGCGCCATTCCGTTCCCGGAAAAAGTAAAGAAAGGTTGGGAGTTCCGAGCCGTGTCTTTCCGCTATCCGAATGCAGCAGTGGATGCGATTAGCGAGCTAAGCTTTTTCTTACCTGCTGGCCAAAAGTTGGCCTTGGTGGGGGAGAATGGAGCGGGGAAAACCACCCTAATAAAACTGCTCACACGGCTCTATGAACCCACCAGCGGAAGTATCTTACTGGATGGCATCGACTTGCGCGACTATGATTTGGCTAGTCTGCGCGATCGGGTAGGCGTTATTTTTCAAGACTTTTTTCGCTACCAAATATCGGCTGCCGAGAATATTGCTATTGGGCGTATTGAAGAAAGAAGCAACCAGCCTTTGATTGAAGATAGCGCCGCCAAATCGTTGGCAGATGAAGTAATTAGGGCACTTCCCAAAGGCTATGAGCAGCTACTAGGGAAGCGTTTTTCGGAGGGTTTAGACCTTAGCGGCGGGCAGTGGCAAAAGATTGCACTGGCCAGGGCTTATATGCGGAACGCCCAGTTGCTGGTATTAGACGAGCCTACTAGTGCTTTGGATGCACGGGCGGAATACGAGGTCTTCCAGCGCTTTTCGGAGCTGATCAAGGACAAAACGGCGGTGCTGATTTCCCACCGATTTTCTACCGTTCGGATGGCGGATATTATCCTTTTTATGGAGCACGGCCGCCTCTTGGAAACGGGGAGCCATACTAACTTATTGGAACTGAACGGCCGTTATGCAGCGCTGTTTAAGTTGCAAGCGCAGGGGTATCAGTAGGGCGAAAAACTTTATGACTAAATAGTTTTCGGGCGAGATGCTAGGGTGGCTTTTTTTGCTTAGCCAAGCAAAGCCAAGTGCGCTAGTATGGGATGGCACCTGCTCTAATTTGGGCGTCATTTGTGCGCTCCTACGCATGTTCTACCCATAAATCGCGGCTCGCAGTTGTTGCTCTCGCCCTACTAAACGGGCACTTCGTGCAGGAGCCGTGTAAGATTTTAAAGAGCCGTGTTGGAGGATCAGCCAACCTGATGAATAAGTTGCGGAAACTTGATTTTTGGGATCAAAATCATTGACAATTGTTAAAAAAATAGATGCTTGAGTCGGGAAATTCATCGCTTGCCTATCTCTTCTTCTGGAGCTTATTGAGCGGCCTATGAGTTCGATACATCTCTTACAGGGAGACAATAAACGCAGCATATAATTTTTTTAACCAGTTGTTAATGAGTAGATTGTGTGTTTTTAGCTGTAAAAGAGTACGTGACTTGGCTGCTTTTTTCTATAAACTCATTGTTCCTCAAATGGACAATTTTTCTCACTCAAAGACAGCACAAAACAACTTTGTCACAGCTGCGTAAGCTAGCCTCCAGTATTGCAAATTGGTATGCTTCTCATTACCTTTGCAACAAGATATCACACATATAAAGATTACAAACCGCGCATGGCTTTGCCTACTGCACAGTTGTTTTTTTGGCTTGAGGTTTAAAGTACTCAGGCTCTATCTGTCCCTTATCTAATTCCTTTAGATTGCGTTACATGTTGCCCTCGGTGGTGGCTTGGCATTGCCGTATTTATATTTGAACAACACACGAGTATCTCGAAAGGTACTTAACATACGAATTTATTATGAACAACATATCTACTTTTTCCTTTTCAAAATTACTAGCAACAGTACTGAGATCATTCGTTCTATTTTTACCTCTAGTACTGTACGCGCAGTCGCCTTCATTGTCGGGTGGTTGGATGGTTTCTAGTGAACTGTCCCGAAATAGTCCGGTTCTAGTTCAAGAACTAGAATGGGGTGTTCTGGGGGATGCCACTGGTGCTTTCTTAAGCCCAGAAAACGTTGTGGCAAACGATGTCGTGGCTTCTTCTACGGTGGAGGAACCCAGCCGGCGAGCAGGGGCTTCTCCTCTTTTTTTTGGTCAAAAGCCTTCCTTGATTGACCAGTTGGAGCTGGATCCATTGGAGGGGAGTCAGCAAATGTTTTTTTCCTCGGAAGTACTTCCCGCGGGAACGCTCATTATCCCAATGGACAATGCATTGCAAGGGAATTTTAACATAAGAGCTTATGGTCTTGTGGTACGGCTTTTACATGCCGGAATCCCACTGAAGTGGATTATCGATCCTACAAAGGGTAAAGATGGCATAGATTTTAGTGCATCTGCCCGTCTGCGTTATCCCTCAACCAGTTCTTATGCCAACCGAAATTTCAGGTCGGGTCCCCTTGCCATCTCCCCTGGTTTTGAGACGCAGGCTCAGGCGGTAATTAATAGTTTCAATTCACTGAGTGGTACGAAGGTGGACGTGTACGAGCTTCTTTCTGCTACCACAGTAAATGTGGCTCAGAATTTATTACACAAGCCCAAGGTCGCGGTGTTAAATGATGGGGGTGAGGAAGATATTCATCTCTATATTTTATCTTCTGCTGGATTGATAGCGGGCACGCATTATGAGGTGACCACTGCGGACAATTTGACAGGTAACTCCTGCTTCACTGTTGTAACGGAGCCGCATTCAAGTTTTAACAATTCAACTAAAGTTACGAATGTAAGGAATTTTGTTTTAAACGGAGGCAATATGTTGGCACAGTGCGCAGGGGTGCGCTCTTACCAAGGAAATTCATCCGGCCGCCTTTTTAGCTCTAATGGCTTTGTGGATGAGAGTGAGTTTTCGAATTTTGCTTACGACAACCATGCTGAGCCTTTTGCCCAGTTCCAAGGCCCTCTGGATGATGACGGAGGATCTTTAGAGGATATGGGCTTTACCACTGACCCAACGGGGGGTACCAGAATCGTTTATTCGAGTAGCAATGGTAACCGTTATCGGGCGTATGTGGGTAGGTTAAGTGGTGTTACGACTCCTCAGGGAGGATACGTACACTATTTGGGTGGACACGAGTACGATGGATCAGGCATCCAAAGAATAAACGGCAGAAGAATGTTGCTGAATGCTGTGATCCGTTCGGCATCGCGGCCCTCGCCTTGTAATCTTGATATAGGCCCTGCCATTAGCCTTGTTAAAACAGCGTCGCCTCAGACCTATAGCGAGGTAGGTGATCAAATTACTTACACCTTCACAGTGACTAATACGGGTATTTTTACATTGACAAATGTCCGGGTAAACGACCCACTCCCTGGTTTGGGTACTATAACACCTACTGCGGTAACTTTAGCGCCTGGCGCGAGCCAAGTATTCACGGCAACCTATGTTATCACGGAAGCAAATCTTAATACAGGTAGTGTTTCCAATACGGCGACAGCAAGAGGTCTGCCACCGTCCGGGCCAGAAGTAACCGACACGGACATGGCAATGATTACCTCTGTTGTGGGCAATGGCGGCACTATCCAAGCCAATGAAACGGTCTGCGGGCCATACACCCCCCAGACCATTACCAGCGTGACGCCCGCTGAATGCTCTGCCGTTCCGCCGCTTGTGCCTGAGAGCTGTTGTGCCTCGGGTCTTAAACCTCGGAGCTTGCTCATGCAATACACAGGGCAGGATTGTAGCGCTACAGTTACCACTCAGTCTTCCAACCAATGGAGTTGTTCGGGGAATCCGAACAATGATCCTTCCGTATATATCGTCGCTACCAGTAGTTCTAGTCCGAGCAGTAGTGGTAACGTTTTTTTCTCTGGTACAGTAGCACTCAATGGAACGTACACGCTCAGTTCTCAAAATGCAGGGCAGAGTCGTTTACCAGCAAATACATACATATATGTCTACAGCAACCAGGGAGGTACTTTGTTACAATCTCTAAAGGTACATACCTCTTGTTCGGGTCCGCTGGTGATTGGTAATCAGTGGGGGTCGCAGCGGCTACTCTTTATTGGTTTCGAGAATGGAGCCACCTGCGGCCAAACCCAGCCCGGTATTTTATATTTTTGGCAGCGAAGCACAAACAATGGTGCAACCTGGACAATTATTCCGGGAGCCACTGGACTGAATTACCCTCCAAGTGCCATCTCTCAGACGACTTGGTATCGTCGCGGAGCTTCTGTAGCGGGCAATGCCTGTCCTACTACTTTTTCCAATATTGTTATCAAAGAAATTACAGGCTTTTCCCCGGGTGAAATTGCTGGAGATGAGGAAAATTGTGGGGCCTATGATCCTTCTACAATTACGAGTATTAGTGAAGTGGAAGCCAATTGCTCTACACCTGATTTTCCAGATGATGACACTTGTGATTCTGGAGATAAGCCCGTCGAGTTTACCTTGAGTTATATTGGCGGAAGTTGTCAAAACTCTAACCCCAATCAGCAGGACGGTAAATGGGACTGCTCACCCGATCCAGGGAATGCAGTCAACAATGCGAGTGTGTATATTGAAGTCAATAACGGCCAGTTTTCGGGAACCGTTGGTATCAATGGTACATTTATTGTTAGAAATGGCGGGCAAAGGCTTACCAATCCGATTGAGGTTTCAATTTACACTAGCCAAGGTGGAAGCCTTCTACAGCACCTTGAAATTCATACATCTTGCTCTGCACCTATTGTACTTGGATCTACTTTTGGTGCACTACAGTTACTGGGAGTTAGGTACCAAAATGGAGTGGTCTTCGAGCCAGTTGATGTTGGTACTACTTATCAATGGCAACGCAGAGTCAACGGAGGAGACTGGACAGATATTCCTGGTGCTACGGGTCTTACTTACGACCCTCCATTGTTATCACAAACGACCGAGTACCGCCGTGTTGCAACGAACTGTTGTGGTGTCGGAGTATCAAATGTGGTTACCAAGGTAGTAAGAGAAAGGCCAGAATCTGAGATTGTGACAGCTCCCACCGAAACCTGTGTTGGGCAAAGTGTGACTTTTGGCGCAAGCCCTTGTAGCGGCACGCTAATCGAGCAGACTGATTTTTCCTATAGCTCTCGAATCACTGCTAGTAATAATGATTCCTATGAGGTAAGTGGGCACAACTATCCGTCTAGTTTCGAAAGTGGAAACATTAATTATCGAGGGTTCCGGTTTACTGGTCTCAATATTCCTGCTGGTGCTGTGATTACCAGTGCAAAACTAGTTTTGACAGGATATCGTGGTAATTCATCCAACCTTACATTAAGAGCCTTCCGTAGTGCTTCGCCGGGAGGCTACACCAATTCAACTAATCATCTCAGCAATTTATACAACCAAGGTACTGATAGTTTCAGAAGTTGGTCAATACCTGCGCCTAGCAACGGAACGATTATCGAGTCACCAGATGTTAGCAATGTGATTCAGGAATTGGTAAATACTTACAATGGTGTTCAGAATGTATCTCTAGTTATGTTGTCGAATGGTAGCTTTGAGATATGGAATTTTGATGATGGTTCAAGTAATGCTGCCAAAAGACCCGAGCTCCAGGTTACTTATTCTACTTCTCAAACTACTTCCAGTAGCGTAGACTGTAATTACGCTTGGACTTTTCCTGGAGGAACGCCATCCACTTCTAGTGTGGCAAACCCAACGGTCAGTTGGAATACGCCGGGCACTAAAACAGTTACGTTGACGGTGTCAACGGCACCGGGTTGTAGCAGCACCTATACCACTACAATCTCTGTGAGTCCAAACCCGACTGTTGATGTAGTTGGCGTTGATGCCAGCTGTGGACAGAATAATGGTTCCGCCACGGCTTCTGCCAATGGAGGAGTAGCCCCTTACGAATTTGAATGGGAAACGGGTGCTACTACTGCAAGTGCGACAAATCTCCCACCAGGCACGTACACGGTTACAGTTACAGATGCCCGCGGTTGTGTAGGTACCGGAACGGTAACCATTGGTAACATCAACGATCCGCAGGCGGTTAATGCCGATGCTGGTGCTGATGTGAGCATCTGTGAATGTGTTAATACAGTAAGCGGAACCACCATTAACAGCATTGTCGGAATGTTCAATGCGTTTGTGGAAGGTAATTCTACGATAGTAGGAGGAGATACGGAGGCGCCTTTTGCTACGGGCGGCAACCTGAACCTAAGTGGTTCTTTCAGCATGTCGGGCAATACAGCTGGTAACTACATACTTGGAGGTGATTTGAGACCTACTGGCTTAGTCGTCGGGGGGAGGATAAACTATAATTCAGGTTCTGGGATCAATCTATTGAGTAGTACCTACGTGAAACTGGGCAGTACGACAGGTACGACCATCTGGACGAATTCCCCAGATGGCAGCCTACAAAATACTCGGTTAACCGCAGGAGCCTATGGCGCAACACCAGCTATCAATGTTAGCACCATGCAGCCAGCGGCTTCTGTTACTGCTGATGATGGTATAGATTTCTCGGCTGCTTTTTCACAGCTGCGTACTTATGCTATAGGACTTTCCCAGTTAAGCCCCACTATTTCTAGTGGTACTGGACAGGTGAGCTATGCGTTGACAACCAACCAAACCAATGTTATCAACTTAACAGGTACACAGTTGGCTAACATCAACCAGATAAGTTTCAATACGGCTCCGAGTGCCAATACACCTGTGGTATTCAACATCAATACTGCCGCAAATTTTGTTTGGGATATCCCCAATTTTGCGGGATCCCAAAACCAGTGGGGGCAATACATCATTTGGAACTTCTATAATACCACTGGCGAACTTACGCTCACCTCTGGTACTGTTTTAGGTACAATTTTGGCTCCTTATGCCTACGTCAATAAGCAAAGCTTCGAAAACGTGGAAGGACAGCTTATTGCAAAGAGCTATCGGCATGGTGCTGGGGAGTTACACCATCGGCCCTTCATCGGCAATCTCCATGATGTAGAGGCAGATTGTGAAGACGCGTCTCGCCAAGTTACGCTCACCGCAACGGGCGGTGGTACGTATCTGTGGAGTACAGGACAGACAAGCGCCTCTATTACAGTATCTCCTTTGGAAACGACAACTTATTTTGTAACCGTTACAGCGAACGGATGTACGGATGTGGATCAGGTAACGGTCTTCGTAGCTGATATTATTGATGTAGTGATTGCCCCAATTGCTATACCTTGCCAAGATGATGGCCCGATAAACCTGAGCGCATCACCATCTGGGGGAACTTTCTCGGGACCAGGAGTTGTAGGTAGCCAGTTTTTCCCAGCCAATGTTGATCCAGGAAACTACACCATTACTTATACCGTGAATAATTCAGGCGGTAATTGTGAAGGTACGGCTACTGCTGTTGTAAGCGTGGCTCCTGCGCCAGCCATAACCATAATAGCGATTGATCCGTTTTGCTTGAATGACGCGCCGGTGACCTTGTCTGCCTCTCCTATTGGAGGTACTTTCTCTGGTGCGGGTGTTAGCGGTAGTCAGTTCAATCCGCTTGCGGTGGGGCCAGGTACTTATACCGTTACATACAGCTTTACTGGTCAGGAAGGCTGTTCCGCCTCCGCTACAACTACCATTACCGTATTTGAGGAGCCGGCTGTCTCGATTGCTTCTACCAACCCTACTTGCGGATCAGATAACGGATCGATTACTTTCTCCTTCCCTGATAACCCCTCAAGAACCTCTATTCGTTTTAGCTTAGATGGAGGTCTGACCTATCCTTTTTTAGCTGCTGATAATAGTGGAACGTTCACCGTTAATGGGCTTAGTGCGGGTACTTACGATCTTTTCACCCGTTGGGGAAATGATGAATGTCCGGTTAACCTACCGAATGTAACGCTCGTCAATGAGAGTGGCCCAACGGTTATGGCAAATCCGGAAACAAGCATTTGTATAGGGGAAAGCATTAATTTGACAGCATCATCTACTGGAGGGACTGGCAACATTACCTACACTTGGATGCCTGGAAGCTTTACGGGAGCTATTTTCGCTGTAAGCCCTTCCACCACTACCACTTATACTGTTACTGCCACAGACGAGAATGGTTGTACGGATTCGGATCAAGTGACAATAACGGTTAATCCCAACCCCAATGTGCAAATTACTAGCCTAATTGATGCTACTTGCGGAGAGGAGAATGGTAGCCTTACCGCTACTGCTTCAGGAGGACTACCTCCCTATACTTATACGTGGAGTAACGGACTTGGGCTTGGCGAAACTAAAACTGGTTTGGCTGCCGGTTCTTACACCGTTAGTGTAACGGATGCCAATGGCTGTACAGCTACGACGAGTGCCACGATTGACAATGTTGATGGCCCTACGGCTAATGCTGGACCGGACCAAATTATCTGTTTAGGAGAAAGTACAACATTAACAGCCACAAATATAGGTGGTACAGCTCCGTTTACATTTAGCTGGAGCAACGGACTGGGAACCGGTGATACTAAAACCGTGATGCCCACAGGAACAACTACCTATACCGTCACGGTAACCGATGCTAACCTATGTTCGGCAACGAGTGAAGTAACGGTAACCGTCAGCCCAAGACCCTTGGCAGAAATCATGGGCACCCCCTTGATCTGCGTTAATCAGCCTATCACCCTGAGTGCCGAGGGGGCTGGTCCGGGTGGTTCCTATGCTTGGAGCACGGGTGAATCTACTCAGTCTATTACTTTCACTCCAACCGTTATTGAAACTGTTTTCGTAACAGTAACAAACGCCCAAGGCTGTGAAGACGTAGCATCTACAGTAGTTAATCCTGCTCCCGACCCCATTGTCATCGCTGCTACATCAGAATTGTGTGTAGGTGAATCTACGATGCTCATCGCACAAGGAGGTGTTTCTTACCAGTGGGGTGCCAATGCTGGAAATGCTACGACTGCTGAAGTAACAGTATCTCCACTTGTAACGACTACCTATTTTGTTACCGTGACCGCATCCAATGGCTGTACAGCTATAGCAGATGTGACGGTTGATGTACTTGAGCAACCTGAAATTGTCTCTATAGACAAGGAAAACCTCACAGATTGTGTAAACAACAACGACGGTACAATAACGGTGAACGCTTCCGGATCTTCAGGAGTACTACAGTATAGGATCAATGCAGGACAGTGGCAATTAAGTAATGTCTTCAATGATCTTGCGGCAGGCTCCTACAATGTGGAAGTAAGTTATGTAGGGAACCGCTGTTTGACAGAACCAGTGAATGTGGTGCTTGATCCACCTGTGAATCCCACAATTTCTTTTATTACAAGTGCACCATCAGTCTGCCTGGGGGGTTCTACAGAACTCACCGTCAGTGTGATGGAAGGTACCCCACCCTATAGTATTACTTGGTTATTAGGAGGCGTCTCTATTGGTACAGGCGAGGCCGTTGAAGTTAGCCCAGCCAGCCAGACTACTTATACTGTGCTCGTAGTAGATAGTAAAGGATGCCAGGGTACAGGGTCAGTAACAGTCGACGTGTTTCAAGAAACGGGCGTGAGCATTGTTGGCCCTCCCGAAGTATGCGCAAATGAAATAGTTAGTTTCTCAGTTCTACCAGTGGTTGCAGGTGCTACTTATAATTGGACATTTAGTGGTCCAGCGTCGCCCTCATCCGCACAAGGAAATAACCCAAGTGTCACGTACACTGCACAGGGGTCTTATTTGGTTCAACTTCAGGTAACTTCACCGGATGGATGTGTATCCTCAGCTAGCACTACTGTATTAGTAAGAGAACCCATTACAGCAGATGCTGGGAGTAGCCAGCTTCTTTGCCGAGGAGGAAGTACTATCTTAGATGGGACTAATTCATTTGGTACGCTCTATACTTGGGCGATAGTATCGGGAGATCCCACTTCGATCGACAGTGGCGTTAATTCCGATCAGTTAAGTGTAAGTCCTTTATTCACAACCGTTTACTCCTTGACGGTTAGAGATGGTACAGGTGTGTGTGAACGTGTTGACTTCGTTACGGTTGACGTGGATGTAAATTTAAATCCAACAGCAGATGCACAGGTGAGCGAGAATAGTTATTGTGTCGGTAGCGATATCGTGCTGGATGGTTCGGCAAGTTTACCTCCTGTTGATGATCCTACAGCAACTTTAAACTACTTGTGGTTTAAATCTTCTATTAGCGGTTCGAACTTCATAGGTTTGGGAGAGAACCTAACCGTAGAGGCTACTACAGGTCTTGATACTTACTTCTTAATCGTATCTGTGGATGGTAATGGCACAACTTGTACTGATACCGCAATGGTTATGATCAACCTAATAGAATGTATTCCTGCACTGGAGATAGATAAAGAATTCCTAGGCGCTACTCCACAGCCTGATGGATCATATAATGTTACATATGAAGTAGTCGTAACAAACACAGGAAATGCTGCGGGTACTTACGGCCTGACAGATACGCCTGCTTTCGACGACGATGTAACGATCAACAGCGGTAGCTACACCGGCGAAGCTGTAGGATTCTTAAACACAACAGGATCCACGACGCTGACGACGAACAACACGATCGCTGCGGGCGCTACGGAGACCTTCACGCTGACCTACAACGTGACCTTGGATCTCACAGCTGGTTCTACGGACGGCGGCGACAATGTCTATACGGCTTGTAGCACGGGTGGTCCGAACGGCAATGGTATGCCAGGTCAGGGTCTGTACAACAGTGCTTCTATCGACACCAATGGTGACGGCATCCCAGATGCTAGCGATGACGCTTGTGGTGATCTACCGAACATTGAGCTAGAGAAAACCTTTGTTTCTGCGACGGCTCAGCCCGACGGTTCTTACAATGTGGTTTACACGATTGCTGTAACGAACAATGGTGGTGCTGCGGGTACTTACGGCCTGACAGATACGCCTGCTTTCGACGACGATGTAACG
>DAITME010000060.1:0-26648 GCA_036835305.1 Lewinella sp.
AGAGCAGCTCGATATGCGGGTCGCTGTCTTTGAGTACGGAGTAGAGCCATTTCAGCGCGTCGCGGTTCTCTTCTGCGCGGGGGATGTCGTCGAGAAAATCAATAATAGGTTTGTCGTATTCATCAATCAGGATCACCACCTTCTTGCCGTATTGCTCGTGCGCTTTAGCAATCAAATCGGCTAGAGGGTGTGCCATTTCGTTTTCGGAAAGCGTCACGCCTAGCCGTTGAGCCTCCAGGCGAATCCCTTCGCGGATGCTCGCCATGGCCGGGAAGTTCTTGTATTGAAAGGTGGCAAAGCGCAACCAAATCACCGGCCGCTTCTGCGTCTCAAAATCCCAATGGTTTTCTATCCAAAGCCCTTGGAAGAGCGCTTGGCTACCAGAGTATAGCTCATTCAAGGTAGAGCATAGGAGGGACTTCCCAAAACGCCTTGGGCGCGATAGGAAAAAGTACTTGCCATTATCTACGATGTCGAAGATATGCCGAGTTTTGTCCACATAAACGTAGCCGCCTTCGCGCAGCTGGCAGAAATCCTGTATGCCGATGGGGTATTTTATGAGGTAAAGATACGATGTTTTGGGGATTTTTTGTCCCCCTCCTTAGCGAAGGGAGGGCTCACTCCGCAATATTCATCCGAATGCGCCAAGCACTGGGGTAGTTGTTGTTATATCGGTTCCCCAGCGCATTTACCCAAAGCAAACCCAGCCCTTGATAGGTAATCAGAAAACGGCCTTTGTTGGGAAACTCGATGGGCGGCGTCTCACATTTCAGCAACCGAAGAGCGATGTTTTTATCCACTGCTATACGCGCAACAGCAGGGTGAAGGGCGCTGTGAAAAGCCAGCTCAGGGGCGGGCACCAACTGTTTTCCTTTTATATGGCCCACAGGAAAACCCAAGTCTATCCGACCCAAGGCCGCCGCTAAAATGCCCGCATCGGCCGCGTAGTCTTTGTGCAGCGCATAGATCAGCCCATTGCTGTCTTGATAGAAATTATAGGCCTCAGCCGTTTGAATCCAAGGAGTGAGAAGGGGCAAAAGATGGTTGGCCACGGCCGTCCAATGCGCCAGCGAGCGACTGGGGTATTTCTGGGGGCGCTCATCATTTATTTTTCTAGCCGCCAGCGCAAAAAAGCCTTCACTGGCTAGCCGATGGGGGAAAAATCGGTAGCCCGGGCCGTCCGCTGCAATGCCCCAAGCAGCGGGTACTTCGGGTTGCTCGATGGAAAAACCCAGTTGATCGGCCAGCAGTTGCGCTTGGGCTTCGTTCTCGCGCTGGTTGTAAGTGCAGGTAGAGTAGAGCAGCAAGCCGCCGCTTCTGACCAGTGGGGCAGCGGCCCGCAAAATGCGTTCTTGGCGCAGTCCACAAAATTCGGTCGCCTCCAAAGACCATTCCTCGCTGGCCTTGGGGTCTTTGCGAAATAGACCCTCGCCCGAGCAAGGGGCGTCCACCAACACCAGATCAAAATAACCGCTTAAAGCCGCAAAACGCTCGGGGTCTAGCTGGCTCGTCCAGCAGTTATCCATACCCCATTTCGCGATGTTGTAGCGCAGGATTTGGTGTCGGCTTTTGATGATCTCATTGCTGATGAGTAGGCTAGTGGTGTTGGCTCGCGCAGGAGCTGTGTTTTGGGTAAGAGCAATGTTTTTTGGAGCAGCCTCTACACTTCGAGGAGCCACCGAGGCCAGCAAGCAGCTTTTTCCACCCGGAGCAGCACAGAGATCTAGGATGCGCCAAGGCCGATCAGCAGGCAGCAACTGCTGTGCTAAATAAGCGATGAACATGCTCCCCGCCTCCTGCACATAATACGCACCCGCATGAAAAGCCGGATCCAGCGTAAACACCGGCCGCTCCGCCAGGTAAGCCCCTCGTGCATACCAATCTACCGGAGCGTCTTGCCCTAGCATGGCTGCTCCCTTCTGCGGATGATACTGCACACTCACCGGGGCAGGAGCCGCGAGGGCCTCCAAAAAAGAAGCATGCTCTGCTGCCGGTAAAAATTGTGATAAACGGGCAATAAAATCGGCTGGTAAGCTGGTTTTCATCTTGCAAAGATGTACATTGCCGCTCAATTAGAAGAACGAAATAAACAATTATGCGATTTTACCTACTTTTATTCGCCCTGTTTCTAGGGCTACCACTAAGCGCACAGAAAAAGGAACTCCTGAAAAGCGTGAGTTTAGATGCTTGCGAATGCATCAAAAATGCCAACCTCGATCAGGATTTTGAAACTACCTTAGGACTTTGCATGCTCCGAGCCGCTACTCCCAGAGCCGAGGAGTTGGAAGCAGCCCTCGACCTAGATTTATCCGACCTTAATAACTACGAACGCCTCGGTGAGCTGCTGGCTCCTTCGCTTATGATGCACTGCCCAGAATTTATGGACTACCTCCTGCAATCAGTGGACGATGGTGAGATCGATTTGGATACTGACAACACCGAAGAAGCGGAAGAGGAAAGCCCTTCCTTCGGCCAATGGTCAGACATTGCCGGCCGAGAAAATATCCCAGCCTACGGAGGTCCAGAAAATAAAAAAATCATTACCGAAGCACTGCCCAATACCAGTGGTGTAGGCCTGAAGCCCTTGTCTTTTAGCGGCAAGATAACCGAGATCCGCAGCGGCATGGTCAATGAAATCCAAATCCGCAATAGCGAAGGCGAAACAGCCATTTTCTATCTAGAAACAGCTGCGGCTGGAAGTGAGCGACTCAAAAAAGGTCAAGAAGTGCGGATTGTGTATAAAAATATTGAGCGCTTCAATGCCGCAGTGGGGCAATCGCAGCAAGTTAAGGTGATTTTGGCGGTGGAGTAAACGAGATTAAACACTGCTCATTTACCACAAACATGGCTCCTGCACTTGCCGTGCCCGTCCATACGGATTGCAGACCGAAACGCCCGCATGGGTCTGGGTACCCGTCCATACGGATTTACAGCCCGGAACGCCCGTCTTCCAACCCGTCTGAGTCTGGCTTCAGTAGAGCGTGAGTCATTACCATCCATCTGCCACTGCACTCGAAGCACCACAGGTAAATAGCAACAAACCAAGCCGCTTATTTGGCTGTTCGTCGGTTTTTGTTTCTTGTAGCGGCTGTTTTTGCTAGTTTTAGTAGCTGCGTCTAAACCATTGTATTTTTGAATCATTCTTGTTTCACCAAGTGGGGTTCTTTTCTGTATTTAGAAAGGCTTCCTGAACTGCATTCTACTTTTCACTTTCTACTTCTCACTCATTGAATTATGCATAGACTACTACTACTGTTTTTCTGTTTGCTGTTGGCAAGTACCCAACTAGCCGCCCAGAAAAAGAAAAAGGCGGCTGCCGATGCGGCTGCTAAGACGGAGCAAACGACTCCTCCAAAAGAGGAGAAAAAGAAGGACAAATATGCCGAGCTCCTCAAAGACGCTCAGGTGCAGACGGGGCTTTTTGGCATTATCCAAAAAGAAGGAAAAACCTATTTCGAGCTGTCGGACGATTTGCTCGGCAAAGACCTACTCGTTACCAGCCGCATCAGCGGGCACGTAAAGGGACTCAACTTCGGTGGGGCAGGAATGCGAAGCCGGCCGCAACAGGTAGTGCGCTGGGAAAAAATGGATGACAAAATTCTGCTGCGCAGCGTTAGCTTCAATGCTATTGCCGATCCCAATTTACCCGTTTACCAGTCGGTAAAAGCTAATAATTTCGAGCCCATCATCATGGCTTTTGATGTACATACACCAGGAAAAGATAGCGTCAGCTCGGTAATAGAAGTGACGGCACTTTTTACAACGGATGTTCCCATGATTGGCGCGGTGGATCCTAGTGACGAGCGCAACTTCGGCTTGAAAGGAATAGACAAAGCCCGCAGCTTGATTTCCCGGGTAAAAGCCTTTCCCGAGAACGTAGAAGTACGACACATCCTCACCTATAAGGGAGCCGAGAAACTGCCCGACAACCGCGTTACGGGTACTCTGAGCATAGAGATGAATCAGAGTTTTATCGCCCTGCCAGCCGAGCCTATGCAGCCGCGCTTATATGACCCGCGGGTTTCTTACTTTAGCTTGCAGCGTATCGACTATGGAACCAACGCACAGCGGGCTGAATCAGAGCGGCTTATCACGCGCTGGCGTCTGGAGCCAGTAGATATGGAAGCCTGGAAGCGCGGTGAGCTGGTAGATGTGAAAAAGCCTATCGTTTACTACATCGATCCAGCCACTCCCGAACAGTGGAGAAAGCCCATTATGCAAGGCGTCAACGACTGGCAGAAAACTTTCGAAGCTATCGGTTTGCGCAACGCCATCATGGCTAAAATGCCCCCCACCAAGGAAGAAGACCCAGACTGGAGCCCAGAAGACGTGCGCTACAGTGTGATCCGCTACGTCACTACTGATATCCAAAATGCTATGGGCCCTCACGTACACGATCCGCGTACAGGGGAAATTCTGGAGAGTGATATTATCTGGTACCATAATGTGATGAACTTGTTACGGAACTGGTATCTTGTCCAAACAGCCGCTGTCAACCCAGCAGCCAGAGGGGTGAAGTTCGAAGAGGAGGTTATGGGCGAACTCATCCGCTTTGTGGCGGCTCACGAAGTGGGGCATACACTTGGCTTGCCTCACAACATGGGCTCTAGTGCGGCCTATCCGGTGGATTCGCTGCGCAGCCCAGGTTTCGTGCAGCGAATGGGCACCGCGCCTAGCATCATGGATTACGCTCGCTTCAACTATGTCGCCCAACCAGAAGATGTAGGCGCAGGCGTACATCCTGGTATAGGCCCCTACGATTATCATTCCATTCGCTTTGGCTATTTACCCATCCCAGAAGCCAATAGCCCTGAGGCCGAGCGCCCCTTCTTAAATGAAATGATTAAAGCTAAGGCCGACGACCCGCTCTATCGCTTCGGTGCCCAGCGCTCAAGAGGCCACGACCCCTCGGCACAAACCGAAGACCTAGGCGACGATCCCGTCTATGCTTCTAATTTGGGTATCAAGAACTTGCAGCGCATCGTGCCGCAACTCATCGAATGGAGCAGTGAGGAAAACAAGTACTTTGCTGATTTGCAGGAACTTTATGGCCAGGTGATCGGCCAGCTCAATCGCTACAGCGGTCACGTGGCGAACAATGTAGGCGGCGTGTATGAATACCAGCGAACAGCTGATGAAGAGAAGATTGTTTATACCCCTATCAGTACCGAAAAACAAAAGGCTGCTGTGGACTTCATGAACCAGCAAATTTTCAATACCCCCACTTGGCTAATCGACCGCGCTATCCTTCAGCGAATTTCGCCAGAGGGTGTTCGGCAGCAAATACAGCGATTACAAACGACTGGTCTGGCCACGCTCTTCTATCCCGCCAGGCTCAACCGCATGGTAGAACAAAAAGCAGTGTATGGCAACCAGCAGTACGGTGTGGAGGACTTGATGGCTCAAGTGAGCAACCACCTCTTTGATAGCAAAATCAAGGAAGATGCCTACCGTAGGGAACTGCAGCGGCAGTTCGTATCAGCAGCCGGTAGCTTGCTGCGCAGCGATGCACTCGCAGCGGATGCCAAAGCAGCTACGCGCATGACGCTCACGAAACTACAAAAGCGCTTTGCTAGTGCCAAAGCGGAGACATCGCTGCAAGCTGCCCACCAAGCCGAACTGGCTAGCCTCATTGAAAGAGAGCTGGAAGGACTCAGCGGCCTCATGAAAAGTGGTGGCAATTCCTTTGCCGACGATTTCAACTTCGAGGCCCATCTAGACGCTGCCGAGCACTGGGGCTGTAGCCACGCCCACTAAGTGTAGTGCTGAAAAAAGCCAGCTAGGTAGCGCCTAGCTGGCTTTTTTCTTTATCTTTGGCAAAAAGATAAGTCATGAGCATTCCCCCCGTTTTTGATATCATTGCCTTTGGTGAATTGTTAATCGATCTCATCAGCACCGACTATGCTGATGACTTATCGCAAGCCGAACACTACAAGCGCTTGCCAGGTGGTAGCCCAGCTAATCTAGCAGCTAATATGTGTCGCTTAGGCAAGCAGGCGGCCTTAGTCTCGGCGGTAGGCCAAGATGCTGCCGGCGATTACCTCTTAGGCTACGCCCAGAATCTAGGACTGGATACGAGCCGCTTGCGGCAAGTGGGCGCGCCTACTACCTTGATTTTAGTAACGAAATCGAAGGCCGTAAGTGGCTTTGCCGCCTATCGGGGTGCGGATGCGCAGATTGTGCTGGATCAAGCTGATTTAGACTGGGTATGCCAGTCGAGCTTGGTACACACCACTGCCTTTGCCCTCAGCCTAGAGCCAGCGCGAAGCCATATCCTAGAAGCAGTAAGACAAGCGAGCAAGGCTGGTGTGCAAGCTAGTATTGACGCCAACTATGCTCCACAAATTTGGCCCGATCGCGTGGAAGCACAAAAGGTCGTTGGTGATTATTTGGCATTGGGCGCCTTGGCTAAATTCAGCGAAGTGGACTATGAGCGGCTATTTCAAGAACAAGTGACCGACCCCGCTCAAGCGGCCCAGCGTATTCGCGATTTGGGCGCCCGTTTGGTTTGTCTTACCTTGGGCGAGCAAGGGGTCTATGTACTCAGCGATCAAGGAGGCTTTCACCTCGAAGCGAGAAAAGTGGAAGTCAAGGATACGACCGGCGCTGGCGATGCCTTCTGGTCGGGCTTCCTCAGTGCTTACTTAGATCAAAAAAGCCCGCTGGACTGCGCCAAAGCAGGTAGGGCTGTAGCTGAAAAGAAGCTAGGGATTTTTGGGCCATTGCCACAAAAGATTGATCTGGCCGAGATATATTGAATTGCCTATGCGTAACGGCACTGAAGGCCAAAATTTTTCTCAAAAAAAGATGCTTGTAAATCAAGGAGTTGTGAGAGAAAACAAAAAAAGTGAGAATTTTTTTTGAGGAAAGCTTGCAAAATCAATACGAATGATTGTACATTTGCATCGCTTTTGAAAGAAAGCATTGGCTGAGCAGCCAGCAGACGCGGATGTAGCTCAGTTGGTAGAGCGCAACCTTGCCAAGGTTGAGGTCGCCGGTTCGAACCTGGTCATCCGCTCCAGATAAACCCCGATTCATCGAAAGGTGATCGGGGTTTTTTCGTTTTGGCAAAAAAATATGCTCAAAGGCTTGTATATATCCTTTCTAAGCGCCTACCTTTACAGCCAAGTAACATAGCAACTGCTTTCCCTCTTGCAGCGCTTCCGGCTCTTTCCCAAGTTTTAGCCGGCGAATCAGGACGTACTTATTGTCTCATTCTCAAATGATTTGCCATGCAGCAGATATACCTAGCTATGTTTTTCCTTGGCCTCACGGCTATTAACTCACTTGTAGCGCAATGTACACCTCTCGATAGCATCCCCGGGGGAGCCATCATTGATCCACTACCCTTCACGGAAGCGATGCCCGAAAATGGCCTTCGCGATACGGCCTGTGTGGGGCAAGACTTTGAAACCGTGCTTCATATTGCCGTGCCAGAGGTAGTAAATTTAGGTGCTTTAGGAAACCTCCCCATCGACAGCGTCTCTATCTTGGGAAGCGGCATCACGGGCTTGCCAGCAGGTTTTAGTTTCGATTGCAGTTCCGCCAGCTGTGTTTTTTACCCCAACGAGGTAAGCTGCATCCGCATTTTTGGTTTGGCTGACGCAGGAGCAGTGGGAACGTACAATATAGCAGTGAATGTGCGCATCCACTCTGGCATCTTCAACTTGGATAGAACCCTACCTGATCCCACTTTAGCCCCCGGAGAGTATCGGCTCCAAGTACGGGATGCTGACGCCGCAGCCTGCCAGCCCAGCAACGTTCGCCCGCTTGCCGCCAGCAATTTTTCCATGCTCCTAAGTCCTAACCCTAGCCAGGGAGGGGTCAGCACCCTAAGGATAGCATCCGCGCGCAATAGCTGGGCGACTATTCGTATTTTCGATACTTTTGGCCGTGTAGTAATGCAGCAAAATACCAGCCTTGTAGCAGGAGAAAACCAGCTGCCTCTTTCCACCCAACATCTAGCTACGGGCTATTATCAAGTACTGCTGCAAGAACTTGAGGGCGCTCGCGAAATGCTGAGTAGCAAGCTACTCGTACTACCTTACTAGGTCTCCTTCCAATTTTTCACCTCTTACTTGCGTATTTGGCCACCGCCGAATACGCACTGAGTTATATGTCATCCAAAATGAAAACAACCTACATTTTCCTTTTTGTGATTGGTGTAGCCGTTCAGGTAATGGCTCAAAGTAGTTGCCCCGGCTGCACCATTTCACTTCCAGATAGCCTCAGTGCGGATACCATTTATCTAGGCTCAACACCTCCTGCTACTGTTTTTCAGCCTTACGAGGCCGATCTTAGTTTCAGAATGCCGATGACCACTACCGCCGTGGCCAATGCAGGTGTGAGTGTACCACCGGGCTTGAACATAACAGAAATTGAGATCATACAAGTTAACAATCTGCCGCCTGGCCTGAGCTGGGAGGCTTCGCAGACGGTCTTTGCTGTACAGGAAGAAACAGATGGCTGCGTACGCTTTTGTGGCACGCCACTACTGGTGGATTCCTTTCTTGTAGAAGTGGTCGTGAGAGCTTCTTTGGGGGTTTTGTTCAGCCAAGAGACTAGCTTTTTCGTGCCACTGCTGGTGGAGCCTGCCACCTCTTCCAACAACGGCTTCACGCTAGTAAACAACGAAGGTTGTGGTAGTCTAGAAGTTAGTTTCATCAACGAAGTGCCCAGTAATGGACTAGCTGGCTTTAGCTATTTCTGGGATTTTGGAAATGGCCTCACTTCTTCGCTGGAAAACCCGCCATTGATAACGTATGCTAGCCCCGGGCTATACCCGATTAGCTACGAAGCTACCATTGATACAATGGGGTATTACCTTAGTGAGATTAAGGTACTAGCAACCGATTGTACGGATGCCTTTGGCGGGCGCCCCGATCTGAAATTGGATATTCACGACCCCAACGGCAATCTCATCCTAGTCACAAATACCCTGGAAAATACCAATTTGCCTGCCGTCTTCCCATTATTCCTCGAGATGAGTTCGGGAGTGTATTCCGTGACAGTTATTGATGTGGATGCCTTTCCTTCGGGACCTGACGATATTTGTGGCACCATCGCCTTCACTAGAGAAAATCCAGGTGTGTTTACAGTCGGGCCACTTACGATCGAAATTAGCGTTTTCCATCCTACAGAGACTGTACTGGCCCGTGATACCGTAATTGTTTACGAGCAGCCCGGTGCTCCCTTGTTTGCAGCTATTGACAATCCACTAATTTGCCCCACCGACTCCGTGGCCTTGAGCATTACCAATTTTGCAGATTTAGGCGATTCGGGCTCCCTGGCTTGGTTCCAAGACAGTACGGATTTGTTCCTGCCACCTGATCAAACCACTTACTATACTGCTAGCCTTGCTCTATATCAGGTTCGCTATACCTCTACAGATGGTTGTTTGAGTACAGCCTCCGCGCCCGCTTTCGATCTGTTACCAGCGCCCGACACCGTCCTACTAGAAAACTTTGGTAACTTGGTGCAAGTTTTTGGCCTCAGCGTACCCGAAGGGCTGGTGCCGCGTTGGTATCTGGATGGTGAACTGATCAACGAGCGCCAGTTGCGTTTCTGCGCAACTGTTACGGGGCTTTATACCCTCGAGCTGATTGATCAGCAAACAGCTTGTAGCAGCCAAAGCAGTATATTCGTAGCTGTTGATCCTAGTATCAATTGCGATGTGGTAAACACGGAGGATGTGGCCTTAGAGGATAACAACTGGCAGCTATTTCCCAATCCTTCCCAGGGGCCGGTGAACCTACGGGGCTACCTAGCACAGTCAACGGAGCTAAATATACAGTTACTAGACACAGCGGGGAGGCTTTTACAGCGCAGCCGCTTCCATGCCAATGCAGGGGAATGGCAGCAAGCGCTTGCACTTCCCAAGCTAGCCGCAGGCATTTACTATTTGCAAGTCAGAACGGATCAAGGTGTTGTGGTGCTCAAACTGTTGCGCTAGCAGTGAAAAGGGTGGTATCACTTTCTTGAGGCTGGCATATCTGGGACACGAATAGGGTGCGGACGCAGGGAAATCGACCCCACAGAAAAGCCATGAGATCGGCCATTTTTCCCTTACTCTTGCATTGGCCTACCAATAAGGTGCTGCTCGCTATTATGAAATTGCTGATCGGATAAGAGCAAACCGTTGTGGTAGTTGAGGCAACGAGCCTTGGTTCTGAATAGATGAAGACCGCGAAACAAGACTTAGAGCGCTATTTGCTCTTCGCATTGCTCCAGATCGCTTTCGACATTGGTGGCAATGATGATGAGGCGGCCTTCTTTGTGCTTGGCTAGTTGGTCTTGGAACCACTGTTGTGCGGGCTGATCGAGGGTGGTGGTGGGTTCATCAAGCAGTACCAAGGGTGTATCGCTGAAAAGAGCGAGGCCGAGCATCAAACGTTGTTTCATGCCGGAGGAGAAGGTATGAATACTTTGCTGCGCCGCAGGCAATAGACCCAGCTCCTGCGCTAGTCCATCCAGGCGTAAACCCTTGCGAAGCGACTTAAATTTGAAATGAAAACGTAATGCCTCTTCGAGCGTAAACTCTTCAATGGGGTCGATGTAGGGTGCCACATAGGTTAGTAGCGGCGGAATCTGGTCGGCTGTCAGTGTTTTCCCTTGGTATTGAAAACGAATCTGCCCCCTGCTGGGGGAGAGGTGGCCAGCGATCATACGGAGGAGGGTGGACTTGCCACTGCCGTTTCTGCCCGTGATACCATAGCAAGTGCCGGAAGTAAATTGGTAGCTCACTTCCTGGATAATCCACTCCCGATCGTAGCGTTTGGAGAGGGACTGGAGCGTCACTTGCAGTTCGTTCACTAGTCTTCCTGGTTGTTTTTACTGCCGTTGCCTTGTTGGAAGGCCCGGACAATACCAGTATCGCCGGCTCGTTGGATAAAATGGAGGACTTCGTCTTGCTCGTCGCTGGGGGGCAGACTTTGCTTGATTTCTGCTAGGGCATTAGATAAGTTGAGTCCTCGGACGAAGATCAGGCGGTAAATATCGTGGATGCGATTGATCTGCTCGGCGTTGAAGCCGCGCCTTTCCAAGCCAACCCTATTGACACCGATATAACTGAGCGGCTCTCGGGCTGCGCGGATGTAAGGCGGCACACTCTTGCGTACTAGGCTGCCCCCAGCGATAAAACTGTGGCGACCGATGTGCGTAAATTGCTGCACCCCCACTTGACCTTCTAGAATAGCCCAGTCTTCCACGACTACATGGCCAGCGAGATTGACGTTGTTGGCTAAGATGACGCGATCGCCCAGTTGGCAGTCGTGTGCCACGTGAGCATAGGCCATTAGCAGACAATGCTTGCCCACCGTAGTGTTTCCTGCGGCGGCGGTGCCTCGGTTGATGGTTACAAACTCGCGAATCGTGGTGTGGTCTCCGACGATAGCAGTTGTTTTTTCACCAGCAAATTTCAGGTCTTGTGGGATACCCGAGATGACTGCGCCTGGGAATATTCTGACATGGCTGCCAATACGGGCGCCAGCAAAAATGTTGACGTTGGGGCCAATCCAGCTGTGTTCGCCGACTTCTACATCTTCGTCGATAAAAGTGAAGGGGCCAATGTCGGCAGTAGGCGCTATACGCGCTTTGGGGTGGACGGCACTGAGGGGGTGGATGGGCATGATTAGGACAGCGTACGGTTTACAATTTGAGCTACAAGTTCGGCTTCGGCGACAATTTTGTTTCCTACGTAAGCCGTACCAGTCATCTGGCAAATGCCTCTGCGGACAGGGGCGGTGAGCTCCATTTTAAAGAGTACCGTATCGCCGGGTACTACAAAGCTCTTGAATTTAGCATTTTCGATTTTAAGGAAGAAGGTATCCCAGTCGCTAGGGTTTTCCTGTGGTGCCAACACGAGTAAGCCTCCTGTTTGCGCCATACACTCAATGAGCAAGACCCCCGGCATCACGGGGTTACCCGGGAAGTGCCCTTGCATATGATGTTCGTTGAAAGTCACATTCTTGAGGCCTACAATAATGTTTCCTTCCATGTGGATAATCTTATCGATTAGCAGGAAAGGATGGCGGTGAGGCATCATGGCTTCGATTTGCCGCAAATCATAAACAGGTGGTTTGTTGGGGTCGTAAACGGGCTTACCTTTCAATCGTCTTTGTTCTTGGTAGGCTTTGCGCAGTAATTTAGCGAACTCGGTATTGACGCCGTGGCCAGGCTTGGTGGCCAAGATACGGCCTTTAATGGGAGCGCCAACCAAGGCTAGATCACCCATCACATCCAGCAATTTGTGTCTAGCCGGTTCATTATGGAATTTTAGATCGATGGTGTTCAAGATGCCTGCTTTGTTTACCGCAACGCTTTCGCGATTCAGTTTTTTGGCGAGCCTATCCAGGCGATCCTGTGGAACGCTGTAATCGGCGATCACGATGGCGTTGTTGAGGTCGCCGCCTTTTATGAGGTTGTGTTCGAAGAGCTGTTCCAGCTCGTGCAAGAAAACAAAAGTGCGGCAAGGCGCAATTTCACTTGGGTAGTCTTCCCATTTCCGGAGCGTGGCATACTGCTGCCCCAGCACAGGGCTATCGAAATCTATCATACACACCACTTCGTAGCCATCGTGTGGTAGGGCCACCATTTCGGAGCCGGTTTTTTCATCGCGGTAGCTGATCGGTTCTTCGATGATAAAGTATTCTTTATTCTCGGCTTGCTCTTCTAATTCGCAGGCCATCAGTGCTTCCACGAAGGGGTGAGCGCTGCCGTCCATAATTGGCATCTCAGGACCATCAATAGTAATGAGGACGTTATCGATCTGCAGGCCATAGAGCGCCGACATAACATGCTCGACCGTGGAGACCGTAGCGTCTTTGAGGCCTAGTGTGGTAGATCGTTCGGTACTTACTACGCGGTTGACATCGGCATTGATGATGGGCTGATCGGGCAGATCGGTACGCTGGAACTTGATACCGTGATCGACAGGTGCGGGCAGGAAAGTCAGGTTGACTGCATGGCCTGTATGTAAGCCTACGCCCTGAATGTTTACACTTGCTTTGATCGTGCACTGCTTCATAAATAGCTGCTTTATGTTCAGGAAGCGGTGTCATTGCAGGTTTAGCAAAGCGCCTGAACTTCCCTATAAGGCGGCAAAGATAAGCGCTTTAAGAGAAGTTGGCAAGTATTGGGCTTAAAAGGCGGGCTGATCACTGTTTGTTTTGTAGTGCTTTAAGCTGTTTTTCTAGCCGCGCTACGGTACGAGCCAGTTCTGGTAATTGCTTAAAAATGACACTGCTCTTCATGTAGTTGTTGTAGGGGATGGCAGGGCTACCAAAGAAAGTACCGCCTGCTTCACTTACTTTTTGCATGATACCAGATTGGGCTTGGAAGTTGCTGCGGTCGGCTATGTGGAGGTGGCCAGCAAAGCCGCTTTGTCCGCCAATTTTGCAAGAAGCCCCGATTTTAGTGCTGCCAGCTACGCCGCTTTGGGCAGCGATGACGGTGTGGGCACCGATTTCTACATTGTGCCCGATTTGGATCAGGTTGTCTAGCTTAGCTCCTTGACGAATGATCGTTGCGCCCATGGTTGCGCGGTCAATACTGCAATTGCTGCCAATCTCCACCCGATCTTCCAAGATGACGATGCCCACTTGGGGTATTTTTTCGTAGCTGCCATCCACCTGTGGGGCAAAACCAAAGCCATCGCTTCCCACCACGGTATTGGGGTGGATAACCACCTCATCGCCAAGTTGGCAGCCGTGCATAATGCGCACTCCGGGGTAAAGAACACAGTTTTTACCAATGCTCACACCCTTACCAATATAAACCTGGTCGGCAATGCGCGTTCCTTTTCCAATTCGGCAAGCCGATTCTACGATGCTGAACTGGCCAATAGAGACATGCTCCGATAGCAGGGCATCCTCGGCCACTACTGCGCTGCTGGCAATGCCTTGGGGCTGGCCACCGCCAGCTTCTTCCGAGAACAAGGATAGTACTGTCTTGATAGCCGTATAAACTTCTTCCACCCGTATTAAGGCGCATTGGTGATCTTTTCGGGCCACGAAATCATGCGGGACTAAGAGGGCCGTAGCCCGCGATGTATAGACGAAGGGCTCGTATTTTAAATTTCCTAAAAAGGAAATGCTGCCCGGCTCGGCTTCTTCTATCTTGGAAGGATAATAGATGATGGCTGTTCCATCTCCTTGTACGTGCCCTTCCAATAAGGCGGCTAGTTTGTTTACACTTAGTTGCATTTCGCAAAGTTAGCAAACCGACCTATATGATGGTGGGCAAATCGTCGAATCCCCCTGAATTTATCGATGAAAAGAGCTTTCCTTGGGCTTGTTGGAGCTTTGCCAGTTCTTGCAATTGCCTAGCCATAGCGGCACAAAAATCCGTATCTACCCATTTTTTAACATCCGCTAAGCGCTCCATTCCATTGCCTCTTCGCAGCTTACAAATGATGGCGTTTTGCCCGTCTTCAAACTGTATGGGGAAGCGGTCGCCGCTCTCGAAAACACTGATTTTGAGCTGAGGATGATCGATATTTCCTATTATTCGCATGGCTGGTTTTGAGGCACAATATCGGCTTTATTCTGGTGTTGGCGCATTTTTTTGGCGGGTGGGGGAGGCAGATTTATTTAAACAGGATGCACAAGATTTACAGGATTTTACTTTCCTGATTAGGAAGCTTCAAAAGAGCTTCTTAAACGTTGGCCACAAAAAAGGGTAGGGCCGGTTTTGGCTCTCGCAGGAGCGGTGTTTTCTTTGTTGAGCCATGCTTTTGAGAGGGCTTCGCTTGTGTTTTTCTTTTCAGGCCTATGATGTAGTGATCGGGCAAGATCTAACTTGTCTGGCAACTTCCATATTTTCAATAAAATATAGCTCAAAATTGCTATATTTGCTCCTGCGTGAGCCAAAAGGAAAATGGCGATTACCAATAAAATCAAAGTAATTATGATGAAGCATATATTTTTATTTCTATTGTTAGGCACAGCTATTCCATTATTGTCTCAAGGAAAGCTGTTGGAGCGCAGCGTGAATAGCCGCTTGCTGGGGAAGTCGGTAGCTTTTAGTATTTACCTCCCCGATGGCTACGACCGCCACGAAACAGCCTACCCAGTGCTGTATTTGTTGCATGGTTATACGGATGACAACACAGGCTGGACGCAATTCGGAGAAGCTCACCTCGCTGCAGACCAGCTGATGGGTAATGGCGAAGTGCCTCCCATGATCATTGTAATGCCGGATGCGGGTGTGAGCTGGTATGTCAACGATGATGAAGGTACCGAAAATTATGAAGATTTCTTCATCCGAGAGCTGATTCCCTTTATTGAACGCGAGTATCGGGCAAGGGCTAAAAAAGAGTTCCGAGCCGTAGCGGGTTTAAGCATGGGGGGCCATGGTAGTCTTTTATATGCCCTGAAGCACCCTGCGCTCTTTGCTGCTTGTGCCCCTCTGAGTGCTGCGGTTTTTCTGGAGGAAGAAATGATAGCAATGGATCAAGATAGATGGGATGAAGTATTTGGCTTGCCTTTTACCCGAGGAGCCAGTGGTGCGGCGAGGATCAACGATCATTATCGCCGAAATTCATCCTTAGATCTGGTTAGAGACGGCGATTCCCAAGCGCTCAGCAGTGTAAGATACTATATCGATTGTGGAGACGACGACTTCCTTATCAAGGGCAATATGGCACTCCATGCCGCTATGATCGACGCTAAAATACCTCATGAATTTCGGATTCGCGATGGCGGTCATACCTGGGAATATTGGCGGACGGCCCTCCCTGAAGTACTTAAGTTTGTAGGGAAAAGTTTCAGAAGATGAGTGAACGTAATTCCAGCCCTTCTTGGGTATTACAGCGCTTATTGGCTTTTCTGAACAGTGTTCGGCAGCCAAGCGACATTACTAGATCGCCGCTGATAAAGGATGATCCAAGCACGGGTAATGGCTATGCTATTGGAGAAAAGGTAGCTGCACAAATCATTCGCCACCGTGGGAATTTACCGCGCCGTCGCTATCTGACGGAGGCAGACATCCTGAGCGTAGCCGGGCTGGGGGAAGATAAGCTGCATGATCTGCTTAAAAGTTTTAGTGTTCCAGCCGATGCTGCTTTCATTAGGGCGCTTCGGGCGGGTATTTTGTACGATAACTGGGAGCTATCCCCCAAAATGGTACATTTCCAAAGTTTGGAGGATATGCAAGCCCGCCTAGGTCACTTGGACGGATTGCGCGGCGAGCTGGGGCAGTTGGCTGCTCCTTTGTACCATCCGGGGGATGCGGTTGCGCAGAAGGCTTTTCGGCTTCGCTGTCGCCAAGCCTATGTGGCTAGCTTTGCCGATAGCCATTTGGCTTCTTTTCAGCTGGCCTACTGGTGGTACACTTTTGATCAAGACAACTGGTTTTCCTTCGATCGGATGCGGCAGGCCTGTGAAGCTTACCTGAGCTACCATAGCGGGCAGCATTGGGGGATGGAATATGTGCAATTACAGCTCTACAATGAAAGCCCTCGCAATGAAGTTAGTAGAGCCGAGATTTTGCCTGCCGTGCTCAATTATCCAGAGCGGAGCCTCACGTTTTGGTGGGCAGAGCTGAATGATTAGGCAGTTTGTCGGCTGGGAGCTATATCTTCCACTACTAGAAAGCATATATTTACATAAATTATCCTGCCATGAAAAAATACCTTATACTCTATTGCTGTCTATTTTCTGCTTTTCTAAGTGCACAGCAGCTTCTCCAGCCTGCTTGGGTGCTTGGTGGGCAAGCTTCTTACAGCAGCACCAAAGATGCTTCCTCCTTGCAAAACCTTGTTTTCTACTCCTTTTCTCCCTACATCGCTAGGGAGTTCGGAGGGCGTTGGGTGGTAGGCGTCCGGGCTTTGGCTGGCGGGGCACCTTACTTGAATTTACCCTTCGGTACTTTCTTTGTCCCGACCGACGAGCGCACGCTTGGAGCGGGTATCTGGGCGCGCTACACTTTCAATCCGGCTAATGCTTTACAGTTTTATGCTTCTCCGTATTTTAACATTATTAACGGAGAGATCTACTCCCTAGGAGACGTAAGAGAAAATGTTGGGGATACGGGTTCTAGGCAGCTGGGGCTAGATCTGGGACTTAGTTATTCCGTGAGCCAGCATTGGCGTTTTTTGCTTCGCCTTGGTGGTGTTGATTTTACTTCGCGAGAAGAAGATACGCGCTTTACGGGGTCAAGGAAGTCGGATACCTTCAGCACTAATTTTGGGTTGGCTAGTCTGGGTTTAGGGGTGGAATATCGGTTTTAGGCATTAGTTTGATAACTTTTTCTACTTCCATAATTACTGCTTTTTTGCATCAACAGCAAAGATACCAAAAAAATGAAGAAGGGCGTACTGGCTATAGTCTTCCAATGCAGGATTTTTGAAAATATGACGCCGCTATTTTTTTGGCTCGCAAGGCGAAACCTCGAAGAAGCCGCGAAGCGACCACGCTAATAGCATCGAAGGTGAACGTAGGCATAGCCAAAGCTACGGCGAGGCTTTTCAACGCAGCGAGGCGGAAAAAGAGCAAGTCAGAATTCACAAATTCTGGGTTGAAACACTATACACGCCCGATTCCTTCAATTTCTTGTATCTTGCGGCCATGATTTGGACGGACAAGAAAATACTAGTCGCCATAGAACGCGGCGAAATTGTAATAGAGCCTTTTGATCGCAGCAAACTGGGCACCAATTCCTATGATGTGCATCTAGGGCCTTATTTGGCGTACTACAAAGACCATATTCTGGATGCACGCAGACATAATGAAATCACTACTTTCGAGATACCAGACGAGGGCTATGTCCTGCATCCCAACACCCTCTATCTGGGCGTGACAATGGAATATACCGAGACACACAGCAGTGTTCCTTTCCTAGAGGGCAAAAGCTCGGTGGGGCGATTGGGAATTGATATCCACGCCACAGCAGGCAAAGGGGATGTGGGTTTTTGTAACCATTGGACTTTGGAGATTTCCTGCACCCACCCCGTTCGGGTGTACAAGGGGATGCCCATTGGGCAGTTGATCTATTTTGGGGTGGATGGCGATATCGAAAATTACTACAATAAAAAGCTGAGCGCCAAGTACAACCAGCGCAGCGACCGCCCCGTGGAGAGCATGATGTGGAAGAATTCGTTTTAGTATGATTCGGCGCATTAGTGAGCGAAAAGGGCATATCGGGGGGATCTATCAGCTCTTGGGACCATCGGCTTCGGGGGATGTTTGGAGCGTAGCAGGCGATGGTTGGCTGGTGCAGTGGCCAGCAAGCGATCCCGAGCTAGGGCGCATGATCGCCAAGGTAGATGGCGGCCAATTATTCTGTATGGCTCAGTTGGCAGATCAGAAAGCTTTTGTAGCAGGTGCCCTAGGAGGCGGTTTGCATTGGCTATATCCCGAAAGTACTGACAAAAACCGCCATTTGGCGCATCATCGGAAGGCGATTTATGCCTTGCTACCGCTAGGGGAGTACCTCTATGCTTGTGGTGGCGATGGCATGCTGAGCAAGTGGTCAGTAGATAGCAATAGGGTGGTGGAGAGCCTTCTGCTGGCGGGGGAATCACTACGCGCTATTTGTTATGATGCGAAGCGGTCTTTGCTTTACATCGGTGCCAGCAATGGGCATATTTACGCGGTGGAGGAAGCCAGCCTCACACTTCGTTACCTTTGGCGCGCGCACGACAATTCGGTTTTTTGCCTTGCCTTATCACCCGGCGGGGATAGTTTGCTGAGTGGCGGCCGCGATGCCTACTTGCGGCGCTGGAAACTGGCGGAAGGCGACGACTTCTTGCCGCAGGAAGCTGCTGCTATTCCCGCTCATAATTTCACCATCAACGATTTGGCTTTCTCGCCCGACGGAACCCTATTAGTCACAGCCAGCCGCGACAAAACCCTGAAGATATGGGATGCCCAAACGCTTGCGCTGCAAAAAGTAGCCGAAGGCATACGCGACCGCGGCCACGTCAATAGCGTCAATACCATTTGCTGGCTGAGCGCAGACCGCTTACTGAGTGGTGGCGACGACCGCCGAATTCTGGAATGGCAAATTATTTAAATTCTACCTGCACGGTATCATCCACTTCAATACCTAGTAGTGTGGCCGCTCTTCCCATATTGATGGCTATTTCCAGTAGTCCTTCGGAGTCGAAGCGAACCAGTGTTTCTCCCTCCGGCACATCGTGGTAGCAGAAGGAAAGCCCATCTATGGGTTCGTGGCGTTTGAGCAGCAGCTCGAAGGGCCGACCGCGACCGATGTTCTCAAATTGCTGCCGTGTGATATTCGTAATGGCATTGTAGAAATGATCAATGTAAGTAACGCTGCCTCGGATATAATCGGCTCCAATAACCGGCTGGAAAGCCAGTCTTTCGGCAATACGGGTAGCGGGAATGCCAATTTCATGGAAGGGCCTAGCTAGAACAATGTGCGCGGCTGCGGATGCATAGGCCTTACTGGGGGCGGCCTTGGGGTCTATGCGGTCTAGTACGTAGGTTTCTGCGGGTATTTCGCCGAAGATGAGGCTAAAAACGCCGTTATCTGGACCAATAAAGTAATGTCCCCGGTGCAATAGTGCTAGGAATCGTCCCTTAGGCTGGTAATAGTCGTTGACGCTAATGATATGGATGCTACCCGTGGGGAAGTGCTGCCATACCTTACGAAACACAAAAGCGGCTTGCACAATATCATAGTGGGGAACAGCGTGAGTAATATCGTGTATTTGAGCCGTGGGGCAGGCTGATAGGATATCTCCTTTGAGGCGGCCGAGATGAAAATCGCGGCTACCAAAATCGGAGCTAAGGGTGATGATTGTTTGGTTTTGCATAGGCTGCGAAGGTACAGGAAATAATATCAACTAATCAAGCCCCAACCCTTAATCGCTTGGAAATAACGCTGTACATAAGCGCCGAGGGGCTGGTGCGCTTCTTTTTGTAGGTGGGGGTCGTCTTCTAGGATTCTACTAGCGATTTCGCGGGCGGTGGTGAGTATTTTCTGGTCTTTGGAAAGGTCGGCGAGGCGCATTTGTAGCAGGCCACTCTGCTGAGTGCCGTCGATCATACCTGGGCCACGTAGGCGTAGGTCGGCTTCAGCAATTTTAAAACCATCGGTGGTTGCGACCATGGTTTTTATCCGCTCGCGGCTGTCGGCGCTGAGTTTTACGCTGCTCAGTAGGATGCAGTAGCTCTGATCGCCGCCGCGCCCCACACGGCCGCGCAGTTGATGGAGTTGGCTCAGCCCAAAGCGTTCGGTGTGAATAATAGCCATCACAGTGGCGTTGGGCACGTTGACCCCCACTTCAATGACGGTGGTGGCGATCATGATATGGGTGGTGCCTTCCTTAAAGCGTGCCATTTCGTAGTCTTTGTCGGCAGCTTTCATTTTACCGTGAACGACGCTAATTTGATAGGCTGGGGGAGGGAACTTGGCTTGCATTTCCTCGAAACCTTGCTCCAGCGCGAGCAAATCTAACCTTTCGTTTTCCTCAATTAAGGGATACACCACATAGGCCTGGCGCCCCTTAGCAATTTCATCGCGGATCATACCGAAGACGCGCTCCCGCCGATGTTCCGTAAAGTGGACGGTGGTAATGGGTTTTCGGCCGGGAGGCAGTTCGTCTATCACACTCACATCCAAGTCGCCATAGATGGTCATGGCGAGGGTGCGCGGGATGGGTGTGGCGGTCATGACGAGAATGTGGGGTGGGTAGGGGCTATTTTTTTTCCAGAGTTTGGCGCGTTGCTCCACCCCGAAGCGGTGCTGCTCGTCGATGATGGTAAGTCCTAGGTTTTGAAAGACCACCAGCGGTTCGATGAGTGCATGGGTGCCGATGAGGATGTGTATTTCACCTACTGCCAGCCGCTCTAGGAGGTTTTTGCGCGCCTTGCCTTTTACGCTACCCGAGAGGAAGGCGATCTCGATATCCATACCCTCGATATATTCTTTGATGGATTCATAGTGCTGGAAAGCGAGTATCTCTGTGGGCGCCATCATACAAGCCTGGAAGCCGTTGTCGAGTGCCATCAGCATGCTCATCAGGCCTACCATGGTTTTGCCACTGCCCACATCGCCTTGTAAGAGTCGGTTCATTTGTACGCCTACACCCAAATCTTTTCGGATTTCTTTCAACACTCTTTTTTGAGCATTGGTGAGGGTGAAAGGCAGTTTTTCTGTGTAAAATTGATTAAAAATGGAGCCAATAGAGGCAAAATTGTAGCCCTTTATTTTTCCCTTGCGGCTGCCTTTGAGTTGTAGCAGGCGGATCTGTAGCAGAAAGAGTTCTTCAAATTTTAGTCTTTTTCTAGCGGCATCGAGATCTGCCTGGCTTTTCGGTAGGTGAATGTGTACCATGGCCTTCGCATGGCTGGGGAGATGGAGCTTTTGCACCAGATAATCGGGCAACATATCTGGCAGGTCGCCTTCCTGAAGCTTTTCGAAAATCGAACGAATGAGCTTGCGGCGGTTGCGCTGATCCAGACCACGCTGATTGAGCTTTTCTGTGCTGGGATAAACCGGATCGAAATGGTTGGCTTCCTGTGTATTGCGCTCGTTGGCCTTCTCCATTTCAGGGTGGCTAATAGAAAGGCGACCACTAAATTCTTGCACTTTTCCGAAGACGATGTATTCCTCGCCTACCTCCATGATTTTTTCCAGATAGCCAACGCCCGTGAACCAGACGAGTTCCAGCGCCGTGCCAGAATTGTCGCGTAGCCGTCCCACCAAGCGCTTTTTTCGGCCATCGCCTTGCACAGAGAGGTGCCTCAATACCCCCTTGAGTTGCACTTGTCCGCTATCGGGGAGCAGATCAGCAATGCTGTGGAATTGCGTCCGATCGATATATCGAAAAGGGAACTGCAACAGCAAATCCCGCACGGTAAAAACCCCCAATTCCTTACCCAGCAAATCGGCTTTAGCAGGGCCTACACCTTTAAGATAGGCTACCGACTGGTCTAGCAAAGAAGGTCTTGTTTCGGTCAAAATAAACGGATTTGTCTGCCAAGAGTAGGCAAATTTACAAATTTTATCTATTTTGTGTGCGCCGCTTGTTACTATTGGGCTTCTGTTCGGGCGTCTGAATGGTAGGCTCATTTTTTATCCGCATGATGTAGGTGGCTCATGCCCTACTAAACGGGCACCCAAATACGGACTTCTGGCAGATGCGGGAGCAAAGTAGATAAATATGAGCAATAAGATACCGTTTTAGCTATGTTATTTGATCGTTTCATTGTGGTAGATTGGAGCGCACGCAGCTCCCCCAGTCCGGCAAAACCAACTAAGGATGCTATCTGGTTAGCGAATGCCAAGGTGGCTAGTGGTGAAATTACAACGCTGTATTTCCGCACGCGAGCTGCTTGTTATGCCTATCTGCAATCGGAACTGTTGCAGGCAGTGGACAGGAAGGAGCGTACTTTACTCGGTTTAGATGTGATTTATGCCTATCCTGCTGGTTTCGCCAAAGCATTGGGCCTAAAAAAAAGTCCCCCTTGGAAGGCTATCTGGCAACTACTTTCTGACTTAGTGGCGGACGACGAAAACAACTACAATAATCGCTTTGAAGTGGGGGGCGATCTCAACCGCCGTTGTCGGGCAGCATTAGGCCCTTTTTGGGGGGTGCCCGCCGGGCAAAGCGGGATATTCCTGGGCGCAAAGAAGGATTTTGACTATCCTGTGATAACCAAAAAGGCCGTCTTGGCTGAAAAAAGGAGGGTGGAAACGCGCTGTCCGGGTATGCAATCTGCCTGGAAACTCGCCTACACGGGTAGCGTTGGCAGCCAAGGACTAACCGCGCTTCCCTACCTCTATAAGCTGCGCTTCGGCGATGCTACATTAGCCAAACACAGCCTAGTGTGGCCTTTTGAAACTGGCTTTACTGCCGAACCATTGGCTACCGAAGACCAACTGATTCTCCATGCCGAAATATGGCCCAGCCTCGTTGCACGTCCGGGTAAAGACCTTATCCCCGACCGCGAACAGGTGCAAAGCGTTGCTCGGTGGCTGATGCAACAGCAAGCAGAAGAAAAGCTACTACCGCTCTTCGATGTACCCAGTAAACTGGACAAAAAAGACCGTAAAATTTGTGAAAGAGAGGAAGGCTGGGTGCTGGGGGTGGAGTGAAGGCTTCCAACTTGCTCGGAAAGCGCTGATGAGGCGGGAACCAAAGCCCGCTTTAGCACTTTCATCGGCGGGCTTCCCGACGCCCTTGTCTTTATACCTCTAGTGCTTCTTCGCAGTTGCGGATTTCATATAGCAGCTAGCCTACTTCACTGTTCGCCGACAAAATACCATTGGTGTCAGCTAGGCTGCTGCATAATTTCAGCGCAAGGGTAGCTGCTTCCATACTTTTGGGCAACAGCCCCCAACGACTGCTTCCTTGTGTTTCCCTCCATTTTCAGGATAGCGCGCTTCGATACTCTGCAGGTTCTTGGGGCTTTGTTCTGTATGGGTTCGGGCGGTTTTCCAGGCGGTTTGCAGCAGCGAGTGGATGCGCCGAATAGTACTGCTATTCGTTGGTGCAAGCAAAGCGAGCGGAAAGGGAAAAGGAAGCGCAATATTCAGACACGCTCTTAGCGCCTTTCTACAGGATGGCTCACGCAGGAGCAATGATTCAAAATAGGAGCCATGCTGTTGGCTAGTGGTCTGTAAAGCCTTAATTTTCGGCTTAAACGTCAGCGAAGTTTTAGCCTTGAAAGCGCACTGCCTCTGTTCCTTTTATCCAAAGCAACGGTCAGCTAGTCCGCTAACGCTTAGATTTAGCGCAATTTAGCCAACAGCTCCACTCGTTTATGCACCCCAAATTTGTCAAAAAGATTTTTAAGGTGAAATTTCACGGTATTGGGGCTTACGAATAGGGCTTTTGCTGTGTCAGCGGTATCCATCCCTTTGTATAGGCATTCCAGCACTTCGATTTCTCGGGGGGAAAGTTCTTCCATGAGTTGCTTTTGTATTGCTGGCAGGTCGAAGGAAAGATTTCGGCCTTGCTGCTGTTTTTCCCAAGCAATTTCTATGGTAGAATAAACCTGTTCTTTATTGAAGGGCTTCACGATAAACCCTAGCGGATCTAGGGCGCGGACGTTGGCCAAGGTGGCGCTATCAGCATAAGCCGTAATGAAGATAAAAGGAATAAGATAATTTTGTTTCACATAAGCTGCCAGTTCCAAGCCACTCAGGCTCTCGCCCAAGTTGATATCCAAAAGCAACAAATTGGGCTGACAGTCCTCTAGGATAGGAAAGGCCTGGCGACCACTGAAGGCAGTACCGCAAAGCTCATAGCCGTAGCCGAGGCAGATATCCGCCAAGTCTTCCGCAATCATGGGTTCGTCTTCTACGATGAGTATTTTGGGTATGGGCTTCATTTTTGAGGGATTTTCAGTACGATGTCTATTTGCGTACCATTTTCGATGGTGATCGTCTGTTCTGCTTCCAGCTTACGCAAAAAAGCACTAATAAGTCGTGAGCCGAAACCGTTTTTCATACTTTTATCCATAGGTTTCCCAATACCATTGTCTTTTACTTGGATGGCTAAAATACCTGATTCTGAGCTGTTAAAGCACAGCAGTATCTGTCCTTCACTTCGTCCCTTAAAGGCATATTTATAAGCATTGGTGATTAACTCGTTGAGTATAAGCCCAAGCGGAACCATCGTATTAACGTCTAAGTAGATGGGATCTACCGCTTGTCTTATAGTCACTTTTAGGCTCGGGCTATCGAAGGAAGCAGCTAGGTGGTGGCAAAGATCCCGGATATAGTTCTGTACATTCACCTGAGAAAGATGATCGGCTTGGGTGTAGAGATGGTGGTGGATAATAGCCATAGAATTAACTCTGGCCTCCCCTTCGTTGAGGGCTTGTGCCGCATCGGCCTCTGCCACATGCCTAGATTGCAAACGCAGCAAGCTGGAAATAATTTGTAGATTGTTTTTCACCCGATGATGTATCTCTTGTAATAGGTTTTCTCGGTCTTGTAAAGCAATAGTAAGGGCTTCTTTTTGTAGTCGGTATTTTCGATACAGCCAGTATAGAAAGCTACTCAGAGCCAATAGAATTGAAGCAGCTACACTGCCGATCCAGATGGTCCTGTTTTTTTGTTGAATAATGCTTTCGGCAGCTTGCTTTTGCGTATTGAGCAGCGTTATTTCAACTTCTTTTTTTTCGGTTTCGTACTTTGTTATGGCATCTACCAAGATCTTGTCTTTTTCTGAACTCGCCAGACTGTCTTTCAGTTGATAATAAGATAAAAGTTGGGCGTGGGCATCTGGGTAGTTGTTGGTATCAACATATAATAAATGTAGATGCTGTAGCGCTTCCAGACGTTGTTCTACTATACCCAGCTGTTCAGCTTTTTCGAGTGCCAAGCTCAATGCTTGCTGGGATCTTTTAAAATCTTTTCGCTTTAAGTATAGTTTACCCAGGCCTAAGTGTATGTCTGCTTTTGATATTTCGTTTAACTGCTGCGGGCTTTTGAGTAGGTTGAGATACACAACTTCCGCACTATCCAGTTGGCCTATTGTTGTGAAGCTGTTGGCTAAGTTTAGCATCCTTCTATTAAGATCGTCCCTGTCCTTTGTTAATTCGATAGACTTCCGGAGCAAGGCAATATTTTTGGTATAATCATCCGATCGAAGTGCGATATTAGCCAAATTATTGAGCGCCATAGCCTGCCTTGCTTGGTCATCCAACTCGCTGAATATTTCCAAAGCATTTTGGAAGTAAACAGCTGCCAGCGAATCGCGGTGGGTGGCTTCAAATATAGCCCCAATCGAATTGTAACAAGACCCGAGGCGCCTGCTGTCGTTCTCTTCTCTAAAATACCGCTCCGCTTCCAAGAGCGCTGCTAGCGCCGCCTCGTATTGCCCTGTAGGGACATAGCTATTGGCTTCGTAGAATTTAGATTTGGCGTATTCTGCTGGGAGTTTTGCCCGCTGTGCGTAGTGCCCATATTCTTTGGTGTAAGCCAAAGCTTTTACGGGATCGTCATAGATGACCAATCGCCGCAGTTGATTATACCAACCCATCCGCAAGGAGTCGTGGTTTGTTTCCTCTATAAGTTGCAGCAAGCTATCCTCCTTAAACCGAAGCGGGGAGTGCTGATCTTGACCTTTAGATACGCCTATTATGAATAGAAAACAGCAACAAGCCAGGTATCTGAGTTCCATACGGACAAAATTGGATTATAAACGATTAGTATTCTATTGTCAGTTAGACATGCCCGAAGATACTTATTTTACGAATATTGGTCTAGTGCTCTGTCAAGGCTAAAACTTTGGGTTACCCGTGGCGCCTTTTGCGGCTACTCTTCGTTGGAGAACCCCTTACATAGTCCCGCTATGCGCGGGAATCTCCGCCTCGACTAGCCACAAAATTCGCTAACGTTCAACCCAAAAATTAACGCTTGACAGACCACTAGTGCTCTTTTTGTCAAGCTTTGCTCCCGCGTGTAGCCTACCAAAAAGCATATTCTCCTCACCACAGAAAGCATAGCCACCTTTTGAGGAATGGCATTTTTCTAGCAACCGTTAGAGGCAAGGGATCTTGCGCTTTCGTGAAAGCTTCCGCTATTTTATCGTCCACTGCTTCCAGACTACGAAGGCTCAGGGAGCATATAAATGCTTGGTATTCTTGATTGAAATTGTTCATATTTTACTGGTTTATATCGTTGTTTGTGTACCTTTTATCGTACGGCAATGGCCGAATAGACTGACT
>DAITME010000061.1:0-26391 GCA_036835305.1 Lewinella sp.
AGCATTCTATTTGGACGTATCCGTTGATCGGTTAATCCGTTGATCGACTACTACGTTAAGGTAGTCGTCCGATTTATCCAAAAGTAAGTAGAAGCAAAATCAGCGTCTTAGCCATTAAAATACGTATAAGCCACTAGAATGAGCAGTACGACCAAAGCAGACACAACTACATCGAGCCGATTATAGGTAGCAACGGTTTCGGCTTTTTGCTCGGCGGAGACGGTTCCCATGGCGAGGCCTTTAATTTTGCTGTAATCTGGAGTAGCCGTTGCGTAGCTCACCACATACATCACCAGCAGAGACACCAATAGAATCAGTATGCTGTAGTACTGAAAGAACATATTGTTGATGATCCAAAAAAAGCTACCTTTTGCATAAGTAAAGTTGTCGGTTAGCATCACAGGGGTATCGATCGCTAAGCGAAAAAGGCCAAGTACGAAGCCCACTATCAGTGCAGCCAGCGCTCCCTGTGCATTCAAGCGCTTGTTGAAAATGCCAAAAAAGAAGACTACAAAAATAGGCGGAGCCAAATACCCTTGCACACTCTGGAGATAGTCATACAGCCCGCGACTTCCCTGAATAACGGGTATCCAAAGCAAGCCAATCACCACCATTACGGCAGTAGCTATTCTACCTACCTTTACTAGCTGCCTTTCCGTTGCTTTTGGGCGAAACTTCGAGTATAAGTCCATTGTAAACAAGGTGGAAGAGGCATTAAAGACTCCCGCCAAAGAGCTCATGAGCGCTGCTAGCAATCCAGCAACTACCATTCCCCGAATACCTGCGGGCAATACCTTGGCCACCAAGAGTGGGAAAACCTGCTGGGCATTCGCATTGATAATTTGGCCATTCGCATCTAAGAGCACACTGCTTAGTTCCTCCATCTTACCGCTGCTAGCTAAAGCAAATGTGATGATGCCTGGAATAATAAATATAAACACTGGCAGGAGCTTCAAAAAGGCTGCCGCAATGGTACCTCTTCTGGCTTCTGTAAGGCTTTCGGCTCCCAACATTCGCTGCACGATATACTGATCGGTACACCAGTACCACAGACCGATAATGGGTGCACAAAAAAGCATTCCCAACCAAGGATAATTGCTGTTGAAATACCAAGCCATTTGGGTGTCGGTCTTAATCGGTGACCAGGTGCCCTCCATTCCTGCCGGCACCAGCGGTTTCCAGAGATTGAACATCTCGGAGCCAGCGATGCGGCGAAGTTCACCCCAGCCACCTAAGGCATCCAAACCGTAGAAGGTCACTAGTAAAGAACCCAAAATCAAGATGACGGTCTGAATCGCCTCCGTATAAGCCACCGCTTTTAAGCCCCCCAACAGCGTATAAAAGCCCGTGAGTAGGATCATCAAAATGGAGCCGACCCAAAAACTATCCAAGCCCACTATGTTTACCTCTGGTAGCAACACACCAAAAACAATGCCGCCGGCAAAAATCCCAACCGCTACCTTAGTGAGTACATAAGCAAACAGAGAGATGACGGATAGCACCCAGCGCGAGGCTGCTGAAAAGCGTTTTTCCAGAAACTCTGGCATGGTATAAATCTTGGAACGCATATAAAAAGGTGCCAAAAACCAGCCTAAAACCAGCAAGCACCAAGCGTGCAACTCGTAATGCGCCATAGCCACCCCGTCCGTAGCTCCCGAGCCAGCTAAGCCCACAATGTGCTCGGAGCCAATGTTGGAAGCAAAGATCGAAGACCCCACCACAAACCAGCCTAAGTTTCTACCCGCCAGGAAGTAGTCGTCGGAGGTATTGTTCTTTTGCCGAATGACCCACCAAGCAACTCCTAAAATAAGCACAAAATACAGGGCAATAATTACCCAATCGATGGTAGCCAATACAGACATAATTTATTGTTTATCAGTGGTAGTAAAAGTAAAGATGGTAGTTGTTTGATAGCGTTCGCCAGGCAGTAAAGTCACCGATGGGAAATCAGACTGGTTGGGGGAATCGGGGTAGTGTTGGGTCTCGAGGCACAGTCCACTGCGGTGGGGGTAGGTGCCTCCTCCCGGCCGGGGCAGCGTACCGTCTAGGAAGTTGCCGCTGTAGAACTGAATACCCGGTTCATTCGAATGAATTTCCAGTAGCCTACCACTGCCGGGATGCAGTACCTGAGCCATCAGACGGACGCTATCCGAAAGGCCCATCGCCCAGCAATGATCGTAGCCTTTTCCTCGCAGCAGCTGCTCGTCATCGGCAGCGATGTCTTGCCCAATGCTTTTCATACGCCGAAAATCGAAGGGCGTTCCTTCTACCGAAGCCAAGGCTCCGGTAGGAATCAGGGTAGCATCTACGGGTAGGTAGCGATCGGCAGGAAGCAGCAACTGGTGGTCTTCAATTGTCTGAGAGAAATCGCCTGATAGGTTAAAGTAGGTATGCTGGGTGAGGTTAACGATGGTGTGCTGGTCGGTAGTAGCCTCGTAGTCCACCCGCAGCGAATGATCGGCTGTGAGGGTATAGCGCACGGTACAATCAAGCTGGCCGGGATAGCCGCCTTCGCCATCTGCACTTCGATAGCGCAATAGCAGTGTCGCTCCTTGTCCGGTAATGGTATCCTCGGCGGCCCAAATCACCTTATCGAAGCCCTGAACACCGCCATGAAGGTGGTTCGGCCCATCGTTGGTTTCTAGTTGGTAGGCATTGCCAGCTAGGGTGAATTGACCTTTGGTGATGCGGTTGCCGTAGCGCCCGATAATGGCTCCGAAATAAGGATTTTCACGGATATAGTCCGCTAGCTTATCGTAGCCCAGCACCACATTTTGTTGTTTTCCATCGCGGTTCGGAGCCGTCCAAGAGGTAATAATGCCGCCGTAAGTAATAATCTCGATGGTGCTACCCTGTGGGTTCTTGAGTTGGTATTTCTCCACGCTTTGCCCCTGGGCTGTGGTGCCAAAATGGCTTCGCTCGATGGAGAAATCATCCGGCTGCATGGCTCCTTCTGTAGGGCTTTGCTCCTGCACTTTGGTGCCAGTACTGGACGTACAGGCCATCAAAATAAGGAAAAATAAAAGTGAAAGAATCGTTAGATATCGCATAATATTTAATACTTTAAGGAAAACCAATGCTTCTTGGAGGAAGTACCAATTGTTTGCTCAGGCTCAGGCCCAGACAGCTTGTAAGACGGGCACCCAATACGGGCTGCAGGCAAGTGCAGGAGCAAGGCCAACAAGAAGAGCCGTGTTTTTGAGCCCTTCCCGAACCGATCCTTATCTTCCCTGCTGAAAAAGGTGATAATATACTTCGTTGGTGTGCAAGCTGTCTTTGAAGGCCCGAATTTGTGTTTGCCGATCGATCACTAGCAACTCCAATCCGGCTATTTCCGCCAAATCTTCTATGAAATTCGTGGACAGCGCCTGGGTATAAACCGTGTGATGAGCACCACCTGCCAACATCCAAGCCGTAGCGGCTATCTCCAAATTAGGCATGGCCTCCCACAGAACCCGCGCAACTGGCAGTTGTGGCAGTGCTTGTGTGGGCAATACCGCTTCCACTTCGTTCACGATGAGCCGGAAGCGATTGCCCATATCCACCAAAGATACATTAATGGCTGGTCCGGCCTGCCCATCGAACACCAAACGAACTGGGTCTTCCTTTCCGCCAATACCCAGCGGATGCACTTCGCAGCGCGGTTTTTGGGCAGCAATACTGGGGCAAATTTCCAACATGTGTGCCCCTAGAACCAGCGACTTTTCAGGACTAAAGTGATAGGTATAGTCCTCCATAAAAGAAGTGCCAGCGGCCAGTCCTCGGCTCATCACCTTCATGGCCCTGAGCAGTGCGGCTGTTTTCCAGTCCCCTTCGGCGCCGAAGCCGTAGCCATCGGCCATCAGGCGCTGGGTAGCGATACCAGGCAACTGGCGAAAAGCCCCCAAATTCTCGAAAGTGTTGGTAAAAGCTCCAAAGCCGCCTGCTTCCAAAAAGGCCCTTAGCCCTAGCTCAATCCGTGCGGCTTCCACCAAGGAGGCGCGCTGGCTGCCATGGGGCAGCAGGGAATTACCCAAAGTGTAGGAATCGGCATACTCCTCTAGTAAGGCAGATAGTGGCTTGTCCTCGACCGCGTCGATATAGGCCTCCACAACCGATGGGCCATAGCCATTGACTGAAAAGCCTAGCTTCATTTGCGCCTCTACTTTATCTCCTTCCGTAACGGCCACCTCGCGCATATTGTCGCCAATCCGCGCTACCTTGAGGCGCTGCATCGCATCCCATCCAAGCGCTACCCGAGACCAATCACTGAGCTGTTGCCGAATCGATTCACTTTGCCAATGCCCAACAATTATCTTCCTATTCTTGCGCATTCTGGATAGGATATACCCAAACTCGCGGTCGCCATGAGCCGATTGATTGAGGTTCATAAAATCCATATCAATGCTGGCCCATGGGATAGCCGCATTATACTGCGTATGCAGGTGGCAGAGTGGCTTACAAAGATTGCCTAGGCCTTTTATCCACATTTTAGCTGGCGAAAAGGTATGCATCCAGGTAATTACCCCAACACAGTTGTCGTCCGTATTGGCGGCCATACAGATTTTCGCCACCTCCTCTGCTGTGGTTACAAGTGCTTTATTTTCTATGCCTACTATGCTCGCCTGCTGGGCGTTCCACCCTCGAACCATGTCCGCGCTGTGCGCCTCTACCTGCTTTAAGGTAGCTTCGCCATAGAGATGCTGGCTACCAGTGATAAACCAGATTCTTTTGTTGTCGCTCTTCTTCATTTAAAAGTAGATTTTGTTGGTATTTTCTAGCCTATTGCTGCCCGTAGTAGGCATCTTTGCCGTGTTTCCGCTCGTAATGTTTTCGGATGAGTGCCTCTTTCATTCTGGGTGCCTGGGGGTTGATCTTCAGGCTTAGATAAGCCATTTGCGCGATGGCTTCCAGTACTTTACTGTTGTACACCGCTTTAGCAGCCGTTTCTCCCCAACAAAAAGGCCCGTGACTGCCTACCAAAACCATAGGAACTTCTCTGTAGTCCAATTGTCGTTGCCGAAAACAATCCGTAATTTGTATGCCTGTATTGTGCTCGTAATTACCTGCAATCAGCTGATCTTCCATTGGCGGGGCACAGGGAATATCCCTTGTGAGGTGATCGGCATGGGTGGTTCCCAGTAGGGGGATGTCGCGCTGTGCTTGCGCCCATGCCACGGAATAAGTGGCATGTGTATGGGCTACCCCACCAATATCAGCCCAGTGCTTATACAGGTAGGCATGCGTTTGGGTATCGGAGGAAGGCCGCTTGCTGCCGGACACGATATGGTTATCGTAATCAACAATCACCATATCTTCAGGGGATAGGACTTCGTAGGGGACACCGCTGGGTTTGATGGCAAAAACCGCTTCTTGCCGATCAACAGCGCTTACATTCCCGAACGTATAAATCACCAGACCCAAGGCATTGAGCTGCATATTAGCCTCGTAGCAGGCCTCTTTTAAGCTTTGGTACTTTTTCATGCGTGTTTCGATTGGGTGGTGAAGGAAAGTGCCGACTTTGTGACTGCTTCTACGAAAGTACTAAGCTGATCGTAGCGCTCGGCCTGCAAGCTAAGCGCCGCCACCTGATCTGGCTGGGGCGTGTAGAACGCTTCGAACTCGCTGGCTAGCTGCTTCGCAGCGGCTGCTACATCCGGATAAATACCCGCCGCCACGGCCGCATAAATGGCAGCACCCAGTGCGGGAGCATAGTCTGAAGAAGCTACTACGATCGGGCGATTGAGCACATTGGCCAGCGTCTGCATAATGAAAGGCGATTTGCGCGCTACCCCACCGATCCCGATGATCTCTTTGATCTCCAGGCCTTCTTCTTCGAAGCGATCTACAATTTTTTTAGAACCAAAACAAATGGCCTGTACCAAGGCCTTAAAAAGGTGGGGAGCTTTGGTGCCTAAAGATAAGCCCATCATCGCACTTTTGAGTGACTGATCGGCATCGGGTGTTCGCCGGCCATTGATCCAGTCGAGTGCAATCGGGATGCTCTCAGCCGTCGGGATGGCTTCGGCCTCTTGCGTGAGTTGATGCATCAATCGCTGCTCGATTTCCGCTGCTAATTCCTGTTTTTGCGCTTCACTGAGGCTTTCGGAGGTAAGTACCAATTGCTCAATAGGCCACATCAGAATGCTTTTAAACCAGGCCAGTACATCTCCAAAGGCAGACTGCCCAGCTTCCAGTCCTACCAGACCGGGAATAACCGAGCCATCCACTTGGCCGCAAATTCCTCGAACGGTTTTTTTTTGAACAAGAGCGGGCGGCGCCACCATGATATCGCAGGTGGAAGTACCCATCACGCGCACGAGGCTATACGATTTGATACCAGCTCCCACAGCTCCGGCATGGGCATCGAAGGTTCCCACGGCCACGATCGTTTCACTACTGAGCCCTAGTTTTGTTGCCCACTCCGCGCTGAGTGTCCCAGCGGCCACATCGGAAGTATAGGTAGCCTCGTACAATCGATCGCGTAGTTCTGCCAGATATGGATGCAGTTGACCCAAAAATTCCTTGGGTGGCAAACCTCCCCAAGCGGTGTGCCACATTGCTTTGTGGCCAGCGGCACAGCGGCTGCGCTTAAGTTCGCTGATTTGTTTACCCCCAACAAGGAGGTAGGTCATCCAATCGCAGTGTTCCACCCAAGAATATGCCGCCGTTCTCACCGCCTCATCCTGGCGGATGAGGTGTAATATTTTTGCCCAGAACCACTCGCTGGAGTAAATACCTCCCTCGAAACGGGTAAAGTCTTCCCCGCCCCAAGACCTGGCTAGTTGGTTGATCTCTTCGGCTTCCGCAATGGCGGTATGGTCTTTCCAGAGCACCATCATCGCATTGGGGTTGTCTGCAAAGTTGGGCAGCATGGCCAGGGGGGTGCCATCTGCTGTTACGGGAAGAGGCGATGAGCCAGTGGTATCTACACATATACCGCGAACTGCCCTAGGATCGATGGCCGCCTGCGCAACCACCTCCCTAATGGTAAACTCCATCCCATCGATATGATCCAGCGGATGCTGGCGGAACTGATTCTTGGCCGCCTCACAATATTTTCCTGCCTTCCACCGGGAGTACCAAAACACACTGGAGGCCAGCTCCTTCCCATCGGTGGCATCAATGAGTACTGCACGCACCGAGTCGGAACCATAGTCTAAGCCAATGACGAATTGTTTCATTTTTGATTTTTGTTAGCGCTTGGCCACAGCTTCTGCTGGGTTTTGATCAACACGAAGAAGGTAAGCGACCTTGCCAAAGCAGATCACTTACCTTTCCAAATTGTGTATGATAAATTCCGTAAAAAAGGGTTAATGTTACTTTGTACCTTTCAATAATAGCACAGAGTAAGGGGGCAACTGTAGGCTTAATTGGCCTTTTTTGAAACTAAAATCCTTGAAGGCCTTGGGCGCTACTTTATCTGGCTCGTTGAAAGTGTTGTGGTCTTGAAGCTTGGCCGAAGTGAGTATTTCTGCACTCATATTTTTAATTCCTAGGCTTTCTAAATCCAATTCCAATTCAAAGGCCTTGCTTGCGTGAATATTTACCAAGGAAATTTGTGTTTCACCTGCTTCATTGACAGAAGCGGAAGCCGAAATAGCCGGCAGCTCCTCTTGCCCAAAAGTGTAAGTAGGCGATTCAAACTTCAATGAAATAAGCTGAGCATCGTGGTGTGCGCTATACATCCGCATGGTATGAAACGTAGGTGTGCGTATGATCTTCTCCTCATCCGTTAGGATAACAGCCTGCAGCACATTCACGGCTTGAGCGATATTAGCCATTTTCACCCGGTCGGCATGATTGTTGAAAATGTTAAAAGTAGTTGCAGCTAAAACAGCATCCCGCATGGTATTTTGCTGAAAGAGGAAGGCGCCGTTGGTACCTGGCTCCACATCATACCAAGCTCCCCACTCATCTACGTAGAGGTCTACTTTTTTTTCTGGATCATATTTATCCATGATAGCCGTATGTTTTTGAATGATCTCTTCCATTTCAAGGGCACGGCTCATGGTGGTAAAATACATTTCTTCCGTAAAATCGGTTGCACTGCCTTTTTTGCTCCACTCGATGACCGAATAGTGATGAACTGCTATGGCCTCTATTAAACTTTTAGGTATGTTTTTCATCAGCACCTCCGTCCAGTTGTAATCGTTGCTACTAGCACCAGACGCGATGCGGACGATTCCATCGGAATTATCCCAATTGGTAGCGAAAGTAGCAAATTGCCGATAAACATCGGCGTAGTACTCCGGCCGCATATTGCCACCGCAGCCCCAAGCTTCATTACCTACCCCCCAGAATTTTACTTTCCAAGGTTCTTCCCGGCCATTGGCTTTGCGTAGGTCTGGCATGGGGCTGGAGCCAGCTGGATGTGTGGTGTATTTGATCCAGTCTGTAAATTCTTGAGGACTTCCGCTACCCACATTAGCGGATATATAAGGCTCCGTCTCTAGAAGTTCGCACATATTCAAAAAATCGTGAGTGCCAAAGCTGTTATCTTCTTTGACATTACCCCACCAAATGTTCAGCAAAGAGGGGCGATCCTCCTTAGGACCAATTCCGTCTTTCCAATGATAAGTATCCGCAAAACAGCCTCCTGGCCAACGCAAATTAGGGATTTTAAGCTCCTTCAGTGCTGCCACTATATCGTTCCTGACCCCTTCCGTGTTGGGTATTGGGCTATCCTCCCCTACATAGAAACCATCGTAGATACAACGGCCTAGGTGCTCAGCGAAATGGCCGTAGATATGCCGGCTGATGATAGGGTTTTCCTCCGCTGCTTCCACCTGAAAGCTAATCTTTTGTGCGGTCATATTCCACGACAGTAGCACAAGAAATAATCCTGAAAAATACGTTTTCATTTTTGATTGCATGATTGGTTAGTCAATTATAATCTTGATAACAGGGTCTGCTAAATTTAATAAGTGTATTATTTACACTTGCAAAAGTACACATCTTTCTGAATAACCCAAATATCCCACTATCTTTTTTTCAAAAAGAATAAAATTTAGTGCTTCCGGACAGCATCAAAATTTTGTACCACACACAAGACGAATCGCTTATCATTAGTTCCACAATAGCTCTACACCTATTTCTTGAATGGGAAGCCCATCAGGCAATATCTACAAGTACTTGATAATGAATTGTTTGGGCTGTGAAGGTGTAAAATTCCGAGAATCTTTTCACTATTTTTTTGAATTGCGTAAGGATGTATGCTTAACATTGCCCTGGCTTTTACTTGAACTTTCCTGCCAAGCTCACATTTTTAAAATTGGTATGCCAAACAACATGATCCACACCTACAGCAAAGAAGACAAGGTGCTCTTGGCCGTTGACTGCATCATCTTCGGCTTCGATGGCGATGTACTCAAGGTGCTCTTGATCAAAAGAGACTTCGAACCTGAAAAAGGCAAGTGGTCGCTGGTGGGCGGCTTCTTGAAGCAGGACGAAAACTTGGAGAAAGCGGCCGCCCGTATCCTCAAACACTACACGGGGCTAAACGATATTTTCATGGAGCAAGTGGCTACCTTTAGCGAAGTTAACCGCGACCCCGCCGAGCGAACCATCTCCACTGCTTACTATGCGTTGATCAACATTCAGGATCACAACGATAAGCTCAACCGCCAATATTCTGCTGATTGGTTCAATGTCAGCCTCCCGCCCACCCTCATCTTCGACCATGCTGAAATGGTTCGCCGTGCCATCCTCCAGCTGCGTCATAGAGCCGCTTCCCGCGCTATCGGTTTTGAACTACTTCCTGATAAGTTTACCATGCGCCAACTCCAAAACCTCTATGAAGCTATCTGGGATCAAGCAATCGATAAGCGAAACTTCATCAGTAAAATACGCGGGCTCAAAATCTTGGAAAAGCTCAACGAAAAGGATAAAACCTCGTCTCGCAAGGGCTCTTTCCTCTACCGCTTCAAGGCAGGGGGGAGAGATCAACAATTCTGGCTAAAATTTTAGGTCGCCACAGCTGTGCGTACATTTATTGCTCACGCCCCAAGTACCCAGGCGGGCGTTTCGGCGGGCACTACATGCAGGAGCAGTGTTTTACTAAAGGATAGAATAATAACGAGAAAATTTCAAATGAGTAAAATAAATTTCAGCATTCTATTTGGACGTATCCGTTGATCGGTTAATCCGTTGATCGACTACTACGTTAAGGTAGTCGTCCGATTTTCCTAGCACTGGCGAGCGCAGCCCCCCTTCTAAATCACTGCTCTTTTGGGCTAGCCTTGCTCCTGTCGGAACACCCGTATGGGCGTGAGCCACGAGTGCGTACTGTGTCCGTATGGGTGTACACGCAACGCCCGCACCTGACCCGTCTGGGCACATGCGTCCAAAGATCAGTACGCCCGTCTTCAAAAGAACACGATGGATATGGATAGCAGCCTTCCTTCAGCTTGCAAACTACCAACCGGAATTTTCAGTAATAATCCTTACTTTTGAGGTGTTAAAATGACACAAAAAACAGTTCCCATGACCAAGAAAAAGCAACACCTCGTTGTCCTAACCGGTGCAGGCATGAGCGCCGAAAGTGGCATCCCTACCTTCCGAGCCAGTGATGGCCTCTGGGAAAACCATCGGGTAGAAGACGTGGCTACCCCCGAGGCTTTTGCCCGCAACCCAGTGCTGGTGCAGCAATTTTACAATCAGCGTCGCGCTTTGTTGAAGGAGGTAGAACCCAACGACGGCCACCTACAACTGGCCGAAATGGAAAAAGATTTCCAAGTCTCTATTATCACCCAAAACATTGATGATTTGCACGAGCGGGCAGGCTCTAGCTATGTTCTACATCTACATGGAGAACTCAGAAAAATACGATCGCTGGAAAACCCACAACTTATATACCCTTGGCTGGATGACCTGAACGTAGAGGATACCAACGAACTCGGGCATCGCCTGCGCCCACATATCGTTTGGTTTGGGGAGGAAGTTCCCCTGCTACCCAAAGCAGCAGAAATCGTGTCGGGAGCTGATATCGTACTGATTATTGGCACTTCCATGCAAGTATATCCAGCAGCCAGTTTGGTAGCCTTTGCCCCTCCTTTTGCCCCCATATACTACATTGACCCAAGGCCCAACATCAACTACGAACTAAGCAAAAAAAGAAAACTCGTGCTGATCGAAAAAGGAGGTAGCGCAGGACTACGAGAGTTGCGGCAACTACGGCTGGGTTGATATAAAATTTACTACCTTTGCGGCGCTTATGAAAACTAAAACGCTCCGGCCTGACAAGGTCAATGTTATTACGCTGGGCTGCTCCAAGAATTTGGTAGATAGCGAAAACCTCATTACGCAACTACAAGCGAATGACTATGCTGTAGTGCACGATAGCGATGACGAAGACGCCAACGTAGTGGTGGTCAATACCTGTGGCTTCATCGATCTGGCGAAGGAAGAGTCCGTTAATACAATTCTCGCCCAAGCCGAACGAAAAACACGGGGAGAGATCGACAAGCTCTTCGTCACAGGCTGCCTAAGCCAACGCTACAAAGACCAGCTAGAGGAGGAAATACCCGAAGTGGATGGCTACTTTGGCACCATGGAACTCAAAGGCTTGCTCAACCGCTTTGAGGCCGACTACCGCCACGAACTAATTGGGGAGCGGGTGATCACTACCCCACTCCACTATGCCTACATGAAAATAAGCGAGGGTTGCAACCGTACCTGCTCTTTCTGCGCCATTCCGCTCATGCGGGGCAAGCATATTAGCCGCTCCATCGAAGACTTGGTAAAAGAAGCTAAGCACTTGGCTAAAAACGGCGTAAAAGAGCTAATGCTTATTGCTCAGGAACTCACCTATTACGGCTTAGACCTCTACAAAGACCGAAAACTCCCCGAATTGCTCCATGCCCTGGCCGATGTGGATGGCATCGAGTGGATTCGGCTGCACTATGCTTATCCCAGTAAATTTCCTAGGGAAATTTTCGACGCCATGGCCGGTAGGAAAGAAGTCTGTAACTACTTGGATATCCCGCTCCAACACGGCAGCAACGCCATGCTGCACCGCATGCGGCGCCAGATAAGCGTAGAGGAAACTGAAGACTTGATTCGCTACGCTCGTCAGCGCGTGCCGGGAATCGCCATCCGCACGACAATGCTGGTGGGACATCCCGGAGAAACAGAAGAAGAATTTCAGGAGCTTTGCGACTTCGTGGAACGGATGCGCTTCGAGCGCCTGGGCGTCTTCCAGTATAGCCACGAGGAGGACACCAGTGCCCATTTGCTAGCGGACGATGTGCCTACAGAAATAAAAGCCGAGCGCGCCAACCGCCTCATGGAAATTCAGCAGCGCATCAGTTATGAGCTGAACCAAGCTAGAATAGGTTCCGAGGTACGGGTACTCATTGATCGCAAAGAGGGCAACTTCTACGTGGGCCGCACGGAATTCGATAGCCCCGAGGTGGACAATGAAGTCTTACTGCCTGCGGAGGAACACTATCTGCGTGTGGGCGACTTTGTTCAAGCACGCATCACTGAAGCGGATGATTATGATATTTATGGTGAGCTAATATAAAAAGTAACTACTTAAGAGGTACCAAATTCCGACTCAAAAAAGCCCTTTTTCCGCCTGAAGGCAGCTATTCTCGTCGCCGTAGCGCTGCTATGACTCCTCAAATGAGCTTTGTCAGACGAAAAAATCATCTTTTTTTAGCGCGAAAGCGCACCTCCTAAGTAGTTACTATAAAAAAAACTACCGAGGAGTCTCGATAGCTTTTTTTATAAAATCCACACGGCCCGGGAAGAGGTTGGATTCCCGAAAAGACATGGTTAGAGCCGCTGGTTCGGTTTCGGTAATCCCCTTGTTGCTACAAAAAAGAGCAAAGCACCGACAAGTCAAGGCGCCTGAGGCCCGCCCTAGATGAACACAAAGTCATGCCCTAATTTAATAAGATGTAGAACCAACCATAGGTTTGGGCGCGTGTGGAAAGCTGTAACAAAGCCCAGTAAAGGATTGTTGAGTAGGATATTTTTTTTCTAAAATCCTTTGCTTTTCACACAAAAGCACTTACCTTTGCACTCCTTAAAATACAGGTAGTATGCCAAAGATGAAAACGCACAGTAGTGCAAAAAAACGTTTCAAGATTACCGGTAGTGGTAAAGTGAAGCGTTTCCAAGCTTTTACTTCGCACATGATGCGGAATAAAACCAAGAAAGCTAAGCTCCGCCTTCGCGATTCCGCGCTGGTGAGTGTTGCAGATGAGAAGCGCATCCTGCGTTTGCTCTGTAAGTAAGCTTTCTCTATTCACCCCATTTTTCACGAGAGTGCAGGAAAAAGAACTAGCCAAATCATACTAGTCCCTGTGCTGAACAAAAAATGAACTTATGCCTCGTTCAGTTAATGCGGTCGCCAGCCGAGCTCGCCGCAAAAAAATTCTAAAAGCCGCCAGAGGATATTTTGGCGCTCGCAGCAAAGTCTATACCGTTGCGAAAAACACCCTTGAAAAGGGTATGCAGTACGCTTACCGCGACCGCAGAAACAAAAAACGCGCTTTCCGCCGCCTCTGGATTGCTCGTATCAACGCAGCTGCCCGCATGAATGGCACTACCTACAGCCGCCTGATACATGCCCTAAGTGTGAAAGAAATCGATCTCAACCGCAAAGTGCTAGCTGATTTGGCCATGAACCACCCTGAAACTTTCACGGCTGTGGTGAAAAAAGCTTTGTAAGCGGCACAAAATCGCTACCGTAAAAGGTGGTACAAAAAAAGAGTTGTCTTCCCACGAAGTCAACTCTTTTTTTTTCAACATGGCTCCGCTAAAAAAACATGGCTCCTGCCTTTGGCCAAACTCTAATCCGCCTATCCATTCCCTACAGAGCCGCTTGTTAAAATTTAAAGGGAAGGGTAAGCTTTCAACACTTAGTACTATCTTTGTGTACGGGGGTTCTTTGGTAAAAAGAAATAAGTAAATCGGTCTGTTGTATTCAACCCATAACTCATGAATAAATCCTTTTTTGTTAAAAGCATTACTGTTTTGCTGTTCAGCCTTTTTCTCCTTGCTGGCTGCCAGAAAGACAGTAGTGTGCCTAGTAACGAACTAGACCTTGAACTCAACCAAATACTAGCCGCTGCAAGTCCTGAGGGCAAATCGGCCTTCGTGTTGCCGCCATCCAACGACTACAACAACATCCCTCAAGACCCCAACAATCCGATCACAGCTGTGAAAGTAGTGTTGGGCAAATTGCTATTCCACGAGACGGGTATCGCCTTGGCGCCGATGGAAGTGGGGAACGTAGGGAAGTTTTCCTGTGCCTCTTGCCATTTCGCCGAAGCTGGTTTTCAAGCTGACCGATTTCAAGGAATTGGGGAGGGCGGTGAAGGCTTTTTCCTCAGAGGTGTAGCGCCCAACTTCCCCACGGAACAGCTCGATGTACAGCCTATCCGCACGCCTTCGGCTATGAATGTAGCCTACCAAGATGTTATGCTCTGGAATGGTCAGTTTGGCGCCACCGGCACCAATGCTGGCACCGAAGCTGGCTGGACGGAAGGCACGCCTAAATTCAACAATTACTTGGGTTTCCAAGGCGTAGAAACGCAAGCCATCGCTGGCCTGGGCGTTCACCGATTGGTTATCGACCGCGATTTTATGGATGAAAAGGGCTATACCCCACTCTTCGAGGCGGCCTTCCCTGAATTGCCCGCTTCGGAGAAAGTGAGCACCGTCACTGGTGCCCTCGCAATCGCCGCCTATGAACGTACCTTACTGGCCAACCAATCGCCTTGGCAGCGCTGGCTGAGGGGGCAAAGCGATGTGATGAGCGAAGAAGAAAAACTCGGCGCCATTCTCTTCTTTGGCAAAGCTGGCTGCGTTGGCTGCCATAGTGGCCCTTCTTTGGCTTCCATGAGTTTTCATGCCCTTGGTATGCATGACCTCGATCTTTGCCCCGAACCTACATTTGGCACCAATCCGAATAATGGAGAACATCTCGGCCGAGGTGGCTTCACCGGCAATTCAGCGGAATATTATCAATTCAAAACACCACAGCTCTACAATCTCACTGATTCGCCCTTCTTCGGGCACGGAGCCAGCTTCCGATCTGTGAAGGATGTAATTCGCTACAAAAATTTGGCGGTAGCAGAAAACGAAAGAGTATCGAGTACCGCTTTAAGTCCTTTATTTACCCCGCTCAGTCTGAGCGAAGCAGAAATCGATCACTTAACACTTTTCCTCGAAAAGAGCCTACACGACGACGATCTGCGCCGTTATATCCCCGATGCTCTGTTGAGCGGTAATTGTTTTCCTAACAACGACGCAAGCAGCAGAATCGATAGCGGCTGCGAATAGTGGTCTTCACAGGTCTTGATCGGCCTGAGAACTGTTTGGAGCCATCTATTTATCCTTTGGAACCGTAGCTTTGAATACCAGTGTGCACAAGGGTGGTAGGGTAAACTCGATGTGCTGCGCACGGCCGTTCCATTCGGAGGCTACCGTCTCAAGCACTTTTGTGAAAGCAAAGGCTCCCGAACCGCCATATTCCGTATCGTCTCCGTTCAGCAGACAACTATACTGGCCTTTTACAGGAACTCCCAGACGGAATTTAGGGCGAGGAACTGGTGTAAAGTTATTCACCACCACCAATACATCACCCTCAGCCTTTCCTTTTCGGATATAGGATAGAGAACTGCCATGATGATCACCGTGATCGATCCACTCGAAACCACGGGAGTCGAACTGCTGCTCATACAAGGCCGTATGCTGCCGGTACAGCTCGTTGAGTTTCTTCACCCACAGCTGTAATCCTTTGTGCGGTTCGTACTTTGTCAGTGGCCATGCGATACCCGTTTCAATACTCCATTCCGTCGTTTGGCCAAACTCACCGCCCATAAAGAGCAGTTTGGCACCTGGGTGCGTGAACATATAGCCATAAAGCGCTCGCATGTTGGCAAATCGCTGCCAATCATCCCCTGGCATACGGTCAATAAGCGGCCCTTTACCGTGTACTACCTCATCGTGACTGAGTGGCAACATGAAGTTTTCCGTAAACGCATAGATCAAGGAGAAGGTAATTTCCCCATGGTGATACGCCCTGTGGATAGGATCGTTCTTAAAATAGTTCAACGTATCGTGCATCCAGCCCATCATCCACTTCATCCCAAAGCCAAGACCGCCAGCATAAACAGGGCGGCTCACCCCAGACCAGGCGGTAGATTCCTCGGCAATGGTCATTGTATCCGGGTATTCGGCATAGACCATCTGGTTGAACTCGCGCAACAAGGAAATAGCCTCTAAGTTCTCATTGCCGCCGTAGCGGTTGGGTATCCACTCCCCTGCCTTACGACTGTAATCTAAATACAACATACTCGCCACCGCATCCACGCGCAGACCATCCACGTGATAGCGATCCAACCAGAAGAGCGCATTGCTGATCAGAAATGAGCGTACTTCGTTCCGGCCATAGTTAAAAATAGCCGATTTCCAGTCGGGGTGGAACCCTAAGCGCGGATCGGCATGATCGTATAGATGAGTACCATCAAAATCAGCCAAGCCATGCGCATCATTCGGGAAATGCGAGGGCACCCAATCTAAGATAACCCCAATATCCGCTTTGTGAAATGCCTCCACGAGATGCATGAAATCCTGCGGCCCACCAAACCGACTCGAAGGCGCAAAGTAACCCGTCACTTGGTAGCCCCAACTCGGAAAGTAGGGATGCTCCATCACGGGCATAAACTCTACATGGGTAAAGCCCATTTCCCTTACATAAGCGACCATTTCTTTGGCCATCTCGCGATAACTCAAGCTCTCCGTACCGCTTTTTTTCATCCACGACCCCAGATGTACTTCATAAACACTGTAAGGCCGATCTATGCCATTATAGTTCTTGCGCTTGGCCATCCAGTCGGCATCATCCCACTCAAACCAGGTATCCCAAACAATGCTGGCAGTCTTAGGAGGCATCTCCCAAAGGCGAGCATAGGGATCCCCTTTCTCTAAACGCCGACCGTCTTGCGACTGAATGCCATACTTGTAAATAGTGCCGTTTTTCAAGCCCGGAATAAAGCCCTCCCAGATACCAGAGCTATCCCAGCGGGCAGACAAAGGATGAGCCGTATGCGACCACTCATTGAAATCCCCCACAACGCAAACAGTCGCCGCACTCGGCGCCCAAACAGCAAAGTAAACGCCGCTTTCGCCTTCTACCTCAATCACTTGGCTGCCCAGCTTATCGTAGATGCGAAAATGCTTGCCAGAACGAAAAAGATTGATATCGTAATCTGTGAAAAGTGTATGGTTTTTGACGGAAGATACAGGCATATAGTTATAAGTTGCAATATTGAAGCAAGGTAAATAATTTTAGGGAATTAGATGGTAAAATAGTAAAAAAAAGGAGCTTGGTGTATTTACCAAGCTCCTCACAGTCGGTTTCGTCTGCCAAAAAATGGCAATCATTAAGCCATACGAAGGGGGACTATTTTCTTACGCCTCCCTTCAACTCATCTTGTAATTTCTTCAAAGCATCAGTTTTCCCTGCAGCCGCCAGTTTGGCTTGCTCCTGCCAAGTATCGGGCTTGGCCAAACGGAAACGAGCGCCTGCCTTTTCCAGGATAGTAGCCAGCTGCTTCTTAGGTGCCTTGGCCAATTGTGCGAAGGTAGTAATGCCGTCGGCATTCAGCAAATCAGCAATCTTAGGCCCAATACCTTCAATTTTTTTCAAATCATCAGGCGCGCTTACTGGTTCCGCAGCCTTGGGCTCCGTAGTTTTGATGGCCCCAGCTTTAGGTGCTGCAGCTTTAGGTGCTGCAGCTTTAGGTGCTGCAGCTTTAGGTGCTGCAGCTTTAGGTGCCGCTTTCTTAGCTTTTGGTGCTTCCTCGGCTGGCACGGTCTCTATCTCAAAAACGCAGTTGGTAGTACCGTGAACATTGGGCAAATAAGCTTCTGCAGCTGGATCGTTCATCCACTGGCTACCATCTACCAAATAGCGAAACTGGTAGTGAGCTGGTAGGGCAGGCAACTCAACGGTGCCACTGTACTTACCCTTACTGGCTTTCATGGCAACACCATCAATCCAGCTCCAATCATTGAAATCAGCTAGCACACGCACATCTCGCTTGTCTCCTACTTGCTCGCTAGAAAGCGTAAAAGTAACCGTGCAGCTACCTTTCTTGCTTGAATACTTCTTCGTAATCATAAGTCATGTTTTTTGGGCTTGCTAAGTGTACTAATTACACTAAGCTTGCTTTTGACGACGCAAAGATAAAACTTATTCCACTGATTTTCAACACATAAGCCTGTTTTTGGCTCACGCTGGAGCCAGGCCGATAGTGGAAAGAGCCGTATTTAAGAAGCAAAAACCAACAATCCTTCTGCCTAGCTGCCACCCCACTTCATAGCAAGCTTTTGTATAGGCAGCAAGCACCAAATTATAATTTAATTAAAAAAAGTACTCCGCAGCGCATTTTTTTTAATCATCGCCACTCTTTTTACCAAAGTTTATGGGCGATTACAGCAAAAAAAGATGATTGCTCTGAGGTTTCACCGCCCAGGAGAGCCGAAAGTTAGGGAGCCAAACAGCAATATAATCTAGTCAAAACTAGCTCAGACTAGACGCAATTAGCTTCATAAACTCGTTACGGGTTTGCACACGCTCGAAAGCGCCAGTAAAGGCCGATGTGGTGGTAACGCTATTCTGCTTTTGTACGCCTCGCATCATCATACACATGTGGCTGGCTTCTATTACAACAGCTGTGCCCAGTGGCTGTAGCGTATTTTCGATAGCACGCAGTATTTGATCTGTTAAGCGCTCCTGCACCTGTAGGCGGCGGGCAAAAATATCAATGACCCTAGGTATTTTGCTAAGCCCAACAATACGGCCGTTGGGGATGTAGGCGACATGCGCCTTCCCAAAAAAAGGCAGCATGTGATGCTCACACATGCTGTAGAGCTCGATATTTTTCACAATAACCATCTCGCTGTAGTCCTCCGTGAACATTGCCGAACGCAAAATTTCTTCCGCATCCTGATCATACCCTTGTGTGAGGAACTGCATAGCCTTGGCGGCGCGCTCCGGCGTTTTCAACAAACCTTCTCTACTGGCGTCTTCGCCGATATTCGATAAGATAGTGTGGTAGGCATTGCTAATTTCCTGAGTGACTTTATCGTCGTATGCTTCGCTGATTATGTAAGCCATAACTTTTTTTGCTTTCCGCTTAAGGTACGGAATGTTTGGTGAAAAATTTGAACATTCAGGCGCCTAGCAACAACTTCCAAAAAAAAGCATCATACGTTCCCTACTCACCATAGTACTCCGCGTAGATATTTTCTGTTTCTAAAAGCTTGATGCAATGTAGGTCGCAACCTTGGATATGGGGCTTTAAGCGCTCCCAAATTAGCAAAACCAAGTTTTCGGTAGTTGGTTGCAAATTTTTCGGTATCCAAGCCACATCCATATTTAGATTGCAATGATCCAGCTGGTCTGTGACCTCTCTGCAAATGATATCTTTCAAAACCTTGGCATCCATGATAAAGCCAGTAGTAGGATCGGGGCGACCTTTCACTGTTACAAACAGATCGTAGTTATGGCCATGCCAATTTTTGTTAGCACACTTGCCAAAAACCTTGAAATTCTGCTCCTCTGTCCAATCATCCACCCAAAGTTTGTGGGCGGCATTGAAGCGTTCGCGGCGCGTTAGATAAACCATCCTGAAGACCTGTTAAAGCATTAGAAAAGAAGCGCAAAGTTACACTTATCTCTTCGATTTTTGTTGTACGGCCTCATACATTTTCCTTACAGAGGCCTCGTCGAACAGTCTGGCCATACCATTTTGAAGGATTATTTCCTTATCACCCATAAAAACAATATAGCGGAAGCCATAGGTAGCCAAAGAGTCAATTTTGTTTAAATAAATAAAGCCATTAGGCTCCTCTTCTACTATACTTTCGAAATAGGGGTTGCTCCTCACCAAATCCAGCTGATCTGCCTTGATACGGGCAATGTCTTGGGTATAGGCCTGGCTACTAAAAATCTGGACGTAGTAATTATTGGCTTTGTCGCTGATGGTAATGTCTCGCATCACGCCCGATACTTCGGTTGTACTAACTTTAGCACTATCGGGAGCCAAGACGCTTAAGGGAATATTGTAACGCATCAGGTTGAGTTCTTGCCACCCTGCTGGTTTGTCTTGGCCGCAGCCATAGAAGATAGCCAGACAGCAAAAAAAGCCCAATAGAGCCAGTTGCCGTACAAGAAGTTTATTCCACTGATCCGCTGCGGCAGTGGCGGCGGTGGCTAACCGAGCCGAAAACAAGGTATAAATATTAGATAAATATAGCATAAATCGATTTTTGTGGCTACCCCCCCTAAGAGCGAACAGGCAGCAGAAGCGTTCCTTACAACCGCAAAGCTACATAAAATTTCACGGCACCATCCATGGCTATTGGTTTTATATACGCCAGCAGTAATGCCTGTGATCTTACCCTCAGAACTGCTGCAGCCTACCAAACTTATAGACCCCATTGGGCTTGGCGATCAGCTTTCTCCCGATCATGGGTGTGTTGCGGTTTTTGGAAGCCAAATCAGCAGATCCCACCTCCCAGTTGGTAGGGAGCTGAAAAAACGTGAGAGCTGCTTCGGCACCTTCTTGAATACATAAACCTTCTACACCTAAGGCTTTTCTAGGACCATGGCTGAATAAAGCTGCTAAGCGGGCGGGAGAAATGCGTTCCGCGAGTGCGGTAGCCGCTTGGGCAAAGGCCGTTTCTAGGCCAAGACTGCCAAAATCTGCATAGGGGAACTCCAATTCTTTTTCCTCCGTCGTGCAGCCAACATGGTGGCTCACGATACAATCTATCGTCCCATCCAGCACAGCAGCCAATAAAGCCTGCCGATCGTTTTCCTCCCGAAGTGGTGGAGAAAGTTTGAAGTTAGCATCGAAATTAGACAATTCCTCCACTGTAAATTGCAAATGCATAGCTGATACCGTAGCCGCCACCTGAAGTCCTTGTTCTTTGGCTTTCTTCAACAGCTCCACACTTTGGGCACTGCTAATGAGGTGAAGGATAAGCTTAGATTGGGTATAGGCCAGCAGCTCCAGATCGCGGTGCACGGCAAGGGTTTCACTCAGGGCAGAAAAGCCGAGCATCCCGAGTTGGGTACTCATAGGCCCTTCATGAATTTGTGCGCCTACCGCCAGCTTAGGTTGTAAGGGCTGATTGATGATAATCCCCCCAAACCCCTTGGCATATTCCAGCGCTCGAAGCAGGAGACTTGCATCAGCAACAGGCCGAAGCCCATCAGTAAAGGCTAAGGCCCCCGCATGGTGCATGTCTATCATTTCGGTGATATCCTTGCCAGCCGCGTCTCTACTGATCGCGCCGAGCGGTAGCAAGCTAAGGCCGAGATTTTTACTGCGCTCTTGCAGATAGCGGATACCGCTTTTATCGTGGCGTACTGGATCTGTGTTAGGCAACACAGCCAAACTGGTATAACCTCCCCGGATAGCGGCAGCAGCTAAGCTCTCCATATCTTCCCGATCTTCGTGGCCTGGATCGCCCAGGTAGGCTCCAATATCGAAAAAGCCGGGGGATGCGTAGTGGCCTTGCATATCCACAACTACTTCTGTAGTTTTAGGAGACAAATTGGTGCCTATTTCTACGATCTGGCCTGTAGCCAATCGGAGGTCGCAGAGCTGGCCGTCGTGAGGGCTGTGTAGATCGGCGATGGTGAGCTGCTTCAGCAAGTGCATAAGTCTGTGTGTTTCTTCTATGAGCTTCTTAGGACTTTGATATTTGGCTACTTGGCGTTTATTTTTTTGCGCTACTTTGCTCTTTTTAATATTCCTTGCTCCTGCGTGAGCAACAAATACGAACCAGCGCGCCCGTACCCGTAGAGGCGATCGTAAGCCACTGCCTTGTGTGCGCGCAAAACGCACCTTGTGTACATTTTTCAAGTATCCTGCCCACAAGACCTAGTCCTGTAGCAGTACACGATAACGGTTGTTGTGATAAAGGGTATCCGCTGCTAAGCGTGCCATTACCTCCACTCCGTCTGGTCGCAAAAGTACATCATCCACCTGAAAGATGCGTCCCTTAAGAAGGGGACGACTGAGATTTAGCCGTATCCCGCTGGTGGTCTCACTGAGTTTTATCGGGAACTCTACCATCGCCCAGCCGTTGGTATCCATTACCTTTACCCACTCGCGCACACTGCTGCCAAAAGTTGGCCCTGCTTGATCTGCTCCGAGCAAAGTTTGCAACTCAAAATTGGTAGGCGGGTAACGCTGGTGGCCAATATCCATCCAAAAAGACAGCAAATAGTCGCCAGGTGGCAGTACTAATCCGCCTTTGATTTCCACCACCGTATTTTCTAGGCCTAAATCACCCTGAAAAGCACGCCCATGATAGCCTGCTTCTACTATGCCTTGAACAAGTCCGTCCCTTTTATCCTCCGATTGACTGTGCGTAAAAGTGAAACCACCTTCTGCCTGAAAAGCCGTGTAGTTAGCTACAGGATCCCAGAAAGGGAGCGTATCCGAAGCGGCCCAGCGCGACGGAGTGGAGATATCGAAAGAAACATAAACGACTGGGGGCGGGCTTGTACTCTCTGCTTCGAGGGTTTTGCTTTGCCAGAGGGAGTCGCTAGTTTGGTAAGCCCGCTGTATGCGATCTTTCCAACTAGACAAGGGCAGCTCGAAGAGATAAAAAGGTGGATCCTGGTAACGCAAAATGGCGCCCTGAGTCAGGTGATTAGCCCGGTCGCCGAAGAGGTGGTAGCGTTCGGCATCATAGGCCAAAAGGAAGGGCTTCTGATTGGGTAAATCCTGAAAAAGGGTAGGCATACGATAGGGTTCGGTAATGAGCTGCAACTGCTTCAGGGTTTGGCTAAAAGAGGTACGGGTGAGCATGGCGCCAGTGGTGCTCAGGCCTGTCTGCCAACTCAGGGTTTGCACCCGCTGCCCTATAAAACCGCTTTGGTCTAACCAGAAATTATCAGACCCAATACTATAATATGGCAGCGGGATAATAGCTTGATAGCGGTCGAAATCCAGATTCGCCCGCTCGGCTAGCGTTGGGCTGTTGAAGCCATCCACAACGTCTAGTCTAAAATCCTTTGCCTGCCAATAATGGTGAATTTCATAGAGCGTAAAAGCCGATGCGAAAAAGGTCAGGAAAATGGGAGCCAGCGACTTTTTCCAGTCATTGCTTTGCCAGCGACGCTGTAGCCAACTACCCAACTCCACCCAGAAACAAAGGTGGACCGCATAATAAAAAATCCAAGCGAAGCGCCCGATACTTCTAAATTGTCGAATAGGACCAAGGTACTCCAACCAAGCCTCCCCCCCCACGACGGTGAGCGGAAAGCCAAAACTAAAGATGGCAATCCCTGCTGCTGAAAAGAGCAAACTTTGCAGAAATAGTTGCTGATGATTGGCCACGCCTAGGAGAAGCGGTTGCATGGCGATGGCTACGGCTTTTTCTCGCGAGGCCAAAAAAAACCTAAACATCCAACGTAACAAGATGAAAAGCAAGAAGAGAGAAAATACCAAACCAATATAAGCGTGCCCCTCGAAATCTGGGTAAAAATAGGCTAGCCGCTCTCTGATACCTTGCCAAAAAGGCTGGGTATGGCTGGTAAAAATCCCTGAGGGGTGGCTATTGTAAGCAAAAAATCCCCAGGGGTGATCGTTCCGATCAGCAATCGGATCGCTGAGCTTGAACCAAAGCGTGAAGTACAAGGCAGGTAGGCCAAACATTAAAAAAAGCGTCCAGCCATAATACCACCAACGCCTCCAATCTGCTGTGAGCAAGTAGCGCGCAAGCAAATAGCCGCCAATTAGAAAAGCCAGAATAGCAAAATAGTAGAAATGGATTTGAGAGAAAATCCATACACAAAGAGCTACAGGTAGCGTTCTTTTCCAGCCTGGAGCTTCCTCCCAGCGGTAAATAAAGTACAAGGTGGCCGGCAAAACCTCCAGATGCGCCAAGCCATAATGGCCTACTATACGGGCCAACTGCGGTGCCAAAAAGGTCGTTAGCAGCGCTGCCAGCGTCGCCAGCCACCAGCTAACTCCCAAGCGACGAAGCAGTAAAAAGGAGAACAAGGCCGCCACAACAATGCCTAGTAGCATACTGAAATGGACAATAGCCCAACCTTGATCGGCCAGCGGCATCCCTGAGTCGGCTAATAGCCGCAGGCTATTGCTCAGAATCGGTTGCGAAGCCCCTGGTACTACATGGTCTCCATAGGGATAGTTCATGCCCTCATACCAACTGTAAGTACTATCGTACTTGGCGTGGTACAAAATCGCATGATAAGCCTTATAGCCATCACCGTAGCCATTGATCACTTTCGTGTTCGTGTGCCCCCACCAATCGGGAAATAAAAAACGGATAGCTACAATAGCTAGTAGTACGGTGGGGAGAAAAGAAAATTTCCTTTGCATATGGCGGCAAAGGTAAGTATATCTTTATTTCTGTTCTGCAAATACCCCAGCGGGAATGGCCAAGATGGGGTTCTCCAGATGGTAGGCCAAGGTTTTGGTCTTACTGAAGTTGAAAAACTCTTGTATAAAATTGCGCTTGTGAATAACGGTAGCGAGGATATCGGCCTCGGTTTTTTCCATAAAATTGGTGATGCCCAGCTCAAAGTCCATCGCATCTTCCACGTGGAAAGCGAGGTGATCATGCTTGGAAAATTTGGCAGACCAATTTGGCATCCGAGGGCTAAGCTCCTCGGTGTGTGCCAAATCTATGTGTACGACCTCCAGTTGGGCATTGATCACCTTTGCCCAATCAGCCAGCCAGTTGATAGCCGCTACCTCTTCTTGCTGGAAGTTGGTGCCAAAGGCAATTTTTTTCAAGCCTGCATCGAAGCTAGCAGCAATCGGCACACCCAATACAGGACAAGGAGCCTCCTCCATAATTTCGCCCGCAACGCTACCCAAAAAAACTTCTTTCAGCCCAGAAGCCCCCGTAGTTCCCATCACGATCAGATCGGCTTTGTCTTTTTTGGCTTGGCGGATGATGCTGTGTCCGGTGCGCCCTTCTACCAATACGTGCTGTACAGCAACAGCGCCGAAACCATTGTCTTCCGCGACTGCCCGCAGTGCTGGCACACTATCACGGTAGTTCTGAAAGGTCTCGAGATTGATGGACTCATACACCTCTGCCATGGTATGTTGGAGGTTGGAGCGCCGCAGATTGGGCAATTCGTAGCTGTGTATGGTCACAATGCGCGCGCCAGTAGCATCGGCCAGTGCAAGGGCATAAATGAAGGCTTTGTTGGCCGCTTCAGAAAAATCAGTAGGAAAAAGAATCGTATTCATCAAAGTGCTTGTTTACATAATTGACCGCAAGATAAGGCAAAGTGCGCAATTCGAAAAGTGATGCAGGTCATCTATTGAGGTGATAATTGGCAATTCGATGATTTTAGTGAATAGCTGCTTTAAAAATAAGACAAAATAATAAAAAAGTAAACAACATGAAAAAGAAATACGTATAATAAAAATTTTCGCATACCTCTGCATCGTTATCAAATTATTTTTGTCCTCGGGTTGCTTTCTGGATAAAGGTAATCAATCTTTAGTTAATCATCTAAAACAAATAAAGATGAACAAGTTTAAAACAATTGGTTTTTTTAGCACTGCTTTTTTTATCACCCGCTTGTGAAAAAGAAATCGAAAATCGAACAGAAGACCTTCAAGAACAAGATTTGATAAGCAAAATTGTACAGTTAGGTGTCTCAGCAGATTCTATCGAAGATTTGAGAGATATCTACTTGGTGGAAGGCTGTATGGCTTTCGACAAAGAACTTTTGACCACAGGAAAGTACGATCTTTCACCAAGTTCAGACCCGATTGAAAAACAAAGACGAACTTTGTTTCTAGTCAACCAGCAAAATGTCAGGAATATTACTGTTCGTATAGATGCTAGTATGCCAACTACAGGTGCAGACAATTGGAGGCCAGAAATAGCACAAGCGATAGCTGACTGGAACGCTGCTAGAAGTGCACTCAATTTTGTTTTGACTACTGCAAACAACGCAGATATAATTATTCGTTCTGATAACATCGGTGGTATTAATAATCTTCCCAACGGTGCAATAGCCCTTGCACTTGTACCTACAAGCGATGGGAGGCCAGGAGGTGCTATATGGGTCAATCTTGATTATGATAACAATCAAATTGTCCCCTCAAGCAGGAAGCGCTACAATATGGTTCGTGAACTAGGTCATTGCGTTGGTTTATGGCACACTAATGAGTCCCCTGCTGGAACCTTTCATATAAACGGGACGCCTACTCAGGACAATGCCTCTGTTATGAATGGTGGTACAGCTCAAAACCTCTGGAGTGGTCTAAGTGGTGGCGATAGAGAAGCTATTTGGCGGCTTTATCCTAGTGGCCCCGCAGGTTTTACTTTTGATGGAGCAAATTGTCACTCAAATGTCTGGATTCCTACGGGCTA
>DAITME010000062.1:0-25539 GCA_036835305.1 Lewinella sp.
AATTTTGTGGCTACTCCAAACGATAGATTTCCCTGATGTCTTCCAAGATCGCATCAAAATCTATCTTTAGATCTATAACTTTTCCTGTCCGCACATCAAATACCCAGCCATGTACTTTCATGCCACGCTTTAGTACGGCTCTTTGCACCACCGCCATTTTCAGTATATTCACGCATTGCTCTTGCACGTTGAGTTCTACCAAACGTTTGTAACGAGCATCCTCATCGGCAATAGCATGAAGTTCCACTCGGTGCATTCGAAAAACATCCCGTATTTCGCGCAGCCAAGGGTTGAGGATAGCCAAATCAGCAGAAGTCATTGCCGCTTTTACACCACCACTATAGTAATGACCACAAACCACCACGTGCTTCACCTCCAGATGCACCACCGCATAATGAACCACTGCAGTGGAGTTTATATCGTTGTTGGACACCATGTTGGCAATATTGCGGTGCACAAAAGCATCACCCGGCTGAAGCCCCATCAGGTCTTCGGCTGTTACGCGGCTATCAGAACAACCAACATACAAAATATCGGGGTCTTGGCCTTTTGCTAGCTTCTCGAAGTAGTCAGCGTCTATCGCTAGCTTGCTCTGAACCCAAGTTTGGTTATTTTCAAAGATTTTGGATAACTTCATTATTCTTATTGATTTGCCACCTCTGCTAAACGCCCCACAAAAAAGGTAAGGTAAATATACGCCAACTAGGGCAGAGCGCGTCTAATTTTTTAGACTCCTATTGTTTACAGCCCCGCCAGTCCAAATTTGTGCCAATAACGCAACAAGCCCGCCACGCTCATATAGGGTGGGTTAGCCTTTCTGTAGCTTTCAATGCCCGCAGCCCTCACACCCGCATCCATTAGTTCCTGTTCTACGAAGGCTGTAAAAAGGGGGACGATTTCCTCCGCTGCTCGTCCGGCTAAGGCGTAAGGTTTCATCCAGTTGACATAGGCCAACAAGCGCTGTTCTAGTTCTTCCAAATGCTTTTCTGTTTGGTCTATCAGCCCGTAGTGCGTGAGGTAAAAACGATCGGCTTGCTCCGCTCGTAGCTTGGCAATCGATGCTTGCCAATCAGCCAGATGTATATCGGGGGGCGGGCAGGGCGGCACCACCGGGCCTTCCCCTATCTTCACACCTCCCACATCACCCGTGAAGATGCAATCATCCAGCCGCCAAGCAATATGGTGCGTGGCGTGCCCAGGGGTATGAATCGCCCGAAAAAATCGGCCATCTAGCTCCAAAACTTCCTGATCCGCTACCTCAAAGAGCAAATCGGGAGGGATGGAGTGCATCTGCCCCCAAAGACTGTCCATGGCCTCCCCGTAAATCTGCCGCGCAGAATGATACAGGCGCTCTGGATCCAGCAAATGCTTGTAGCCTCTGGGGTGGACGTACACCTTAGCACCTTGCTGCGCCAACCACCAAGCGGCGCCCGCGTGGTCGAAATGAATGTGCGTGAGCAAAACACTGTGTACATCCCCAGCCGAAAGCCCGAGATTTCCCAAGCCAGCCAACAACTGCGGTAAAGTTGAGTGGGGGCCCGACTCAACGAGTACAGCGCCCTGGTCGGTAGGTACCACAAAGGCAGCGATCGCCTCAGCAGTATCCACGAAATGAAGATCGATGGTATGAATCATAGCGCTAAACTACAAAAATGAATGGGATTATGCCCCCATCATTGAGCAATAATGCGCTGAAGGAAATGTAAGACACGAGCTAGGCCGTCGGCATGATCCGCCACTTGTTGCGATTGGCTAATCAACTGAGAGGACATTTCGGGGAGATCCCCCGAAGCCCCTAGCTGTGTACCCAAATAAAGGAAACTCGCTAGGCTAGCCAGCAAAACCAAAACACCTAAAAAAGTAATTCGTTTGGAAGGTTTCATACCCCAAAGGTAGGATATAACTAGCAGAGAACAAAGCTTTTCGGGCTTTATTCGACCAAGGTATATTTTTTCTCGATAGTTGTTGGGAACTTTGCTCAGATTCAGCAAACATGGCTCCTGCCTTTGGCCATACGCGCTAGGCACAGGCCTAAACTTATTCGGCGGGATACGAGCTTAGTTTCCCGTCCTGCATACCAATAATTCGGTGGGCATACAAGCGCATCAGCGGCAGATCATGGCTAATAAAGAGGATCGATAAATTTCGTTCCTCCACGAGTTTTAGGAGAACTTGCATGACCTCATTTTGCAGCGCGGCATCCAGCGCAGAAACGGCTTCGTCGCAAAGGAGCAAGCCGGGGCGGGCAGCCAATGCTCTAGCGATAGCAATGCGTTGGCGCTGCCCACCACTGAGGGCGTCCGGCAAACGATCAAAATATATAGCAGGATCTAATCCCACCGCTGCTAACAGCGCTGCTGCCTCTTTTTTGGCCGCCTGCGCACCAATGGGGGCATGATGCAACCGCACCACTTCTTCGATCACCGACCCCACGCGCAGCTTGGGATTAAGCGAGCTAAATGGATCCTGAAAAACCAACTGCACTACTTTGCCGTAGCGCTCGATCTCCCCGCTAAACGAGCGCTGTAGCCCACACAAGCAAGCCGCCAGGCTGCTTTTCCCACAACCGCTTTCCCCTACCAAAGCTACAAATTCCCCGGCATAGCAATCGATATCCACGCCTTTCAGCACCGGCAAAATTTCTTTAGGCGGCCCCCACCAGTAGTAGCTCAGCGGGTAGCTCAGTTCGATGTTGCGCGCTCGCAACACCAGTGTTTTGTTAGATTTTGGCAGTAATGCAGGAGCCATGTTTTCTCTCCGAGAGCCGAGTTTGGGGCTAAGCTCGATCAATTTCCGGGTGTATTCGGCCTCTGGGTGGTTGAGGATGCGCTTGGTTTCACCCATTTCTACCATTTTTCCTTGCCGCAACAGGAGTATCTGCTGCGCCAAGCGCGCCACCAAAGCCAGATCGTGGCTAATAAAGAGCATGGCCATTTGCTCCTCTCTGGCTAGTTGTTGCAGCAATTCCACAATACCGTCTTCCGTAATGGCATCCAGGGCTGTTGTAGGCTCATCGGCTATCAACAGTCTTGGCTGGGCTAGCATAGCCATGGCAATGAGCACCCGCTGCCGCTGCCCGCCCGATAGCTCGTGGGGATAGGCACGCAAGATGCGTTGCGGACTAGGAAGCTGCACCCGCTCCAGCCAATGAACCAACCAAGCTTCCTCGCTTTTATCCGCTGGCCGCCGACCGCTCATCCGCAGCCGCTCTGCCAACTGCTTTTGTATGCGTTGCGTGGGGTTCAGCGCCGTGAGTGGTTCTTGAAAAACCAGTCCAATCTCGCGACTGCGCCACCGCCGAAGGGCATCGGCCGCAAGCGCATTGATCACCAGGGTTTCTCCGCTGCTGCTTTCCCAGTAAATCTCCCCACTACATTGTTCGGCCCGGGCGGGTAGAAGTCCTAAAATAGCGCGGGCTGTCAGGCTTTTCCCCGAGCCGGACTCCCCTACTATCGCCAGGCAATCGCCAGCAGCCACGCTAAAAGCTATCCCATCCACTACCTGCTGCTCGCCGAAACGAATACCCAGAGAAGTTACCCGCAGTAGTGCTTGGTCTTGCATCATCGGGGGTATTCAGGAAAGTGAGCAAGCAAAGTAAAATCTTCCCGCTCGTAGTTGATTTCAGCAACATAGGTCTGCCGGCCATTAGAAACCACCAAATAAGGCACCTTCAAAGCCGTATTATAAATGCCTGCCTGCCGGAATGCGGCATTTGTTAGGGGAACCGTGTGCGCTTTGCACTCCAGAAGCAAAAAAGGACGCATATCGGGGTCAAAAACCAATATATCGGTTCGCTTCTTAGCTTGATGTACAGAGAGGCCACGTTCTACGGTGATCCGGTTGCGATTGTACTTCATATCCGAGAGCAAAAAGAGCAGCAGCAATTGCCGCACAAACTCCTCCGGTTGTAAAACGAGCCACGTACGGCGCGCCACGCACTGAACCATACGCTGATTGGCTTCTAGCTTGATGTTTAGCGCTGGCGCGAAGCGTTCTAACCTTAAATTTAATGATTCAGCTTTGCCCACAAAATTCTTTTACTACTTGCATTAAATCAGGAAACAAAGCCAGGAAGGCTTGGTTGAAGAAAGCATCTTCTTCTTGCAAAGTATCGGCCATCCCCTCTAGGTAATCGGGCTGACTAAAGCGGGGTCGCATGCGTCCAAAAACATCTAAAATACCTTCGGTGGAAGTATAAGCATCTAGCCAGCGGTGTGCCACCATATTTTGTACACGGTTTTGCAATGCTGCTGGCAGATAAGCCGTCTGACTGAGTAGGTTGGTGTAGGTTTGTTGGCAGAAGGCATCGAAGGCAGGAAAACCCCATGCTTCCCAATTTTGATACAGGTAATAATCAAAAACCACATCGGTAACCACACCCGCATAAGGGCCATGGCGGTACTTGATGCGCGCAGCCATGGCCCGAACGGCCTCGTGCCGATCGGTGGCCATATCAATTTGCCGGTGCAACCAGATACCCTGCTGCACCTTCAGCGGGTAATGTGCCGGCGGGCGGCCTTTGGTATAATCACCTAAGAAATTGCCCATCTGCCACTCGGCATCTTGCTGGGTAAGCGAAAGGTGCGCCAGAAAGTTCATGGCACAAAATAGGAAAATTTCCGGTACTCGATCGGCAAAAATAGTGTTTCCTTAGAATTCTTCTTCGTAAGGCAAAGTACCTTCCCCTGGAAAGACTTTTTCGAAGCAATAAGCAAGGAGGTCGTGGCTAGTGACCAGTCCTTCCAAGGTTTCCCCATCCACGATGGGTAGCGCATGAAAGCGATTGGCAAGGAAGATATCGGCGGCTAGGCCGATAGAATCATCAGGGCTGAGGGTCATGGGATATTTCGTCATGATCGCATCAGCCGTGAGGTAGTTTAACTCATTTTCTGTCCAGGTTTTCCCTGTCGTGCTGAGTGAAAGATGGTGATAAAGCTTTCGGAAATCTTCTCGGCTAATGATCCCCACCAACTTCGATCCTGCTGCTACCACTGGCAAATGGTGGAACTTTTGTTGCTTGAACAGCTTATCAATCACCGTTGCAGGCGTATCTGGCTGAACAGTTACCAATTTGCTTGTCATAATCGTACTTACAGCGGCATTTGGGTTCATAATTCTTGTATTTTGCGCCCCAAAGGTAAGGCTGTCTGGAGCCTAGGCCGTTGATAAAAATCGCTTGAAACTGTGATTTTTGTCAATTCTATGATAAAACAATTTAGCGCCTTTGCTGTATCTTTCTTTATGAGAAATGCTAATTCCTCCCCTTCGGCTGGTTCAAAAATTTGGTGGCCACTTCTTTTTGCGCTCACGCTAATAATTGGCTTGTATATCGGGCTGCGCTTGGGCGGCCATTCGAGTATGATGAGTCAGCAAAATAGCAGTGTCAGTGGTCTCTTGGGCAAGAACAAGGGTCGCGTGGAAGAACTACTCAGCTATATAGAAGCTCGCTACGTAGAGGAAGTAGATCAGGAAGTACTCACACGCGCTGCCATCAAAGCCATACTCGATGAGCTGGACCCCCACTCTAGTTTCATCCCCGCTGAGGAGATGCAAGCGCTCATGGAGCAAATGGAAGGCAATTTCGATGGTGTGGGGATTGAGTTCATGACCATACAAGATACCATTGTGGTGGTGAGTGCCCTAGCGGGCGGCCCCAGCGAAGTAGCGGGCATACAGGCAGGTGATAAGATCATCATGATTGACGATAGCCTAGTGGCAGGGCCAGCTGCCCGAGACATTGACCCCACCAAGCTCCTAAAAGGGCCTTCGGGTTCGGAAGCGAAAGTAATGGTTAAGCGCCTGGGGCACCAAGCCTTACTACCCTTCACCATTACCCGAGCCCCCATCCCAGTTTACAGCGTAGATGCCGCCTATGCCCTAGATGACAATACGGCCTATATTAAAATCAACCGCTTTAGCGCCACCACCTACACCGAATTTTCGGAAGCCCTTAAAAAACTCGTCAGCGAACAAAACACTGGCAACCTAATCATTGATCTGCGCCAAAACCCCGGTGGCTACATGGAGCAGGCCATCAAGCTGCTCAGCCAGCTTTTCCCCGAACGCGGTCAGTTGCTTGTATACACCGAAGGCGCCAGCGTAAAAAGGCGGGAATATACCAGCAATGGCCGTGCCTTTTACCGCATCGATAACGTAGCGATACTGATAGACGAAGGCTCCGCATCCGCCAGCGAAATTGTAGCTGGCGCTGTACAAGACCACGATAGGGGTATCATCGTAGGTCGGCGCAGCTTCGGCAAAGGCTTGGTACAAGAACAATATGAACTCAGCGATGGCTCCGCACTACGCCTCACGGTGTCTCGCTACTACACACCCAGTGGTAGAAGCATTCAACGATCCTACGAAAATGGGGAAAGAGAAGCCTACAACGACGACTGGATGAACCGCTATCACAATGGCGAACTCAACGGCAGCAGCAGTGCCAACATGGATAGTAGCCGGCAGTACTATACCGATCTAGGACACCCCGTCTATGGCGGCGGCGGCATACAACCCGATGTGTTTGTACCGATGGATAGTCTCTTCTTCAACGAAGATTACCTTTGGATGCGGCAAGAAGTAGCCGCCTATGTCTATACCTATCTGGAGCAATACCCCAGCAGCAGAAAAGAAAGCCTTCGTGAATTTCTAGCCAGCTTCCAGCCAGATCGCGCAAATATCCTGCGTACGCTGCGCGACAGAGCCGAGCAATCGCTAGACAGATTCCTTGGCCGGCTGAGCCCCATCCAAGAGGAGGAACTACTCTTGTACTTCAAAGCGCGCCTAGCCAAACACTATTACGGCTCGGAAGCCCACTACAGAGTCATGCAAGCAGGGGATGAGGTGCTACAACAAGCACAGGCGCTCCTCCGCTCGAAGGATCCACTAGCCGCTGCTAGAGAAAAGAAATAACATTTCTTGAGTGGTCCCAGCAGGGATCGAACCTGCATCTACGGTTTAGGAAACCATTGTTCTATCCATTGAACTATGGGACCTTTGCTAAAAGCTGGGCAAAGTTATGACTTTTGCGCCTATTTATAGGATTTCAATTCAGTTTTTCGCTTTGCTGCGCAGCCAACTCATTGCTTCCCCCTTCGTCATTTATTCTTCCAAGGCCTCTGCCGCAGGCACGAAATTGAGCGATACGGAATTGATGCAGTAGCGCAAACCCGTAGGCTGGGGACCATCGGGAAAGACATGGCCTTGGTGGCCACCACAGCGCGCGCAATGTACCTCGGTACGCAGCATACCGTAGCGCTTATCCTCGTGCTTGCCGATATAATTTGGGTGGATAGGTTCGTAGAAAGACGGCCAGCCTGTGCCCGACTCATATTTCGTAGCACTGCTAAACAGCGGTAACCCACAGCCCGCGCAGGTATAAATTCCCTCTTTTTTATTATCCCATAAAGCACCCGTGAAAGCTCGCTCGGTACCTTCCTCCCGCAGTACCTGATAGGCCATTGGCGCTAGGATATTTTTCCAGTAAACTTCGGTGGTATCAAAGTTTTCAACCAGTCCTTCCTCCGCTGGCGGGGCATAGCGGTAAGCCGCTTCCTGTGCCTTTCCTTTCGCTCCATCTTGCCCAGTAGCGACTTGCGCTTGTTGCTGGTTGCAGGACAGAAGAAAAAAGATGACAACCAAAAATAAAGATACTCTTCTGACAGACATTGGCATATACTTTATAGCACAACAAGTTGAGTGCAGCAAGGTTGGCAGCTGCCGGACTGCTACCAAAAAAAAGCTAATCCTTATTTCCACCAAACCAAGTGAGTGGAATGGCTTCTCCCATTCTTCGGTAGCCTGCTTCATTGGGATGAAGAAAATCGCCTGTATGCAGCGACTCTCTTAGCATAAGACTATCCTGTGGATCTCGCATTAACTGATCGAAATCAATGACCCGATCAAAGCGGCCCCTGTTGCGAATCCAGTCGTTCACCCTCGCTCTGCTAGCCTCCCGAAAAGGCTCGAAGTAGAAAGAAGCTCCGAAAGGAAGGATGGTAGCACCAAAAACTTGTATGTCCTTTTCATGCGCCTTTTCGATCAGCTGAGCATAGGTGGCTATTAAGGCTGTTGCTATGGTGTCCGCCGCCAGCGAATCTTTGGCCTGCCCGATGTCATTCACCCCCAGCAAGAGTAGCAACCAGCGCACCTGAGCTTGTTCAAAAACGTCACGCTCCATGCGATCGATGGCTGCGGGGCCCACGCAAAAGCGCAGCATACAGTTCCCGCCTATTCCTTGGTTTAGCACCGCTATGTTGCGTGTATCGGTATAGTAAGTCATCCTCTCGGACAAAATATCTGGCCAGCGGTTTTGCTTATTTGTCCCAGAGCCTCTGCCGTCGGTAATAGAATTTCCCAACACCACCACCGCCGCGGCGGTAGCGGCAGCAGCCCTCACCTGAAGGTCTTGGATGAAATACCAGCGTTCTACAGCTAGGGCACCTACTGCTTTCTTCTCCCCTAGCTGCCGCCCTGTCATCAAGAAGGATTGTGTTCTCGAGCCGGGGTGGCCACTGATTTCTTCTGGTGTTTCACCAAAATAAAGCGTAATGGCTAGGTCCATTCTTGGCAAGAGTGCAAAAAGGAAAGGATCGGAATAAACAGTCTCCCCTGGAGGAATTAAGATTGCCTTTTTTCCTGAGAAAAGTAGCGAAACCTGTTGCTCCGGATCAATAGCCCCTTCTTCCAAGGCAGCCGCTACCTGAGCCGCCCGAATGTGTAGTGGTGAACGCCCGTAGGCATTCGATAAACGAAGGCGTAAGCTATCCCCCCCCACCGATACCCTTACTATTTGCCTCAATGTGTTGTAGGCCAATCCTGGTTCGGGCGGCATATTGTGCGGTTCAACTAGCTGCATGGCAGTTGACCATGTTGGCAGCCAAGTTGTCTCTGCTTTCTTGCTTAGTTGTGGGCTTGCCTCTCTGGTGTGGCAGCTAAAAAATAAGCTCTGTATAGCCAGCAGCAGTAGCCACGAGCTACCTAATTTTATCATTTCCATAAAAAAACATCGCTCTTCCTCATCAGCCTTGCTCCTGCATGTATGCCCGCCGTGCCCGTCTGGATCTTCCAACCCACCCTACCTGTATGGGGCTAGGCGATAGCAAAGAGAAAGCTACCGCCGCCTGCGGCTCGTGGGAGTTTTAATACCCAGCATCCCTAGCAAGCCTCGGGTAAACTCCCTAGCGATGGTATTCCCAATTTGGCGCGTGGTGGTACTATTGATTACCTTTTCAAGGGTAGATTTTTGTGCCCGCCCGCTACTACTCGATCCTGCGGCCTTTTTCTTTTGCTCGGCTACTTCGGCTTGGTGCTCAGCTTCGGCGGCGGCCGCTATTTTCTTGTTGAGCAATTCATAGGCACTTTCCCGATCGAGCTCGCGCTCATACTTGCTTACTAGTGAGGAATGCTTTACAATTTTGCTGATTTCCGCCTCGGTGAGTACATCCATGCGGCTTTGGGGCGCGCGCAACAGGGTATGTACCAGCGGTGTGGGCCGGCCTTTACTGTCTAAGACGGTAACAAAGGCTTCACCCGTACCAAGCGCTGTAATGAGCTGCTCCGTATCGTAGAAATCACTCAGCGGGTAGTTTTGAGCCGCCAGCTTGATGTCTTTGCGGTCTTTGGCTGTGAAAGCGCGCAGAGCGTGCTGTACCTTAAAGCCCAGCTGCCCCAGCACAGCATTGGGGATATCCGCAGGGTTCTGGGTGACGAAGAAAATACCCACGCCTTTTGAGCGAATGAGTTTAATAATGGCTTCGAGTTGCTCTAGCAAAGCCTTGGTGGCTTCTCGGAAAACCAGGTGCGCCTCGTCGATAAAAATAACCAACTTAGGCTGTGCCATATCACCTTCCTCGGGGAAAGTGGTATAAACTTCCGCTAGGAGCTGCAGCATAAAAGTGCTGAAGAGCTTGGGCTTGTCCTGAATATCCGTGAGGCGCAGTACGGAAACGATGCCGCGGCCCAGCTCATCGATCCTGGTGAGGTCTTCTACCTCGAAGGAAGGTTCGCCGAAAAAGGTGTCGGCTCCTTGCTGCTCCAGTTCCACGAGCTTGCGCACGATCGCCCCAATGCTTACGGGCGAGACGCGGCCATATTCTGCCTCTATCTCCTTCTTTCCTTCGTTGGAAAGGTATTGGAGGATTTTGCGCAAATCTTTTAGATCCAAGAGGGGCAGCTGATGGTCATCAGCATACTTGAAAGCAACAGCCATGATACCGCCCTGAGTATCGTTCAAATCTAGCATTTTACTAAATAAAACCGGGCCGAACTCCGAAACAGTTGCCCGCAGCCGAACACCAGGCTCCGCACTGAGGCTCAGAAACTCGATAGGGCTGGTACCTGCTTTGAATGGAATCCCGATGTGCTCGTGGCGTTCTTGAATTTTAGGATGATCCGTGCCTTCGGCTGCGATTCCGCTCAGGTCGCCTTTGATATCCATGACCATCACGGGCACGCCTTTAGCCGAGAGCTGCTCGGCGATAATCTGAAGCGTCTTGGTTTTTCCCGTCCCCGTGGCACCGGCAATAAGGCCATGTCTGTTGAGGGTAGCTAAGGGGATTTTCACCTGACAGCCCGTGATCGGCTGGCCTTCCAACATAGCGCCGCCCATTACAAAATAATCTCCTTTGAAAGTATAGCCCTGCTCGATGGCGGCCTTAAATGCTTCCTGCTTAGTTGCTGCTGACATTGTTCCAGTTGTTGATTCGCCTGTCGTAGCGGTTTTTATTGAATGGCCAAAGATCGATATTTCCTTTGGCTTCTATCTCATTTTCCAGGGTTTTAGGCATTAGATTGGGGAAAAAATCTAGCCCTGTGATTTCCTCTATTTCGTCAATGCTCCTGGCGTAATTGAAAAGTGGATCGAAGCTTACTTGGTTGGGAATGACAAATCCAATGCCTTTCAGCTCTGGTTCATCCAAATCCAGCAATACTTTGAAGTAAGCCGCTGGTATGGCTATTCGGTTTTGGCGGCCGATGGTGCCTTTCGGATTCTCGGTCATAACAGGGCCGCTAATAACATAGAGGCGGCCAAATTTTTTGGCCCAGTCGCGAGTAGTTTCCTCTAGTTCCCGCCAAATTCCCTGATTGAATTGCCGCGCCTGGGGGCTAATGTTACTCATGTAAAAAGTCTCGCTTGAAAAAGTCTCATCCCAAGCTAGATCAGCATCTGGCACGAGGTGGCCGCGATCATAACCCGAGCCGCGGTAGTCATCATCCGTAGCAGATTGGGTACGCACGCTAGGATCGGGGCGAAAGTCGTTACTCCTGGCTGTTCGTTCTTTTTGTAGGTTTTCGCGGGTGAGGACATGCGCTGTCCATTCAGCTTGTTCCCATTCTTCGTCGTAAGACAAGGTAAAGGCGCCGTGCTTCACCAGCTCGCCGCCACCGCCCGTGGGGTAGAAATTTTCGGCGCCGACATAGTCAATCCGCTCATTGTCTTCGCTTCCTAGCCCATCGTTTGTAGTAAATTGCTGGAAGCCCCAAGCTAGCGCGGCAATAATGGCACCAAAAATACCTATTTTTGTCATGGTACCGCCACTCATACCGGCAGCCTTACTATTTGATCCATGATTCGTCCTTAGTTTAGCCAATTTTGTACTAATTTATCACAAAGGTAGAAAAGCTGCCTAACTTCACCCAATTTCAAACAAATTATTTTCAATGAAGACTTACTGCTATTGCCTCCTTTTCTTGTTCACTAGTACGTTGAGCGCCCAGTCTATTGCGGGCGACTGGTACGGTACGCTAGATGCCATGGGTACCAAGCTTGCGCTGGTACTACATATCCAGGAAGAGGATAGGCAACTACGTGGCAGCATGGATAGCCCCGACCAAAAAGCTTACGGCTTAGAGATGGATGCGATACAATTGGTTGGTAACCAATTTAGCTTTCAGATTAAATCATTAGGCGCTAGCTATACGGCGACCCTCAGCGAATTCGGTCTTTCCGGCGATTTTAATCAGGCTGGCTTTGATTTTACGCTCGACTTTGGCCGCACCCCACCCGCCCGCAATGGTATGAAGAAGCGAGCACAAGAACCCAACGATTTCCCCTATATCCGCGAGACGGTCAGCTTTCCCGGTGGGGCGGAAGGGGTAGTATTGGCAGGAGAGCTCACGATGCCGCTAGATAAAAAACCACAACAGGCCGTCCTGCTCGTTTCTGGTTCGGGTGGGCAAGATAGAAACTCCGAATTGGGTGCCGATATCAACCACCGTCCTTTCCTTGTACTGAGCGATTTCCTCACACGGCAAGGAATTGCTGTTTTGCGCTACGATGACCGCGGCATTGCACAATCTACAGGAGACCATGGAAGCGCTACCACCGCAGATTTTGCGGAAGATGCCGCCGCAGCCCTGTCTTATCTTCGCAGCAGGAAGGAAGTAAAAAAAGCACGCTTCGGCATCGTGGGACATAGCGAGGGCGGCCTAATCGCAGCCATGGTAGCGGCAGAATACGAAGGAGTGGACTTTGCGGTTTCGCTTGCAGGCCCTGGTATTCCCTCCGATACCTTATTGATGTTGCAAAGTACGGCTATTCAAGAGAAAATGGGGGCTCCGTCGGAGGTGGTGCAGCGCAATCTTCGCCCTATCCGCCAAGCCTACGCCTACATCAAAGAACACCCCGAGCACAGTACAGAAGAAATGGAAACAGCCTTGTTAGAAATATTCGTAGCGTCTTTTGATGAGCTGCCAGCGCCTTTGCAGCGCGCCATTGCAGACAAAGAAGCTTTCGCCCGCAGCCAAATTGGTGGGCTCAATAGCGCTTGGTTTCGGTATTTTTTATCTGTCGATCCAGCGGTTTACTTCTCTCGCGTGAAGGTTCCTCTTCTAGCGGTTAACGGAGCAAACGATCTTCAAGTGCCTGCTACAATCAACCTCGAAGGCATTGCTAGACAAGTAGGCAGCAATGGCAATAAAGCGCTAACCATCGTAGAATTGGCAGACCTTAACCACCTTTTCCAAACTTCCGAAAGCGGACTACCTACAGAGTATGGTCGTATCGAGGAAACCTTCAGCCCTACCGCGCTGCGCATCATCGCCAGCTGGATAGGCCAACAGTAAATTTAAAAAAACTGATCGTAGCCGCTCGCTTGGCCATTTTGTTTCTTTCCCGCGGCTTGTTTTTCTGCTTCGGGCTTAGCTCTGGGGCGGCTGTTGATATCCAGCGTGTCGGTATTGATTTTACCTCCACTTAGGAGGAGTTCACTCTTTCGTTCGTATTCCTCCAACATTTTGAGGCCTTGTTCTTCGAAGACACCCTGCTGCAAGTCTATAGTGCTCATGAAAGTGCTGCTCATTTCCATGAAGCGTTCCATTTCCCCTACTTTATTGGCCACATCCTCGGTGATGGCTTCCATAGCCATATCGAACATTGCCCGCTGATCGGGGTCGCCATTGATAACACTCATGGCCGATTTCATAGCCGAGTGGCTAGCGCGAATCGCTTTGCGCTCCTGTTCCTTAAGTTTGACTTGGTCTTTGGTATCCTCCACCAGAATTTCGCTGTTATCGTGCATCTTAGTCAGGATACGATACAGGATATTGAGCTTACTGAGCAGTGCGCCGTATTTTTCGTTGCTCTCTTTGAGACGAGCAGCTTTTCGGCTACTCAGGATCATCGGCTGCTGCTTCCCTTGCTGCTGGGCTATTTTAGCGAGGCTGAGCTGATTCTCTATTTCCTTTTCGTTGGTGGTAATCAGGGTAGAGAGCTGCCGCATTTGTCCACGTATTTTCCCGATTTGCTCGCGTAGCTTTTGGAGGTTGCTGCTCATTTCCTCCACATAATTCTTCAGGATGCCCACTGGGTCTATCTGCACAAACAAGCTCGTTGCGGCGCGCATCGCGCTTTTGTACATGTAGGAGACCAAGGCTCGCGTTTTGGGGTCTGCGACCATATAAACGAGCACCCCAAGCGCCAGCAGTGTGGCAGCCAAGACCAACGTATTCGCCATAGCGGCTATGATCGTTGCCCAGTAAGTACTAATCAACAAGCCGCCGCCAGCCAGAAGCGCTACTAAAAAGAGTAGCCCCGCGATGCCTTCCGGACGGCGCCAAAAAGACTTAGGTGTGCTAGGAAATTCTTGCATAGTACCTATCCGATTGTTCGTTTAACCTCTTCCATATCATCCTGAATGGCTTCGGTAATGACTTTTAGCGTGGCCTCGAAACTGGCCTGGTTCTCGGCAGCCTTTTGCTTGGCTTCGGCAATTTGTGCATCGGCAGAAGCAATGGTATCTTCGGCCTTAACAATTTGCTTTTTGAGCTGATCGATCTGGTTTTGCCAATCGGCAATCTGCTTTTTCAGCGTGGTCGTTTCTTGGCGCTTGCCCTCCACGCGGTCTTTGACGTAGCGCTGCATACTCAGCTCAAATTGCGCTTTTTCATCTAACAATACCTGCTGGTAATAGGCCGCAGAATTCAGCAATTTCTCAAGCGTCAGCCCCATCGTTGTACCCGTGGCAAAAGCCGACTTCACGGCCGTTTCTCCCGTAATGCCCACTTTACCCAAAGCCGCCATTGATTGCTTGAATTCCAAATAATCAAAGCCTTCCAGGTTTTTCTTCTCAAGGGCTTTCATCAATACGTCCACGAAGCGCTCGTCCACGCCCTCTCCTTCATATTTAGTTGTCATCTAAGCGATAAATTTTGTTTTCCCTCGGCCAATCTATGATGAAAACTAGCCACAAAGTGTAAAGTTAGCATTTTGCAGGCAGTTGGCATCTTTTTCAGACAAAAAGCCCACCATAATAGATACACTTGGCCATTTTAATGGTTGAGTGAGGAGGCTGCTGCCTTATTTTCAACTTTCTATTGTCATTTAAAAAATAACAGCTATCTTTGTTTAATATTCAAGCAAAACAAAAACAAACTGTTTCCCATGAAAAAGCAGGCTGTCAATAGAAAATACAACTTCCCTGATGCGGATTTATACCAACGCTGTACAGAGAGTATTCGCCTTGCAAAACGAGACATCGCTGAGTTCGAGGCCTATGGCTACGACGTCCATCGCTTGAAGGGTTTCCACGACCGCTGCCAAAAATTTGCTGCCCTACCCGATGATGACGAATTGCTAGGCGACCAAATGATCGTGACGGACAAAAAATACGAAGCGGCCGAACGACTCAAATCTGCCATACGAGGCGTCATGACGCGGGTAAAAATGAAATACAGCAACCGCAGCGGCCGCTACCGCAAATTCGGCACTGCTAAAATGGGCGATATGACCGATGCCCAACTCCTATTTTGTGGCCGCCGCGTTATCCGCGTAGCCCGGGCACAGATTGACTTCCTGGCAGATACCGGACTCAATGAAAATGTACTGCGAAAAGTAGCAGATGCTTGCCAAGCTTTTGAAACGGCTATTAATATACAACAAGACAAGGTGGCCGACCGCGATATCGCCGTGGAAAGCCGCGTGGAAATCGGCAATCTACTCTACGACGAATTCATAAAAATATGCGAAATCGGCAAAGACCTCTGGGCTGAAAAAGATAAAGCCAAATACGAAAGCTACACCATTTATGATAGCAACAACGAGCAAAAAGTAATCGCCAAACAAAAAAAATCGGCCACAAAATAAAAGATGTTTGCCTACTTAGCGAAAATTCGCTACCTTTGGCCAAGCTGCGGCAGTAGTCCGATCTCAATGATCTTGGCCCAAAAACATGGCTCAGTAAAGAAGGCACTGCTCCTGCATTCATGCCCATTTCAAAGGTATGAGCAACAACTGTCTGCCTGTAGACGTGGCAATGCTACATCTCTACCCAGTGCATCACTTTCCACTTTCCACTTTCCACTTTCCATGCCTTACGTTCACCTTCGCAATCTACAATTCCTTCTTCGGGAAGTCATCCGCCTCGAGCAGCTCAAAAATATCGATCGCTACGCCGATTTTGATACGGAAGTAGCGGATATGATGCTGGAAGCTGCCCAGCAACTCGGCGATCAGTACTTATACCCTTTTTATCGGGAAATGGATAAAAACAAGGCTTACTACAAAGATGGGCAGGTACATGTCAACCCAGCCGTTGGGGAAGGCATGCGCGCACTGGGCGAAGGCGGCTGGCTGAACGCTACCTGGAATTACGAGCAAGGCGGACAGCAACTCCCCCTCACCCTCACCAATGCGAGCCTATTTATTTTTCATGCCGCCAATGCCAATATTGCAGCCTATGGCCTGCTGACCTCCGGCGCGGCCAACCTCATTCGCACCTTCGGCACCGAAGCTCTGCAAGCAACCTACCTACCCAAGATGATGAGCGGCCAATGGCAAGGCACGATGGCCCTTACCGAGCCTCAGGCCGGCAGTTCCCTAAGCGATATCAGCACCCACTATACCGCCGTAGGGGATGGCAACTACCGCATCAAAGGACAGAAAATCTATATCTCTGGCGGTGATCATGATAGCGTAGAAAACGTCGTCCACTTGCTATTGGCGCGGAAGAAAGACGGACCAGCAGGTACCAAGGGCGTGGGGCTTTTTGTTGTTCCTAAATTCCGCCTTGAAGGGGGACAACTAGTGGACAACCACGTCACCACCGCTGGAATCTACGGTAAAATGGGCCAAAAAGGCTATGTCGCCGCCCACTTGATGTATGGCGAACAAGGCGACTGCATCGGCTACTTGGTAGGCGAAGAGTTCAAGGGGCTCAAGCATATGTTCCAGATGATGAACGAAGCGCGGATCGGCACTGGCCTCATGGCTGCCGGCACAGCCAGCGCCGCCTACTATGCCAGCCTGCAATATGCCAAAGAACGCCCCCAAGGCCGGCACCCCGACAACAAAGACATCCACTCGCCGCAAGTACCCATCATCGAGCATGCCGATGTAAAGCGGATGCTCTTTTTCCAAAAAGCAGTGGTAGAAGGCAGCATTGCCCTACTACTTAAGTGTAGTTTTTTCAATGATGTGGCCGAAGCCCACAGCGACGCGCTTGTTCGCCACCGTCATCATCTGCTGCTCGAGCTCCTCACGCCCATCGCCAAGAGCTACCCCAGTGAATACGGCAACGAGGCCGTCAGTGTCGGCATGCAAGTACTCGGCGGCGCAGGCTATACCGACGATTTTCCGCTAGAGCAATATTTCCGCGATATTCGCGTCAATAGCATCTACGAAGGCACCACTACCATCCATGGTATGGATCTATTAGGCCGTAAAATACTGATGGAAAATGGCCAAGCCATCCAATTCCTGACGGAGGAAATACAGGCCGTTATTAAAGCTGCTATGGCACAGGAAGCCTGCCACGCTATGGCCTCCAGCCTAGCCCAAAGCCTTGGTGGCGTACAGCAAGTCATGCAGCACCTCATCGGCTTGGCCAAAAATGAAAATCCGCGAGTCTTCTTGGCGGATGCGACGCTCTTCCTCGATTATTTTGCTCTGCATGTACTGGCCTGGGTCTGGCTGGAGCAAGCTCAAGCCGCGGTCATCGGGCTACAAAGTGCCGCGCACGAGACCGATAAAGCTTTCTATCGATCCAAACTACAAACTGCGCGCTATTTCTTTCACTATGAGCTACCTAAAGTTAGTGGGCTAAAGCGCATCTTGCTCACCGACGGACGCATCACCCTCAGCACCGATACGGAAGTTTTGCAGTAGGTATTTTGCAGGCGTGTGAACGAGCAAGGCGTTGCGTAGTCATTGCTCTCGCGGGAGCAAGGTTTTCTTTTTAGGAGCAAGGTTTTTAGACAGCTAGCATTCGTTCGCTGCGCTTCCGAACGACGCCTCCGAGCAGGGTGCAGAACTTCTGGCTTCGAACAAAGCGGGGAAACCAGCATTTCTCCTCGGAGGCATCTTTTTGGGGCGCGCAGCGACAAAAAGCTCCTCCGAGACGGTATAGCGCAGTGCTTACCTAGGTGTGAACCGACTTGCCTGACCAGCCCAATATTACTGCGCTGTAATATCGGTTTTTTCCCTAAATTTGTACCTCATTGCAAAGATATGAGGTGTAAATGCGCAGTGGCACCACAGCTAGGAGAGTAAATGCTACTCGCCCCCCAAATGAGCATCCAAAGCTTCCTCCACCGCGTAAATATTGTTAATTTTCCCAGCAAAAACACAGAAGTAGGCAGGCTGATCTTGGAGCAGCAATACCTCCGTCGGGCGGCCATCATCAATCGTATTGGCCTGCAGCTTCGCTTTTATGGTAAAGCGGCTATGCTGGTAGTCCAGCCCTACACTCCCGGAAAGGTAGCGCCGAAGCTGGCTGAGCATCTTAGCGTAATTGGAAGCTGGGCGGCTAGGGCAATCGCTACAAATAGCCGTAGCATTGGGCTGGCAATTGGTTTCCCGCTCCATACAACCAAAGTTGGGCACAGCTCCATAACTGATCCGCTGATGGGTATAGGCCACCGACGATAGCGAGTGCCAGCCTGTTTTGCCATAAGGCATTAAGGAACAAAAAGGGCCATCCATCACCGTGATGGCCGACTGCTGGAAACTGGCCGCAACCTGCACGAAAGCCATCTCTGCAATTTCGTGTTGGAGGGGAATCTCCCCCAGCCCAAACTGCCGGTTGGTGGTATTGATGCTGGAATACGTAGCGTTGAGCACCAAAGGGGTTTCCAGAGCACTTTCCTCCCTGCTGTGATGATGTACTAAAGTCAATTTGAAGCTATCGCCCTCCCGCCTTACCCTACCCACTCGGCTGCGGAGATAGGTTTTGATGCGCGGGTGCGATGCTACCAAATACCTGTAGTGCTCGGCTAGCAACAGCGGATCGAAGCTATCCTCCTGCGTAGCAAAAACAGCTTCCAACTGATCGTACTGAAAGGCAGGATGTTTGTCCACTGCTTCGCAAGGTAAGCCAAGATAAGCACAAAAATGTTGAAATTGCGCTGCATCCGTGAGGCTGGCACGTTGGGCAATGGCGTAATAGTGTGTGAACTGGCTGTGAATACAATGAGCAAAATCTTCCCGAAACCGCGGCAGATAATGATCGCTTGCTAGCGCTGTAGCAATAGCGCGGGGGTAATGGTAGCCCGCATGCAGTCGCGCTTGGTTGACGATACTAGCCCGCTGAATGAGCGCAGCGTCTTGCTCCAACAGCACCACCTCCAAGCCTCGCTGCGCGAGGAAATGAGCGGCATGGCAACCAAAAATACCGCCTCCAATCACAAGTGCATCCGGCTTCATATTCTGGCTAGCTTGCGAGTCTTTAGCCGCCGCATCGCTCGAATATACCGCAGCGCCAAGGGCAGTATCTTTACTTTACTACTAGCGGCATCGTCCGTCCACCGTACCGGTAATTCTCCTAGGCGTAGCCCCTGCCATTCTGCTACGGTGAGCAATTCTGTGCTGAAAAACCAGCCGTCGTTATCGGCACCACCTGCCATGAGGACCGCGAGTTGATCCCTGTACAAAAACTTAAAGCCACACATGCCATCGCTAAAACCCACCCCCAAGTAAGTACGCAGCAGCCAATTAAACAGCCTGCTGCTGATCTCGCGCTTCCAAGTGCGGCCAATGACTTTGGCACGTGGATGTAGGCGAGTGGCATACACCAAATCTGCCTCCCCGCGATCCAGCAGGGCAAAGGCCTCTAAAAAATGGGGAAGATCGGTCGCTAAATCCAAGTCCATATAGCCCACTACATCAGCTTCGCTCTGTGTCCAGCTTGTTTTCAGCGCGAGGCCAACGCCCTTTCTTGGCACGCTGATCCAGACTACCTCCGAGTAGATTTGGCTAAGCTCCTCGGCTATCTGTCGAGTCGCATCGGTACTACCATTGTCGGCAATTACAATTCGCCACTGATTGGGCCGCGGGAAGTGTGTCTGTAAAAAAACACACAAAGCGGCTACCTGCTTGCGCAAGGTAGCCGCTTCATTGAGCACCGGCAAGGTGACATCAAAAGTAGTCATGTTTATTTTGTAGCTTCTACTTGGGCTCCAAAATCGAAGATAATGCTGAAGCGCAGCGTATTATCCAGCGGGTTGCGCTGGTTGCTTGTGGGAATTAGGTAGCTAAAGTTTAGACCAAAGATATTGTACTTTAATCCCAAGCCAGCCGTCAGGTACTGGCGATTGCCTTTGGTAGCATTTTCGTAGAAATAGCCAGTCCGAACAGCAAATTGCTTATCGTACCAATACTCTGCACCCGCAGCGAAGGTAAACTCCCGCAGCTCTTCTCCAAAGCCTCCTGGGGCATCGCTCCAGCTGCTTGCAATAGCCGCGATGGGCGATTGATTGCGACGCTCACGATCATCACAGCCTTCTCCCAAACAGGGGCTAGGCACTAATAGTTTGTTAGCTTCGCCCGTGAGGGTGATGGTATTGTACTCATCTAGCTCGAAAGTGTAAGCCATTCCTAAGCCGAAGTTGGCAGGTAGGAAATCGCGGAGGGTATCTTGGGTGTAAGTGATCTTGGCACCGATGTTCGTGATAGCCATCCCCACAGCAAAAGCATTGGTTTTGCCACTCTTGGTGCGTATTCTGTCGTTGCGGTAACTAAAGCCGATATCGCCAGCAAAGGATTGGCCTACCTCCAGGATCTCGGATCCTACCTGCTGCCCAGCCGCTAAGTTGGAATTGATATACTTCAAGGTAAGGCTACCGCTAAACCGATCGGATAGCTTACGAGCATAAGCGGCGGCGAGCTCGAATTCGTTGGGCTTACCTACGCCAAGTGGCTGGGCGTTTTCGTCGGTATATTGAATATCTCCGAGGCTAAAATAGCGCAGTGATCCGCCAATAGCTTGGATATCATCTAGTTTTTTGTAGCCCGCCAAATAAGCCAAGTAAACATCATTCAAGCCCAAGGCCTGCAACCAAGGCGTATAAGTGGCACTCATACTGAGATCTTCCTCGGCAAAAGCCCAACGGCTGGCGTTGTAGTGGATGGCATTGGCATCTGGCGAAAGTGCCAAGCCCACGTCCCCCATCGCTGCCCCCCGCGCATCCGGAGCTATGCGGAGGAAAGGAACGGCACTCACCACCGTGTTCACACAAGGGCCGCCGGTGGTGGGGTTCACAAAACGACCGTCTTCTGTTTCAGCACAAGCGGCTTGAGCTTGCAAAACCGCAACAGGCAAAGCAAGTAATAGGGCGAAAGCCAGACTAATTTGGAGTAGTTTGTTCATTATCAGACAATAAGTAAAAGATTATGTTAACGCTATGGTAGTGCGATCCGCCTACCTAACCATCCTAATGCTCGTTTGAACTGCATTATTGAGCGTTATGATTTCCTTAACGTTTGGGCAGCTCGCCTTATTTTCAATATTTCTCAAAAGGCATTGCAAAGGTAAGATTTATTTTTCGTTCCAAGCGAGCGCTGTGCAAAGATAAGCGGCTTTATCGATCTTCTTCCCCTATTTGTGCTCGGCTAATTTTAAAGTATCAGTAGTCGCCAGGGCTTATCCACCCAACTCTTTGGAGGCTCGCACTTAGCCTACTCCGCTGCGGAGCCACTATGCATTCGCTCCGTTTTCAGTATAGTTTGCTTACATTTGCCCTACCACTTCCCTATCACCGAAGATGGGGTAAAAAACCGCCCAATCATGTCTAAAATCATCAGCGTACACTCAGAAATTGATCCACTCAGGCAAGTACTCGTGCATCGGCCAGATGCAGGAACCAGCCGAATCTCCCCCAAAAGAGCAGAAGAATTACTTTTCGACGACATCGTTCATCTCCCCAAATTGCAGGAAGAACACGATGTCTTTACCAGCTTACTCCGGCAATTTTTGGGCAAAGACCAGGTGCTAGAAATTGCCGATCTTTTCCAGGAAGCACTAGACTACGATGCCGAAGCTAAGCGCGAAATGCTGGAGCTCATCATCGAATGGGAAGAACAACCCAAAGGTTTGGTTGAAAAATTACTGGCGCTGCCGCATGATGAACTGACCGATACCCTCATCACGGGCTATTGGGAAAGCGAGGGCCACGTCTTATTCGACCCCATCCCCAATTTTATCTTCACTCGCGATGTAGCCGTCACTGTCAACGACCACATCATCATCACCAAAGCCGCTAAGCAAGCGCGCTTCCGGGAGAATTTCCTGACCCGCTTCGTCATGTGGGCTCATCCCCTATTTGCCCCCATGCGCAAGGAAGGTAAAATTATCAACCTCAACAGCGTAGATATCTTCCCCCCCTCCAAACTTGGAGATAAAATCAGCGTCGAAGGGGGCGATGTGATGATTATGAACAAAGACTACCTGCTCATCGGTGCCAGCGAACGCTCCACAGCCTATGGCATTCGCAGCCTGGCCAACCGGCTCTTCGAGCAAAAGGTGATCAATAACGTAGCAATGGTGAACGTGCCCGCCGAGCGTTCCTTCATGCACCTCGACACGATCTTTACACAAATAGACAAAGACGACTATGTCTGCTTTAAGCCCATTATCATCGATGGCGTTAATGCCTCTGTGGAAGTCTGGCGCGCTGATGGTAGCAAAGCTAGCTACGTCAACCTCAAGGATTTCATCCTCCAGGAGATCAACCCGAAGGCGCGCTTCATCTATTCCGGCGGCGGGGAAAGTCCCTTCCAAGAAAGAGAGCAGTGGACGGATGCCTGCAACCTGGTTGCTATCAAACCGGGAGTGGCGGTCACTTACGACCGCAACACCGTTACCGAAAAAGCTTTCGAGCAAGCAGGCTACCGCGTCATGCACGCCAATGACTTACTAAAAGCCTTTGCCGATGGTATTGTGCGGCCCGACGAAATCAAGAAAACCATCATCACCCTGCCCAGCTCCGAATTGAGCCGTGGCCGCGGCGGAAGCCACTGTATGACCTGCCCCATCCAAAGAGGCTAATCTAGCAAGCACTATGTTCAACCATCGAACCAATAAACGGGTTAGATACGGGGAGACCGATCAAATGGGCTACCTCTACTATGGCAACTACCCGATGCTCTATGAAATCGGGCGAGTGGAAATGCTGCGTTCCTTGGGGCTCAGCTATGCCGAACTGGAGGAAAAACACCAAGTGATGATGCCCGTGATGAGCCTACAAATGCGCTATGTGCGGCCTGCTAAATACGACGAGCTGCTCACCATCTCCACCAGCTTGCGCAAACTCCCTCAACAAACGATCAGCTTTCATGTGGAGATTTTCAACGAAGCCCAAAAACTCGTCAATGGCGGCAGCGTCAAACTTTGCTTTGTGGATAAAAAAAGCGGGCGAACCATTCCGCCACCCAACATCCTACTAGAAAAACTACAGCCATATTTTGAGTAAGACCAACAAAAGGTGGAGCCTAGCTAAGCTAAAAACCTGGGTGGAAGAACTTCCCCTCATCCGCACCTTCGTTGCCTACACAAAGCGGCGCTCTCTACCGGGCTTTCACGGCGTCAACATCTACGAAGTGGGGGAATTTGTCTGGTTGGAAGTTCAAAGAGATGATCTCTTTACCCGTGCCAACAGCATCGCTTTCAGTTTTTTTCTATCTCTCTTTCCTTCCTTACTCACGCTCTTTACGCTTATTCCCTTTGTGCTGGATATTTTCGTTCAGTGGTTTCCCGATTTAGCTAATTTCAACGCCACCCTCTACGATGAAATCCAGCATGTCATGCCCGGGCAGGCAGGGGATGTGCTCTTTGGCTTTATACAGGAAATTGCCAACTCGCCGAAAATTGGCTTGCTTAGTTTTGGTATGCTACTCGCTATTTATTTCAGCAGTAATGGGATGCTGGCCATGATGGTGAGCTTCGAGAAATCCTACCACAAAACTTTCCGGCAGCGCTCGGCCTTGCGCAAACGGCTGGTGGCCGTGGGGCTAACAGGCTTACTAGGGCTGCTGCTCACGGCCAGCGCCATTTTGGTCATTATGGGCGGAAATATCATCCAATGGATTACCGATTTAGTGAACCTCAGCCGCGCCACCACCTTCCTCATCGATGCATCTCGCTGGGTCATCATGCTGCTGCTTTATTATTTCACCATCGGGAGCTTATACCGATTCGGGGCGGCTACTTATCGGCGATTCAGTTATTTCTCGCCCGGCGTTACCCTAGCGGCCATCCTGAGTCTGGCTACCAGTGTGGCCTTTAGCTTTTATGTCGATGAATTCAACCGCTACGATACCTACGCCAAGTTCTATGGCTCCATCGCCACCATCATCATCGTGATGCTCTGGATGCAACTCAATGCCCTCATTTTGCTGATCGGCTTCGAGCTCAATGCAGGTATTGCCGTTAACCGCGACTTTAAAACTACCCTGGAAGAAAAAAAAGCAGCCATCGAAGAGGAGTAAGATTTATTTATTTTTGCCTAAGGCGGGAGCAAGCTTCGCTCAAAAAGAGCCGTGCTTTATCAAGGCCCTCCGCCGATGCTTCCTCAAAACGAAAAGCGCAGCCCGTTCTTCCAAAGATAGGTCACTTTGGGCACTTCCGGAAAAACAGCATTGATGCGGGCATCGTAGGTAAGGTTCAGGGCTGTTTGGAATTGTAGGCGGTGCGTAAGAGAAAAACGCAGATTGCTGATGCTGCTTAGGCGGCTCTGATCGAAAGTCCACAGGCGCGGCTGGTAGTAGGAAATCGTAGAAAGTGTAATCTGCTTATTCAGCGCCCATGACAAGCTCAGATAATTACTGAGCCGATGATCCCGAAAAGATGCTTCCCCTTGCTGTAGTTCGTCGTGTTCATACATGTAAAGGATGCCCAGAAAAGCATTGAAGGCATCGCCCTTACTAAGCTGCAAGCGAGGCCCACTACCTAGCAAAAAGCGAAGATTCAAGCGCAGCTGCTCATCATACTGCAGCTGGCTGAAAGCCTCCCATTCCAAACGACTAGTCAAACGCCTGCTGACACGAAAATGCCCAAAAGAGGCATTCAGGAAGTTGGCGCCATTGGCTTGCACCATTCGGTAATCGCTGATGAAGAAAAGATGCAACTTCTTACGAAAATGATCCACCCGCAAAGCGCCTTGTAGGGTAAAGACTTCGTTCGCATTTCTACTGAGGTTGCCCCCAAGGTCTATCTGCCCAAACCAGCCCAGGGTGTCTTTCGTGTTGCGGCGGTCTTCAATGTTTACAATCTGTGCGCTGCCCGGTGTGCAACACACAAAAGCGAGAAAAGAAAACAAAAGAAATCGTACACACATCAGCTACCCTACTTTTGATATTTCGCTAACAACTCAAGCAGCTACTTGAAGCTACATATATCACAAAAGTAAGTATTCTACACATCATGTTCACTCCAGCGGCTTATTGAACAAGCTGGTTGCCCTAGGCGAAAATCGTGGTGATGCGAAGCATCCTCTTGGGCTAAAAAGCGGCAGCCCTGCACATTTTGGGCGAGGGCTGCCCTTTACTTTATTCTGTTACGATAAAAGCGTGAGCGCCTATACTCTGCCTTCGTTCAAAGGAACCGGTTTGCAGGTAAGGTACGCCACTCGCCGTAAGAATATTCTCGTAGTTAGAATAGGTCGTGCTGGGGTTGGTATAGAAAATCAGAATCTCCTCCCTCCTGTTACCATTACAAAGCAATGCTGGATGAGCATACCTAAGTAACAAATCTGAGCCAGTATCAAACCTTACATAATATCTACCAGGTTCACTAAAAACTAAAGCTGCCTTGAAATGATAGGCATCAGCAG
>DAITME010000063.1:0-24577 GCA_036835305.1 Lewinella sp.
ACCACCTTCGTGCTGCAAGAAACGACCCGCGGCAAAGGGATCTTTACCTACAATGCCCAAAACCAAACGGCCTACCCCTATGATGATTTCCACGACGACGACAACTACTGGGACAACGTCAATGCCCAACGCAATGAAATCGCTACCGATTGCCACTGGGGCGCCGAGAAGTTCTACGATCTCCTCCAAGGCCTGGGGCGCAACAGCATCGATGGCGAAGGCGAAGCGCTGGAATCTCACGTCCACTACGGCCAAAACTACGCCAATGCTTTCTGGGATGGCCGCCGTTCTACCTTCGGCGATGGCGCCAACGGTTCAAGCATCAACCTGCCTTCCATCAGCCTCGATGTGGTCGCTCATGAGTTCACCCACGGCCTCACCAACCGCACTTCGCGCTTGATCTACAACAATGAATCGGGCGGGCTCAACGAATCCTTTAGCGATATTTTTGGTGCCGCTACCAATTTCACCTTCCGCCCCGATGTGGCCAACTGGCGCGTCGGTAGCGATGTTACCCGCAACGGCCAAGGTATCCGGAGCATGGAAAACCCCAATATCTTCAACAATCCCAAGGCCTACCAAGGGCAGTTCTGGGTAGATGGCGGCGGCGTGCACAACAATAGCGGCCCCTCCAACCACTGGTTCTACCTGCTCACCGAAGGCGGCAGCGGCACCAACGAGTTTGGTACGCCCTACAACGTCCAAGGCCTCGGGCTACAAGATGCTCTGGAAATCGCCTACCGCAACAATGCTTTCTACCTCACCGAAAGCAGCACCTACGCCGATGCAGCTTTTAATTCCCTGCTGGCTGCGGCCTCAGCATTCGGGAGCTGCTCCCCGAAGATAGACCAAGTGGTGGCCGCCTGGCAAGCCGTTAACGTCACCGTAGCTTTGCCCAACGAAGCCATCGCCGCCTTCCGCGTGGAGGGGCCTTTTTGTAATCTGGGCGATACCGTCCGTTTCGTCAACAGTAGCTTGGGCGATGCCTATTTCTGGGATTTTGGCGATGGCAACAGCAGCAACGAAGAAGCGCCGCAGCATATCTACAGTGCTCCTGGTGCCTACACCGTCAGCCTACGGGTAGAAGACTGCTTGGGCAATAGCGATACGCTAACCCAAACAGCCGCCGTATTGATCGACCCAGACAATGTCTATTGCCAATTTGATACCATGCCTGTGGCGGATACCCTCACCATCGTAAGCTGCCGAGGCGTCCTCTTCGACAGTGGTGGGCCCCGTGCGCGCTACCAAAATGGGGAAGCCAGTATGCTGACGATCGAAAACCCCGATGGCACGCCCATCACCTTGCAGTTAATTCGCTTTCGGACAGAGATCTTCTCCGATCGCCTCCTTGTTTATGATGGCCCCGAAGGAACTGGCCAAGAGTTGGCTGTCTTGAGCGGTGCGCTTCCCGCCCGCAGCATCACGAGCAGCGGCCCAGTTATTAGCCTGCGCTGGTCTTCGGATGGCGGCGGCACCGACGACGGCTGGGAAATTCGCTGGGGCAGCAGCACTAGCAACCGCCCGCCAGACGCCAGTTTTAATGCCAGCCTCGATGCGCCCGCTATCAACGAGCCGATCGTCTTCCAAGGCACCGCCAGCCTCCCCGGCCCGCTGACCTATGATTTTGGCGACGGCAGCCCCGCCCTTTTTGTCAATGGCCCCGTTAGCCACGCCTTCACCCAAGCCGGGATGTATCGCGTGACAGCCTACGATGCCAATTGCAGCAGCGCCGATACGGCCTACCTCGATCTGCTGGTGCAGGAAGGCGTCTCTATCGCCGTGAGCCCCAACAGCATCATCGATACGATGGAAGTGGGCGAAAGCCGCTCCTACCCCATCGCCATCACCAACGGAAGTGCGCGAACGAGCTATTTTGCGGCCCAGTTCCCTGATTTTTCTCCCGTGCAGCGCGTCAGCAACCAGACGTTCACGCTCGGCAACCGATCCACTAGCCACCAGTTTAGCAGCCTGCCCGCACTACTACCCAATCCCGTTTTAGAGGTCTATATCGAAGGTGATTTCGGCAGCAGCGGCAAGCAAGCCAGCGTCACAGTAGAAGGCGAACTCCTCGCCGTGCTGGGGGGCAACAACAACCCCGCTTCCCGCTTCTTCACCCTCTCCCCCAACCGTTCCCAGCTCGCTAGTTGGCTAGCCGATGGGCAAATAGAAGTGGAAGTGCGTAGCTCCAATACGGTCTCCACTCTGGGTTTTGCCAACCTCCACCGCGTCAGCTTCCGCTACGATAAAATTCCTTACCTGCAAGGGCCAGCGGATTTCCCGAGTACCTTACCCGCCAGTAGCAACAGCGATTTCCCCCTCCAAGTGCTCACCGAAGATCTTATCCCGGGCGATTATCAAGATACCCTTTTCCTCATCAGCAGCGATGCCGACCAGCCGAGAATTCCCGTGCTCGTTCAGCTACACCTCACCGGCCGCCCCATCGCACAAGTGAGCAGCGATAGCCTCGATTTTGGCTTCGTACGCATCGGCGAACGGGGACAGCAATCGCTCAGCATCACCAATATCGGCGCCGCACCGCTGGAAATCAGCAGCCTCAGCTTCGATGATCCGCGCTTTAGCACCGATTTTAGTCCGCTCACCCTCGCCCCCCAAGATCGTTTGCTGCTAGACATTGCGTTTCTGGAGGAAGATGAGATGGCGCTCGCGGGAGCCGTGCTAGCTCAATTGGAGCAAGGCTTGTTGGAGATCAATACCAATGCGGGTCAGCTCGGCGTAGTGCTACAAGCGACCCTAGCAGTGCCTCCCGTTTTGGCGGTGGAAACACCCGATAGACTGGTCGTGGAACTTCCCGCCGCCAGCACCAAAGATAGCAGTATCCTGCTGCGCAACGCCGCCGAGCTTAGCCCGCTGCGCTTGGAAGTCACCCCAGGCGTTTATACAGCCGAAAGTGAACAGTTCTACACGGCCGATAACAATACCACCCTTCACCTTTTCCCCGACTTGCCGCTCAATTCTTCGCCCTTCCGCTTGCTTTTTGTCTTTCAGGGCGACTTTAGCTCGCCAGCCGAGCGGGTGCGCTATTTCCTAAACGGTAGCGACCAAGGCTTGCTCAACAACCGCAACCTCACCGATAACCTGCCCGATAGCGTCTTCATTGACGTCCCCGCTGAGTTTGTCCAGGACGGACAGCTAGAAGTACGCATTGAGAATAGCTCGGCCGTGGGCTTCGATCCGGCTTTTGCCAACCGCCACGCCCTGCGCCTTTTCCAAGAAAATAGCGTGGATTGGCTGAGCACGCCGCCCGCTCCTTTTGTACTCGGTGGCGAAGAACAGACCGCTGTGCCCATCACCTTCGATGCCAGCAGCCTCACGGCCGGCATCTACGAAAGCTTCCTCAGCATCCGCAGCAACGACCCCGATAATCCCCAGCAAAGTATCCCCGTGCGCATGATCGTCACCGGTGAGCCCTCCATAGCACTATCCGCCGATAGCCTACACTTTGGTAGTGTGCAGCTCACTAGCAGCCGAGCGCGGCAGCTCCGCATCAGCAATACAGGCCTCGATGTACTCCATATCTATACGATTGAAGTGGACAATGCACAGTTCAGCCTGGAAGCCGATAGCCTGGAAATAGCCCCTCGGAGCTTTGTGAACCTGCCCATCCGTTTTAGCCCGCAAGCCATCGGCCAACACACGGCCACGCTGCTGCTGGAAGGCCCCAGGATAGCCCCGCAAACCATCTACCTCGATGGCAATGGCCTGGCCGCCGCTGAAATGGACTACAGCCCCGTCTTTGTTGAGCTGGACCTCCTCCATAGCCAGGATACCAGTTTCCGCTCCTTGATGATCGGCAGCGTAGGAAGCCAGCCGCTGCGCTACCAAATCGGCGAAAGCCTGGGGAATATGCTCGTCTGGTCCTATGCCATGAACCCCACGAGCTACGAGCAAGTGCTAGCGCCTGTGTTCGAGGCCACGCCCGGCATCATGGCTTCGCTGCAAGCCACCACCGAAGCCGATACGCTGCGCCGCTTGCTCACCGAGGCGGAGGTCTTGTTCATCCCCGACATGGTGTCGCCCGATCCCGCCGTGCTGGCAGCCATGCGCTTGCCGATTGCGGAATTTATGGAAAGAGGGGGGCGCGTTATTCTTACTGGTGGCGAAGCAGGCAGCACGCCCGCTGCCTTGGGGCTTTTCAGTGCCACTTTTGTACGCAGCAACCCCGCTGGCGTGCCGATCGTACTCAGCACCGCTAACCATCCTATACTAGAAGGCCTGCCTGACACCATTCTTTCTACGGAGCGGACGACCTTCCTCGTCGGCGGGCCACAGCAAGCAGCTAGCACCTTCGGGCGAATGTTTGGGAACACCTGCATCGCTAGCTTCCAGCAGCAGCGCGGGGAGGTGATCTATCTAGGTTTCACCTTCGAGGAAAGCAGCGAGCATAGCCTGCAACTGCTACGCAACGCCCTAGCCTACGCCATCAGTCCTGCTGGCGGCGCCTTCCCTTCTTGGCTCAGCATACAGCCGGCTAATGGAACGCTGGCGGTAGGGAATACGACCGACCACGAAGTACGCATCGACCCTAGCGGGCTCGCCGAAGGCATCTATACCTACAGCGGCACGGTCTTGAACAATGCCCCCAATAACGGCCAAGACAACAGCTTTCTTATCCGCCTCAACCTCCGCATCGATACCCGCGTGGAAGACGACCCCGGCATCACCCAGCTATCGCTCTACCCCAACCCCAGCACGGGCCCCGTCTATATTGATCTGGATTGGTCTGGAACGGAAAGACTACAAGCGCAGCTATTCGACCAACAAGGGCGCCTACTGCTGGCGCGCGCCTGGCTAGATGGGCAGTCAGGCGGGCAGCTTATCCTTCCCCTAGACAACTTAGCCGCCGGCACCTACCAGGTGGTAATACAAACCAATAGCGGCAGACAAATAGCCGTTCGCCAGCTGGTGAAACAATAGTAAATACTCCTTCGGTGGGTCGCTGACCCACCGAAGGAGCCTAGCTTCTCAACCTAAAACCTCAGAGAAAACCCATATTCCTTCATGGAACGCAGATGACTTTCCCGCGAAGCCAAGATTTCCGCACCCTGCTCGGAGGCGTCGTTCGTCAGCGTAGCGCGACGAATGCTCCCCCTAGCTGTGGTGCCAATGGAACGCAGATGACGCAGATTGGATCGATTGACGCGGATTTTTTAGACCCAGACGGGCGCGCAGGATTTGAAGGATTCTGCGAGCGCGACGTTGACAGGTTTTAGACAGGATTAACAGGATGGACAGAATTCTGCGAGCGCGACGTTGACAGGTTTTAGACAGGATTAACAGGATGGACAGAATTCTGCGAGCGTAACGTTGACAGGTTTTAGACAGGATTAACAGGATGGACAGAATTCTGCCTTAGCCAATAGCCTTGCTCCTAAAAAGTAAACTTTGCTCCTGCGTGAGCCACCTATTTGTCCAAGTACTTATTGGCTTACCACTTCACCAGCTTTTTCCGATAGCTACCCTGCGTGGTGTTGAGTTCTACAAAATACAGGCCAGCAGGTAGATCCTTCAAATCAAGTTGCTGCTGCGCAGCGGCGGGCCAACGAATAGCTCGAAGAAGCTGCCCGTTGCTACCAAAGACTCGTGCGGCTTGTATCGGCCATTTTTCTGACAAAAGTTGTACCCTTCCTTGTGTTGGGTTGGGGAAAATTTGTACTTCCTGCGGATCGAGAATAGGCGAGAGATTCGTTTCACAAGTCCGTTCTTCTACGTCCAAGACTAAGCCCAGAGGCTGTATAAAACCAGGGCATTCGCTAGGGGCAGCCTCTACCGTGTAGGCGCCTGCAGTAGTCACGGCATAACGCATCGCGCTTTGGTCGGCAATTGGCTGTCCGTTTTTGAACCAGGTAATGTTGGTATCGTAGGGAAGGCCAAGTTCCAAGAAGAGGGTATCACCTTGGCAAATGGAAAATATCCCCGTATTGCCATCAAAAGTATATTCTCCGCTCTGTATCACAAAGGGAAGCAGAAATAATACGCCATCTACCAGGATTTCTTCCGACCTGAGCGTACAAGCATTTTGGCTCACTTCCACGCTAAAATAAGCCGGTAGCGATTCAGCAGGGTAGCTTAGATTTTGCTCATTTTCGCCTGGCAGCAACTCGGTATCATTGGAAAGGAAATTCCGCCGATACCATTGGTAGCTTTCGTATTCTTGAGTGCTCAGAACGCCTACTGTTTGATTGGGGCACAGCAGGGTGTCGCCCACCACACTTGGTGTAAAAGGGCATTGTGCATAGCTTGCGGTGAGGGGCAGCAAGAGCAAAAGAGCCAGGTGTATAAGAAAAGTGAGTGGTGGATGCTCGCGTTGTCTCCAAGCCGTTTTGACAAGTGATTCCATGGGCGTCCGAGTATTTAGATTCATTTTTAGCATCGCTCAGTTTTTTGTTTACAGCTAAGGACGCTAAAAACCAGCTCGGCGTTAGTCGATCAAAGCTTTTATTTCTGGCTGCTGCCGCATGGTCTGCCAGAGCGGGTCGGCGGCAAGGCGGGCGAAGTCGGTAAAACCCAGCGAACGAGCCGTTTCCAGGGCGGTAATAGCTGCCGCTTTGTTGTCTAGGGAAGCCTCCAAGGAAGCCAGCAGGTAGTAAGTCTCGGCAGAAGTGGGCTTCAACATCTTGGCTTGGGCTAGCGCTGTTCGGGCTTTATCGGTTTGCGCTAGGAGCAGCGCTGCGATGGCAATTTCTTGGTAGGCCTCATAATCGCTAGCATCGCTTTCCACGTATTGTTCGAAGATAGTGATGGCCTCTGCTGCGCGGCCTTGTTCGCGAGCCACGATACCCGTGTTGTACAAATCAATAAGACGGCTGCTATCCAAGCTGTAAGCTTTTGTCCAGGCGGCTTGCGCTGCCGCTTTATTACCCGAAAAGTAATAAGCATCCCCCAGGCCGCTATGGGAAAGGGCATAGGAGGGTTCATAATCAATCGCTTTCTGGAAGGCGGCGATGGCTTTATCCCATTCTTCCCTTGCTTTGAAAGTGGCTCCCATATTGTGATGTGCCAAGGAAAAGGTACTATCCAACTGCAAGGCAAATTGGCAGTTGTCCATGGCCTGTTCGTATTGTTCCTCGTCCACTAGGCTAGCACAACGGTTGGCGATGGCTAGTACCCAAGTAGGTGAATAGGCCAGTGCCTGATCAAAATGTCCGATACTTTCGTCGTAGGCGCTGCTTCGGCGAGCCAATAAGCCTAGCTCGTTGTAGGCATAGGCGGCAGTGGAGTCTAGTTCCAATACTTTCTTTTGCATTTGCATAGCTTTTTCAAGAAGTTCGGTAGGTTCGCTGCTCTTTTCGGCCGCTAAGCGATCGTTGAGGCCTTCGAAATAAAGCGCCTTGGTGAGCAAATCTTGATGCATAAAATGCTGCTCGCCCAGCAGACTAGCGGCGACCCGCAGATAAGCAGGATACTGAAGATAAACGGGGGAAGCAGCCCATCGGCGACGCAGCTCAAAGGGGCTGGCAGCGAGGTAATCATTGATGGCTTGTTGCGCTTCTTCCTGCAAGGCCGCTACCAATTGCAATCGCATCTCCTGCTGATAGGGTGCAATCGTTGCTTCATCTTTTAGCCGCATATAAAGCGTGTAGGCCGACCCTTCCTCCGGATACAACAACTGCTTCCTGTTGAGCGCTACATTAAAAGCTTGGTAGAGCCTCAGAATGATCGAATCTTGGTTTAAGCGTACTGACTTAAGGCGCAGCCCTTTGATTTCGTTGCTTACATCGGCTGGTTCGCCACGGCGCTTGTCTATTAGTTGCTCCAGCGCCACTATATCTACGAAGGCCATCTCGGTACTGAGGTTGCCGCTTACATTGGGATTTTGCGGACGGGGTGCCACCGCCAAGCGGACTTCATCCTCTAAATAGCGCTTTAGCTCGAAGAGCGATACCACCTTGTCCTCGTCTCTATCCGCCAGGCCAGTGAGCCCGTCGATTAGATAGTGGGTGAACACGCCGTGACCCCCACCCCACTGCCGGCCTTCGGCAGAAAATTCATCCGGTTGGCAGGAGAGCAGCTTTATATCAGCGGTTTGCTCCGCCAGCAAGAAATTAGTGGCTTGCGCTCCTTTATTTTCGCTTCCAGCTAGGGCCCCGGCATGGCAGGCATCGGTAATCAGCACCACCTCAGCCCCCTTCACTTTGCGGAGGGTCTCGATGATGTCGTGAATATGTGTCAGGGGGAAGGCTCCGCCGGCCATATAAGTGGTAGGATGCGTATCGTAGGTGAGCAGGTAGCCTCTTTTGGAGTAGGTTTGGTTTTCCATATCGCCATGGCCTGAGAAATAAATGATGGCTCGGTCTCCTTCTTGAGTTTCTTCCAACAGCCAAGTGAAAGCCATGGCCACCTGCCCTTGGGTGGCCTGTTCGTTGATGAGCAGTTTATACTGTTCTGCGGCTAGCCCACCGCCCGCTTCACTTTGCAAAAAATCGGCAAAGGCGATGGCGTCTCGGTGTGCAAATTCCAGTGGGGGGATCCGTTCATGCTGAAATTTAGCCACCCCGATCACTACCGCTCGGGTAGTGGCCGATTTGATCATAGGCTTTATTTGCGCCTGCAATGTTACAGAAAAACATAGCAGCCAGCAAAAAGACAGTATTGGGCAAAAGCGGTAAAATTTCATAATATAATAGTTGTATGCTAGTGCAAGCCTTAATTTTAAGCAGCAATTATCAATCTGGCTCACGCCCTACTAAAACCCAGACGGGCTGGAGGCGGGCACATAAGTGCAGGAGCAGTGCTTATACTGAAAATAGTACAAGCCGAAGCCTTTCAAGTGTCCTAAGAAGCTACCCTACAAGTACTTGCTACATTTTAAGGTTTCATCCGGTAGGCGCTACTGGCCATTTCCTCGTTGCCATTGCGCAGCCAAAAAGCGGCGTGCATGAGGCGCAGGAATTCATTCTTGGGCGCGGCTTTTCTGGCGCGTTGGTAAGTTTGGTCGGCAGCCCGAAAGAGGTTTGCTCTCTCCAGCGCAATCGCTTCCATGGATAGCTGGATGGTAGGGGCGCTTTCTTGGTAGAGCGGCGCTTCTATTGCTTCTTGTTTGGCCGTTTGCAAAGCATCCATGGTGGTGAAAGCAATGGCTACTTTGTTGGAAGCCTTGGCTTCGTCATCAGCCGTTGTTACCCACCAATTGTAGCGTTTCGTTGGCTCAAAAGGTGGGCGGCTAAGGTCTATTTGAAGGAAAGTGTCTTGGGTGGTGGTCTCCAAAACCTTGCTGCCTATTTCGTCTGTAATTTGAAAAGAGTAAAGCGGTTTTCCGGCTGGTTTAGACCAGTAGAACGTGGCGAGCGCGGGAATGAACTTGCCGAATGGGCTAATAGCGGTGATGCGCTTGCCTTTACCGCCCCAGCCGTCGCCCGTTTTGGTTCCTGTACGGATGTTTCCCCAGCCGTCGCCCGTTTTGCTAGCAGTCTTAATGCCGCCCCAACCGTCGCCGGTCTTACTAGTGGTTTTAATTCCGCCCCAGCCGTCGCCGGTCTTACTGGATGTTTTGATGCCGCCCCAAGCCGCTGCGCTATTACTAGAGCTGGCAGCTGTCTGCACGGCAGCCATAACGAAATCACTAAAAGTAAGATCAAAATCGAGATAGGCCTCCTCCGGGTCAACATCTGCAAAGGCGGCGCTGAGCGAAAGCTGTGGCTCCGCTTTTACACTAGCAAAATGGTTGTTGTGGAAAAGCAATGCTTCGCTGCCAGGCTTCATCAGCAACTGGCCGTCGGCCTTTAAAACCGCGCCATCCAACACCTTCTGCTTTTTCTTGCTGTCTGGTGCCTGGTAGCGAATCTTACCGCTGGAATGAAGGATCACTACTGGCGCTGCAGCTTGCTGAGCCGCCAACGAGCACAATAACAATAAACTGCTGAATAAAATGAATGTACGTCTCATACTGCTTGATTTGGAAGGGAAGGAAAAAGTTCCCTGCTGATTGATTTTATTTTTCTGTTGATTTTCGATAGCTGCCCCAGCCATTCACCTTAGCCTGCGCATCGAAGGAAAATAGGAGCTGAACACCCGGATATACCCACAACAGTCCCTTGGTGGTATTCACTTGCCTGGGAGGGTCTCCGTAATGCTGCTGCACCTCCTCGGCTACGCTGCCTATGCCAAGCCCTTTTAGCGTGCGGTCGCTGCTTTGTGGTTTAGTCCATTGCACCACGGTATATTCTTTGCCATCATTAGCGTAGTGCAGCCAGACATCTGATCCAGCCAGCGTCTTACTGCCGCATATGATCTGTTCGGAGAGCACCACCTCCTCCATCGGCAAAGGCGCTGCCAAAAAACGGTTTAACTGGATACCGTCTATCACAACGGCTTCCGCTCTGCCATCTACCACTACAGAAGGCCGTGCTTTTTCCTGTAAAATAGCCAAATTGAGTTTTGCTAGGAAGAAATTCTGCTCCGCTAGGGTAGAAAATAACTGCTCCGCTTGCTGCTTTTGGCCTTGTAGCGCGGCCAGGATGCCTTCCAGTACTTGCAGATCTTGAGCGAAGTGATCTTCTCCTCCAGAGCCGAACCCTGTTAGCTGCTTGGTTCTTCTGATCCAATAGGCTGCATCTTCCCACCGCGCCAGTAAAACATAAGCCGCTGCGGTATTGATGTGGGCGGGAACATAGTTAGGATCCAGATGGATCGCTCGGTCAAATGCCTTTAAGGCTTCACCGAGCATCCGCTCTCGGATTTCGATGCGTTGAAGCTCCACGTTTTTCAGGCTATTTAAGCGGGAGTTGGCATCTATTTCCAGCGGTAGTATGAAGGGCATCTCGGGAGTACTGAAGTAGGCGAGGGCCGCTAAGCAGAGGTTGGTACCGATATTGTTAGCAATTTCTCGGCTCTGAAAATCTTCCAGTACATAAGCATAGTAAGTTGCAGCCGCGCGATACTCCTCCAGGACGGTGAGCATCTGTGCTGTCTCATAGACGCCTACCAAGCGGCGCAGCTGATTGCTGGCGTTTCGGCTCATCTTGATGCGATCCTCCAAAGTCGGGTAGCCCGGCAGGGCTGATGGCAAACCATATACCTCGTAAAGCTTAGGTAGTAAGCGGGGCATGATATCATACACTTGGTAGCCCGCCGAGAAAGCCAGAAAGCCCCCAACATAATCTGCCTGCATCTCTTGCTTGATGCTTTCATCGAGGCTGGAAATGTATCGAGTGGCAGCTACATTCCTGTTGGTCTGAGCGAAACTCCGGTTCCAATCGTGCTTTTCATAATAGTGCGTGAGCTCGTGCGCTAGCAGGATAGCCAAGGCGTTGAGGGAGTCTGCTCCAAATTGCTGACAAACTTCGTAGGCCTTTTCTTCTAAGCCCACTTCTCGGCTCTTTGTATCCATCCAGGCAATATTCTGCCTTCTACTGTTCATTACAAAAGCTGGTTCTTTCTGCCCAAAGTCACCGCGAGTGCGGACTAAATTTTCGAAAACGGCTCTAGCCGTTCGGATTTTATAGTTGTCTTGCAGCACTTCCCCTGCTACCCCATTGGGGTCTTCTACAAAGGCAAAAATATCACTATGCTGAGCCAGCAAGAGGGACGACCACCAAAAAAAACCCGTAAAGAAGAGATATATCGATTTCATATGGTAGTGATTTTTTAGTTGACATTCTGGCACGTGCTTATTCGCGCGCTGTTGCGGGTTGGGGGGAGGCTGCTGCTAGGAGTAAAGCTTTGGCAGCTTCTAAATCATCCATTCGGGCGAGGAAAGCTGCATAGCAGTCCAGACCGAGCTTATTCTCGGGGTGTTCGCGCACCAAGGCTTGATACGTCAGCAGCGCTGCGTGGAAAAAATCAGCCCGTTCTAGGGCAAAGGCGCGCATCAATCCCTGCTCTACAGGGCTGGCTTCCTGGTAATCCTGAAAGGCTGCTAGGTCTGCTAGTATCTCCGCCTCTCCTGCCGGATGATATACAAAAGTGAGGCGCTCGGAACGCGGACTGGCCGCCACGTCATCTGTTGATAAGACCTCCCACTCATAACGCGCCAAAGGCGTAAGCGACAGCTGCGACAGATTCAGCGTAAAAGCACTATCGCGCAGCTGGGCAGAAAGCACCACCTGGTTTTCATCTGCGTTGTGCAGTAGGCGAAAGCGCAGTACCTGACCAGGGTGCATCCCCTGCCAGCGGAAGGTTAGCACACCATCCCCCAGCTGGCCGCTGCACCAGCGATCGCCCTTGAGGGAAAATGTAGTTGCCACCCAGCCTTGCACACCAGCGTAAACCGTTTCCATGTATCGGCGGTGGTTCTCTTCCAAGGCTTTTTCATCCCTAGAGGCCTCCATACTGCCGGTGAGGAAAGACCAAAAGCGATTGAGGAAACCAATATTCGAGCCGCCGCTAGCTTGCTGCAATAAATCACCTAGCGGGTATATCTTATTATCGCGAATAGAGAAGGTTTCCCCCTCATAAAGCAGCTTGAGCAGCCCCTCCCCTTCACAGCGGATGCTACCGGCCGTGGCCAAGCGACTTCCGGGATAGACGGCTTTGCCGCGCTGGCTACCTTCCTCAAAATAGGTGGCCTTGCCCGAGAGATAAATGATGACAGCTTCCCCTTCTTGGGCTAGCAGCAAACCTGTGCCAAAGAAAAAGAAAATTAGTAGGTTGGATAGTAGTCTCATGACAGGAAGATTTTGCTCTTGTTTAGGGTTTTTGTTGTTCAAAACACGGCTCTTACCAGAAAACTTTGCTCCCGCATGGTTGCCAGCCAAAACGCCCACTACGCTTATTAGAAGGGATGGATACCGAGGTAGGAGCTATTTCAAAAAGCTTTCTTTACTTGTTCATTTGACAAGGGGCTACATGGTTACTCTTCTTCCTGCTTTTCCTTGGCGGATAGCAGTTTGGGAAGCCTGCTAATCCACGGGCGGGAAGAATCTAGGAAAGACTCGTAACTCAGCGTAATATCGAAATACAAAGCCAAGGCCAGCATTCCAATAGTAAAATCCCATTTAATGCGAAAGGCGTAAAAAATAAGCGATATAAAAAAGAAAAGAATGGTAAACTCCAACACTTGCAATATCCGCATGACGGGATGGTACCAGCGGGGGTGTTGTTCGTGTATTTGCTCTAGCAATAAGACGTTGAAGTAGCACAGCAGCAGCGCCAGTAGGTAGCTAAACCAAGGGGCTATGGTGAAGATGAATTTATCGTCTAGCACCATCTGAATGATATTGGCGTGGATAATGACGCCATACATATCTTGTTCCGATCGGCCACTATACTGCTGGTTGAGCGGCGTGTAGTATTTGTCCCAAATGGCGCATTCATCGTTCTTGCTGTTGATGTAGCCTATGAGGACGATTTTACCGGCCAGCACCGCCGAGAGATTGAAGCTAGTATCCAAAATCTGCTCTGGCTCGAAGCGGACAAAATTATCTTCCGTTGAAGAATAATGGATGCGTTCCAACGCGCGCTTCCGAGCAAAAAGCCGTGCGGCAGCCGCTGGATCGTACTTGTTGATCACGTTGGTAGCTAGGCTGTAGGCTCGGCCGTTGCGGGTGTTTTCTTGGGGCGAAAAAAAGCGAATCGTCTTGGTGTTGGTGCTGGGAAAATTGGCAAATCCAGTGCTGCTGTAGTTGCTAAAAAAAGTATCCACTGCCGCTTCCTTCTCGAATAAATCCACATCTTCCCGATAGTGATAAAGCTTGGAGGCGATTACGATATTTTCATGCTCTTTCAACAGCTTTTGTAGGCTGCTATCCACGGCATTGTCACTGTGGCTACTAAAAAAAACATCGATGCCCACTACCCTTGGCTGAGCATCCATTATCCGCCCGAGCATGGCCGTGATGGTGGCTCTATCGGGTATATCGGTATTGACAATCACGATGCGTTCATCTATATCCGTATTTTTGGTCCCAAACCTGGCATAGACAATATCGGTGATGTCGTAGTCCTTCACACCATGGCTCACTGGGTCGAGAAAATGCAGATTGAGCCTTACTAAAGACAAAAAGCCGATGAAAACGAAGACGAAGACCGTCACCGTTGCAGCGTAGGGGCTCACCAAATTTTGCAATAGCTTTCTCATTTACCTCGGCAAGATAGTCTTTTTATTGCGAAGCCCTATTGGGTGGGCAATACCCCACTCAATAAGGCCATACTATAACTGATAGACCGCCCAGCGTTTCACCTTGTTCTGGGCATCTAGGATGAAAATATTTTTGTTGTAAACCAAAATAGCACCGTTGGGGGTCTCGAGGGTTTTCGGCTCGTGCCCATAGGCTGCTGCTACGTCCTCGTAGGTGTCCCCTATTTTTATGCCACGGCCGCTTTCGCCTGTGTAGTCTTCTTGTGTGAAGTGAAAATACAATTTTTCGCGCTTTTCAGGACTATTAAGTTCGTGGATAAAAACACGCGACTGCCCGGCCTCGCCTCCAGGCCTCGCTTGGCGGAATCGGGCGTTGTCGGAAATGCTCACATCCTTGTTCAGCCGCACCCGTAGCCTTCGGCTTAGGATAGCGAGTTCGTGGCCTTCGATGGTCTCTTGACTGAGGGAAAAACTAGCCGGCGCAGGCGGTGGTGGAGGCAACTGTTTCAATATATTGTAGTTGTGCGCTGCGAGCTTACTGCCTCGTTCGGCAGCGACTTGGAAGTATTGGCCAGCCAGCGCCACCTCCCCTGCCTGATCGGCCAAAATCCCCAGTAGGATACCGATATCCGTAGCTGTTTTGGGGTAATTCCCGCGCTCCGCGGCGGCTTTACCTTCCACGCTGGCGTAGAATTTAGCGCGCTCTACATCGCCCAATAGAGCAAAGGCGCAGGCCTTGTTGAGGTAGGCAGGGGCATAGTTGGGGTCGAGGCTGATCGCACCATCGAAATGCAGCAGCGCCTGGCGAATCATTCGTTCCCGCAGCCCCTCCTCTTCCCCGCCTCTAGCGGTGATGCTCTCTAGATCCAATTGAATGGGATATTTGAATTTAAGCTCGCCCTCCCGAAAGTATCGCATCGCATCCAACAGCGTGGTGACCCCTACATTGTTGTAGGTTTCGCGGCTTTGGTAGTGCATGAGTAGATAGCGGTAATACCTGAGGGCTTCCTGGTATTTCCCTACGGCAGTGAGTAAATTGGCCATTTCAAAAACGTCCACCAGCCTAGCTAGTTTTTCGGCCGATCGCTGGCTCATCAGCTTCCGATCGGTCAGTGAAGGGTAGCCGGGTATTTGCTCGGGCAAGCGGTAGGCAGCGTAGAGCCGATCCATCATTTGGTCTCCCTTATCGAAAAAACCATAGCCCGCGGAATAAGCTAAAAAGCCCCCCAAATAATCGGCTTCAGATTCCTGGGCTGCGCCGTCGGCTAGCGTATCGAGCTGGATGCCAATGCCCAAATCTTGGTGCTCATATACAAAGCCTTCGCGCCAGGCGTGCTTCTCGTAGTAATGCGTTAGCTCGTGCCCGATCAAAAAGGCGATGGCGCCGTCCATTTCTGCTTCCCCAAAGGAAGCACAGACCTCGTAGGCCTTCGATTCCAGCGTCACTTCCATATCATAGTAATTGATATAGGCCACGCTTTTTTCCTCTTTTTTCATAGCAAAATCGGGCACAGGAAAGCGGAAATCGCCCCTGGCTTGCGCGAGCCGTTCATATACCTTCAGTGCCCGCTGATAGGCCGAGGAATCTATGGGGCCTGCGCTGACAGCAGCAGGATCACTCACCCGCGCCATCGGCAAAGTGCCGAAGCTTCGGTTTTGCGCCGCTAGGGAAGATAAGAAAAATAGTCCTAGTAGCAGACCAATCGTGTGGGATTTCATACGTTTCTAATTTAGTATTCGGCAATAGCGTTGGCTGACGCTTCGCTCGCAGGAGCCAGTATTTTATTTTTGAGCAAGGCTTGCTAAATGTCCTTCTACCTGAGTCATCAGCTTTCTGACCAGATCGGGAATATTGCTTTTTGAGCCTTCTACTTGGATGCGCTCGCCTCGGATAGCATCGCCTCTATAAAGCAGCGCGGTCAAAATCACCTTTTCTTGCTCGATGCGGTAGCGCCCTTTGATGGCGAAAGCACCGGGATAATCAGAGATATCGGAATAGACAAAGGGCGAAGTTCCTCCCAAATTGAGCCTATTGAAATGAGTGGCTACGGCGGCGGCCACAGAGAGCACGTCGTGGAAGCCTTCTTCCTCCTGAAAATTGGACCGAACGAAGACGGGCTTAGAGACCGCAATGGGCACCTCTGCCCGGCCGTCGTTGATACCGATGTCAAAACTTCCGCCGCCTTTCGGCATATTTAGCAAGGGGGTTTGATCCCCCCGAAGTTCTTTTGCCAAAACGGGCACGCGCTCCCGGGCATAGTTAAAGAGCCGCGATATATCAATCCGCTCATCCTCAAAGGCTGCCAGCCCACGCATCCCTTCTAAGAGGCTGTAGGTCAATAAACCTTGTCCAAAAGAATTGGACTCGAAGCTAGCTTTATCCGCTGCCGCCCCCGTAAGAATGAACATACCCGTTCGGTCTTTCATCCGATCTAGCGCCCTGATCTGCGAGGAGATCAGGTCGCGAGAAGTAGCTATATCATCTATTATTTTCCCCGCATTACAGGCATCGAAAATCATCACTTGCTTAAGAGCAGGGATTTTGTTGATCCACTCCGTTAGTTCCTCGGAGGAGATCGCCCGACCGTCCCGCACCACCGGATCGCTCAAATTTTCACTGGAGACATCTTTGGTCAGGTAATAAAACTGCGTATTCTCTGCTGTGCCGTAGTTCACCCCATGCCCAGAGAAATAGATCATCAATACATCCTGTGCCTTGGCTTTGGTAGCGATTTCATCGAACAAGCGCTTGATAGCCGTCTTACTGGAAGTTCCTGCCCGCTCACTGTCTTTCTCGTCGGTGTTTAACAAATGCACGTGTACCCGATCTTCCTCAAAGAGCCCCGGGGCGATGATGCTAATAGCCCGACTAAAATAGTTGGCATCCCGATCGGCAAATGCCAGATCGAGGGCTTCCCCCTCGTAGTTGGAAGTACCTACCACAATGGCATAGAGGCTGGGGTCATCGGCGAGCGATACAGTCGCCCCTCCTGCATTACTCGCCCCTCTGGCGCGTAGCCCTTCTCCCTTTACACTAACCGGAATGGCTGGGCTCTTCAGCCAGCCGGAGGCATCGAACAGTCTCAGTTCGATGGTATTCTGTTGGTTTGGTAAGAGGAAAGCCTCGAAGGGCCTACAATCTACTGAAAAGTCTTTCTTCGTATTGCGATTGATGTTGGCATCTACTTCTTTAGCATTGATAAACAGACTAACTTGCCCAATGCCCCCGTCTCGGGGCTGTAAACTAACACGGAGTTCCATGGTAGCCAAATCTATGGCAGCTTCTAGAACTTCAGGGTAGAGATTCAGCTGTTCCAAGCCCGCTGCCTGCCGTATCTCTTCCTCATTGAGCCCAAAAATTTTGGGTAGTAAACGCGGCTCGTAGTAGCGCTCTTTAAGTTGCTCTAGGCCCACAATTTCCGTGCCCGTTGCATAGTGCAGATCATCCATCATATCGGGTGAAGCATCGAACAAGCCGCTACTAGTGCTCACGGCCCAAGTGCTACTTTGTTGCGTAGCGACCTCATCTTCGGGCTCTGCCAGCAAGAGCACGGCCACTTCTTCCTTTTTAGCGATATCCTCCAGGTGGTAAGAAATTCCATCGTCGCAAGTGATGCGCCAGCGCTCATCCTTCACGATGGCCGCTCCCTTGGCGAAACTCAAGAGCTCCACTTCGGAATCGATATAAAAGAGCTGCCCCTTTTGTGGTAAAAACACAGAGGAGCGGTTGGGATAACTCCTTTTGATATGTAGTATTTCCCCCCCATTATAAACCTCGAAGCGCGGCGGAAAAAAATTAGCCCTAGCCGTTTTCTTAAGGCTACTCAACCCAAAATCGTGGCTCAACGCACCGTTTTTGGTATCGTAGGCAAACAGGCTGGGCGCTACTTCAAAAACGCTATCATCATTTTTCAGATAAGGGGCGCTAATCAATCTATCCAGCTGAGGGGATAGCGCCATTTGTGCGTATTGCGGATCTTGGAGTAGGGTGTCGGCAACCACTGCTCCGCTGCGGGTATCTTTGGTTTCGAAGCGAAAGATCTGCTCTCGGGGGTCCTGGCTGTTGGCTGGCTGGGAATAGACCTTCAAAAGGCGCTTCCCATCGGCGGAAATTCTACACAGGCTGCTTCTAAAACTCCAGCCTGCCTCGGCCGTGCCGGTGAAAAATTCATTGACAACTGCTTTGTTTTTTAGCGTGATTTGCTTCAGCGATTTGGCCGTCGTCAGCAGGCTCAGCGTATCGTTGTGGAGCCGATAGGCTAGGCAATCTCCTTGAAATAAGATGTCTTCCTTTCCATTAGCCACTTGGACTGAACTAACAGCCGCGGCGGTCTTAAAAATCAACTGCTTACCATCCGCGGTAAAAACACCTGTTTCAGCATGCTCAAAGCGGTTGGTGAGCTTTCTATTTTTCAGGTTGTAAATCCGTGTTTCTTCCGTTCCTTGGTCGTTCTTCAGCGCCACGGCTAGCAGATCGCCTTTAGGGCTAATGTCCAAGTAGGAAATGCAGTAGCCCAGCGGCAGCGTTTCTAGTATTTGAACTTCCTCGCCCGTCGCTACCGACCACAGGCGCAGCGTAGGTGCCTGACTACCCTTTCCGCCGATGGGAAAACAGTTGCCTGCAGTGACAATCAACTGCCTATCCGCAGAAAGCTTCGCTAGGCTGTAGCCTTCATTGTTGCGACCTTGCAGCGTGAGAATCAATTTTCCAGAACTAGCCTCCCAGAGCTTTGCCTCATTGATGGAGGTGGTGAGCAAAAAGCGACCGTCTTCCGAAAAAGACATATCCAACACCGGATTCGTGTGCAGCGTCGGCAGCACCAGATTAGGCTTCTGGCCGTGTAAAAAAAGACAACAAAGTAGGCTTACAAAGAATGTGGTGCATCTCATAGCATAGCAATCTTGAGCCATCGAAGCCGCTCGGCTGCTCGTGCCCAGTTGAACAAAACTTACGTCCTATGGGATACTCTATTTGGGAAGTTGATGCAAGTTACCTATGTTTTCTGATTAAACACAAAAAAAGTGCTACTTTCGCCCGACAACACGTTATTTTATGTCTTCCGACGGTATCAATTATATACAGGCTATCCAATCCAACGATCGGGAAGGTATAAAGGCCATCTACACAGACTTCCTGCCCCGAATTCGGGCTTTCATCCTACGCAATGGAGGAAAGGAGGAGGATGTACAAGACGTTTTTCAAGATGCCCTGCTAATTCTGTTCGATAAAACGCGGGCCACAGGATTCGTTCTAAGCAGTGGTTTCTACACGCTCTTGTATGGAATTTGCCGAAACCTATGGGGCAACCAATTGCAAAAAAAATCAAGAACCGAAGTTACTTTAAACGATGACATCAAATACATAGAACAGACCACCCAATTGGATGAACTACTACTGCTGGAAAAGCAGCAATTATTCTGGGACAGCTTCCAAAAGCTGGGAGCAGAATGCCAAGAATTATTAGAGCTGTTTTTTGCTAAGAAAAGTATGGAGGAAATAGCTCAAATTCTCACCTTCAGTAGTAGTGGATACGCAAAAAAACGCAAGTTCTTGTGCAAAGAGCAGCTGATTCAACTAGTCCAATCTGATCCGCGTTTCACATCTTACCACAAGACAACAAAACTATGAGCCATGAATAAGGAAGCGCTCTACGAAAAAATCGAGGCCTATCTCAACGGAGCATTAACGGAGGCCGAACATCTGGCCTTCGAGGCAGAGATCGCTGCCAAGCCCGAACTAGCACAAGCGGTGCAGCTGCACCGCGAAATCACCCAGACACTCGGAGATAGTGAAAAAATAGCCTTCCGGAAAACCATTCAAGACCTTCGCCAAGAGATTACTGCTGCTGGATCTAGCACTGCTGCGCCTAGTACCACCCCCAGCCCTGAGAAAGACCGCCTACATTCTGGCTTTTATCTTTTGGGCTTGGCTTTGTTGCTGGGCCTGCTCTACCTTGCGTTCAAGCTCAGCCAAGCTGGGGAAGATACGCCCCCGCTTCAACCTATACCCAATATGGAAGTGCCTGCTCCTAGCCCCACTGCCCCCAACAAATCGCCAAGTAGCAGCCCGCCCTTGGTCACTGCTCCTAAAGAAAACATGGCTCCCGTCGGAACACCCGCACGGGCACTTGTGCCAGACTCAGAAAAATCCACGAAACCCCTGGGGGCGGCAGCAGCAGAGGAAAAAAAGTCCGCACAAGCAGCCCCAGGCTCAAAAAGCTTGCCCAAAAGACAGGATGGCCGCAGCGTATTCGACCCCATCCCCGTAGTAGAAGCCGAGCTTAACAAAGAGGCCGACCCTGTGTACAGTGTAGAATCAGGCGTACTCAGCCTCAGCGAAAAACGCAACAAAGCCTCCTACGATATCCGATTTAATGGCCTGTTGCTCACGGCTATGGAACAGCCCGAACTAGCCCTGGTGCTGTTCGATAACCGCATCCCCATCACGGAAATTACCGCTGTCATCCCCGTCAATTTACAACTAGCCAAACAAGACCCTAACATTCGTGCTTTTGCGGCTAAAAAGGCTTACGAAATGCGTGCCAACTACGGCTTGGAGCTGCAGCCAGGGCTGTATTATCTCCGCCTGCAGCGGGCTGGTGATATGGGGGTGCTTTGGACGGGGAAGGTAGTAGTGAAGGAATAGAGAAATTTTTTAAATAATTTGTATCTATTTTGAAAAAATCCACTATATTTGAGGCACTAAATGCTTTGTTTAGGTACTCACTATGGCCGACTTCTTTCTCTTTTCACTGATTTTGGCGGCCCTTGCGGGTGCGCTTTCGATGTATTTCTACCTCAAACTACAACTCGCCCAGCAACATATTTCCAAAACGCAACTGGCTAGCGACTATATCCCTCGGCAGCAATGGGAGCAACTGCAACAGCAAGCCGATCTGCATTATGCCAACTGGCAAGAAGCGCTCAGCCAAGAACGAAATTTATCGGTAGAACTCACCCGCTTACAAACAGCCGCAGAACTACTCGAAAAACAAATCCAAGGCCAACAAAACGAAATGGAACGCCTGCAGGCGGCCTCCCACGCCCATTTTGAGCGTATCGCCGCCCAGCTTTTTGAAGAAAAAGGCAAGCGTTTTACCCAACAAAATGCCGATCAGCTCCACCACCTCCTAGCTCCACTGCAGCAAAAAATCCAGTCTTTCGAGCAGCAAATAGAGCGTCGCTTCGTGGAGGAAACTCGCGACCGTGTGAGCCTCAAACAAGAAATAAAAGGCCTGATGGCACTCAACCAACAACTCAGTAGCGAAGCCAACAACCTAGCCGGTGCGCTAAGGGGCGATAATAAAAAGCAAGGCGACTGGGGCGAGTGGCAACTCGAAACCCTCCTCAAAGCAGGTGGGCTGGAAAGCGGCCTCCACTACCGCGCGCAAAATAGCTTCACCGGTGATGACGGGCAGCAAAAACGCCCCGATTTCATCATCAACCTCCCGGATGATAAGCACCTCGTGATCGATAGTAAAGTCTCCCTTGCCAGCTACGAGCGCTTTTGCAGTGCTAGTGAAGCCGAAGACCAAGCCATCCATCTGCGGGCTCATATTCGAAGTCTGCGCCAACACATCAAAGACCTGGGTAGCAAAAAATATGAAAATATCTACCAGATCAATTCGCCCGACTACCTGCTGCTCTATGTGCCCATCGAACCGGCCTACAACCTCGCCTTGCGCGAAGACCGAAAACTTTTCATGGAAGCCCTGGAGCGCAACATAGTACTCGTCAACAATACCACCCTGCTCACCACCCTACGAACCGTCAGTTATATTTGGAAACAAGAAAAACAAAAACAGCACGTGCAGGAAATAGCCGCCCAGAGTGGTAGATTATACGATAAATTTGTTTCCTTTGTGGAAGACCTCAAGCAAGTAGGCCAGCAAATTGATAAGGCGCAGCAGTCTTATCAATCTGCCCTCAACCGCCTGAGCGAAAGTAGCAAACCCGGCGATACCCTCATCGCCAGAGCTGAAAAACTCCGGGCGCTGGGCGCCAAAAATACCAAGCAGTTGCCCAAGATTTAGTGTAGATTGAAAAAGACACAAGATTTATTCGACCTTATCCAGCGGCTATCGCGCAGCGAAAAGCGCTATTTTACCCTCGATGCCCGGAAAGCTGGCAAGCGAGAGAGCCGCTACCTCCTTCTCTTCCAAGCCATCAACAAACAAGAAAACTACGACGAGGAGACCCTCAAAAAACAGTTTAAAAATAGCCTAGCCGACGATAAGGCTCGGCTCTACGAAGCCATCCTTCGTGCCATGCGCGATTTCCACAGCCACCGATCCAGTACTGCCCGAATGAAGGAGCTGTTGCTGGATGCCAACTTCCTCTATGAAAGAGGCCTTTATGAGCAATCCCAAACCCGACTGGCCGAAGCCAAAGCCATCGCCTCTGAACTACAAGACCAACTCTCTAGCTTAGAAATCAACCGCGAAAGCCGCCGACTCATCAATACCTTGGGCAAGCAAAGCGATCGCGAAGACCTCAACGAGCTTCAAACAGAAGCCAAACAATTGCTCCACCTCCTACAGGCAGAATTCTATTTTCTAGATACCCACGACGAACTAATCCGAGCCGTACAAAGCCTCCAACAACAAACATATAATAGCAAACGCGAAGCGCTTCAGGCACAATATGCCGAGCGCTTATTCAGCACCGCCCCGCCCAGCTCGCTACAAGCTCGCCTACGCTACTATCAATCCCGGGCTATGCTGCAACAGCTAAACGGAGACAAGGAAGGCGTTTACCAAAATTTCACGCAAGTCAACCAGCTCTGGGAACAACACCCCGCCTACAAAGCCGAAGAGTTCAACCGCTACCTCGACGATGCCTTCAACCTCCTACACGCTACTTTCCAATACCCCGCAGCCATCAACGAGGCCGCTACCCTGCTCGATCGCCTCGCTGCCGAACAGCCTGATAGTGCCCACGATCGCCTCGTGTTGTTTCAACGCACCGCCACCTACCGCCTTATTTACACCATCAATTTTGCTCCCACTATCCCAGCCGAAGTGGTACTACAAAGCATCGAAGAAGGCCTGCAGCAATACGATCTTCACCCCGTCTCGGAACTGAGCATTCGCTATAATGCCGCTGTCTTATTCTTATTGCAAAATAAAGCCGAGCAGTGCGAAAGCTGGTTGCGCTCCATTATAGAGCTGCGCCGAAACGAGCTACGCCCCGATATTGTGCAGGCAGCCCGGCTGCTGCGCATCCTAACCTTACTCGACCAAGACTTAGACCCCGATTTCATCGACGCGCAAATTCGCTCCGAGCAGCGCCTGTTGACCAAATCCCCAGCCGGAAAACTAGTTGAGTTCTCCCGCTGGCTGTTGCGCAATAGCAAAAAAGAACTCCAACTGCTGCCCAAAGAAATCGCCGCCTTCCGAACAAGCCTCCACCAACAGCTTCAACAAGACTGGCCCAACCTCCCGCTCGGCCTCAGCGAGCTACTTGGGCAGTGGTATAACAAAAGCAGTAAAGCACAAAAAAAGGCTTAGCCGCTAAGCGACTAAGCCTTTTTTATGCTCAAAGCCGTTGATTACTTCGGCGCAGTAGCTGGATTGAGCAGATCGTAGAACTGATCTAGCTTCGGCATAATAATGATGCGGGTACGGCGATTGGTAGCGCGGCCCTCTGCCGTAGCATTGTCGGCCAATGCATTGTACTGCCCTCGACCAGCCGCGATAATGCGGTTGGGATCAACACTGTGCTTCGTCTGCAGTGCCTTAGCAACTGAGGTAGCACGAAGGACGCTCAGATCCCAGTTATCCTTGATACAGGCTGTGCTGATGGGAACATTGTCGGTATAGCCCTCAATCATCATTTCCACTTCTGGGCGCGATTGCAGGATCATGGCGATTTTTCCTAGCACCTCATCTGCCTTGTTCGTTATATTGTAAGAACCGCTCTGGAAGAGCATCTTGTCGGAAAGATTAATAAAGACTACGGTCTTATCTACCTTCACCTCCACGTCGTCGTCTTCCAAACCACGAGGTAGTACGCTCTTTAGGTTCACAGCCAGCGCCAAGTTGATGGAGTCGGCCTTGGTCTTAGCAGCCTGAAGGAGCTGGATGTACTTGTCTTTGCGCTCCAGTTGGGCAAGGGTTTCGCTGATGTTGGCATTGGCACTTTGGGAAAGTACGGTCAGGTCGCCCACTTGCTGCACCGTTTGGTTCCGCTGTAGCTTAAGGTCTTCTACTTGCTCGCGCAAGACAACCACTTTTTCTGCCTGCGAAGATAGGCTGGCTTCTAAGCGGGCTTTTTCTTGCTCGCAACTGGATAGCTCGCGACTCAATCTGGCGATGTCGGCGCTGCTTTGTCCAGCTTCTTCTCTGGCCATTTTTAACTGACCCTGTAGGTTTTCGTATTCCTTCTTGCTCACACAAGAAGATAAAATTAGCAGCATCGCTACAAAAAAAGTAAGTTTGAATAGACTATTCATAAAAACGTGGTTTTGATTAAAGTTTTTCTACTAAAGCTACCCGCTGGAGCGCCATAATGCTCAGCGCATCGGTAATCTCTCCGTTC
>DAITME010000064.1:0-24507 GCA_036835305.1 Lewinella sp.
CCGTTGAGGATTATGACTATGCCAAGGAATATTATGCCTATATTCTTAGGGAATTTCAAAGCCGTGAAATGTATAATAACATTGGCGTGGCCAATGTATTGGCAGCGATGAATCTGTTTCCAAAACAGGCACTACCTTTTGTTTATCCCATTGAACTCGATACAGAGTCTCGGCTGAAGAATAATAAGAAAAGTGCTTCTCATGGGTTTGGAGGCGACGAAAAAGGCAGGGTCGAGCGTTTAAATAATGCGATAGACTATTTCAAAACGGCTATCATTCTTGATGAATCCTATGCCGTGGGCTATCTCAACCTGGCCTGTGCTTATGCGTTGCTAGAGAAACCAATAGACGCCAGGTACAATGCGCAGAAAGCACTACAATTAGCACGAGCCAACAAACGTCTCAAGACGCTGGCCGATGCTCAAATCATTTTGGGCATCATAGCTTTCCAAGAAGCAGATATTGCCGAAGCTAACCAATTTTTCAATAAGGCTATCGATACCGGCAGTAGGCTCGCTCTTCTTAATAAATCTATCCTTAACGAAGAGCCCCACTCCTTCATTAAGGCAAACGATAGGAACATACAGATGCTCGATAATATCGGCGACCTTTCTTTGGATAGGCTCATTACTAATTTAGAACGAGAAAATCTATTGCCTGATAAGATACTCGAAATTAATGACCAAATTGTTTTCGGGCTAATAGACTACCCACATTCTCAGGTACTTATCCATTTGTTGGCCCAAGACGAGCGCTATTTTATTTTACAGATCACAGCTCCTACTTATGGAAAGGAGACGAATAAGGCTATAAGAAACGGTGCCTCCAAATCGTCGATCATTGCTGCCTATGGTTCAGCAGATAATAACGTCCAGCTAGCACAAGGTGAGTATCTTGTGTACTACAAGCAACGCCTGCTTTTCATTATTGATGAGGGAGATACCCTAAAAACGTGGGCTACTTTTCGGATCAACAGATAAGTTAATAGATAATTTTATACGCCTTTTTGGACGATCTCTTCTAAAAGACTGCTTGCGGTAGTGTGGAGCACCTGAGTACCAGAAAAATACACTGATGCTACTAAAATAGTTGAAGGACAAGGGCAAATACTAGTAATTGTTGTAGCTTTACACCTGATTCCAAACATAGATTGATCATCGCTCGCTTCAACAGAAGAATTTATGAACGAACATCTCGATCCAAGCGGGCAGCAGCTACCGCCGGAAGACGTACAGATGGAAAAGGCTTTACGCCCCGACCGCCTATCTGACTTCAGTGGGCAACCGAAGATTGTGGAAAATTTGCGAATTTTTATCAAGGCAGCGGTTCAGCGTGGGGAAGCCCTAGACCACGTTTTACTACACGGCCCCCCAGGTTTGGGTAAAACGACCTTGAGCCATATCGTCGCTAATGAACTGGGCGCTGGACTAAAGATGACAAGTGGCCCGGTATTAGAAAAAGCTGGCGATCTGGCTGGCTTACTCACCAACCTCAACGAAGGTGATGTACTATTTATCGATGAAATTCACCGTCTGAATACCGTCGTAGAGGAGTATCTCTACAGCGCTATGGAGGATTACCGAATCGATATCATGATCGATAGCGGCCCTAATGCACGCTCAGTACAGATAGGTCTAAGTCCTTTCACGCTGGTGGGGGCCACAACGCGTTTGGGCTTACTGACGGCGCCAATGCGTGCGCGTTTTGGGATCAATTGCCTGCTGGATTACTACGATGTACCTACCTTAATCCGGATTATCACACGCTCTGCGGAGATATTGCAAGTACCTATCACGCCCGATGGAGCTGCTGAAATTGCCCGCCGCAGCCGCGGAACACCCCGTATTGCCAATGCTCTGCTGCGGCGTATTCGCGATTTTGCTCAAGTAAAAGGCAATGGTACTATCGATGTTGAGATCGCCAAATTTGGCCTCACCGCGCTGAACGTAGATGAAGGCGGCCTGGATGAAATGGATAATAAAATTTTATCCGCCATCATCCATAAATTCAAGGGAGGACCCGTAGGCATTACCACCATCGCAACAGCCGTAGGAGAGGAAAGTGGTACTATCGAAGAAGTACACGAACCCTTCTTGATTATGGAGGGCTATCTACAACGCACCCCACGCGGCCGTCAAGCTACAGAAAAAGCATATATCCACATCGGAGCCACGCCACCGAGCCAAGCAGGGACTTTGTTTGAGTTATAACAAGCCCCACGCTCCATCTCGTTCATTCACCACATAACCACTTTCTATTTCCGGCCAAGCGATCGCCAAGCGGGGGTCGTCATAGCACAAACCGTCTTCGGCTGCTTTGTGGTAGTAATTGTCGCATTTGTAAGCAAAAATAGCCGTTTCAGAGAGCACTAAATAGCCATGTGCGAAGCCTCTGGGAACGTACAGCTGCCGTTGGTTTTCGGCTGTGAGATAGATGCCAAACCACTGGTGCAGCGTTGGCGAATCGGGGCGCAGATCCACGGCTACATCGTACACAGCACCTTGTAGGCAGCGGACTAATTTTGCTTGGGCGTGCTCGCCGTGTTGGAAGTGTAAGCCGCGCAGCACACCCTTGGTGGAGGCCGCTTGATTATCTTGTACAAAATGACTGCGGATGTCTCCTTGCTCAAGGAAGGTTTTTTCGTTGTAGGCTTCGTAAAAATAGCCGCGCTCATCCGATAAAATACGCGGTTCAAAGATTTGTAAACCCGCAATGGGTGTAGAAAGAAAAGGCATGTTGTACTTTTAGGCTCGCAAAGTAAGGACTAAACCACCATAATTGCCGTAGCATGAGCGAATTTTTAACTTTTCTACAACTAGGCTTCGAGCATATTCTAGATATCGAAGGCTACGATCATTTACTTTTTGTAGTGGGGCTTTGTGCCATTTATCGGCCGCAGCAATGGCGCCGTATCGCCTTGCTGATCACTGCTTTTACGCTTGGTCATTGTATTACGCTGCTCGTGGCGGGGCGCTATGGTAGTTGGCTAGATGCCGATCTGATCGAGCAGCTCGTGGCATTCACCATTTTCCTAGGCGGAGCTTATAATCTGGTTTTCTCCCAGCGATGGCACCAAGAAAATATCTGGCCAGCCTACTTACTAGCCAGTGGTTTTGGCCTCATTCATGGCATGGCCTTTAGCAATTTTTTTCGAGCCTTAGGCAGTGAAGCCGACGAGCTTTGGCAGCAATTACTGGCCTTTAATTTGGGCGTAGAAGGCGGGCAGTTGGTGATTGTCTGCTGTTTTTTCTTGCTCACATGGCTTGTTTTATCACTTGGCGGGGGGCTGATGGGCCGAGACCCCAAAAGCCAAGATCAATTACATAGAAAATGGTCTGTGCTGGTTTCTACCGTCGTAGCGCTTGCGGGTTTGTACCTCTTGCTGGGGCGACTGTAGGCCAAGACATATCAACATCTGAACATTTCTTCATTAAAAAACTAGAAAATTTGTATATACCTTTGTCCCCATTCACACTAAGTGCATCGTATGGATAATAATATTCACTCCGTTTTTGGACAGATGTTGCAGCGCACCGAGCGCGAACAGCGGCTCGGGCAACGCGCTAAGGTACTTTGGCTTACGGGCCTTTCTGGTTCTGGCAAAAGTACCATTGCTATTGGTCTAGAGCAGGCCTTGTTTACGGCGGGTTTCTTTCCGCAAATGCTGGATGGCGACAATGTTCGGATGGGGATCAACAACAATCTGGGCTTTAGCCTCGAAGACCGAGCTGAGAACATTCGCCGCATCGCCGAAGTAGCTAAGCTGTATGCCCATAGCGGAATCGTGGTGCTCTGCTCTTTCATCAGCCCCACCCGAGAGATGCGAAAATTGGCTGCCGACATTATCGGAGACGATTTCCTAGAAATTTTCGTCGATACGCCCCTGGAAATTTGCGAAGCCAGAGATGTCAAAGGCCTTTATGCCAAAGCGCGCCGCGGCGAAATCAAAGGCTTCACAGGCATTGACAGCCCCTATGAAGCCCCCGAAAATCCCTTCTTGCGCCTAAGCACTGCCAATAAAAGCGTGGAAGCTTGTGTAAAAGAGGCTTTTGATGCTGTTAAATCGGTTATCAAATGGGAAGCCTAAGAGACAATTTTTGGCTCACACCCAGACTCAGACCCATACGGGCGTGTCGGCGGGCACGATCCAAGCGGGTTGGAAGACCCGGACGGGTACGGTGGGCATAAATGCAGGAGCAAAGTATCCTTTTTTGAGCCATGTATGCGGACGATAAGCTTTCAAAAAAAACAATAAAAACTGCCTTCTTTATGGCCTTTAAATATCAACTGAATCACTTACGCGAGCTAGAGTCTGAAAGCATTTATGTGCTACGGGAGGTAGCGGCGCAATTTGAAAATCCCGTCTTGCTTTTCAGCGGCGGAAAGGACAGCATCCTCATGGTTCACCTAGCGATGAAAGCCTTTGCGCCCGCCAAGATACCTTTCCCGCTGCTGCATGTGGACACGGGGCACAACTTTCAGGAAACCATCGACTACCGCGATGAGCTGGTGGCCAAAACAGGCGCGAAACTCATCGTCGGCAGCGTGCAGGAAGCCATCGATGCCGGCAAGGTAAGAGAGGAAAAGGGCTACAATGCCACTCGCAACTACCTCCAAACGGCAGTGCTGCTGGAGTCCCTAGAGCAAGGCAAATACGACGCTGCCCTAGGTGGTGGGCGCCGCGACGAGGAAAAAGCCCGCGCAAAGGAACGCTTCTTCAGCCACCGCGATGAATTCGGACAGTGGGATCCCAAAAACCAGCGCCCCGAACTGTGGAATATCTTCAACGGCCGCAAACACTTCGGCGAACACTTCCGCGTATTCCCTATTTCCAACTGGACGGAGCTGGATGTTTGGCAATACCTCGCTATGGAAGAAGTGCCGCTCCCAAGCCTCTATTTCTCCCACCGCCGACGGGTCTTCCGCCGCGATGGGATGCTCTTGGCCGAGAGTGAGTTTATTCCCCGCCGGCCAGAGGAGGAGGTCTTTGAAGCGACCGTCCGATGCCGCACCATTGGCGATATCTCCTGCACCGGCGTCTGGGAAAGCGAAGCCAGCACGCTGGAGGAAATTATTCAGGAAGTCTCTGTAGCTCGCCAAACCGAACGAGGAGGACGCGCAGATGATAAACGAAGCGAAACCTCCATGGAAGATCGCAAAAAACAGGGGTATTTTTAGTCCACTCACTTTGTTCTTCCGGGTATTCATTGCTCCTGCATTTATGCCCAACGTGCCCGCCGACACGCCCGCATGGGTCTGGGTATGCACGAGAGCCATCCACATCGCTTTGCCTAGCTGATTTTACAGCCTTAGACGTATTCTATGGCCACAAAAGAAAGAGGCGTTTAATAATATAAATACGTATGTCTAATACAACTACCGCTCATACCGAATTGCTGCGTTTTACCACTGCGGGTAGCGTGGACGACGGTAAATCCACGCTCATTGGGCGCTTGCTCTACGATAGTAAATCCATCTTCGAAGACCAGTACGAGGCCATCTCCAAAACCAGCGAAAAGCGCGGAGAGGAAGGCGTCAATCTAGCCCTACTCACCGATGGCCTCAAAGCAGAACGCGAGCAGGGCATCACGATCGACGTGGCCTATCGTTACTTCTCTACGCCCAAGCGGAAATTCATCATTGCCGACACCCCCGGCCATATTCAGTACACCCGGAACATGGTCACGGGAGCCAGCACGGCCAACGTGGCCCTTATTTTGGTGGATGCCCGCCAAGGTGTGGTGGAGCAGACGCGCCGCCATGCCTTCCTCGCGTCTCTGTTACAGATTCCCCACTTGGTGGTCTGCATCAATAAGATGGACTTGGTGGATTTTGATCAGGAAGCTTACGAAAAAATTAAGGACGACTTCTCGGAGTTCAGCCACCGCCTCGATGTAAAGGATGTGGAGTTCATTCCCATGTCTGCCTTACTAGGCGATAATGTAGTGGATCGGAGTACGAATATGCCTTGGTACAACGGTGCCACCCTGATGTACTACCTAGAAAATGTACATATTGGTAGCGACGATAATTTTATTGATTGCCGTTTTCCGGTTCAGTACGTCATCCGTCCGTACAATGATGCATACCACGACTATCGAGGCTATGCCGGCCGCGTGGCGGGTGGTGTTTTTAAGCCGGGTGATAAGGTAACGGTGCTCCCAAGTGGTTTTTCCAGCAGCATTGAGCGCATCGAGACCTATGATGGGCCGGTGGAAGAGGCTTACCCACCTATGTCGGTCACCATGCTACTAACCGACGACATAGACATCAGCCGAGGCGACATGATTGTGCGGGAAAACAACCAGCCCGAGGTGACGCAAGATGTGGAGGTGATGATTTGTTGGTTCAACGAAAAGCCTTTGCAAGAGCGGGGGAAATATGCCATCCGCCACACTACGCAGGAAGTGCGCTGTATCGTGAAAGAAGTACGCTACCGATTAGATATCAATACGCTTCATCGCGATGAGGAGAACAAAACCATCCGGATGAATGATATCGGGCGCTTATTGCTGCGCACCACCTCGCCGCTTTTTATCGATCCGTATCGTCGGAATCGGATTACGGGGTCTTTGATCATGATCGACGAGCAAACCAATGAAACGGTAGCCGCTGGTATGGTTATCTAGCGCAGCAGTACGACGCTACCCTTGTATTTTTGAAGCCGGTTGCGGGCATCTATAATACTGGCTTCCCAGAGGTAGCCACCTCCGGGGCTGTCTAGCCCATTGAAACGGCCGTCCCAACCTTCGTTTGGTTCTTCGGTGGTGAAAATGCGCTGTCCCCAGCGATCCCACACGCTGAACTGGTAGGCTTTGTAGCCAAACAAGATCGCTTTGGGGATGAATACGTCGTTGAGTCCGTCGCCATTGGGTGTAAATGCGTTGGGCACATGGAAAGTGATGACAGGCTCCACGTCAATTAGCCGAAGTAGGGTGTCCATACACCCACTGGGGTGGGTGACGATTTGCCGAACTTCAATAAGCCCGGTATCTCTGAACTCGTAAGTAAAATTTTGTTGGTTGGTGCCGAAGAAGTCACCGATTTCATATCGCCAGGCCACGGCATCGCGGCTGCGGTCGAAGAAGTCCACGGTAGGCTCCAAATTATTGGGTGATTCTGGATTAAAATCGAAGCCAGCCGTGGGGGAGGGGAGTACCGTCACGAGGCGCCTGAAGAGCGTGTCGATGAAGCAGCCAATTGGGCTGGTCACCCCGAGGTAAACATCGTAGGTACCAATTTCTTCGTAGGTGTAAGTGGGGCTTATTTCTCCACTCCTGCCGCCATCGCCAAATTCCCATTCGATATCGTAGGTATCGTCGATAGGAACCGATAGGTTATTGAGTAGAATGGTAGCCGGGGCACAACTGATGGCTTCGCTGGGTGCCACAATGAGGATAGGCGGCGCTGGGAAGTAGGGCAGATTGATGGTAGCCGTGTTGCTACATCGGTTGAAATCGGTAATGGTGAGGTTGACGGGGAAATCACCAGGGCTGCTGTAGCGGTGCAGTGGATTCTGGGAATTACTCAGCGGGCTACCGTCTGCGAAGTTCCAGGCCCAACTGCGGATGCCGCCAGGATCGTCTGCTACGGACAGATCTGTGAAGGTAACGATATCTGCCACGCAGGTATCGTATTCATAGCTAAAATCGGCTCTTAAGTCGGGGTAAACATTTATAAAAAACAAGGCGGTATCCTTGCAATTATCAAAAGCGCCTATTTCGTTGAGGATCATGACTCCTTCGTAGGTTCCTACGGCCAGATCGAGGTTGAAATTTCTGCTACTCCCCCTGAGGGTATCACTGCTTGTAATATCGGAAAGGTACCAGCTGTAGGTATCGATAAACTGTTCTTGGGTACTCTCATTTACGATGGTGAATGCCCCTGAGCCACAGATGTCTATCAAGAAGCGCCCATCAGGGGTAACCGAGTCTTCCTGCAAATCTGCATTCACCGTTTGGGCACAAAAGGTTACATTGAACTGGAACTCTCGTTTGGTACTACTCAGGAGGGTATCGCCTCTGAATTCGTCGATGCAGATGCCGACAACAAATTGACCTTGAATCGTGGGCGTACCGGATAGCAGGCCGGTGGTGTCGTTGTAGGTGAAGTTGGCGTCTTGCCCTAGCGGGCGCTGAGCCGTGAAGTTGGGGGCATTGAAACTTACAGGGTCGTAGGGGGGCGGAGCATCGGGATCGGGGGCTATTTGGCCTTGCACATTGCCGCCGCCTTCTACAGGGGAACACAGGTAATATACCAAGCGGTCTCCGTCTGCGTCCGTAGCGGCCATGGGGAGTTCGAAATACTCGTTCACGCAAAGAACGATGGGAGGGAAGTTGTCGAAAACAGGGCTGTTGTTGCAAACTGCCTGCGCTTCGGGAGTGATGTGGATGAAGTAGGTAGCCCCTACGCTGGCGGGCATCAATATATTGGTAATCGTAGGGTTGCGGCAGCAGCGCTGATAGGTGATGGTATAGCGCTCTGTACTTATTGGGAGGTCTAAAGTGAAGGTATAAATGCCTTGTTGCACGCAGACAGAGGGCGGAATCACCAAGCAGGGGTTGCCAATATCGGGTTCTACAACCGTGATAACTGGCTGTGACAAAATAACGTTGGTAAACTCGGTAGTTGCACTTCCCCTATATACCGAGACCGTTCCGATGGCGGTGCGGTTAGGATCGGCATTGGCATCGCTATCGAAGCTACCGCCTTGTTGGCTGCTGCCATCCAGCGCGCAATCCCGATAGACAATCATAGTGATGAGGTACCGCTGGCTGTTGGGAATACCAGGGGAAGCACCAAGGCACTCGTAGGTCATTTCGCCGCCTATAATATGCACGGCCCCCAATTCATGGATGGGAAATAAGAGCCAGCAGCACGTAATGAGGAGCGCAAGCAACAAACGGCCTTGTATAAAAAGTTTGCTAAATTTTTTCATTTATGCAATCTGGCTTTGGAAAAGTAGTTTTTAAATAGTCAACGACAAAGACAAAGAACAAAACCGGGCTTTTGTTGTCTTTTGTGCCGTTTCCTTTTGGAATGTACTAAGATAACTCTTGAACGGTAATTTCAGTTTTTTTAGCTTGCTACAAACTGATAATAACTGTTTTGTCGTTTACTTGCTCGGATATATAACGCCCATATTTGATTAGAGATTTTAAGGAATACTAAATAGTTCGTTCTGGTATTTTTATTGCTTTACCTGCTGCGCTGCTACAGTTGCAGTGGCTCTTTAATGGAATCGAATGAAAACCAGTACGAAAACCCCCAGTATGCATCCTTTTTTACCTCCCCGAGGTAGTGAGGCGCTCTCTATTTTGCACCAAGGCGGCTTGGTTCTTTTGCCCACGGCCAATTTATGGCAATTGGTGTGCCACCCGCATTACCCCAATGCAGTGGAGCGGCAGTTAGCGCTTTGTCCGCCTTCTCATTCCAATCGGCCAGAGCTGCTTTTCTACGACCTAGAATTGCTCAAAGAATGGGTGCCAAACCTACATCCTAAACTCGAAACTTTGCTGCTTTTTCATCGCAGGGCACTTACGTTATTAGTCGAGGTTCCCATGGCCAATCCTGCCCTGCGGGACAAACACGGTCTCACAGCCGTGCGCCTGATACAAGATTCCTTTTGCTATTGCTTGGGGGAAGACCTTGAGCTGCCGCTGTTAGCTTCTCTCGCCCAAGCTGCTGGAGATACCACTTTGCCTTTGCGTTTTGGGCAAATTCGGTCGGATATACTTCAAGGAGTGGATTATGTGGTGCGGCGGCGGCAGCTGGAAACACTGGGGGAAGCCCCCACTGTGGTGGTGCGCTTGGATAGAAACGACGAGGTAGTCTTTGTGCGGGAATAGCCAAACAATGAAGGCATTGGGCTGTTAGAAAAATGAGGCAGTGCGCCAAAAGCGCCTACCCCAAACAGCCGCTATGGGAAAAGAACAAGATTTTAAGGAACTGAGCAAGGAAGAAATAGACCGCATCATTGAGATGGCATGGGAAGACCGTACGCCTTTCGGTGCGATCGAGATTCAATTCGGGCTGAGTGAGGCGGATGTTATTCGGCTGATGCGCCGCGAACTGAAGCCCAAGTCGTGGCGAAATTGGCGCGCCCGCGTACAAGGCCGTGCAACAAAGCACTTGGCTAAGCGCAGCGAAGAAATACAACGTTTCAAAAGCCGCATGCAGCGGCATATTAGCCTGAATAAAATCAGCAAGCGCTAAACCCTGTGCTAAAAAAAATCCCCTGCTGGCAGATAGCTCAGCAGGGGATTTTAGGAAGAAAGTGCGTTCGCCCTATGAGTGTGCGTCGCGGCCTTTTGGGAAAGGAATCACCAACTCTTGGCCCGGGAAGATTTTGTTGGGATCGTCCAAAGTATCTGTATTGGCAGCGAAGATGGCTTTGTAGGCCATCACGTCTCCGAGGTATTCTTTGGCAATTTTGCTCAGGCTATCGCCCTTCGCTACGGTATGTTTCGCGTAGTAAGCGGTGTTGCTTACCTTGATGTCCGCTTGGATATCGTGGGAGTTCTCGCCGCCAATGCGCTTGATCTCGTCCCACATTTGGTCTTTTTGGTGTAGTGTTTCTACGGTGCCACCGATGCGGAGCAGGCCATCGGCCTCTTCTACGTAGCCGTCTTGGGCGTTGAATTTCAGACCTAGGTTAAGGACACTTTTGTATTTGTCTTGTAAGCTCACGTTGTATGGTTTTTGTTGTGAAAGAATGTTATCGCCTGCAAAGTACGGTTTTTCAAGGGGAATAACCATATGTGCAAATAATTTAATATAGAGACGCGGCCGCGACATATTAGTCACCTACTATATCGATATTCACCTCCAAGTCCCAATTGGGGCGCAGCGCCTCTACCTCAAAAGTCTGCACAGACTCTGGTTGCCGACCCTGATAATATGCCCCCGGATCATAGCGGCCGTTCTGGTTGTTGTCGGTTATGACTTCTACCTGGTAGGTGCCCGGATTAAAACCAATGAAATCGCGCTGAAAATTACTATTTCCTACCGGGATAATAAACTGAGTTTCCAAGATGCGATCATTGCCCTTTACCAGCCGCACGATGTATTGTTGTAGTGTATCGAGACCATTCAAGCGCAGCAGCAGATTGCCATATTTTTTGGCTTCTTCTATTTGGAACTTGGCTTGCAGGGTATCGGCATTGCTTTGCCCAAATAGGTCTGTTACCGCTCCCGGAAGGAGGAATAGGCGAAATTTTTCATTTTCTGGCCAGCCGCGCTGAAGGAGCAGTTGATTGCGCTGTAGGCTATCTATGCTGGCAAGAAATGGGAGTTTTTCTTTCAGCGTATCTTGGTACAGGACGATGGCCGCACTATCTATTTCCGCTAAGGGGTAATTAAAAGTAAAGCTGTAGGCTTGCTTTGGTTTATGATTGCCGGGGGCGGGAGCAATGCTTTTTAAGGGGAGCCGTGTTTTTCCTGCGGGCAAGAAATAGAGGGTATCGATCCAGTTGGTATCCAGCCCAAATAGGAGGGTATCGGCTTCTTGTTGGGTATAGAACAAGCGGAGGGTATCCCCGTCGTTGAGGCGTTGATAGCTTTGCTGGGCCTGATACAGGAGCTGTTCGGCGGGCCGGTTGAGGCTTAGCTTGATGATGCCTAGCTGACTGGTATCTTTTTTGAGGATACGCAGTGGTTTGTCTGGACTAAACAATCGGAGGGGCGGAAGCGCCGTAGCGGCATTGGGTAGCACCAGGAAGCTATCAGGGTAGCCGAGTCGCTTGCTGGTGGTGGGGTCGTATTTGTAGCCGCCAAAGCCGCCATTGTCTAAAGCAATAGCGCGGTAAGTGCCGGGGCGTATGTTGGAAATCTCATATTGGCCTTCTTTATTGGTTTTGGCGAAGTAAAAGGGGTTCTCCTGGCTTACAATACTGTCGCTTAAATTATCGTATAAGGCCATAATGGCGCCTTCAATCGGCTGAGCGGTGTAGGCATCTAGCAATAAGCCGCTCAAAGAGGCAGAGTCTAGTACCGGTCCTGTGGCAAAAACAAAGCGCAAATTATCAGGTGGGTTGCTTTCATTCAAATCTACAATGGCCTCCCCGATATTGATGACGTAGGTGGCACTATCGCGCAAGACAGCTTCGCCAAAGTCTATGATCAGGGTTTTCTTTTTTAGGCGTATTTTAGGCTGAGGTTCCAGGGGCGGGCTGATGATGATCTGGGTGGGATCCTTGATTTTTACCCACTCATCGAAGGTGAGTTCTATTTGCCTTGGCTTAAAATTAGTCTGGTAGGCAGGCGTGGAAGCGAGTGGCACCAGGATGGGCCCAATGGTGTCTCTGGCACCGCCCTGCGGAGGGGTCGGGTTGGCGCAATGCTGAAAGACCACCAACTGGCTGAGCAGCGCCACCAAAGAACAAAGGCTAAGAAAAAATGCACGCATGGGACAAAAGTAAGGTAAACATTTTTGTTGTCGTATTCACGGCTCTTGAAAAAGAAAATATTGCTCCTGCGAGAGCCAGCGAGTGCGTACTGTGTCCGTATGGATGTACACTTGTGCCCGCCCACACGGGTTGCAGACCGGAACGCCCGTCTGGGTCTGGGCGCGAGCGATGATCCCGCAAAGTCAATGGCTACCTAAAGGGTGAGTACGCAGACCAGCTTAACGAAAAACAGCCGCCCCGATACTTCTCCGAGCGGCTGTTTAACAGGATCGAGCACCCAGGCTACATATTTTTGATGATTTCGTCGCCGAATTCGCTACATTTCAGCAGGGTGGCACCGTCCATGAGGCGCTCGAAGTCGTAGGTTACGCGCTTAGAGCCGATGGCACCGTTGATACCCTTCAGAATTAGGTCGGCAGCTTCGTTCCAGCCTAAGTAGCGGAACATCATTTCGCCAGAGAGGATGACAGAACTGGGGTTCACTTTGTCCAAGCCTGCGTATTTAGGTGCCGTACCATGGGTTGCCTCGAAGATAGCGATACCCGTAGTGTAGTTGATGTTGGCACCGGGGGCGATTCCGATACCGCCTACCTGAGCAGCTAGGGCATCGGAGATATAATCGCCATTGAGGTTGAGGGTGGCGATGACGCTGTACTCGCTGGGGCGAAGGATGATTTGCTGCAGCATAGCATCGGCAATCACGTCTTTGATGGTAATTTTACGGCCATCAGCAGTGGTAACGACATGCCATGGGCCGCCATCGAGGGCTTCGCCACCAAATTCCTGTACAGCTGTTTCGTAGCCCCAATCAAGGAAGGCTCCTTCCGTGAATTTCATGATGTTGCCTTTATGGACAATGGTGACGCTGTCTTTACCATTGTCGATGGCATACTGTATGGCAGCTTTCACCAAGCGGTGAGTACCTTCTTGGCTCACGGGTTTGATACCGATACCGGTGGTGTCTGGAAAGCGAATTTTGTCGAAGCGTTCAGGGAAGTGCTCCTTGAGTAGCGCCATGAATTTGGCATTTTCGTCGGTACCTTCTGCAAATTCGATACCTGCGTAGATGTCTTCGGTATTTTCGCGGAAGATGATCATATCCACCTGCTCTGGGTTTTTAACAGGGCTAGGTACGCCTACGAAGTACTGCACTGGGCGTACACAGGCGTAGAGATCCAATTTTTGGCGCAGTGCCACATTGAGCGAGCGGATACCACCACCAATGGGCGTGGTGAGCGGCCCTTTGATGGCCACTAGGTATTCCTCGATGGTATCGAGGGTGGCTTGTGGGAGCCATTCGCCGGTCTGATCCATTGCTTTTTGGCCGGCGAGTACTTCTTCCCAAACGATTTTTTTACTGCCTTGATAGGCTTTTTCCACAGCGGCTTCTAGTACGCGTGAGGAGGCTGCCCAAATGTCGGGGCCAATGCCGTCTCCTTCGATGAAAGGGATGATGGGGTCGTTGGGTACTGTCAGCTTTCCGTTGCTGATCGAAATTTTGCTTCCGCTCATTATTCTTTGCGTTATGATATTTACAGATAGGTGAAGAAGCCTTGGTCGCTTTTGTAAAGTTACCTACTACTTCGACGCGCAAAAGTAAGGAAAATTTTCCCCTTATTTCCTAATTTTCTATGGCTTTTACAGTTATATGAAAGAGGGTGCTACTCGGATCGGCGAATATCCGCTCTTTTTCTTCTTACCTTGGCGTTCTAAATGAAAGCCTATGCGCGCTTACTGGATTCTGTCATTCCCTTTCCTGCTGTTGGGCTTCGGTTGCCAGCGCCAGCTGGGTTCGGCGGAGCCTTTGTCGGAAAGCTCGCCAATTATTGCTGCTATGCCGCTGAAGGAGGCAACCGAGCCCACAGCGGCTGTTCTGGCCGTAGCGGAAACGACTGTAAGTTACCAGCCTTTTCCTGACAGCGGGAAATCCCTGGGGCTTCTGCTACCCTCGGCAGCCAATAGCTGTGAGGCGGTGGGGGAGGTCTGGGATTTTGATGGCCTAGATGCTTGTGGCTTGTTGATTCAAACCACGGAGGGGCATCTCTTTGCTGTAGCCAGCCTACCACAAGGCTACCAACTGGAAAGGGGCAGCCGCATCCGCTTTGGCTTTCGCTATACAGAGGGCGAAAGCGCTCCTTGTAGCCGCGCAGATGCGATGATCCGTATTACTTGTATGCAATTGCTTCGGGGCAGCAGCGGGTTCCCAAGGCCTTTTGTGTGCCAGTCGTTTGAGGAGCCCTCGGCGTGGCTACAGGAGTTGGTAATTGACCTCCGAGCCAACTATCTCACGCGTTTTCCATGGAAGGATGGCCGTTTTGTTTATCTGTTTGAGACTTCAGACGGGCAGTATCTCTACGATTGCCAAGGCTTTTTACTTTGCCAGCCAAAGAGCAATTGCCTGCGCTTTATCGAAGATTTTAGTCTTGGCAAACTTATTTACGAGGGTTGATCGTTTATGGAAAAAGATGTAGATGATTTCTTCATGATGGGTATAATTCGTGTGGCTGCTTGGTTGGTTTCTATTGCGCTCGTTATTCTCCTGATAGCGTACGGCAAGTCCTTTCTGATTCCTATTTTTCTAGCGCTTTTCATTTGGTATTTAGTTAATGCCATCAACTCGGTCATTCGCGGTATTCCTTTCGTGGCGCGGCTACCCAATGGTATTACCCTAAGTCTGAGCTTTGTTGTTATTGGCTATGCTTTATATAATGTTGGCGACCTGATTGTAGCGACTGTCAATGATTTTATCCTCACTTCAGGTGATTATACCGAACGAATCGATGATCAGATAGCCACATTTTATGAGTTGTTGCGTTTGAAAGACCCGCCCTCGTTGGCGAGTTTGGATATTATGAGCAGCCTGAGCAACAACGCACTTTCATTGCTGAATGGCTTAAGTGCCACGGCCAAGAACTTTTTTTTGGTACTGATTTATGTTATTTTCCTTTTGCTTGAGCAGGGAGCCTTCGTGAAAAAGCTGGACGCTCTGGGGCTAAGCCCCTTGCAGTCGGGGCGGCTTACTGCTGTCTTAAATCAGATCAACTGGGCGATGCGAACCTATCTGGGCGTGAAAACTTTCACTAGCTTGCTTACGGCCTTTTTGAGCTATTTCGTTTTTTTGGCCTTGGATCTAGACTATGCGCTTTTCTGGGCCTTTCTCATTTTCTTGTTCAATTATATTCCTTCTATTGGTTCTATTGTGGCCACTTTTTTGCCAGCTTTCTTGGCTTTGTTGCAGTTTGAGGGCATCAGTGCTTTCTTGATTATAGCGCTTGGTGTTTCTGCAATTCAAGTGGCTGTGGGCAATATCTTGGAACCTCGTTTGATGGGCAGCAACCTCAATATTTCCCCCTTGGTGGTGATTCTATCCTTGGTCTTGTGGGCCTCGCTTTGGGGGGTGGTGGGTATGTTGTTGTGTGTTCCCATCACGGTGGCCATCATTATTATTTGCTCGCAGTTTTCTACCACGCGCTACGTCGCCATTCTGTTGAGCGGCAATGGGGAGTTGGCGGAAATAACCCGGCAAAACGAGGAGGCTTCGGTGCCGTAGCGGGGGCTTAGGGTTGCCATTTGAGTTCTTCAAGGCCGTTTTCGTAGCTTAGATAGCGCGAGAGTACGAAGAAAAAATCCGAAAGGCGGTTGAGATAAATTATAATTTCTTTAGGTAAAGTTGTTTCGCTAGCCAGCGCCACCACGCGGCGCTCCGCGCGGCGGCAAACGGTGCGGGCCAGGTGGGCAAAGCTCACCTGCGGGTGTCCTCCGGGTAGTATAAAGTGGCGCAGGGGCGGCAATGTTTGTTGCAACTCGTCGATGGCTTGTTCCAATTCCTCCGCAGCGCCTGTTGCGAAGAAGAGGGTACTGTCTTCCCGGTCGTCGGCTAGCAGAGCGCCCAGATCGAAAAGTAAATGCTGTTGGCGGAGCAAAAAGCTACGCTGCTGGCTACTTTCCGATAGGTGGTCGCGCAACAGTCCCAGCACGGCATTTAGCTCATCAACGGTGCCATAGGCTTCTACGCGCAGGTCGGCTTTGCTTACACGGCGGCCGCTAAAGAGGCCTGTCTGGCCTTCGTCGCCTGTTTTGGTATATATCTTCATGCTTGTCGGTAGCGATGATCACTACTGTCCGAACGGATGATGTGCTCGTTTCGTTCATCGGTTTCGATCAGCCCGTCGCGCAAACGGACAATTCGGTGTGCATGCTCGGAGATGTCGGGCTCGTGGGTAACTAGGATGACGGTATTCCCAGCATCGTGTATTTTTTCGAATATCTCCATAATCTCGATACTGGTTTTTGTATCGAGGTTGCCAGTGGGTTCATCGGCAAGAATGATCGCAGGCCGGTTGACCAAAGCCCTTGCAATAGCCACACGCTGCCGTTGCCCGCCGGAGAGCTCGTTGGGTTTGTGGTCGGTTCGGTCGCCTAGGCCAACCTCGTTCAATACTTCCATGGAACGGGCTTCCCGTTGCTTGCGGCTGATGCCTGAATAAACCAATGGGAGCGCTACATTCTCCAGTGCAGAAAGCCGTGGGAGCAGGTTGAAAGTTTGGAACACAAAGCCAATTTTTCGGTTTCTTACTTCGGCTAATTCGCTATCGGTCATCTGGCTGACATCGCTGCCATCGAGGCGGTAGCGCCCATCGGTAGGGGTATCCAGACAGCCTAGGAGGTTCATCAAAGTGGATTTGCCAGAACCAGAAGGCCCCATGAGTGCAACGTATTCGTTGGTTCGAATTTGCAGGTCGATCCGCCGGAGTGCATGTACTTCCGTACTACCCATCACATACACCTTGCTCAGGCCTTCAATATCAATAACAGCAGACATAAAATCAGTTTTATTGCTCATAGCACCTGATGGGGGCAGAGCGCTTTTGCTTTTTGGTTAGATCACTTTCGGTACTCGGAAGTACTGCCCTTCCGCGTCGGTGTCGGGGGCATTACGCATGGCTTTTTCGCGGGCTAGTTCGTACGCTACTTCATCGGGGCGCAGATCATTTTCCACATCCGAGAGGTAGCGCAGCGGCTCTACACCAGCTAGCTCGAGGGCTTGTAGCTTTTCAACCATTGCTAAGATGTTTTGCAGGTCGGTGGCGAGTTTTTGTCGCTCGCGCTCGTTAGGATCTAGCTTAGCCAATTTTGCTAAGTGTGAAATTAATTCGTCGTTGACTGTCATGGCATATATTTTCGATGAAGATGCTAGATTGGTGGATGAATGGTGGCCAGGGTGTTTTTTTTTAGATAAACATGGCTCCTCATTAAAAGCATGGTTCCTGACCTTGGTCCCCGCCGTGCCCGTCTGGGTCTGGGCGGGAGGAATGATCCTACTGTAAAATAGCCAGGATCCTGCAGTGGTGGGCTTTGTCCTTTATTGCTTGGATCTCAAGGCGGTGTTAGGATCTATATTCCGGCTGAGCAGCCAAGGCTACCAGGCGGATGATGACTTCTGCCGACTTTTCCATATCCTGCACGCTTACCCATTCGTATTTGCTGTGAAAAGCGTGTTCGCCAGTGAAGATATTCGGGCAAGGCAGCCCCATAAAACTCAGTCTAGAACCATCGGTACCACCTCGGATGCTGGATTTCCTCAGCGTCAGGCCGCTTGCTTTGATGGCTTCTTCGGCCAAGGCGACGACCTTGGGGTGCTGGTCGAGCACTTCCTTCATGTTGCGGTATTGCTCTTTGATTTCCAGTTGGATCTGGCTATTAGGGTAGTGCGGAGCAATTTTCTGGATGATGTGCTGCAGCGCCGTGGCATAATCTGCCAGCCGCGCCGTATTGAAGTCGCGGAGGATGAAGTCGATGCGTGCTTCTTCCCCGATGGCTTTTACGGCTACGGGGTGGATGAAGCCAACCCGGCCAGTTGTTGTTTCGGGACTCAGACGATCTTTGGGCAGGGCTGCGATAATATCGGCGGCAATTTTCACGGCATTTTCTAGTTTGCCGTAGGCGAAGCCCGGGTGGGCACTCACGCCTTGGATGTGGATGCTGGCGCCGTCGGCACTGAAGGTTTCGTCTTCCATGCTGCCTAGGCGCTCGCCGTCCATGGTGTAACCGAAATCGGCACCGAGTTTTTTGATGTCCACTTCTTCCACGCCACGCCCCACTTCTTCGTCGGGGGTGAAGAGGATGCGAATACGGCCATGCGGTATTTCGGGGTGCTGCACTAGGTAATGGGCGGCGGCCATGATAGCCGCTACGCCAGCTTTGTCATCGGCTCCTAGCAGGGTAGTGCCGGAGGCGGTTACAATATCGTTGCCGTGTTGTTCTGCTAGGTCGAGGTGGTCGGCTTGGCGAAGGATGATGCTGGGATCGTCGGGCAAGACAATATCCTGGCCTTGGTAATTTGTGTGTACGATGGGTTTTACCCCACTACCGCTGGCATCTGGGCTGGTGTCCATGTGGCTACAGAAGCAGATGGTGGGGGCATTTTCGCCGCCTGGGGTGGCAGGAATGGTGGCATAGACATAGCCGTGAGGGTCTAGCTCCACATCGCTTAGGCCTATTTCTTTTAGCTCCTGTACGAGTATTCTGGCAAGGTCTTTTTGTTTCTCAGTGCTGGGAAAGGTGCTGCTATTGGGGTCGCTTTGTGTATCAATTTGAGCATAGCGCAAGAAGCGATCTAGCAAAGAGGGCGAAGCAGGGAGTTGTATATGCATGGGGTACAGTCTGATAAATAAGCCCAAAAGTAGGGTATTTTTAGCTTTTGGCTGCTGGCTTTTGTTTTCTCAACCGCTGTGCAGCTAGCGCGTACCAACCGGCCAAGATGCCCAACTTTAGCACTTTTACACTTTAGTACTTTTACAAGCTTGCGTTAATTACTCACCACCGCCACCAGTTTTTCGTTGGCGGTACTACCATCGGGGTTGAATCGTTCTACGAGAATGACGTAGATACCGCTTCGGGCGCGCTGCCCGTCTTCGCGGCTACCGTCCCAAATAATGCTGCCGCTACCGGCGAGGAGTTCGGACCGGCGCAGGATTTTCACCTGTTGGCCATTGGCATCAAAGATGCGCAGGCGGGCGTTCCAGCCGGGGCCAGGCGTTTGGTAATTGATCAGAAGAGCATCCTGAAAGCCATCGCCGTTGGGGCTGATGATGTCTTCATCGAGGAAGAAAAAGCTGTTTTCGTCTGTTTCAGGATTGTTGGTATCTCTGGCTTGGGAGTTGGGGCGGGTGGGGGTAGCGTAGCCTGCGCTGGAGGCGGCGCTAAACCAGTTGCCATCTTGCTGGGTGGGGGCTTTGGTGCTGATGCGTTCGAGGCTGATGCCGTTTTGGTCGGAGATAAGCTGGCTGTGCATATCTTCGGTGTAGTCGAACTGGTCGAGTACCTCGGCGGTGGGGGATAAGAGCGTTAGGTTGCCTTCATCGTCGGGCAGACTGGGGAGGTTGTTGCGCACCAGGAATTCTCGCTGTGCTTGGGTGGGGTAGTTTTCCAGAATATTCTCCACGTCAGGGGTGAAAACGAGGAAGCCGCCGGGAAGCAGAAGGGCGTTGCTGCTGATGTTTTGGCGGTTGTTGCTACTGGTTGTAGCTTGGTTGAGGAGGCTCCAGCCGTTTACGCTCAAGATTTTATCCGAGCAATTGAAGACTTCCACGAAGTCCACACCACCAACATAGGGGTTGAAGAGGATTTCGTTGATGACTACATCCCCCGGCAGCGCTTCTTCGGCCAGTCCCAGCTCCAGGCTGCGGTTGCCAGACGTGGGGTTGCCAGCGCAGTCTTCTAAGCCTTCGCCGGCGGTGAGGGTGTAAATTTGGCCACTTTGGGGAAGATTTTGGGTACGCAGCAGGTAGCTATTTTCGCTTAGCACTTCCAGGCTTTCCAGTCCCAAATCAGGGCTGAGACTAAAATCGGTGGGGCTAATGTTGGCTGCAATGGTTTCGCTGAAAACGATTTCTATACCGCCCTCCACGAAGAAAGCAGTGAGTAGGGCGGGCCCCAGTGTATCGATTTCCAGCCCGATGACGCTGTTTTGTCTTCCGGGCGTGCCGCCCAGTGGGTCTTGGCTGGCGGCCCAGAGGCCAGCGCAGTTGAGCTGGTCGGTGTAGGGATCGGTGAGTTCCAGGCTGTAGCCGCCACCGGCTTTGCTGGGGTCGTCGAACCAGCCAGGGTTGTAATTGAGTTCCTGGATGGTTTGGTTGCCTACATGCAACAGTATTCGCCCACTGCCATTCACCAAGGCCGGCAAATTGGTAATCCCTAGCCGCAAACCGCTTGGAAAGCTAGCGGCCTCTGTGGGTCTGACGATTAGTAAATATTCACCCGGTTCTAAAGGGGTGGCGGTGATATTTTGCTGGGTGCCGCCCGTAGAAATCCGCAGGTCGTCTAGCACGACAAGGGTGTCACCTCGGTTGAAAATTTCCACATATTCGGCATTGGGCAAGCCTACTTCGGGGGTGGGGTCGGCCATGAATTCTGTAATGACAAGGTTGTTGGCGCTAGGTGTAGCGGTGGGTATGATGAAAAAGCTAGTAGAAAGATCACTGGCCTCGTTGCCACTACAATCCACCACTCTGCCGATGGTGAGCTGCATATCTACGCCAGCGGGTAGGGGGCCATCAAAGAGGAGGCGCACAGAAGCTCCCTCAACAGCTACCGCCGTCAGTGCAGGGCTGGCAATATTAAATTGGTAGTTGCTTAGTTGGTCTAATGGTTCGGGGAGTACGGGTTCGGAGAAAAAGACTTCGACCGCCTGAGTGCTTACTAGGTTTGACTGGATAATACTGGGGGCAATGGTGTCGGGGATAACGGGGCCGATGATGAAATCGTCGAAGGTGAAAGCGGTGGCTCTGGTGGCGGTATATCGGCAAGATAAGTTGAATTTTTGCAAATTTGCAGGAGCCAAGTTCAGGTCTTGAGCCATACCTTCTAGCTGAAAATCCGTCCCTCCGTTGTAATCTGCCTCCAGCGTCCAGACATTATCGGCACTGCGGCTCAGCCGGATGCGGGCATTGATCGAACTACCGCCCAAAGCCCCTGGTGTGCCACTGATTAGGGGGACGGCTATGACATCTTCCTGAGAGGCGGTGAGTTCTAAAGCATCGCCATCCCCAGAAATGCCGCCTATCTGAAGGTTGTAAAAGGCTGTGGCTCCTCCGTCGCCAATACCTTCTAAACTGATGGACGGGAAGTTGCTATTAGAGAGCGCAAAAGGAAAATTAACCAAAAATTCGTAACGCACTGTTTGATCCGTCACCGCTTGGGCCACTAAAGAAATCATGCTGTTGCCGGCGCCTGTATCGTTGAGTTGTAGCATGCCCTCGGCGTTTACGGTAAACTTATCCACGTCTCCCAGCCAATTGGGGTTGAGGAGATCGCCGTCACTGAAGTCATCTTGGATAATAACTTGGCTACCAACCCACAGCGGCAAAGAACAGAGGAACAGAAAGAGCAAGCGATTGCACATGTCCAGAAGATTTGGAGCTAAGGTAAGCTACTTTTAGCTTTTTATGGAGCCAAGGGGGTGTTAAATCTGAAGGAAGCACAAAAATGCCATGTTTTGCGCCCGCAAAACATGGCATTTAATGCGGTAAGGCAATTGGATGGCGGCCTATTTGAAAGCTTTCCTGAGAAGGCTCACAATGGCTAGCAATACACCGCCGCCAACACCACCGCCAGCAATACTGCCGAGGATGCTGCCGATGTCTATACTAGAAGAAGCATTAGCAGCTGCTACACTGCCAAAGCCTAAAGCCGCTAGAATACTGCCGCCCAGACCACCGCCAGCGATGCCAAGGATGCTGTTGATTAAAGTGCCCATATCCAGGCCACTGAAGATTTTGGCAATCAAATTGCCCCCAGCGGCGCCGCTGAGTAATTGAATAACGAGTGGCAACCAATCCATAATTGTGTGTTTAGAAAAGTGTGTGTTTGGACGAAGAAAGTATATTCTTCAGGGGTAAATATAGAATTATATTGTATAAACTTACTTATTCAGCGCAATAAATAACTTTAATTTAACCTGAATTAAGTAGATTACACGGTTTTCTGGGTCTTGTTTTGCAAGTACTTGCGAGCAGCGGGGGGGCGTTTGCCCAAGAGTGCCGCTGGCTGAGATTCAAATTCAATTTAAAGAATGCACCGCGCCGCTTGGAGGCAGCAGGTGGAAAGCTCTCCCCAGCCCAGAGCTTGCGCTTTTATCTTTAGCTTTGAGTTCCTCAAAAAAAATTGCTCTTAAAAATAGGGCACGGCTCCTGCCCTTGGGGCGCGCCTCCTAAGTCTGCACTGAATGCGAATGGGTGGGTAGGTGTGCTAGCCAAGCCATCCTGTTACTCTACGCCGTGCATCATTTTCTTGAGGGTACCGTTGAGGGCTATCAGGATGATGCCTGCGGCCACGGGAATGACGGTAAAAATCAGAAAGAAGACCGACATACTAGAGGCTTCTACGATTTTATCGATGTAACTACCTGTTTTCCCCGCAGAGTAGTTGGCTACGAAATTGGCCGTGAAGAAGACGCCAAACATCAGGCCGATGAGGCGGGCTGGTGCGAGTTTGGATACGTAAGACAGACCTACGGGAGATAGGCAAAGCTCACCCATGGTATGGAATAAGTAAGCTAAAATAAGCCAGATCATGGATACAGAGGCGGTCTTGGCACCCTGCGGAATACCCGCACTGCCAAAGGCCAAAATGGCGAAGCCGATACCGAGTAAAATCAAGCCCATCGCAAATTTAACAGGGCCGCTTTTGATGATTTTAGCTTCCCAGAATTTGCTAAACAAGGGGGCTAGTGTGATGATGAAAAAGCTATTGAGAATACCAAACCAGCTGGCTTGTACTTCGGTTGCTTCGGCAACAAATTCCCGGTAGAGCATCCAGATGACAACACCCCAGATGATTACGAAGCTGCTGCCTAGAAAGATATTGGCCAGGCTGAATTCCTTGAAAGTGATGTTGAACAACTTGATGAGCACATAGGTGATCACGATCATGGGGCCGACGGTGAGGAGGGTATTGACGATCTTGAAGGTCATAGCACCGCTACCGACCAGTTCCCGGTTGGTATAGTCGGCGGCGAAGACTGTCATGGAACCACCTGCCTGCTCGAAAGCCCACCAGAAAAAGATGGTGAAAAAGCTAAGGATGACGATTACCCAGACACGGTCGCGTTCCTGCCCCAGCAAGCCTTTGTCTGACATGATCCAGCCAACAAAGGCGAGTACAGCGCCGAAGATGATGGCGGCCATCCACTCGGAGGTGCTAAAAAAGATAACCGTTGCGAGGGCTAGGCCAATGAGTCCCCAGCGAATACCGCGTTGGAGATCGCTTTGTTTTAGCTCGAGAGGGGCATCTAATAAACCAGCGTCCTCTGCGATGGGGGCGATAGGTTTTTTACCCAGCTCGCCGAAGATACCCTGAGCGAAGTAGAATTGCAGCATCCCAAAAAACATAAAGATCCCGGCTAGGCCAAAGCCGTAGTTCCAGCCAATTTTTTCACCAATATAGCCACAAAGCAGGATGCCGAGGAAGGCACCGGCATTGATGCCCATGTAGAAGATGGTGTAGGCACCGTCTTTTCGCTCTTCATCGTTGGCATATAATTGCCCTACGATGGAAGAGATATTGGGTTTGAACAAGCCATTACCCAGAATTAGCAAGAGCAGACCCAAGTAGAAGAAGAAGGGGATTTCCAATGCCAAACTAGCATGGCCCAGCGTCATAATAAAGGCACCCAGAACCACGGCATTGCGGTAGCCCAAGAGCTTATCTGCGATGATGCCGCCAATGAGCGGCGTGAAATAAACCAGCCCCGTATAGATACCATAGAGTTCCAGCGCATTTTCGCGTTCCCAGCCGTAGCCGCCATCCAGCATACTGGCGACTAGGAAAAGCACCAGCAGCGCCCGCATACCGTAGTAGCTAAAGCGCTCCCACATTTCCGTGAAGAAGAGCACAAACAGCCCGGGTTTGTGATCGAAAATACGCTTACTATTCAATGCGTTTAAGGCAGTTTGATCCATGGTGGTGGTTTAATTTGGGGCGTAAGAAACGAAAAAAATTGAAAGTGGGGGATTTTTGTTTTACAAAGGTACAATTTTTGCAATCCTAAGTACTCGGACAAATTTAATGCGACTTTTCAATCTGGTAGATTTTGCTTTCA
>DAITME010000065.1:0-23801 GCA_036835305.1 Lewinella sp.
TTTCCAAAGCATCCTTCCCGGCGCTTTGGGCTGCGATACGATTTTGCTAACGCAAGTCAGCTGGACGCCGCCCGATACGCTTTATGCTCAGACAAGCACTTGTATCGCCCAAGACACGGGTGTTTTCCAAAGCATCCTTCCCGGCGCTTTGGGCTGCGATACGATTTTGCTAACGCAAGTGGACTGGATACTACCTGATACCACTTATCGAGATGCTTTTAGCTGTGATGCTTCGCAGCTAGGGCAGCAGCAAAGCATGGCAATGGGGGAGGATGGGTGCCCTGTCATTTTCATTACGACTACCCGTTTGCGTACGCCAGCAATAGGTCGAGTACGCCAATTCTCTTGTAACCCCTTAGATTTTGGCCTAGATACCTTGCGATTTTCACTGGGCGCATGCGATAGTTTAGTGGTGTTGGAGACTTACGGCAATGCGCCTCTTGGCTTTGACGTAGATGTGCGAGATGTAGGCTGTGATCAGTTGGGCGGAAGTCTATGGATCCCCTCTGTTACTGGTGGTAGTGGCATTTACACTTATCGTTTGAATAATGGACCGGAGCAGCTGTTGCCTGCATTTAGGGATTTAGATACGGGAACCTATACGATTCAGGTAGTAGATAGTGATGGCTGTTCTGCTAGCCAGGTTTTTGTGGTGGGGGAATTGGAAGGACCTCAGATAGACTTAGGGCCAGATCAAACGATCAGGTGGGGGGATAGTCTTTTGTTGCGGCTTTCTTACAGTGCTATTGAGCGGGATTCGGTACGGATAATTTACAGCGATGGAGCCTGCGAAGGCTGCTTGGAGCGCTGGGTAGCTCCACAGGAGAGCACGGACTATGTTGTGAGACTTATAGATTCCAACGGCTGTGTGGCGCAAGATCGCGTACGCGTGACGGTTGAACGAGTATACGGAATTTACGTTCCTACGGCCTTTTCGCCCAATGGAGACGGGCGCAATGATTTGTTTATGATACAAGGCGATCGCTCCGTTGTAGCTTCTATATCAGATCTAGGTATCTACAATCGCTGGGGGGAGGCTGTTTTTCGGCTAGCTTCTGTTGGTCTAAACGATCCTACTACTTCATGGGATGGTTGGTACCGAGGGCAGGCGCTTAATCCAGCTGTTTTTGTTTATCATTTTACGGCTCATTATTGGGATGGTAGCAGCCGAAAGTTTAAGGGCGAGGTGGCTTTAGTGCGGTAGGGGAATCCTTGCTATGGGCACTTTCAGCTTAATGCTTTACTTTTGCCTCAAACGATACAAAAATATGGATTTGGCTGCTACCTATGTGGATGTTTTGCTGCCCTTGGCGCTGGCGCGCACTTATACCTACGGCGTGACGGACGACCTAGCAGTGGATCTGGTGCCCGGATTGCGCGTAGAGGTACAGTTTGGACAAAAGCGACACTATGCGGGCATTGTGGCGAGGATTCACCAGCAAGCGCCAGCTTACAAGACGAAGCCCATTTTGGCCATTTTGGACATCAGTCCGGTAGTAACCGAAAAACAGCTGGCCTTCTGGGAATGGGTGGCTGATTACTACGCCTGTACCCTCGGCGAGGTCATGGCCGCCGCGCTGCCCGCTTACTTAAAACTGGCGAGTGAGACGGTGATTACGCAAGGGCCTTACTTCGATTTGGATGCAGCTGCCCTCAATGACAAGGAATATTTAGTATCCGAGGCACTGAGCTTACAGGAGGAGTTGAGCCTGAAAGACATCCAAGATATCCTTCAGATTAAGACCATATACCCCACGATCAAGGGACTGCTCGAAAAAGGCATTATCGCACAAAAAGAGGAGCTGTTGGAGACCTACAAGGCACGGCAGGTGCGCTGTGTACGTTGGGGGCCAAAGTTTCAAGAGCAGGCAGCCCAGCTACAAGCTTTCGAGCTGACGCAGAAGTCAGAGCCACAAACGGCGGTGCTGCTGGAGTTCGTCCACCAGTCGAAGCAGCTGCCCTTTGTGCGCCGACGGGATCTTCTGAAACGAACGGCTGCTGCAGACAGCGTGCTGAACGCTCTGGCCAAGAAGGGGGTTTTTGAGCTCTACGACCGCGAGGTGAGCCGCCTGGGTGGCTACGAAGAAGAGACCATCGCGGCCTATGCACTGAGTGAGCAGCAGCGCCGGGCACTGTCAGAAACACGGGCTTTTTTCGAGCAGCACAAGCCAGTACTGATTCATGGCGTTACCGGCAGTGGAAAAACGCGGGTTTATCTGGAGCTGATGCAAGAAAAGATGGCACAAGGAGGGCAAGTGCTTTATTTGTTGCCGGAAATTGCCCTCACTAGCCAGTTGGTGACGCGGCTGCAGAAGTTCCTCGGGGATGATATTCTGGTGTATCACTCGCGTATCAACAATATGCAGCGCACGGAGATATGGAAGGCGGTCTTTCAGGGGCATAAATCCGTCATCGGACCGCGATCGGCCTTGTTTTTACCCTTCAGGCAGCTCGATTTGGTAGTCATAGACGAGGAGCATGACCCCAGCTACAAGCAGCATGAGCCCAACCCGCTGTACCATGGCCGCGATGCAGCCGTGTACTTGGCACATCTATTTGGTGCGCAAACCTTGATGGGCACGGCCACGCCCAGCTTAGAAAGCTACCTCAACACACAACAAGGTAAATACGGGCTGGTGGTGATGCACGAACGCTTCGGAGGTTTGGAAATGCCTGCTATTGAGTTGGTGAATGCCCGGGAGGAACTCGGGAGCCGCAAACCGCATCCTTTCTTTACTCAGACTTTATTGACTGCGCTGGAGCAGTGCTTGAGCCAAGGAGAGCAAGCCATTCTTTTTCAAAACCGAAGGGGCTATGCGCCCATTTACTTTTGCCCCACTTGCGACTGGCACAGCGAATGCATCCATTGCGATGTGGCACTAACTTACCACAAGTTTTCCAATCGCCTGCGCTGTCATTGCTGCGGATACACTACTTTGCTGCCAGAGGCTTGCCCCGCCTGCGGCAGTATTGGCTTGCGGCTGAAGGGCAATGGCACCGAAAAAATAGAAGACGAGCTCAAAATTTTCCTGCCCGATGCCCGCATCGCCCGCATGGATCTGGATACGGTGCGGGGTACAAAGGCTTTGGGGCAATTGATCGGTGACTTCGAAGCTGGCGAGCTAGACATCCTAGTAGGTACTCAGATGGTCACGAAGGGACTAGATTTTGAACGCGTGGGGCTGGTGGGGGTGATTAGTGCCGATCAGCTACTACAATTTCCAGATTTCCGTGCCGACGAGCGTGCTTTCCAATTGATGCTACAGGTAGCCGGCAGAGCAGGACGAAAACACAAGCAGGGTCGCGTTATCATTCAGAGCTACAACATGAGTCATCCCATTCTGGCCGATGTGTTGAATGGCGATTATACCAATTTCTATCAGCGCGAGGCCAGCCATCGGAAAAATTTGGGTTTCCCTCCTTTCCAGCGGATGATTCACGTCCAGCTTCGCCACCCGAAAGCCCAAATTGTGGACGATGCCGCCAAATTGATGGGCAGCTGGCTAGAAAAAACAATTGGGGAGGCACTCAGCGGCCCCTTCGAACCCAGCGTAGCCAGGCTGCGCAACTACTACCTACGCGACATGGTGATCCGGGTGGAAAAAGACGGCAAAAAGGTGCGCGCTATTAAGATCAGCCTCCAAAAAGCCATCGACAAGCTAAGCGAGACCCAAGGATTCAGCGGCGTGCGGGTAGCGGTGAATGTTGATCCATGAGAGCAAAAAAAAGCCCCGCAAAATTGCGAGGCCCAAAAGTCATCCCTATGATTACCCTAAGTGAATAATCAATGCGAAGATAGCAGCCTTTTGGCAAGCTAGCTAAGATTACGTGCTGTGTTTTAGGAAACGGCCGTAAAAAAGTAGGTAACGGTAGGTTCGTTTATTCTAACTTGATAACTTTAGCCCCGGAATTGGTGTCGGTAATAACTTTAGTGGGCTGGCCGGTGTAGCTCAGGCGGGCACTAGAACTTAGTTCGGCCCGTAGTTCTTCCGCCACGCCAATGGCCACGCGGCCGCTAGAGCTACCCTCCATTCGCAACTGACGCGTAACAAAACCATCGGCATCCACGCGGCAGCTACTGGAGACCTCGATGCGTGTTTGTTGGGCTTTTCCCCGAAGTTTTATTTTTCCTGAACTGCTGCCTTCTATGCGAAGATCGTCGCCTTCAAAGGAAAGCTCCACCGTAGCCGAACTGCTCACTTCCATGTGCAGACTGCCGGAGGGGAAGGTGTCTTCTACTCGGATGTGGGAAGAGCTGCTGGCTTCCAGCGACACTAGGTCGGGCATACTCAGATAGACTTTGATGCGCTGAGAAGGTTGTAGGCTTGCACCGTCTTTTGTACGGACAACGAACTGGCCCTGCCTCACTTCTGTGCTGACGTATTCCAAGATATTTTCATCGGTTTCTATCTGTACTTGATGGTCGCTTCCTTTGTGGATAAAGACTTCCATGCTGCAACAAGTTTGTACGCCCTCAAAAGTACCTAGCTTGCGGCTTTCTTTCTCGATTTGGCCATTGCCTTTGATCTCTTTGTTGCCCCACTTACCCCACTGAGCCGATAAGTGGTTGGGAGCAGCTAAGAAGCTGACAAAAATCAGGAGAAAAGGAAGAAAAAGGGAGGTTTTCATAGTTTGTTTTTTTGGTAAGGACGAGCATTACTACAGAAGGTTGCATCCCCCTGCTCAGCTAATTCCCTCAAAAAAATCAAAAGCCCGCTCCTCCGTCCAATAATTCCTCCCACCTGCGAAGCCAGTGTGGCCGCCATACTGCGGCATCTCTAGGAAAAAATGATCCATTTCTTGGGCTTCGTCGATGGGGTAGCAATCGGGACTGAGGAAGGTGTCGTCTTGGGCATTCACCAGCAGGCAGGGGCGTTGGATACTGGGGATAAACTGCCGGCTGCTGCATTTTGTCCAATAATCCATAGCACCGTCGAAGCCGTGGAGGGGGCCGGTGAAAACATCGTCGAATGCTTGGAAGGATGTAGGCATTTTTTTAGGTAGCTCGATGAGATCAGGGAAGGCAGCCTTTTTGAGGTGCATTTTTTCGTTTAGGCCTTTCAGGAAGCGGTTGAGGTAAATACGGTTGTGGAATTTATCAATTTCTACATTGGCGCTGGCGATGTGGCAAGGCACGGAGAAAGCGACGCCGCCAAGCACTTCTGGTGGCAGCTGATGGCCTTGTTCGCCTAGGTATTTCATCACATGATTTCCGCCCATGCTAAAGCCCACGAGAGCGATTTTTTGGTAGCCCCGCTCAATGGCGTGTTGCACGACTCTGGCCACATCATCGGTACTACCCATGTGGTAGGCACGGACGAGGCGGTTCATCCGCCCTCCGCAGGTGCGCTGGTTGAGGGCCAAGGCATGCCAGCCGCCTTCGCCGAAATAGCGGCACATCCCTCGGACGTAGGGGCGATCGGCAGCGCCTTCTAGCCCGTGGAGCACCAAAACTAATTTTTCACTGTGGGGGCTGGGTTGGAACCAGTCGAGATCCAGAAAGTCGCCATCGTCTAGCTCCAGTACCGCTCGTTGATAGCGGACACCTTTCACCGAGCGGAAAAGTGCTGGCGTAATGGTGTTGAGGTGGGCGCTGCGCAGCCAAAATTTATTGGCTTGGTAGGTAGCGGGAACAATCGGCATATGGCGAGGCTATCGGGGGGCTACTGAGCGTATATTTTCCCGGCTTTCATAACGAAATTAACCTGCATCATTTGCTGGATATCTTCTAGCGGATTGCCGGGCACCGCGATGATATCGGCTTGTTTTCCTGGGGCTATTTGGCCTATTGTTTCTTGCATATTCAGTACTTCAGCAGCGGTGCTGGTGGCGCTAAGGATGGCTTCCGTCGGGGGCATACCTGCCTCCACCATATAGGCAAATTCGCGGGCGTTATCGCCGTGGTAGCTCACGCCGCTATCGGTGCCGAAGGCGATTTTTACGCCGCGTTTGTATGCTTTGCCGAAGGTGCTTTGTATCACTTCGCCAATGCTGAGGGCTTTCGGAACGATGATGGCAGGGTAGTAGCCTTCGATTTTGGCTTGGTCGGCCACGAAGCGGCCGGCGCTGATGGTGGGGACGTAGTAGGTACCGTGCTCGATCATCAGATCCATGGTGGTTTCGTCCATCAAGCTACCGTGTTCGATGCTGGTGATGCCAGCTAGGATGGCGCGGCGCATTCCTTCGTTGCCGTGGGCATGGGCGGCGGTAGTGAAGCCGTAGTCTTTAGCGGCGGCGACGATGGCATTGAGTTCTTCTTGGTTGAACTGCGGCCCGGAGCCGTCCTTGGCCACACTTAGAACGCCGCCCGTGGCCGTGATTTTGATACAGTCGGCCCCTGTTTTGTAACGCGCTCTTACGGCTTTGTAGGCTTCTTCCGGGCTATTGACCACGCCGTCCATGGGGCCGGGATCGCCCATGAGGTCGCTGCGATAACCGTTAGTGGGGTCGGCGTGGCCGCCAGTGGTTGCAATGGCTTTGCCAGCAGTGAAGATGCGCGGCCCCACAATATACCCTTCATTGACGGCATTACGCAGGCTGATATTGACGCCCGATCCGCCGAGATCCCGGACAGTAGTAAAGCCCGCCAGGAGTGTTTTTTCGCAGTAGGTAGCGGCGCGCAGAGCCACATCGGCGGGCTCTTTGGTGAAGACCTCCAGATAACGTGTACGGCTGGACTGCCCTTCCAAGTGAACGTGCAAATCAATGAGGCCGGGCATGACTGTTCGGTCTTTAAGGTTGACCACAGTAGCGCCTTCACTAGGTGTTAGATAGCCTTTCTGGACGGATTTAATCAGGCCATCTTCCACGATGATGGTCATGGCCGTAGCCAGTTCTTTGTTGGTAGCTGTAATCAATTGGCCGCAATGTAGATAGGTCAGTTGGGCAAAAAGGCCAGTGTTGAAAACGGCAAAGCTGAGTAGAAGAAAAAGTTTTTTCACGATAGTTGAATTTTTGAATGGGGCACTGCTCCTTTTCGTTTGGCCTTGCTCCCGCGAGAGCAACGAGTGCGTACTGCCATGCCCGCCTGGGTGTCCGTATGGATGTACATTTATGCCCAATTTAAAAGGCTACGAAGCACCAAGCGTATCCGCCACCCTTAGACACGCTCTTAGGTTAGCGGAGGAGGTTTTTGCAATTAATGTACGTACGCACTCCATGGCTGTCGCAGGAGCAAAGGTAGTCATTAAAAGCAGAACTTTGAGAGGCAGAAAAAGTGGAAAGTTGCAAGTGAGAAGTTAAAAGTTAGATAAATTTATCTATTTTGCCGCCTGTATCATGCAACGAAAATTGAATTATTATGGGTGCTACGCTGTCTAGCCTAGATTTTATTGTGATTGCTACCTACTTTTTGGGCATCATTATCTACGGCATTTCTCAGTCGAAGAGCGCTACTTCTGAAGATTATTTTTTGGGTGGCCGCAGTCTTACTTGGCCGGTAGTGGGTATCTCGCTTTTTGCGGCCAATATCTCTAGCTCTACGCTGATAGGTTTAGCAGGTTCGGCTTATTTGCTGGATCTGACGGTGTATAACTATGAGTGGTATGCTGTAATTGTGTTGGTGTTTTTTGCGATTTTCTTCTTGCCCTTCTATTTGCGCAGTGGCGTATATACGATGCCGGAGTTCATGGAAAAGCGCTATGATGCCCGTTCGCGCTACTATTTTTCTTTCATTACGGTGGTGGGCAATGTTTTGATTGATACGGCGGCCTCCTTGTATGTGGGTACCATTGTATTGGGGCTTGTTTTTCCTACTTTAGAGCCTTGGGTGGTGATTGTTATCTTGGCGGCCTCTGCGGCGGCTTACACCATCCCTGGCGGCCTCAACTCGGTGGTAAAGACCGAGGTGATACAAGCCATTGTGCTGATTTTTGGATCCATCATACTTACTTACTACGGCCTGGCGAAAGTAGGGGGCTGGGATAGCATGCTCAGCCAGTTAGATGAGCTAAAGGCGAGCGGCGTAACCGACAAAAATGCAGCGGAGACGCTGAGTATTGTGCGGGATAATGCGGGCGACTGGTGGCGACAGTACGACAGTCCGATTGTGCCCTGGTGGGGCTTGGTGACAGGGGTGCCGCTGTTGGGGTTCTATTTTTGGGCCAACAACCAGTTTATGGTACAGCGGGTGCTGAGCTCCAAGAGCCTCAACCACGGCCGCTGGGGAGCCTTGTTCGCGGGCTTGCTAAAGCTGCCCGTTATTTTGATCATGGTAGTGCCCGGAACGATCGGCTTTCTCCTTTATCGGGGGAATGAGTATGCTTACAAGCTGCCAGCCTCGGCTAAAAACCCGGACGGGGTGTGCGAAAATCTCTTGAACTGTACAGATTTTACTTATCCGACCTTGCTATTTGACCTCCTGCCTACGGGCTTGTTGGGTCTGGTGGTGGCGGGTTTGTTGGCGGCTATGATGAGTAGTATTTCGGCTACGTTCAACTCAGCTTCCACACTGATCACCATGGATTTTGTGAATAAAATTCGGCCTGGTATGAGTAGTAAGCAATTGGTACGCAGTGGTCAGATTTCTACTTTGGTATTGGTAGTATTGGCTTCTTTGTGGGCGCCACAAATTGCTAAGTACGGCGATTTATTCCGTTATTTGCAAGATATTTTGGGCTACATCGCCCCGCCGGTTGTCTCTGTTTTTGTATTGGGTTTATTCTGGAAGCGCGGCAACAGCAACGGCAGTTTTTACAGCCTGATGTTTGGTCTGGCCATATCGGTAGTATGGGTAGTAGGCATCGTTGGGGAGGTAGATCATTGGTTCTTTCAGATGCACTTCTTGCTGCGCACGACGGTATTGTTTGTCTTGTGTGTAGTAGCCCACGTGCTTATTAGTCTGGCTAGCAGCCCGCCTCCTGCCAATAAGCTGGAGGGCATGATTTGGACGAGAGCGCTTATTAAAGAGGAGACCGAAGAACTATCGGGATTGCCCTGGTATCAGAACTATCGCTATTTGGCGCTTATTTTGCTGGTAGTTACCGTTTTTGTGGTGGCTTACTTTTGGTAGGGCGCTGGGGAGTACTGCGGCTGATTATGGTAGCTGCTGCATTTTTTGTGGGGGTTTGTAACTGGTTTGTTTTGATTTTGTTGAAAAATAATATACTGTGCCACGCAATTATTGCTTGTGCGGCTCGCTGAGCGATTAGTCCATGGCGGGCAGCCTCGTTTTCCTACTATTATGCAAGTAAACATCAAGACTATGAAATGGTATAGCTATCTCTTTTTATTCCTTTTCTCTCCAGCGCTTTGCGCTCAGATCAGCCCAGATTGGGTGGCTACTGTATTCGCTAGATACCGTGGAGGAAACAGTGTACCCTTTCATCGCGACCCTCAGTTGGCAACCGACGCGGGCGGGCTATACTTACAGCTGTGGCTTTAGTCATTGGGGGGGAACACGTGATCTTTTGTTTCTGGGGAGCGATACGCTGGCGCAAGGCAACGATAACCATCGCTATTTTGTATCGCAAGTAGATCGGGACGGCAACCCGCGTTGGCTCAAACGTTTTTCGGGCCTCCAAACCAATTTTTATGCAGCCGGCAGCCCCATACGCATCCTATCCAACCCAGTGAGCGGTGCCAGGATTGTCTCGATGGTAAGTAACCCAGTAGTTTATGGTGGAGACACCATAGCGCAAATCGGTTCCAGCAACCACCTATTTATAGGGGATATTGATACGCTGGGCAATATGGTGGCATCGAGGGTTTTGCGTACGTCGATCGATAATCTGAGCACGGTAAAAAAGGCAGCTGGAGGCGATATTTTGTTGGCAGGCACTTTCAGGGATGGCTTCTGCCGTATAGGGAGTGAGACCCTCACTAGTACGGTCTCTCCTAGCTATTTCGTTGCGCGCATCAGCAGTACGGGCGATGTCAAGTGGCTCCAGAGGATAGTACCCGAGCCAAGGTGGCAGTACGCGCTTGGAATAGAGGGCCTGCTGGAAACCTCGCGGGGGGAGGTGTTGGTGGCAACTAATCCTTGGTCGTTTAATGCCTCTTTTTTGGGTACTTGCCCAGAGGAGAATTCTCATGCTGTCTTGCAAGCACTGGATGGTGCATCTGGCGCGCCTATTTGGCAGCGGGATCTGCTGGCTGCTACTGTATCGATGGTGACGGATATGCAGGAGGCTGCCAATGGCGATTTGTATCTGACGGGGGCTTATTCTGGCCAAGTTCGGGCGAGCAATGGGCAGCGCCCCCCTTCTATTCGCCCAGCCGGCTGCAATCGGCTCAACGGCTTTCGGATGCGCGTGTCTCCAGAAGGCCAAGTCCTGCAAGTCATAGAAGAGGAGGGAGGCTTCATTCCCCACAAAATGGCAATATTGGCCAATGGGTCTTATGCTACGCTGGGTAAAATTGACCAAATCGCTTTCCGAGAGGCCGACCAGACAGTAAGTAGCCCAGGCATCGTGCTGAATCTTTACGCACCCAGCAACGAGCTACTAGCCGCTCAGCTGCTAGCAGAGATGTATGATGAGGAATCCAAGATAGATATGGTTCAGCAGGAGGGGCATTTAATCGTTGCAGCTAACTATTTTGGAAATCTCGCAGGGGAGCAGCTGTTTAATCCAACATTTACTTTGGGGCAGAAGTGGCTTTTCATGGCTAAATTCTATGTAGGGAGTCTGACAGATTTTCCCGTTTTTCCCGCTATTCAGAAGGCGGATATTTCAATATTTCCCAATCCCACGTCGGATGTGGTCAATACAGCGGTGAAGGACAACATCTTTGAACTGGAGGAGGTAGGGCTTTACAATGCAGCCGGCCAATTGCTGGAGGTGATTCCGCAAGCAGCTGGGCGGACGCAGCTATCCATTAAGGTGAGGCATTTGCCGCCCGGAGCCTACTTCTTGCAGCTAGGTCGGGCATCCGACAAGAATTTCTTCCAATTTTTAAAGCAATAGGTAAGCTGGGCGGCAGATGCTTTGTTATAAATGGGCATTTAGCTAGAAAGTCCTTATCTTGCCGATCCTTGAGGATGCTGAAAACGTTCAAAATAGTTGTTGATGAGCTGTTTGAACCTAGAAGAGCCTTGTTTCTGTGCTGTTTTCAGCATGAGCACGGCTAGGAATAGCATTGTATTCCTACTGCATTTATGCCTGCCGGTAGGCCCGTCTGGGTATGGGCGCGAGCCAAATTGATTATTGTCGATGAAGATTTGCTTTCTTTTTTTGAATTGGATAATAGGTAGTGTGCTGCTTGCGCAAGTTTGTGGGGGCAACCTAGGCGAGAATATATTTACGGATGGTGATTTTGGGCGGGGCTTGGCGAACACCTTGGTGAATGACCCGGGCATCGCACCCGGCTACATCTACACGCCGCAAGGGCCGCCTGCTGATGGTTTTTACACGGTTACTAATAATACCAGCAATTGGCCGGGGCTGTACGCCAGTTGGCTCGGTATTGGCGACAACAGCCCAGATCCCAATGGCTATATGATGGTGGTGAATGCTAGTCTTCAGCCAGGGCTTTTCTATGAGCAAGAGGTGGATGGGCTTTGTGAGAATACCTTTTACCAGTTTACCGCTGACATTATCAACCTTATTCGGGCTGGGACACCCAACCACATCGATCCTAATGTCTCTTTCCTATTGAACGGAAATGAGGAGTATGCCACAGGTCTAATTCCCAAGACCAACACTTGGAATACCTACGGCTTTACTTTTACCACCTTGCCCGGGCAAACCAGTGTGACCTTATCGCTACGCAACAATGCCCCCGGGGGCAATGGCAATGATTTGGCCATCGACAATATTTCCTTCCGAGCTTGTGGGCCGCTGGCGCAGATATTACCGGAAACGGTGGAGCGCATCTGCGAAGATGGCCAATTTACTACCCTCACCGCTACTATTGACGGCGAGCAGTATCCTAGCCCAGCCGTGCAATGGCAAACGAGCCCTGATGGCGGAGATACTTGGATAGACCTAGTAGGCGAAAATGATTTTACCTTCGTCCATACGCAGCTGGGCAGTGGTTTTTATCACTACCGTTATTTGCTGGCCAATGGCGCGGGCAACCTGGCCAATGAACGCTGTCGCGTGGTTTCTAACGAGAAAATTGTGGAGGTCGTGCCTAAATTCTGGATGGTAACCGACACCATCTGCCAAGGCCGGGTATATGAAACGGCTGGCCAAGTATATGACCAAAGCGGTGTGTATGTTGATACTTTACGCTCCTCGCTGGGCTGCGATAGCATCGTTACTTTACAACTCACGGTGGAAGAAGATTCGCAAATCACCTTAGCTTTGGGAGTAGAAGATCCAGTTTGTGTAGAAGATTTTGGCCGCATCGCGATTGACAGTGTGATCGGTGCCGTTCTGCCATACGAACTGCGCTTCAACGGAGAAGATGTGGGGCAGACCACAGCCTTTACCAATCTCCAGCCGGGTGATTACACGCTCAGGCTCGTGGATCGGATTGGTTGCTCCTTGGATACGCTTGTAAGCATACAAGCGCCTATTCCCTTTGTAGTCGATCTGGGGCCGGATAGGCGCGTAGCTTTGGGGGAAAGTGTACTACTATCACTCAACGCCAATGCACCCTTATCCAGCAGCCAGTGGATACCCGAAGTGGAGGGCTGCGGCGAAGGCTGTACGCGGGTAGAAATCTTGCCTACGGGCTCCGCCACCTACACACTCTTAGCTACTTCCGAAAACGGCTGCTTGGCCCGCGATAGCTTGCAGATAAGCGTAGAGAAGATCCGGCGCGTGTATATTCCCACGGCCTTTTCACCTAATTTTGATGGAGTCAACGACTTTTTTGCTCCCTTGGTGCAGGCACCCAATGTGCAAGCGATCGAACAACTGCAAGTCTTCAACCGCTGGGGCGGCTTGGTGTACCAAGGGCAAAACCTAGCTTTCGAGCGTACTCCCTCTTATGGCTGGGATGGTACTTCCCAGGGAGCAGCAGCGGCTGTTGGAACCTATACCTATGTGGTGGATGTCCGCTTCCTTGATGGTGAGATTATCCGCTACAGCGGCGATGTTACGCTGCTCCGTTAGTTATCCTCGCTGTTCTCAGCGGCTTGTGCCTCTATAAGAGCTTCCAGCTCGCGGAGTATTTCTTCATCGGTTTTACCTAAATTTTTGAGCAGCATTTGGGCATCATCGGCGAAATCGTGATTGGGGAAATGCTCGATGAAGTACTCGTAGGCAGTCTTAGCCTTTTCTAGGTCTTTCAAGTCTTCATCATAAGTAAAGGCCAGCATGAAATTGGCTTCTCCTACCCGATTAAAATCAAGGAAATTCTTGGCTATCTGCTCATAGTAACTGATGGCCAGCGGAGCCTGCCCCATGGCGCGGGCTACCTCTGCCGCTCGGTAGAGGGGTAGGGCGATGGCGGTATCAGTGGGATGATCCTTGAGTAAAACGGCCACCTCTTCCAGATAAGTATTGGCCGCCGTTTGATTGAGAAGCCCTGTATCGGGGTCGGATAAGCTGGCAAAGGCGGTTTCTAAGGCCTGGAGTTGTTCGGGGAGGCTGCTGCCCCGAGTGCAGGCCAGTAAAAATAGCAAGGAAGCAGTCAGTGTGATAAAGGATAGTTTCATAGACTTGGTTGCTTATAAGTTTAGTTCTTGAATAAAAGCGAGCGTTTCGGTTAGGGAAGCCGATTGGAATAGCATTTGTTCCCGTTGGAGGAGGCAGCGAGTGAAGCCTTTTGGTGGGAAAGAATTGAGGTAGCTTTCATTGAAAAGGTAGCGCAGGTCTTCTAGCGACACCGCTGTAAGAACAACGTATTGGCTACTGTGTACATCAAAGGCCGCCAAGGTAGCGGGGAGGTTGGGCAAGGGTTGGCCTGTAAGCAGCAATAAGTAGGGATACTGTACGTACTCGGCCTGCCAGATGTGGTAGAGGGGAGCTTCGAAGAGGGGATATATACATAGCTCGGGATCGGTGGGAGGCCCTATCTGCCGGAGCGTGGCTTCCAATTGTTGTAGGGCGCTGCGCTGTATTTCGGCAGGGCCTAGTTGTGGATTAAAATCAGCAAAAGAAAGCCACTGATCACTTTTTAAATCGTAGTATTGCGCTGGCCCTAAGCGCAATTTGTAGTCGAAGCGCTGATAGCCCGGCACCACATACCCTGGATAGTAATACTCAAAACCATTTTCGAGGCAAAACTGAATTTCTAGCAGCATCGTATAGTAACCCAAGCTGTATTCCTTTAGGCTAGGCTCGTAGATGCCCAGAATGCTGGCAGCAGACGTTTGCCCCAGATCGAAGTAGCTGGCGGCTATCAGTTCGTTGTTGTTTTTTTGCCGTACAGTTAGTTCGTAGGTATTGAACAGCATCCCATCGTCGTAGTCCTCCAGGCTATCGCGTAGGCTAGGGGAGAGGCGGCCATTGAAATCGCTGGCGTAGCGATGGTAGAGAATTTCTTTTTCCTGAGTCAATTTTCGGTAAGCCGTGCGGTGCTCGAATATTTTGCCATTCTTGGCGAGCAATTTGCGCTGGCTTTTGGAGAACTGGAAATCCGATAGCCGCAGCCGAATCCATATGGCTGAATAGAGTTGGGTTTTGAAACAGAGGAAGTGGGTGGTGAAAATATTTTGCCCCATCCGGTACCAGCCTTTGGCCAGGTACCAGTCGAGACTCGCCGGACTTAGCGAGTGAGGGTGGAGCTTTTCAACGTAACAAAAAGACATGGGGTCTTGTATAGCCGAGTGGTGTGGGATAGGTTTTTCTTTGGTAGGGGGTGCCAAAAGCGTTTTGCTGCCAATAGCAAGGCAAAGATACAAATAGAACGCTGATTGGGAGAATAAAAGAAAGGTAGTTGGTATCCTATCCCAACCACCTTTCTCGGGGCGGTGCTCCTACTGTATGGAGCTACAGACTGATTTATACACCATCGCTAGATTGGATGCAGCGCAAGTCACTGCTCCCAAAGAAGAACATGGCTCCTGCACTTATGTGCCCATTTCAATAGGGCGTGAGCCAGTATAATTATCAGTACTCCCACCAAGCACAAGCCAAAAAAAAGCAAGGTATTTTTCTTTTACACTACTATTTGCTTATCATTGTAGGCATGAACGAGCACCCCGATAATAAATACATCCGATCGCTGCGCGCTGGGGACTACTCGGTGCTGTCTGCGATCTACCGAGAGCAAGCAGCAGCCACCCGTCAATGGGTGCTTAAGAACAACGGCAGCATCGCCGATGCCCAGGATGTTTTTCAGGAAAGCATCCTAGCCTTGTACCAGAAAGTAGCCGACCCCAACTTTGTCCTCACCTGCCCCATTGGGGCGCTGCTTCTGAGCATTGCCCGCAACAAGTGGCTGAAAATATTGGCACAAAAAAAGCGGGAGGCAGGGGTAAGATTGGCAGAGGAAGCGAGATATAAGACCGAAGACAAGCAGTTCGTGAGTTTGCTGGAAGCGGTGGAGGAGGAAGAAATGCAGCAGAAAAAATTGGATGCCACCTTCCAGCAACTAAGCGAAACCTGCCAAAAACTGCTCCAACTAATCGCCAAAGGCTCGCCTACTGCTATGATGGTAGAACAGATGGGTATGAACGATGCCAACACTTTGTACCGCCGCAAAAATGCTTGCATCGGCCGTTGGCAGACGCTTTTTCAAGCCCTGAACTAGAAGATGATGGAAACAGAAATTTACCAGCTTATTGATCAGTATTTACAAAACGAACTGAGCGAGGACGAACGACGAAGTTTTCAGCAACGGCTGGAAACCGAGCCTACGCTGGCAGCAGCGCTGGCCTTCCGGCAGGCGAGTGTAAGCTATTTAAAAACACGGGCTGGCCGAGCTGAGCTGGAGGAAACCATGGCAGCACTAAGCAAGCAATATTTCGGAGCAGAGCGGCAGAAAACCAAGCAACAACCTTTGCAGCGCTGGCTATGGCCAGTGGCAGCAGCAGCGGCTTGTATTTTGCTGGCTTTGATGCTTTGGAATCCTTTGCAGCCCGATCCCTACCAGCGTTTTGCCCAGCATACACCCCTCAATTTGACGGAGAAAAGCACCACCGCCCCCGGCAGCAGCCTAGCAGAAAGCAGCTTCAATGCCGGCGATTATGCCGGAGCCTATGAGCCATTGAAGGACTTCCTCCGCCAGCAGCCCAATAATCGTCAAGCCGAGCTGGCGCTGGGCATTGCCGCTATGGAGACCGAGCGCTACCCCGAAGCGGCTGCCATTTTTACCAGCCTGGCCGAGGGCGAAAGCGTCTATCAAACCGCTGGGCAGTGGTACAGGGCCTTGCTATTCGTGAAAGAAAAACAGTATGCCAAAGCAAAAGAAGCCTTGGCGCAGATCCCTACAGACGACACTACCTATGGCGCCAAGGCAAAAGCATTGCTAAAGGCACTGGAAAAGAAAGAATAAGAACGCTGTTTGGCGTAATTTAAAATCTTCAATTCGCATACCGATGATACCTCAAATTCGCCTTTTATCACTTGCCTGGATATACTTTCTCACTGCCACGTCCCCCAGCCAACAATGGAAAAAAAGGAGCGTGGTTCGCGCCCATACCCAGACGGGCGTACTAGCGGGCACAAGTGCAGGAGCCATGTTTATGAGTAAGAGCCATATTTTTGATCCGAAGATTGCTATAGCTAAGTACTTTGTTTTCATAGTATTTGGCCTTTTTTATCTCTCGCATAGCTTGAAGCTGAGTGCCCAAACATCTCTACTACCGATTGCTACTTTCGACAATGCTGGTCTTAACCAGTGGACAGCTACTGGTAGCAGCGCCTTCAACGGCAGCGGTAGCGCAGCTGGCCTAGATATATTCTGGAGCTCCCCCGATGGCACCGATCGGCCACGCATACAATCGGCTTCCCTAGGCGGTGCCGTGCTGCTTAGGGGCGACGACATCAACGATAGCGGAAGACTTTTATCCCCTGTCTTGGATTTTAGCCAGCAAAGCAATGTTTTCATCGGCTTCCACCAATATTTCCGGAATTTTGCTGGCGAAACGCGCCTCAACCTCTATCAAGATGGTGCCTTCTTGCAAGCGATCCCTCTCAATAGCAACATCAACCCCAACGTAGAGACCGCCGCTTCCGACTATGTTGCCATCGACATCAGCCCTTGGGTGGCCAACCGCGACAACATCCGCGTGGAGCTGGAGCTGACTGGTTCAGTCTATTTCTGGATTATCGATGATATAGGTTTTTACAACAGTTTACCGTTTAGCCCTACGCGGCCTAGTATCATCGGACAGTACCTAGCCGATAACCAATATCCCTTTGCCGTAGATACTGCGCGTTGGCCTTATGTGCCCTACCAGTTGGTGGTGCAGATCGCCCCGGATGCTGACCCAGATTCTCTACAAGCCATCCGAAACTCCCTAGGCGCCAGAAAACTTAAAGACTGCGTTTGCGGCAAAATAGAACTCTGGGAAATAGACGGCAGTTTGTACCTCGATGAAAATGCCCAAAGTGCTGCTGGCGGCACCACCGATATATACTCCAACAAACTAGGTGTGGGCGGTCAATCGAAAGTAGATGGCGTGGATATCAATTACTACAACTACATCTTGCTGGATACCAACGCCATCGTACCAATTGCACCGCTTAGCGATTTCGACATCGCTAGCCTGCCAACAGCACAGCCCGCTGCGCACCGCATTGCCATTATCGACTCGGGCATAGATTATACCCATCCCGATCTGACTGGCTTCATCGCCAAGAAGGACGATAGCAATTGCTACTCCAATGATCCCTTGGGCTGGAATTTTGTGGATGATCACAACAACCCTTTCGATGACAACTCCCACGGCACGCATGTAGCAGGCATCCTAGTAGATAGCTTGCGCAAATACAGCCCTGGTGATTGCCACTATCAGTTGGTACCCTACAAAACCCACGACCGCAACGGCATTTCCACGCTTTTTGCGGTAGCTTGTGCCACTTTCCAAGCCATCGAAGATAGCGTGAGCCTCATCAATGATAGCTGGGGCTTTTTCGGGGATTCCAGCATTGTTTTGTCTAATGCTATCGACTTCGCAGCCTTAGCAAATATCACGATCGTAAGCGCTGCTGGAAACGATGGCATAGGGCTGAATACGCTACGGCAATACCCCGCCTGCTATGCCAAAGACAACGTCATCGCTGTGGGCGCCACAGATACTATTTTCTTCGAAGAAGGAGATTTACTACTAGCGCAGCTGGCACCTTTTTCCAATTACAGCAATACGCAAGTGGATATCGCAGCTCCGGGCACTTGGATAGAGAGTGCCATCCCGGGAGGGAGTCGCGATTTCAAGAGCGGCACTTCTATGGCCACGCCGATGGTGAGTGCAGCGGTGGCACTGTCCTACTGCTGTAATGCCAAGGATGACAATCTGGAAAACGATGGCTACCTCAGCCACCGCGATACCGTTTTAGGCTGGGCGAGCTTCGAACCCTTTCTACCTCCCTTTGTTGAACAAGGCCGCTTTCTGGGCTACGATCTGCGGTGCAGGACGGTGGACACCTATTCCCCCCAAGCACCCGCTTCGGCTAATTTTATGGCTTTTCCCAACCCGACTTATGGCACCCTGCAAATCACCAACACGGAGCCAGCCAGCAGAACCGCCTCCTGGCAGCTCACCGATAGCCAAGGTCGCTTGTTATTGCGGCAAGAAGGCGTCTATTGGCCAGCCGAAGGCAGTCTTTCCTTGGATGTGGGAAGCTTAGCGCCGGGAATTTATTTTCTATTTATCCGAGGGGCGGATTATCTTTGGTCGAACAAAATTATTAGGTATTGAGAAGGTGGCTGCTTAGCTGGTTGTTATTTTTTACAGCTCTTTGTTTTGGGGAGCTTTCGGCGCAGTGTAGCAGCCAGCTAACTGCCAAAGCAGTGCTAGCCCAAGCCGATATAGCTAGTTTAGAAGCGCTAGCGAATCGCTTGGAAGGCTGTCCAGAGCAGCAAGATACGCTGGGGATGGTTTTGCATAGCTTGAGCGTGAAATATTATTATGGTAATGATCTAGCGGCTGCTGCTCGTTACGCTCGGCAAGCCGCAGGGATACGAGCTGTTTTGTACGGGCCAAAAGCGCATATTGATTTGGGTAAATCGAGTGCCAACCTAAGCACTTTTCTTCGCGAGCAGGGTCAATATACAGCTGCCATTCCGCCAGCCGAGGAAGCTATTGCTATTTATACCCAGCTAGGGGAGGCTGACCGATTGGCGAGTACGCGCATCGGCTTGGCTCGAACGTATCAGGCGCTGGGGCAGTACGCCCAGGCAGAACAGCTCCTCCTACTAGCGATTGAAGGCTTGGAAGAAGCGGAGGCTAGGGCAGATGCCTACCTGGATATGAGTAATTTACAAATTGCCAAAACCAACTATCTTGCTGCGGTGGCTTTCGTTGAAAAGGGCACGCTTCTCTTAGACAAGGAAGATATAGGGCGGCTGTCGAAGTTCATACTCAACAAAGCGGTGGCTTTGGATGAGTTGGGACAAGACGCCGCAGCTGAACAACATTATTTGCAAAGCATTCGGCTGGCTGACTCGGGTGACTGCGCTATTCTGCCCGTAGCACACAACAACCTCGCGCAGTACTACACCGAGCAGCAAGCCTATTCCGCAGCAGCTTCCCAAGTGCGCCAAGGAGCGGCCATCTCCAAACAATGCGGAGACCCCGTAACCATAGCCCAAAACTATGACCACCTAGGGGAGCTGCTACTAAGCCAAGGGAAATACGAAGCCGCCGTGGAGGCTTTCCAACAAGCGCAGCAGCAGTTGCTACCGATCTACCAGCCTAGTTCGCCTTGGTCGGTGCCTGATTCGCTTAGTCTGTTGCGCGTATCCAAGCAAACGGATATGTTGCTGTATATGGCCGACCAAGCGAAGGCCTTAGCGGCTAGCCCAAGGCCAGCATGGCAGCGCAAGGCCTTGGAAGTGTATATGGCCGCAGACCAGCTCGTTGCTCAAATTCGCCAAGCCCCACAGCAAGCCGTTAATCAGCTATTTTGGCGGCAAAAAGTACTGCCACTTTATGAGCGTGCCATCGCACTTTGCCATCGCCTGGGGAAGGCGGAAGAAGCCTTTTATTTCTTCGAAAAAAGTAAGGCGATACTTTTGCTGGAGGCAATGCTAGAGAATGATGTGCTTCGAAATATTCCCGATAGTTTGGTGCAGGCCGAACGGCAGCTACAAGACAATATCAACAGCCTATTAGAAGGGCAGCTAGGCGATGAAACAGCTGCCTATGCCCAGTATCAACAAGACCGCAAAGCCTTGCAGCAACTGGCCAACCAACTGCAAAGGGATTACCCCCAATACGCTTCGCTGCGGCAGCCTTCCACTAGGCTGGCTACCGATGATTTTATCCAAAAACACTTGGTGGGTGGGCCGCAAGTACTGGTTCATTATTTCTTTGGTCGCCAGCGGGTTTTTGCGCTACTTCTCTCGGCGGGGGAGTTGGCTACTTTCGATTTGGGCGAAGCTGCCCACATCGATGCTGCCTGTCAGGAATTGCTTGCTTATTTTAGGGAGGCTTCTGCTATAGAAAATGATCCGAAGGGCTATGCGGAGGTGGCGTACAAGCTCTACCACTCGGTGATAGCCCCCTTAAACATTGCTCCTAACAAGCGATTATTGCTCCTGCCGGATGGCCCCCTCACTTATTTGCCCTTTGCAGCCTTGCTGACCAAAGCTGTTAGCAGCACGAATCTGGCTAATTATCCATATTTATTGCTGCGCAACCCCTTGGCCTATGCTCATTCGGCGGCGGTTTATACCCAGCAAAGTAGAGGTGATAAAGCCAGCCAACAAGGCATACTAGCCTACGCCCCTTTTACGAATGGGCAAGCGCAAACAGCCTACCCGCCGCTGACCTACAGCCAGGATGAGCTAGCGCAAATGGAACAGCAATTTTCAATAAAAAGCTACCGAGATGAAGCCGCCACGCGCGCCAATTTTCTAGCTACTAGCAGCCAAGCCAGCATCTTGCACCTTTCCACCCATGCTTTCGCTAGTCGCGAAGCCGGCGAAGCCCCGCATATTGTCTTTTTCGATAGCTTGCTCTATTTGCCTGATTTATACCAGTTGTCCTTGCCAGCCGAGCTGGTGGTGCTGAGTGCTTGCCAAACCAACGTGGGGCAGTTAGCAGCCGGGGAGGGCGTGCTGGGACTAGGCCGAGGCTTTGTGCAGGCGGGTGCCCAGAGTATTATTGCCAGCCTCTGGAATGTGAACGCCAAAAGTAGTGGCTATTTACTCAGTCGTTTCTATAGCGCGGCTTCGCAGACTAGCAAACCTCTGGCTTTGCACCAGGCGCAGTTGCAATACCTGAAAGATAGTGCCATCCCCGCCGAGCAAAAATCGCCCTACTATTGGGCCGCCTTCACGTATTATGGCAATGATGCTCCGCTTTCCATCCGCCCATCCTGCTCTTTCAACTGGATTTGGGGGGCTTTGGTAGCTGCTGGACTACTATTTTTAGGCTTTCGGTTTTGGCGTTCATAAACGGGAGATCCTTTTAGCTGGCTCACGCAGGAGCAAGGCTTTAGAAAAGGAGCAAAGAAGGAATATATTGTAAAAAAAACCGTATATCTGCTATTGATAAATTAGCTAAAATGACAAGGGTACTGAATATTAGCTTAGAGGAGCTCAGCAGCCAGCATATAGATGACCTGAGGCAGGCCTTCGGGGACACGACTGAAGTTGAAATACACCTTCAAGGAGATGCTGCCGAAAACCCAATGTTTTCCGAAGCAGAATTCTGGAGTTTGATAGACAGCATCGATTGGTCTGCCGAGGATACTAGGGTAAAGCTTGAGCCAGTTGTCCAATCGCTGGCTGCCATGCCTATTTCCAGCATTTGCCTCTTTGCGGATTGGCTTTCCAAACTCCTTTATAAGTTAGATACCCGTGCGCACGCTTTGGCGTATGCGATTGATGAGCCAGACGGATTTGTTTCAGCAGATGATTTTTTGTACGCTCGCTGTGCGGTTGTAGCAGAAGGTAAAGACTACTACGAGCAAGTTCTGCGGGATAGCAGTCTGATGCCAAATGAAATTACTTTCGAACCCCTACTGTATTTAGCTGATGATGCTTTTGAAGTAAAAATGGGTATTCCTTTTAATTACAGGCCCGCCTATAATTATGAGACCAGGAGTAATGAAAAAGCTTGGCTAGTGAAGGCATAGTTATGGGACATAGGAATTCAAGGAATAGCCGCCTGTAGCTATTTAGAACACAGAGAGCGTACACGATCAACTAGCCCTGAAGGGGCGTAATACATGAACGAAGGGCACATCCCTTCGCTAGGCCACCAAGGCCACCGCTGAGCCCTGAAGGGGCGTAATATACTAACGAAGGGCGCATCCTGGGATGCTAAGTAGTTATGCCTGCCCAACAAAACCGAACACACAAGTGTCCGAAATCGAACAATTGATAATTTAACAGATGTATAAATAGATAGCATACAGTAGTTAAAATTTCTGGCACGCTTTTTTCTTGTCTATAGGCAAGCTCTTGGAAATAAGGAGTATAAAATTGCCCACAGATGGATAAACCAATAGACATATCGGTAAGAAAGCGGAAAAAGCGGCAGCAGTACCTTCGGGGGCTGGGGCTTTTGATCTTGTTGTTGTTGGCCGTTTGGTTATTTCGGACTTTGCTGCGCCCCAAGGCCGCTGCCAACGAGTTGCGCATGGCCATGGTTGAGCGGGGGGATATTCAACAAAGCGTGACGGCTACAGGCTTGGTGGTGGCCTCTTTTGAAGAGCAACTCAACGCACCCGTAGCGACCACCATCAAGCAGCTACATCTCAACATCGGCAGCGAAGTGAAGCCCCAAGACTTGATTCTTTCCCTAGACCGGGAATATGTACAGCTCGATCTGGAAAGCCGCAACGACCAGCTCGCTTTGAAGCGCAACAATGTTGCCTTGCTAAAACTGGAATACGATCGGGATCTACAGGAGCTTGACTACAATACCCAAATCAAGGAGATGGAACTAAGCACCGCCGCCGCCCAGCTGAGTGATGCCCGCCGCTTGCTAGCTATTGGCGGCGCCACTGCGGAAGAAGTGGAAAGAGCCGAACTACAGCTGCGCATCACCGAACTAGAACGCGATAAATTGCGCAACGAGCTGGCCTTCCGCCGCGCCAGCCTGGCCGCCCGCAAGCAAAACCTGGAGCTGGAAGTGGGCATGCAAGAAAAAGAAGTTGCCCAACTGAGCCGAAAACTCCGCGAGACCGAAGTCCGGGCACCCCGAGCAGGTGTTATTACCTGGATAAATGAAAAAATAGGCCAGCAAGTAGCGGAGGGAAGCCCCTTGGTGCGCATCGCTGATTTGGGGCACTACCGAATGGAAGCCAGTTGTAGCGATCGCTATGCCGACCAGATAAAACTAGGCTTGCCCGTGGTGATTAAATTGGCCAAAGGGAAGCTTCAGGGGCAGGTGGCCGCTATTTTGCCCGAAGTGGAGAATAATACCCTCAAATTTATTGTGCACTTCGAACAGCCCGATCACCCTGCCCTACGGCCTAGTTTATTGGCGGAAACGGAAATTATCATTGATGAGAAAACCGATGTACTGCGGATTAAAAACGGCCCCGCTTTCCGAGGGGGCATCCGGCAGGAGGTCTATGTCGTGAGAGACCAAGAAGCCATTGCCACCGAAGTCCGCCTGGGGATGCGTAGCGGCGATTTTATCGAAATCGAAGGTGCCGATATCCAAGCGGGCGACCGCATCATCATCTCCGATACCAAAGATTTCTTGGAGCGTAAACGAATCAAACTCAACTAGGCCATGAATAGAAAACCAATCTTAGTGGCGATCTTTTGGGCTTTACTGGGCTGTTTGGCTGCTCAGCCATGGGCCGGGGATTCCATCTCGCTGAAACAATTACAAAATCTAG
>DAITME010000066.1:0-21840 GCA_036835305.1 Lewinella sp.
CTTGTTCTCGTACACGGAGTACGATGTGGAAATGGTTGGGCATGAGGCAGTAAGCGTAGGTGCTGCAAAGCGGAGTCATATAGCGGGCATACTGCATCAGGAAGTAGCGGTAATTTTCTGGTTCCCGAAATAGATTGCTATCGCCTATGGCGTGATTATACACATGATAGTAAGTTTCTGGCGCGAAGGCCGCCTTAGCTGTTTGCATCTTGTTAGTAGTTTTTAGTGGTGGTAAAAGCGTGCATAAAGGTAGAGAATTATTTTTATATAAACCCCAGACGTCGTAAGGTTTCACAAACCTTACGACGTCTGGGGTTTATATAAAACGCGCAAGCCTCTTCATTAAGGCATCTATCTCCTCTCGGCAGCTCTTCCAGGCTGGCTGCAAGTTGGGGAGCTTTTGCTGGTCGGCCAGTTGTTCTAAGCGTTGTAGGGTAGCAACCAGTGCCTCTTGCCCTAGGTAGCCTAACTGCCCCTTGAGGGTATGCAGGTGGAGCGCTGCATCGGAACATTTCCCTTGCGATATAGTCGTTTCAATTTGCGCTAGCAGTGGCGGCGCGTCTTGGAGAAACTGCCCAACAAACCGACGAAAAAAAACTTCGTTCCCGGCAAAATACTGTTCGATAACGGTTTGGAAATGCATACTACTTGGTGCTTGGCTTCTTGCAAATGTAGGGAAGGTCCAGGGAAGTACATAAATAAATTATCTTTACGCTGCGGATTCCATCAAATGTTATGAAATCAGGGACTAGCTTTTTGCTGTTGCTTTTATTGTTGGTATGCCCCTTAGGAGCCCAGCCTCCTAGGGCTTTGTTCAGCCACCTTGGCGAGGAACAGGGCTTACCACACAAGTTTATCATAGACATAGAAGAGGATCAAGACGGACTCATCTGGATTAGTTCTGCCAGAGGCCTAAGCCGCTACAACGGCCATCGCTTGCGATCCTATGTGCCGCATGTGCTGGACAGCTTGGATCGCTCCGGGCACTTGCCCTTTATTTGGGATGTTTACAAGGCACCCGATGGCCAAACCTGGCTTGGGGCGGCCAATGGGCTTTTTAAGTTCGATAGGAAAACAGGCCAGGCCGCACCCTTCAAGGGCTGGAAAGCGGGGATGCCGCAAATTGACGGCCAAGTGGTAAACAGTTTATTGCAAATAGCCGACGGCCGTTTGTGTGCGTCTATCAATATAGGTATTTTGTGTACCAACTTGGCCGATAGCAGCTCCGTTCTTTATTCCCACACCCAATACAAAATGCAAGCCCATTTATTCGAAGATGAGCAAGGCTTCCTTTGGGCAGCGGAGTCTAAAGCTATGTATCGCTGTCATTTTACGGATAGCTTGGATATTTTCCCGATCTATAATCAACAAGGAATCAGCTGCGACATATACGGCGTTTTTAAAGATAGCCAACTTCGCTATTGGGTAGGAACTGACATGGGGCTTTATCGTTTCTACACCGACAGCGGACAGGCAGATTACATTCCCTTGCCTGGAAGCGATCGTTATAGTGTGTACGGGATAGCAGAGAGCGCCCAAGGGCAATTGTATCTTGCCACCGGAAACTCGGGACTACTGCTCTGGGACCCCGATAAAAATCAGTTAATTGCTCGGTATCCTGCCAGCATAGAAGCCAGTATAGGCCCGGCCAGCAATTATATTTATACCTTAAAAAAAGACAGCAAAGGGCAGCTGTGGATGGGCACCAATGAAGGGGTAAGTATTTTACAAACAGACCCTCCCAACATGCAACTACTGGCTCACCCTGGCGGGAAAAGCAATCCTATTAATCAGTTGTACATTAAATTAGAAGATCAAGCAGGCAATTGGTGGTTCCGAACAGGCAGCAAGAACGACGAACTGCTAAAGAAAAATCGAGCGAACGGGCGAATAGATACCATAAAGTTCGCCTCTGCTTTGATTCCTTCCTCTATTAGTATGCTTACGCAAGATGCCGATGGCCATTATTGGTTTACCAATCCCAAGCAGGGCTTATTTCGGGCCGAAGGGGGCAGCCTTCATTTTTCTTTGCACAAGGATTTAGCCGCCTTCAATGGCTATGGGCCTAAGCAAACCGTGTGGGATAAAAATAAGCACTCCCGCCTATGGATGGTTACCGAAGGTGGGCTTTGTGGATATGATATTCAAGCAGATGACATGACATGGGTCTATCCAACGAATCTATCTAAAATAGCCAAGAATAATGTCATTTATCGCCTGAACCAGCAAGAAGATGGTAGCCTTTGGTTTTTCAACAGCACGCGCCTTTGTCGCTATCACCCCGAGGATAAGACTTTTCAGTCTTTTGCTGTTCCGGGCAATCATAGTGCAAGAGATTTTTCTTTCGGCTACATGGCTACTATGGGCTGGAGCGGCCAACAGCTCTATTTTGCCACTCAAAAAGGTTTGTTGATTTTTAATCAAGAACAAGAAGCGTTTGAACTGCTGACCCACAGCAAAACAGGGCATTCGCTCTTGGGTTTAAATAATTTGCTAACCGACGAACAAGGCCGCATATGGCTAAGTCGAGCTGATCAGTTGTTGATCTACGATCCTGTTACCGAGCAGACCCAACTCATCCCCATTACCCGCTGGTGTAAAGAATTGATAACGGGCGGAGCCAGCAAAATATCCCATGGCCGGCTAGCTTTTCCTTCCAACTGTGGGCTTTTGGTGGTAGATCTCGCCAGACCGCTAGTGCTGACAGAAGCGCCTAAAGTGTTGCTCTCCAATTTTTTTGTCCGCAACCAAGCACTGAAAACTGACCTAGACCCCATTTTCCTCCAATCCGTAGAACTGCCCTATTCCGATAATTTCATCACCATCGAATACAGTTCCTTCGATATAAATCAGGCACATACCTATCGCTATAAGATGCAAGGCTTGGCTGGTTCCGACTGGGTGGCGGCAGGAAAGGATCGCAGCCTTACTTTTGCCAACTTGGCCCCGGGTAGCTATACGTTTGTGGCCGAAGCCGTACTCCCCGACGGCCGAAGCGGATTACCACTCCAATTGCCTATCCGCATACGCCCACCTTTCTGGCAAACTTGGTGGTTCCGAACATTGGCCTTGCTTGTTTTATCCGCCATCTTGTACTTTATCTATCGCGCCCGGCAGCGCACGCGGCGCCTAGAGGAGGAAAGACGAATCGCCGAACAGAATACCCGCTACAAAAGTAAGTTCCTCTCGAGTGTTAGCCATGAAATCAGAACGCCCTTAAACGCCATCCTAGGTATCAATGGCTTGCTGGAGGAAACGGCCCTCAGCGAGAAACAACAGTATTTCACCGAATCCATCAAGCTTTCTGGTGAAAAGCTATTGGCCATTGTGAATGACCTGCTAGACCAAGCTAAAATGGAAAGCGGTAAATTTAGCCTCCAGCCTCACCCCTTCAGTATGCGGGAGCTAAGCGAGCAAATCGAGCGGCTGCTTGTGCAGCAATTCAAAGCTAAAGGCGTGGCTTTTCGCACCGTTTACCCAACCGAGCTGCCCGATTATTTCCTAGGCGATGGCGTGCGCATCTTCCAAATTTTGATGAACCTAGTGAGCAATGCCCTCAAATTTACCACGAGGGGCGAAGTATGTCTGCAAATCTCTGGCCATGCCCACGACGAGAAAATTTTCCAACTCGAGGTGGCCGTAAAAGATACCGGTATCGGGATTCCTGCCGATAAGTTGACAACGGTCTTTCAAGACTTTGAGCAAATCGAAAACCCAGAAAGCGGCAAAGTGCAAGGCACCGGACTAGGGCTTTCCATCGCCAAAGAACTCGTGGAATTGCAAGGCGGCAGTATCGCCGTAGCGTCTGCCTTGGGGGAGGGCACCACCTTTTCCTTCAGCCTCCCCTTGCCGCTAGCAGCAGAAGCTAAAGAAGCAGCCAAAAACGAAAAAAGGCGTGTTTTTTCAGCAAAATTGCGCATTTTGCTAGTAGACGACACACCGATCAACCAATTCCTAACCAGTGAAATATTGCGCAAATTCCTACCTGAGGTGGGTATTGATACGGCCGCCAACGGAGAAATAGCCCTCGCCAAAGCCAATGCAAACCCCTACGACCTAGTGCTCATGGATGTGCGCATGCCCACCATGGATGGAATGGAAGCCACCCGCCTCATTCGCCAAAATCCAAGCCTACAGCAACTGCCCATCATTGGCCTCACCTCCGATGCCATCTCCGCTCAAATAGACGCTTGTCTTCAGGCAGGTATGAACGACTGCCTCAGCAAGCCCGTACGAACGGAAGATCTACTAGTGGCCATTCAAAAATGGACTTGAAGCCAGTAGCTTAAACAGATAAAGAGTATGGCTCACGCCCCAATACGGGCATAAATGCAGGAGCAATGTATGCGCTTAGGAGCAGTGAAAGCACCAAAACTCCAGCCTTGCTCCTAATCAAAAACCTTGCTCCTGCGTGAGCAATAAATACTAAACACTGCTCTTGCCTAGCGCCATTGCCATCCTATCCGAAAGCCACCTATCCACTCCGTGTAACTATCAAATTGCTCCGAACGGTTATATAGGTGATTGGCGTAGAAGCTCAGTTGTACCCGCTTGCCTACCGCCCAATTGGTATTCAGGTTGTTGGAGAGGGTAAGCCCATCGCTTTCGCCCCCTATCCGCGTAAGATTGTAGGAGCTGTTGGCCGAGAGCTGATATTTACCCGACTGAAAGTTCCGCTGTACTCCTCCCGTGAGGCCATAGCGATCCGTATCTAGATTAAAAACTTGTAGCGTATTATACTGCGCCCCCAAGCTAAAGCCCCAGCCGTTGGTGTTCGACGTTCGGTGATACATGGCCGTAAAAAAGAGCGACTGCATATCGGTAAACTCCCGCGTAAAGGGGTTTCTGTCGTTCAGATCCTGATAATTACCCGATACCGTTATCGATTGTGTGCTGGCTTCGCTGATCCAGTTCCAATAGGGATTAAGGCTCAGGCTGCTGGTAATCATCGATAGGCGGATGGTATCAGAAAGCTCCAAGCGGCCATCGGTTTGTTGTATGGTAAAATTGCTGTAGTTGAAGGAGAAACCAAAAGGCTGGCTGCCATTTTGGTAGGAAATATTCGTATTGCCAATCCAACGGCGCGTAGATTCACTGCGGTTGTCCAGCAAATTATTGCGTTGCACGCCTAATTGGCCCGAGACATTGATCTTTTCTTTCAGCATCGAAAAAACAGGTGCCAGTGTGATATTTTCCAGGTCGTTGAGGAAGAAAAAAGTCCCCATCGACTCATACTGCGGGTCAATGCGCTCGTATTGCAGTCCTAATTGAAAGCCTTCCTTTTGGTAGGTGAGCATAGCCTTGCCCGCAAAGCTGATGCGAGAGGAGTAGCGCAGCGGTAGGAGCTGATCGGGCCACTGCTCGTAGGGTTTTACTTCGTTGTTGGGCAGTGTTGCTGAATGTAGATTGCGGTTGAACAGACTGATGCCGCCATCCACATGGGCTGTCAGGTGGGGCGTCATTTTAACGCGGCTGTTTACACCAAAAACAATATTTTCGGCGGGCCGCAAGCTGCTATCTTGGGGAGCTAATAAGGATTTTTCATCGTCTTTAGCCCGGAAAACGATGAGGTCGAAGTACTCCTCTGCTGTTCCAATACCTACTTTGATGCCCAAGCCCATTCGGCGGTAGGTTGGAAGTAGATTCGCGAGATTTTCTTGTGGTCGGATTACTTGCCGTAGCCTGCCAGCCATAGCGGCGAAACGGAATTTTTTAGGGTTTAGCTCCACACCAGCGCCTAAGAAAGTATGGCCGCTTAGGGTGTAGGAAGAAAAATGCAAATTGCGGTGCCCCAGATGAAACTTTGCCCACTTGTGTGTGGGGCTGATGCCCAACTGCCCAAAGGTGGGTTGGCTTAGTTTGCTGCCGTATTGCCCGATGGTGAAGGAAAAAGGCATTTCCCATTGATCGAGGCTGGCTACTGCACTTCCACCCATGCTCCAGATAAAGGTATTTGTTCTGGCGGGGATGCCTTGCGCCTGATAAAAACCAGCTTGCGACCAGAGGTTGCCGCGAATGCCCAACTTAGGGGCTTTCAAGCCCGAGCGATTGGCTTCCGCTTCGGCCTCTTGAGCCAGCAGAGGAGAAAAAGCAAGCAGAACAAGGAGAAAAGACCAAAAAATTTTCATAACTAAAGGGGGTGTTAACTACCAGATTACTTCTATGGTCTCTGATATCGGGCTTTCGCTGCCGTCGGGCCATACGATTTTCAGAGCATAGGCATATAAGCCTTCCTTGGCCGGTTCGTCGGTGAACGAAAGAGTGTCGGCAGCAAAAGACTGGAAGCTGCGTAAATCTTTTCCTGGTATAGCGCGGAATAAAATGTAGCGCGGGGATCCGCCGCTTAGCTTGGCGGCAGCAGCCCATGTTAGCTGAACGCGACCGCCTTGCTTATCTACCTTGGCTCGCCAAGCACCGACGCTCTGCCGAGGTTTTATTTGTCCCGTACTGATGATTAGAGGCGGGGAAGAACTGCGCAGCCCGGCACTGTCGATGGCTACTAGGCGGTAAGTGTAATCCCGCTCGTCGTTTACGGTGCTGTCTCGCCAAGAGCGAAGCTGATCTGCTGCTGTGAAGTGATGCAGCAATAGCTCGGCCTCCTCGTCTTGTCGGCGAAGCTCGTAGGTAGCCACATCATCGCTGGGGCTGAGCTGCCATTCCAAGGCAACATAGCCCAACTCCTGGGAAAAGACGTGGAGTAGCGGCGCTGCTGGAGGAATAACATCGGGCCGTTTTACTTCCAACGGGCTGGAATAAGCGGAAGGGTTGTTGTTGTAGTCAACGGCCGTAATCTTGTAAAAGACAGGACGGTTGAGGGCGCGCATATTGACAGTGTCCCTCCAGTAGGTGTCGCGTATTGGGCGGCTGCTGATGGGCACAAAAACATCATGGCGGCTATTGGCTGTTAGTATTTGGTAGCCTAAAAGATCGGGTTCTTCGTTGGGCAACCAACTGAGTGTAACCACTCCATTCGTGTCGCAACTTCCTTGCAGGCCTAGTGGCGTTTTTGGGGGTTCGGGATCGGCTATCCTGGCTAAAGTAGCAAAAGACACTTGGCTATTCTGAGCTGTATCCAGGGCAAAAACCACGTAGAAAGGCTCGAAAACGGGTGGTGTCATATCCACATAAGTGCGCGTTGTAGGTGGTAGGGGGCGCTTCATAAGAGGCTCGAAAGGGCCATTTACATTGGCCGAACGCCCCACGATGAAGCCTGCTAGATCGGGCGTTTCTCCGGGCATATCCCAGCGGATGTGTACTGCCGCCCGATCACCTTCGGCACTCAAATCTGTTACTGCTGGCGGAGGGGTTAGGTCGCGGGCCATTGCCTGAAAAGGAGAGGAAGGCGCCCCTAAGTCACCAAAGGGTGTAATGCCTACTACCCGATAGTAGTGAGGGCGATAGTTGGCTACACTATCTGTGAAGTGCCACTCATCGGCTAAGTTAGCAAAGAGCAAGGGTAGGCGGTTGAGCCGCTCGTATTGTTGGCCATCTGCAGCGCGCTCTACATGAAAAGCGGCAAAACTTTCCCCGAGCTCGGCAGGCCAGCTAAGGCGAACAGCTCCTTCCAATTCCTCGTAGCGAACGGGGAATACTTCGGGTGCTTCATAGGCTGTCTTGGTGTCTTCTATTAGTACAAAAGTTGCTTTGCTTTGCTGTCCTGCCCAATTGTTTATGCTGATGCGATAAGCGTAGGATTTACCAACCACTATACTAGCATCCACGAAACGCAAACCAGCTCCTAAGCTGGCATGGGGGTCTAAAGAGCAGGCGGCGCTAAAGAATAGGAAAACACCGTTTTCGTCGTTCTGGAAATTTTCCCAATCAAAGAAAGAGGCCTGTGCGTCTGGTGGGCTAAGAGGCGATAAAATAGCTTGTGAAACAGCCTGGGTGTAGAGGGATTCCGTCCCTAGATCGGTCCATTGTTCTCGGGTGAAAGGCCGAACGATAGCCAAAGCGTTCCACTCTCCGATGCTTAAATCCATTCGGTCTATCTGATAGCCGGCTTGGTTGGCATGCCGCCAGATGGCGGCATTGGTAGGGAACCAGCGCAGTTCTACCTGCTGAGCTATAAAACGCCCTGTGGCTACGATGCCCTCTTCCGTTTCTTGCTCTTGTGCTACTAAGCTCGCAAGGAAGAGGAAGCTAAAAACGAAGGGGAAAATACCTTTTGCTCGCATAACATCTTTATTTGAAGACAAAATTGCTGTCTTCGGCGAACCCAGATGTTTAACGAGGCGCTAAAAAGTATTAAAAAAGGTAAAAAAGCATGGCTTAAAAAAAGAAACTTTGCTCCTGCACGTATGTGCCCGCACTGGGCGCGAGCCATTCTCACTTCTTCCGATCCACAACGTAGTTGACCAGATCCTCTAGGGCTTCGCGGGCGGGGCTGATGGGGAGTTGGTGCAACAGCTCGAAAGCTTCTTGCCGGTAGCGGTGCATGGCTTCGGTAGCGTAGGCCAGGCCGCCACTTTGCCGTACGAAATCGATCACTTCAGCTACCTTTTTTTTGTCCTCACTATGGTTTTTGATGAGGCGGATAATGTGGCGCTTCTGATCGGTGGGGGCTTGTTGCAGGGCGTAGATTAAGGGAAGGGTCATTTTCTTTTCTTTGATGTCGATGCCCAGGGGCTTGCCCACATCATCGGTACCAAAATCAAAGAGATCATCGCGAATTTGGAAAGCGATGCCGATTTTCTCCCCGAACTTAAACAGCAGCTCCTGCCGTTCTTCCGATTCGGTGACGGAGGCGGCGCCAGCTTGGCAACTAGCAGCGATGAGCGAGGCTGTTTTTTGCCGAATCACTTCGTAATAGACCGCTTCATCTATATCGAGGCGCCGGGCTTTTTCGATTTGTAGTAGTTCTCCTTCGCTCATGGCCTGCACGGCGTTGGAGGTGATTTCCAGAATGCGGTATTGCTTATGTCGTAGCGCAACGAGCAGCCCTTTGCTAAGGAAAAAATCGCCTACCAAAACGGCTATTTTGTTTTTCCAAAGCGCGTTGATGCTGAAGAAACCTCGGCGCTCGTAGGCATCGTCCACTACGTCGTCGTGCACCAGCGTGGCGGTGTGGAGTAGCTCAATGAGGGAGGCGGCGACGAAACTATTTTTGGTGGTGGGCCCGCAGGCTTTGGCCGATAAAAAAACGAACATGGGGCGAATCTGTTTGCCCTTTCGCTTGACGATATAATAGGTGATGCGATCCATCAGGGGAACGGTAGAACGCAACTCATCCCGAAACTGCTTCTCGAACTGCTCCAACTCTTGGAGGATGGGCGCCTTGATGTGGTCTAGCGTTACGGTCATACGGTTGGTTCGCAAAGATACCCAAGTGAAACAAAAAAACGGGTGAATGTTTCATTTTATTCTGCTTGGCGCTTTGCCGCAGGAGCTGCCGAAAACCATTACAATTTTCTGGCGTTGGTATGGACAGGTATTTTTGTACCCTCACCCCTGATTGTCCAGCGATAAAAGGCCACTGACTAGATGAATACAAGCGAGATAGCTGTCCCGGATAGCGCCCAAAATGCGGTGCAGCAGCACATAAAAGCGCTTTTATCTGCTTTATGCAAGAATTTGTATGAGCGCGATGAGGCAGTGAAGCTGGCCTTATTGGCAACCGTGGCGGGAGAGTCGATCTTCCTGCTAGGCCCCCCGGGGGTAGGGAAGAGCTTGATTGCCCGCCGCCTGAAGTATGCCTTCCGGGAGGGGAAATCTTTTGAGTACCTGATGAGCAAGTTCAGCACCCCCGATGAAATATTTGGCCCGATCTCCATCAAAAAACTCAAAGAAGAAGATGCCTACGAACGGATCGTAGAGCGCTACCTACCAGATGCTAATATTGTTTTCCTCGACGAAATCTGGAAGGCTGGCCCTGCCATACAAAATGCCTTGCTCACGATACTTAACGAAAAGATCTATCGCAATGGCACTACCGATCTCAAGGTCGATATCCGGGGTATCATTGCAGCCTCCAACGAGTTACCGCCCAACAACAGCAACCTAGCGCCGATTTGGGACAGGTTCTTGCTGCGCCTAGAGCTGGGTAACATCAAACAATTTTCTACTTTCTTGGGCATGATCACAGATGTGGAAGATGTGTATGAAGATAATGTACCCGAGGAGTTACAGTTTAGCAGCGAGTTGCTAGAGGGATGGTCAGCGGCTATCAATGAAGTGGCGCTCCCAGCCGAGGTGCTGAATACCATACAGATCGTAAAGATAAAGCTCGCCGACTACAATGCCAAAGGCCTAGGGGCACCGATCGTTATACACGATCGGCGGTGGAAAAAAATAGTGCGTATTTTACGTACCGCTGCCTTTCTCAACGGCCGAGACGCTGTGGATCTGATGGACTGCTTCTTGATGAGCCATTGCTTGTGGAGCAGCCCTGAGCAAAAGATAAAAGTTCAGGAAATATTGAGCGATACGATCCAAGCGCACGGTTATACCATGGCGGTGAATTTAAACAGTCTCAAGCGAGAAGTAGAAGCCTACGAAGCCGAAGTGTATGCGGAGATAAAAGTTAGATATACCATAGAAGAGGCCGAGCTGAAGCCCCACGCCGACGAGTACTTCAAGCTGCTGAAAGAAGACAATAAAATGCCTGGGCTATATATCAAAATTGCCGATTACCGAAAGCTACAAATTAGCCAGCCGGCAATTTTGAATATTTACGACGAAGACTATAGCCTCGTGCAGCGGCTTTCCTCCACCAAAGCGAGCCAGCCTAATTCGGTGGAAATACAATACGATAGCCAGAAAAATACCTATCAGCTGGATACACTGCTGGTGAGTAGGTACCAGGTCATCAACAAAAAGCCGCACCCCTTGCTGCAAAAGCATTGGGATGAACGCTACCAAAGTATTTCCGCATATATCCAGCAGCAGCTCGATCGTATCGGAAACGATGCCCCCCAGCAGACTAGTCGGCTACGCGACAACCTCTTTGTGGAAGCAGAAAAAGCAGCGATCGTACTTAGCAATTTGCAAGAGGTAAGCAATGCCTTAGAAGCGCTTAAGCTTCAGTTGGAGAAAGTGCAATTCGCCTACACCAATATAAATGCCGACCAGTCGTGAGCAGCCAGTTAGAAATAGAACAGGAGCTCCAGTCTGAATATGACCGATTCGTTGAGTTCGGCAGCTTACTCACGAAGCAAATGCGGAGATACCTGGTGCAGTATATCAAGTTCAAAGTAGGAGGAAAGGCCGAACTACCACCCGAACTAAACGACCGCTACTTCCAGTACTTCAAACAAGCGCTACAAGATATTTTTGGCATTGACAACTTGCTCCAGCTCAGCGAGCGCAACCAGAAAATCAAGAAGCAAATAGTGGTAGATATTATTTATTGGTTGCGTAAGGCGCATAGCAAATCGAAATTGATAGATCCTTATGCGGAGGAGAAACAGCGCTTGGGGAGCTGGTCGGTCACGCCACTCAAGGCTTTTGTGTTGCGCTACCAAGCCTTGCTAGCCTATATAGCCCAGCAGTATAGCCGCGAGGAATTAGATACGGCCTTCTTTGCCAACCGATTCGATAAATACATTGGCGGTAGGGCACTAGATGAGATGACAGCAGAGGAAGGGCAAGCCGTGGAGCGTTTGCTAAGAGATATACTCGCTCAGTGGGATGCGCTACTCTATGCTAAGACACTGCATTTTGAACTGAGCAAGCTATCGGAAGAAAAAGAGACTTTTGTAGATTTACTATCGGAAAAAGTCAGTGAGTACTATAAAATACAGCAATTGGTAAATCCTTTTTCCGAGTACCTGGGCTGGGATATGAGCCGTGAGTTGTGGCAGAAAACGAGTTTTGATCTGCTTGGTCAGTATAGTGATCTGCTTGAGAATGAGCAATCCATCAAAGAACTAGCCGATTTGCTAGGGAAAATGCGCGAAGCGGAAATTGAAATGCAGGAAGAAACTTTCGAGCAAACAATTATCCGACAAGAATGGACCGTTGACGAGCAGCAGCGAACCGAGATCGTAGGCACCCACGAAAGCAATGACCTGACCAATATGCTCAGCTCCGAAGCAGCCTACCTCAGCGATCCAGACTTGGAGCTAGCCTTTTTGAAAAAATATGCCGACCAAAGCCTGCTGACCTTCCGATACGAAGACCGAAAAATCACCAGCAGCGAAGACCATTTTATAGAGGTCAACCAGCGGGTTAGGCAAAAGGAAAAAGGGCCCTTCATCATCTGTATCGATACCAGCGAAAGCATGACAGGCCGCCCCGAGCAAATTGCTAAAATCATCTGCCTAGGGATTTTGAAGATGGCTATGAAAGAAGACCGGCGCGCCTATCTGATCAATTTTAGCAGAGGTATTCAGACAATTGATCTTTACGATATTGCCAATAGCGTAGATGAGATTGCCGCCTTCCTAAGTATGAGTTTTTACGGCGGAACGGATGCCACCTTAGCGCTTACGGAGACTTTCCGGCAGCTCAACACCCACAACTACGAGGACGCAGACGTACTGATGGTCTCCGATTTTATTATGTATAAAATTAGTGACGATATCCTGGCCTCCGTGAAATATTTTCAGCAGAATAAGAATACGCAGTTCCATAGCCTCACCCTGAGTGCCGAAGCCAACCAACATATTCTAGGGGCTTTCGATACCAATTGGATGTACGATCCGCGCGACAAAGGTATTATCCGAAGCCTTTCCCGTGGCTTAGCCGACATTAAGGAAAGATACTAAGCACGATAAGTTAAGCACTTTGCAATTGTCGATCATCATCCCCGTCCTCAATGAGTTGGCCAACCTGCAACGTCTCTTACCCTTGTTGCGTACTTATTATCCCGAAACAGAAATAGTGCTGATAGACGGTGGAAGCACCGATGGGAGCTGGGATTTTATCAGCCAGCAGACTGGTGTGATCGCTGCACAGTCAGCCCGCGGCCGTGCTAGGCAGCTCAACGCAGGGGCTGCCCTAGCCAGTGGTCATTACTATTTCTTCCTACACGCCGATACCCTACCGCCGCCAGCGCTGTGCCAGCATCTGCAGGAGAGTATCGAGGCTGGATACGCAGCGGCCTGCTGCCGTTTGCGTTTTGATAGCCGCTCTCGTTTCCTAGCCATGTTGGGCTGGTTTACCCGCTTCCCTTGGAATGGGTTTCGCTTTGGCGACCAAGGACTTTTTGTGGAGGCCGCGCTCTTCCATCGCCTAGGAGGCTACAAGGAAGAAAGGCTACTGCTGGAGGACAACGACCTGGTTGTCCGCATCCGGCAGGTGTCGGCCTTCCGGGTTTTACCTGTATCGGTCGTAACTTCTGCTAGGAAGTACCAACAGCACGGGGCGCTGTACTTACAGTCGCTGTACATCCTGCTTTACGGCCTAGATCGCTTGGGGGCTAGCCAGCAACTGCTGCTGCGCATTTACCGGCGCTGGCTTAGTAGTTCTCTCTGAAGAAAGCCTCGTAGCCATCTACCGAGCGTTGTTTAAGCACTTCCCTGTAATTGGTTTGAGAAACAGGGAACATCCGGAAACTGGCCTGAACGGGGCTTAGGAAGTCTGCCTTGTTCTGCTTGGTAGCATTGTAGTAGTTCATAGCATCTTCGCCGTTTTTGAAGCGGCGCATGACCAAGACGGGCACATCATTGTCTTTGCCTAGGTACACATTCGTGATTTTTAGGCGGTCGAGTTTGTTGTATTTGTTGTTGTAGTCGCTCACGGTGATCTTGGCTTTGTTCAGATCTACATCTTGGTCGTTGAAGACCACGATCATGTAGTGTAGCTCGTTGGGGGTGACGCGGAAGTCGCTGTTTTGCCCAGCGCTTACCCCACTAGGCAGCGCGGCACCTCCCTCGCCCAATAGGCGCAGGATTTCTTTGGCGCGTGTTTGCTCGGGGGTGTCGTTGAATTTGGCTACTACCTGCCGTAGGGCATTGATGTAGGCATCTTTGCCTTGCAGGTTGCCGCTGGCCATGGCAGCCAGTAGGGCGTACTTAGGCTTTAGGGGGTGCTGGCCAAGCAGTTTTGTTTGAGCTAGCTGGGCACGATCGAAGGCTGTCTGGAAGTCGCCGGCCTCAAATAGTTGGTAGGCCATCTCGTAGTCGCGCATTTTCTGCCCTTCCTCGCTCTGGAATTCATTTAGGAAGTTGGGGTCGTTCAAGATTTTGGCGTATTTGGTATCTTTCCATTTTTGCGCCAACTGTTCTTTATAATATTGCGCTTTGGCAGTGTTCCCCAAGTCGGTATGCGCCAAATAGAGGTAGTACCAGCTTTCGGCTTCTTCGTTGATGCGGGGGAAGCGGCTGTGCATTTCTTCGAGGGTGCGAACGGTTTTAGCGTTGTCATCTAGCACATTTCTATACAATCGGCCTAGGTTGAAATAAGCTTCTTGGAGTTCTAAACGCATGGCTTCTTGCGCTTGGGGATCGGCGGGTACGTCCTTTAGGAGTTTAGCCGCTTCTTCCTTGGTAATCAGGATGGGGGCGCCTGCTGCTTCGGCCAAGGCATCGTCTTCTGCTACGAAGAGGCCGGAGGCCGAGCTGCTTCTTCGCCAGTTATCTTCTAATTGCCGAGGGCCGAAGCGCCGTTCGAAATCGCGCATCCCTTTCCTAACGGCTTGTTTGTCGTAGGCCCAATATTCGCTGTAGGTGGCGGCGATGGGGCTGTTGCCCGCCGAAGCAACCGTACCGGATTGCAGGGCGATCTGTTGCGCCCGGCGCTGGGCGTCGCGTTGGGCTTTAAGCATGGCTTCGGCTTTGGCCATCCGAACATCTTCCGGAAGTTCCCCCAAGGCCAATAAGCTATCTTTTAGGGTGATGGTAGTAATGTATTGGGCCACATCCACGAGCTGGTCGCGGCTTTTGGATAGTTGGGGGTAGCGCAAGTCGGTTTTCGGCATGTAGATAAGCGTACTATCGTAATAGAGTTTTGCTGCTAGATAATCGCCTTGATCGAAATTTATCTTCCCGAGTAGGGCGTAGGCTTCTACCCGGTTATTGGCTTGTGCGGAGGGGCTGGCGAGGGCTTTCTGGAGGTATTCGAGCCCGAGGGTTTCGTTGCCGCTGCGCAAAGCAATGTTGGCCATGCTGAAGTAGAGCTGGCTTTCGTAGTTGATGTTTTTTTTGTCGCGGCGCATTCTATCCAACTGGCTGATGGCGTCCTCTGCGCTTCCGCTGCCGCTCATGAAGGCATTTTGTGCCATGTTGAGCCTAGCGCCGAATTCTAGGTCATAGGCTGGCCTGGTTTTTACCACCGATTCGAAGGCTTGATAGGCTTCGGATGCTTCGTTGAGCTCCTGATGGAGCTGCCCGGCAATGTAGTAATAGCGGGCGCGCTCGTTTCGGTCGGTAGCCAGCTCTGCTGCTTCTTTCAGGTAGGGGATAGCCAGCGCTGCCTGCTTGCTTTCCACGTAGAGGAAGGCTTGTACAGCCATGGCCTTGCGGCGCACATCGGAATAAGTGCCCTTGTCTTTGCGAAGATCTTCCAAGATAAGCTGCGCCTGGCTAAAAGCATCGCGTTTTATGAGGGTCCAGGCCAACCACAATCGAGCTTCCTGAAAAGCCGGGCGGTGCTTGAGGAGGTAGGGTGGGGGCTTGCTGCCGTATTCTTCTCCATCCAACAAGCCTAAATCGCGGCTCTTGTTGAAAATGGAAATCATCCCCACGGGGCCTTCGTCGGTTAGTTCTTCCGTAATAGGATCAGGTTCTTTTTGTAGGGTATCGGCCGCGACTACAGTAGTTCTCGGTATTTTGATGCCTTTTTTCCGGGCTTTCTGGCGGGCTTTTATTTCTTTTTTCCGGGCTTTGGCCGCCTGTGCCCGCTCTTTCTGCCGTTGCTTGATGGTTTTTTCACGTTCTTTTTTTGCATCTTCTCGGGCGTTGGCCCGGGCTTTTCGCTCTTGTGCGCTACTCTGCTGCACCCGTGGGCCGCGGGGTTCTTTGTATGCATCGCTGCTGCTGCCCTTGCCGCGCTCTTGCCTAGGGCGGTATTCGCTGACAACAAAGCGGAAGGTTTGCTCGGCCGTTTCAAAATCGCGTTTCAAGAACTGGGCTTGGCCAGCCAGGAGGTAGCAGTCGTCTGTCCAATTGCTATACGGGTGGCGACGCGAAACAATCGCTACTTTTTCGATGGCTCGATCCAGCTCGCTGTACACCACCGAGGGGTTGTCGGAGGCCATGAAGGGAAACATATCCAGCTGCTGGTTGTAGTTGTCGATGTGCTGATCATCCAGCACAACAATGCTTTCTTCCAGTATTTCTTGGGCATTGAAGTAGCCATTAAAGTGGGCATTCATATTGTGCCACAGCTTGCCGAGCGCACTTTGGTCATCGCGCTTTTTTTGCGTTGTGCAACCAGCCAAAAGGAGCTGAAAAACGAGCAGCAGTAGGAGTAATCGCGTTAGCTTTTTCAAGTCGTGTAGTATTTGAAAGCCACCTTGGTGGGCTTGGCTTAGTAATGGGGGGCAAAAATAAGACAAGTGAAGGTATAAAAATAAACGCCTCCTTTGAGTTTCCGAATTTACACGCAACGAATTGATTTTCAAGGCAATTTGTCTTCACATAAGTCTGAAAATATCGGATTTGTTTTTGTACGAACACAAAACCTTGCTCAAAAGTATAAGCTTTGCTCCCGCGATAGCCAAAGAGCCCATATAGGCAGGAGCAATACTTACGAAAATGAGCCATGCCAGTAGGAAACTGTACAAGATTAGCCTACTAAAGTCCATACCCTAACGTTCCCAATCCTTTCTAAAGTGTGGGAGCCACTGGCTTTAAGAGGATAGACCAAAAAACAATCCCGTGGCTCTGGTCGTTTGCTTGAGAAAGGAGCCGTAGGCCACGCCGACGGATCGTGCTAATTTATGGACGCAGAAACGACTAAAACTTCCCGCTGGCAGCGCTTTAAAGCACGCAGCAAAGACAATTACCGCCTGGTGGTGATGAATGCGGAGACCTTCGATGAAGTGGGTGCCTACAACCTCACGCCGCTCAACCTGTATGTAGCCGCATCTTCGCTGATTTTATTGCTCACCGTGCTCGTTTTTTTGCTGGTGGCCTACACACCGCTGCGTAAGTACGTTCCAGGCTATGGCGATGTAGTACAGCGGCAAGAGGTGATGGCACTGGAGGAGGAACTAAAGTCTTTGCAAAAGTCCTTGACTGTACAAATGAACTACACCGAAAATTTTCGGCGAATTTTGGCGGGGGAGGTAACTACCGGCGAACAGATGGAAAGCAACTTCGAACCAGTTGATGAGGTAGCGCTGGAGGATGTGACGCTCTCGGAAGAGGAGGTTAGGCTGCGCCGCGAAGTAGAGCTAGAACGCATTGGGCAGCTAGCCAGAAATACAAAAGATAGACCAGGGGAGGGGGAAAGCAACGGCCTAACACTAGAGCAAATATTTTTAGTGGCACCCATCAATGGCGACGTCATGAAGCCCTACGACCCCTCACAAAATCACCTAGGGGTGGATATACAGGCCGCTAAAAATACAGCCGTTAAAGCAACGGCCGCAGGCGTGGTGTTTATGTCGGAGTTCACCAGTGCCAATGGGAATGTAGTAGGCATACAACACGACAACGACCTCATCAGCTTCTACAAGCACAACAGTGAACTACTGAAGAAAGTGGGCGACCGCGTCAATGGCGGTGAAGCCATTGCTATCTCCGGTAATACGGGTTCACTCAGCACCGGCCCCCACCTGCACTTTGAGCTGTGGTACCGAGGCAAGACGGTCAACCCCGTCGATTATTTGAACTTCTAGTTGCCCACAATGGTTCCCACCGCTTCGCCTTCCAGGATGCGGCGAATGTTGTCGGGCTCGTTTACATCAAAAACTACAATAGGCGTATCATTTTCAGCACACAGTGCAAAAGCCGTCTGATCCATGATACGCAAGTTTTTTTCCATGGCTTCCTGATAGGAAATCCGGTCGTAACGCAGGGCGGAAGGATCTTTCTCCGGGTCGGCCGAGTAGATACCATCCACGCGGGTACCTTTCAGGATGACTTCTGCGTCGATCTCGTTGGCCCGTAGGGCTGCCGCCGAGTCGGTAGTGAAATAAGGGCTGCCCGTACCGGCTGCAAATATGATCACGCGGCCTTTTTCCAGGTGCCGAATAGCACGACGGCGGATGTAGGGCTCGGCTATCTCAGACATATGGATGGCCGAGATCAAGCGGGTGAAGACCCCCAAGCCCTCCAGCGTACTCTGCAAGGCCATACCATTGATGACGGTCGCCAACATACCCATATAATCCCCCTGCACCCGCTCGATGCCTGCGTCTTTGGCCTGTAGCCCCCGGAAGATGTTGCCGCCGCCAATCACCACGGCCACTTGCGCACCCAACGCAATCATGGCTTGTATTTGCTTGCCATAGTAGAGCAATTTTGCGGGTTCAATGCCGTATTCTTGCTGCCCCATCAGGGTCTCTCCGCTTAGCTTAAGCAGAACTCTTTGGTACTTGAGTGCCATATTGTGAATGATTTTGGCAAAGGTAGTTAAGTCGGCTCAACTAATAAAGCCAAAAAGTAGAAAGTTGAAAAGGTCTAGGCAGAGGCAAGCCACGCCCGGCCTATACCATGAGTAGAAAGGCAAAGAGAAGGCCTGCCTTGTCTATACCAAAAAGTTTTGTCTCCGCTGATGACAGAAAACTGACAACTGACAACAAAACCCCCCAGCCAAGCATTTACAAGAGCGTGCTTACGGGCAAGGACGAAGCAAGAAATAGTATGAAAATTGGCATAGTTTGTTACCCTACCTACGGAGGTAGTGGTGTTTTGGCTACCGAGTTGGGGCTGGGTCTGGCGCGGCGTGGGCACGAGATTCATTTCATTACCTACCGCCGCCCAGCAAGGCTTACGTATTTTCAGGAGAATGTCTTCTTCCACGAAGTCGATAGCGGCGCCGACTACCCGCTCTTCGAATTCGCCCCCTACGAGACCGCACTGGCCACTAAGTTGGTAGATGTAGTTGAAAATTCCAAACTGGATCTCCTACACGTCCACTACGCCGTCCCCCACGCCTCTGTCGCCTATATGGCACGGAAAATACTGCTGAGCCGCGGGCGCTACGTGCCCTTCGTAACTACCCTACACGGCACCGATATCACTTTGGTGGGCGCCAACCGGGCTTTCAAGCCTACCATCGAGTTTGCGATCAACAAATCAGACGGTGTAACGGCCGTTTCTTCCTCTCTAAAAAAAGACACCCACGCCGCCTTCGATATCCAAAAAGATATCCGGGTAATTTATAATTTCATAGATTTCGAGCGCTTCCGAAAAAGCAATAAAGACCATTTCAAAAAAATGATTGCCCCGGAAGGCGAGCGCGTGCTGATTCATATATCCAACTTCCGGCCTGTAAAGCGGGTGGACGATGTGATCTTTATCTTCAAATTTGTTAGCGACCAAATTCCCAGCAAACTCCTTCTCATTGGCGATGGCCCCGAACGGCAGCGCTGCGAAGAACTGTGTCGCAAACTAGGGCTTTGCGATAGCATCCGATTTTTGGGCAAGCAGGATGCCGTGGAGGAACTACTGGCCGTAGCAGATGTCTTTTTGCTCCCCTCTGCCGAGGAAAGCTTCGGCCTCGCAGCCCTAGAGGCCATGGCCTGTGAAGTACCCGTGGTATCCAGCAATGTAGGCGGCATACCCGAAGTGAACGAAGACGGAAAAACGGGCTTCCTCTCTGGCGTAGGCATGGTGGACAAAATGGCCGAAGATGTACTGAAAATCCTCAAAGACGACGAAACCCTTGCTACTTTCCGCGCCAATGCACTGGCGCGCGCTGCCGAATTTGACATTAGTAAAATCATCCTTCACTACGAGGCTTTTTACCAAGAAGTACTGGAAAATATCCGCGCCCAGGCGTCTGCCTACTAAAGATTTTGGGTAGCCGGAAGCCGTTCTTTGGCTACTCGCACAAAGACAGCCCACTGTTCGGCTTGTTTTAGTAGGTAATTTTCTATCCAAATACGTTCGCCGTCTTGGCAGTGTAGTATTAGGTAGCGCGGGTCTTCGCTATAGGAATGTATGTCTTTGAAAAAAACTTCCCCACCCGTTTTTTCATCAAAACGCCAAGCGATTCCTTCGCTGCTGAATGTAAGGAACTGGTAGTCTTGGTGGCTCGCTTTAAACCACTTGGTGCTGATAAATGCCAAACTTGCTAAGCCTCCGAGGAATAAGCCGATGGCGGCCAATAACCAAACTTGGCTAGTGCCTTGCTCATCTGCACTCCAATCCGTGAAATAGTGATAAGCCAAATAGGCCGCAAAAATGAGGCAGCCCAGCGTTAGCAAAAATATTAAAAACCGCCCCAGCCGCGTAAGCGGTTGCTGGTGGTCTCGGGAATCGTAATGAAAGTATGTCTGCATACGAAGGAACTACTAACACGCCCGAAGGTAATACTTTTTATCTGGATATAGCAAGCACGCCCACATTTTATGGCCAAGGATCGTTTTGGCTCGCGCTCCCTGGTACATCGTGCACCAAGTACGGGCACATTCGTGTACATACGCACTCGCTGGCTCTCGCAGGAGCCGGGTTTTTGATGAGGAGCAAACCCTTGATGGCCTTTTCCGCTTGTGAAGCCCTTCCCTGTCATTGGTTTGCTTCCATACCTAACAGGAGCTCCGCTGGCTCACAAAAGCCACCGCCATCGCTAAGTAGCCTAGGGCATTCCGAACACCATACCCATAAATTAAACGGCTTTTCCACACTTTTTCAGGCAAATGTTTGGTTTTGTATGTACTTTGTAAAGATAAAGGATAGTTCTCTTATGGGGAAAAGTAGCTAGCTTTGTGCGCCTGCTTCCCATACGCCAGTAGCTAGCAAGCACGATCCTGCACAGAAGCCCTGTTTTTTAAACGTATATAGCGATTATGATCAATTTATCAAGCCTTGTAAAGCTTTCTACGGGAGGGCTACTGCTCATGCTGCTTTTGTTGCCTACTTTGTTGGTGGGGCAGTATCAGGTCCAAATTTGTCAGAATACCGCTCAAGCTACGATTGGGCCGGATAGGAACAACTTTTTCCCTTCTCCAATAAATGAGGGTTATTTACACAATTTTACTCCACCAACGCTTCCTTGTGGCCTAAATAACCCATCGCTGACTTCTTTGGTAGTCGATATAGACTTGTTAAATATTACAAATACTGCAAATTGTGCGGGCGTCCCTATTTTTGCCAATGCCTTGTTGAATTGTAGCTTGTCTCCGCCAGGTTCATGTACGGTGCTGGAGGATGTACTTAGCCCTGGATGCCTAACTTTTACAGGTACTCCAAGCACGGGTTCTTATTCGTACAACTTAACAAACTGTAGGACAATTCCAGCTACTAGCACGGTCGGTATAGACATTGTGCCAGCTACTGATTTTTCAGGTGCCTGCCTGAATCCAAATGCTATCATGGGAGGTATTGTAACGGTCGATTACCAAATATGCCTAACTTACACCTACAACCAAGCCGAGCCTCCTCCCGCCGTCATAGATGCGGGCAGCCCCCAAACGGTCTGTGCGGGGCAAAGCATAAATCTTGCAGGTACGATAGGGGGCGGCGCTAGTGGTGCTGTCTGGTCCGCCCTCAGCGGAACTTTCGGCAACCCCTCCAACCCCACCACCACCTACACGCCCAGCATTACCAGCGGCACCGTCACCCTCACGCTCACACAAACCAACCCCGCAGGCACCTGCCCAGCAGAGACGAGCACTGTGGTGATTACGGTGGATCCGGCGGAAGCCCCCACTTTCGACATCAATAATACCTACTGCTCGGGGGAAACAACAGATCCGCTACCGAATATGTCGCTAAATGGTTACACAGGCACTTGGATGCCAGCAGCCATCAGCAATACTACTAGCGGCAGTTATAATTGGACACC
>DAITME010000066.1:21940-23421 GCA_036835305.1 Lewinella sp.
TTACTGTAGTGGCGACATACCCGATGCTTTACCCAACCTATCGCAAAATGGTTATCTCGGCATCTGGTCCCCAGCAACGATCAACCCAGCTACCAGCGGCAGCTATACCTGGACCCCAGCTGCAGGGGAGTGCGCTACGCCTTTCACCTTAAATGTGACAATACAGGACACACCTGCCGCCCCAACCCTCACCACAGACTGCTCCGGCGGCCTCAACAACGGCAGTATCACCATCACCAACCCTACAGGAGGAGGCATCACCTACTCCATAGACGGTCTGAACTACCAGCCCAGCAACCAATTTACAGGATTGAACAACGGTAGCTATACCGTCACCTATCGGGATGCCAATGACTGCGAATCTTTACCTGCTAATACCATGCTTGATTGCGGCTGCGCCAACCCACCCACGCTTTCGCTGGATGCCACCGTTGGGAGTAGCTGTGGAACCAATACCATCCCCATCACCGGTGTCTTTGGGGGAAGTGCCACTGCCGTAAGTATTAGCGCAGTAGGAAGCGCAGGCAATCTCGATATGGCAACGGCGCTTACCAGTCCCTTTAGCTTTATCTACACGCCCGAAGCGGCTGATGCAGGCAACACGATTGTGTTTACGCTAACAACGGACAATCCGCTAGGAGCACCGTGTACAGCAGCTACTATGAATTACACCCTAACAATTGCTCCTACGCCCCCGGCTCCCGCCACGGAATGCTGGGAAACAGCCACCTTCAACAATACTACTTGCATGTGGGAAATAACAGGCACCCAGCCCATGATGCCTACTGGCTTGGAATGTTGGCAAATAGCTACGTTTAATGATATTACTTGTATGTGGGAGGTAAACGGCACGCAGGCCCCCGCTCCAACCATCACCACGAATTGTACTGGAGGTGCCGATAGCGGAGAAATCACCGTAGATAGCCCTACTGGAGCGGACATAGAATATGCCATCAATGGGGAGGCTTTCCAGCCGAGTAATGTATTTACTGGCCTAAGCAACGGGAACTATACCATTACTTATCAAGATGGCAGCGGCTGCGAATCGCTGCCCGCCACCACTACTATCACCTGCGGCTGCGCCAACCCACCCACGCTTTCGTTGGATGCCACGGTCGGTAGCAGCTGCGGAACCAATATCATCACCATCACAGGTGTCTTTGGCGGAAGTGCAACAGCAGTAAGCATCAGTCCAGATATGGCCAGTGGAAGCCTAGATATGACAAGCGCTAGCAGTTCGCCCTTCATATTCAACTACACCCCTTCCGCCGTCGATGCAGGCAACACGATTGTGTTTACACTAACAACGGATAACCCGCTAGGTGATCCCTGCGTAGTGGCTACAGTAAATTACACGCTAACAATTGCCCCTACTCCCTTAGCCCCTGCCACGGAATGCTGGGAAACGGCGACCTTCAACAACACCACTTGTATGTGGGAAGTGAGCGGCACCCAAGATCCCGCTCCTGCCACGGAATGCT
>DAITME010000067.1:0-23349 GCA_036835305.1 Lewinella sp.
AAGCTATCGGCCAGTATTTCATAGCTACCACCTTCGCAAATATAGTCTTCCACCATCACCAAATCGGGTGAAAAAACTTGGATATTTCGGCAGCTTGGTGCCGGAGCGGAGCAGTAGTTGCTGGCACTCAGACAAAGCTCATAACTACCCGGGCTATTCCATAACTGCGTAAAGACCGATGAACGGCTCACGGTGTCGCCATCTAGCGTATAAACATAGCGCGTGATGGGTATGGAATCACCCAACAAGCTATAGCTTGCTTCCTCTCCTAAACAAAGCTCGGCTGGCCCGCTAAAAAACGGCGACTCTAGCACAGGCACCGCTGTAGAACCCTCGAGGATTTGGATGTCGTAGCGGCAGTTGGCACGGCTTCCAGCTGACGATATAAAGAAAAAATAAACGGCTCCAATCTCTAGAGGAGTATTATTTCTAAAAATAACAGGAGTTCCCTCATCAATCCGGTAGCCGGAAAATCCGAGGACTAAAGGAGGAGTAAGAGCATCAAAAATAGAGTAGGACGCAGCATTTCTTGAACCTACACCTGTTGTGATGAGATCATCATAACAAAGAGAGTCACTGTCCTGCAAAACAGTAAGTGACATATAATTTTCCACTTCTCTTGGGCTCTCGTCTGTACAATTACTTACACGAATTTCAAGATCAATATCGCTACTCATCGCCACAAAACTGTAAACATCTTAATTGCCAATCCCTCCGTCCATACAATCAACACCAAGAAGACCTTCCCATGCACAGCTGGCTCTTCTACCGAAATTATTTAGATCACAAAGCAAGCAAGCCTGATCGCAAAAATGGGTCACAAAAGCTCCTTCCTGACAAGGGCTTTGAGCTTGGGCTGAAATAGGTAAAACTAACAATATGTACATCAAGCAGCTCAGAATAACGCTTTTGAATACACAAACCATATCAGATTCTTAAAATAGCTGGGGTAGCCACTTTGAAGCAACTACCCCAGCTATAGCGCGAAACTATCCGCAAGTACTGCAGATTAAGAATGATCTACTGATGTACTGCACTTGGTCAGTACACACATCTCTTAGCCGCATACCTACCCACCTAGGGCGATTAGGACCAGAAAAGGTGGTGCAAAAGGTGTTTCCTGTGCCACCCGTAGCTGGCGAGCCACCAAAAGCCTCCCAACCCTCTCTCTGAAAGCTTCCCAAAGCCAAATTACTTATGCTAAAGCACAGCTGAGTATTAGGACAGTAGAAATAGCCACCGTTCAAAGGCGGCTCTACTATTGAGCCAGAAGGCAAGGTAGCTGGTACAGCGTTGCGGTCAATCGTTGTACCCGTATCTCCGCCTGGCCAAAGGAACTGTGTATCTCCATCACAATATGTATCTACTCTTATGTTGAAAATACCATTTGGTACACTAGAAGCACTTGCTGCTAAAAATTGCAGGACACTAGGAACATCAGAAAGAAAGAATACTACTATTTCTCATTATAGAGGTATTTGAGAAAGCTACTACATAACAAAGTGTACGCAAGTAACTTTCGGGTTAAGAATTAATCCTTTGGTGTTGTTTGTTGTCTTCAGAGAAAAATTGGGAAGTTAATATCATTATCTCTATGCGGTACAAACATACAGTTAATTTTTAAATAACCAAATTAAAGTGCGATTTTTTAAAAAAAATATTCTTTCTCAGCAATTTCTCAATTTGGCTCACGCCCAGACGGGCACAAGTGCAGGAGCAGTACAATGCCATTTGAGCAGTGCTTGTGCTAAAAACTGTATAAGTCGAAATATTTCAAGTACATCGAAAGCTAATTCCTTACTACTTTGGGTATGGAGAATGGCTGATACTTCTATGATTTTTGTATTCTCTTTGTGAACATGGCTCCTATTCTTTTTCTTTGCTCCTGCGTGAGCAACAAGTCCGTACTGCCGTGCCCGTATTCAACCCGTATGAGCCTGGGTGTCCGTATGGATGTACACGTGGTGCCAAGCATCCAAGTCAGCTGGCCGTGGCCGTATTTAATCCGTAGGGCCTGCCTCTTCTAACCCGCACATACGCCCCCCGAGGACTAGTATGGCCGTATCCATACAAACACAGGACGGGCGAGCGCCAACAAGAATTTCTCTGTAAACCTAAGCCAAAAGCACCGCTGCTTTGTTGTATATAGAATTGTTATTTTCGCTAGCCGTGCGGCCATACCCGCCACGACAAAGAAAACCCGCCCAAAGCCAGAATAATTTATGCAAGGACAATACACCAAGTTGGCGCAACAGCAGAAGCTGTCTCCTCGGCAAATCCAACTCATGCAGTTGGTGCAGCTGCCGCTTACGGCCCTAGAGGAGCGCATAAAAGAAGAGTTGGAAGCCAACCCTGCCCTTGAAGAAGACTACGACGACAAGGAAGCGGAGGACAACCAGGAAAAAGAAAACACCCCAGAGGAGGAAGCACCCGATTTCGAGGACTATTTTCAGTCCTACTTAGAAGATGACCCTAGCAGCTATAACCAAAATAACGAAGAAGAAAAATACCGCCCTGAAGCAGCGCAGCAAGCCTCTTTCTTAGAGCACCTGGAACAACAGCTCCCCTCCCTCCCCCTACCCGACGAGCAGAGCCTCATCATTGCAGAGCAGCTGATCGGCAACATCAATGACGATGGCTACCTAGGTAGAAAAATAACAGCTATTGCCGACGATCTTTTACTCCGCTATGAGCTAGACATACAGCCAGCCCAGATTGAGGCCGTCCAGCAGCTCATACAACAGCTCGACCCACCGGGCGTGGGGGCGCGCGATCTCCGCGAGTGTCTGCTGCTACAACTCGAGAGAAAAATTGAAGAGGAAGACTTCCAAAACGACGCTCAGCTAGCGGATCTGGTATTGGCCAGACAAATCATCACAGAACAGTATGAGGCCTTCAGCAAGAAGCATTTCGACAAAATCATCGACCGCTTGGCGGCCGACGAAGACGAAATACGGGATGCCGTAGGGGAAATTTTACGCCTCAACCCCAAACCCGCCAGCGGTTTTGCAGGCAGGAGCAACAACGAGCGAAGCCAGGCGCTGCAACCCGATTTTATCGTCTTTATCCAAGGCGAAACACTAGAGCTACAGCTGCCAAAAAGACGGCGCGCCGCCCTACGGGTGAGCCGGCAATATGAGGACATGCTGGCGCTGTACCAACAAAAGAAAAAAGACCCCAAAAACAACGAGACCCTACAGTTCATCAAAGAAAAAATAGAGGCCGCCCAGTGGTTCATGGAAGCCATACAACAAAGGCGCGATACGCTAGAGGGCGTTATGTCGGTCATCATGACTTATCAACGCGACTATTTCCTCACTGGCGACGAAAAGAAGCTTCGCCCCATGATCCTGAAAGACATCGCAGAACCCTTATCACTCGATATCAGCACCATCAGCCGAGTGGTCAACAGCAAGTATGTACAAACCCCCTACGGTACTTTCTCCCTCAAGAAATTTTTCAGCGAGGGGATGCTCAACGAGGAAGGGGAAGAAGTAAGCACCACCGAAATCAAAACAGTATTAGCGGAAATCATCCAAGCAGAGGACAAAAAACGGCCATTGAACGACACGGAACTGCAGACAGCCTTGGAAGCCCAAGGCTATCCCATAGCCCGGCGTACCGTAGCGAAATACCGCGAACAGCTTAATTACCCAGTAGCAAGATTGAGAAAGGAACTCTGAAGCTACTGCTATTCCTCCTCCTTAGCACCTCCCGCCGCTTTGGCTTCGGCCTCTTCAATGGCTTTAAGTGCTGCTTTCCGTTTCTGGACTTGGTTCAGCAGCAGCGCAGCCTTGATCATAAAGTCTTCGTGGTGCTCGGTATATTCATTGAAGATCATCATCAGGCGGGCAGCATCATAGGCGGCGGTGCGCGGCAAAATCTGCCGGGCAGCAATTGGGTGCAGCCAGTACTCTAGGTTGTTGGAGCGCAAGTAGGAACGATCGGAGTTGAAATTGATCACTACCCCTAACTTGTTGAGGCTGAACAGGTAGTCTGTTTCTCTATTGAGATCTTTTTGGATATCGATGATATTGATCCGGTCGAAGTTGGCTCCCGAGCGTTCGCAGAGGAAGATATCGCGGCGGCCATCGAAGACGATCAGGTCGCGGAAACGATATTTATGCAGGTTTTTCTGCATAAAGTTCTTGATTGCTGGCTTGGTGGGGCGCAGTGCGCGGAAAGCACCTTGTAGCTGCTCGTCGGTAAGGCGGAAGTTTTCATCGAAAGTGAAGCGGCGGTTGGTACGCATATTGAGCACTTCTTTGCCGCGACCTACGGTGTGGCCTAAGTCGTTGGTTTTGGCGAAGACATCCACGATATCCACGTCGCAGCCATTGATGTAGCTTTCCAAAAATATCTTGTTTGATCCCCGTTCGAACACCAGTAGCGCGATTTCGCTGATGGCGTAGAAGTTGGGGTAGCCCCCGTAGATGTTTCCGTATTTAAGTTCTAAAAATGCAATATTCTCGTTCACGGCTTGAGGTTGGTTTTATGAGTATTGTTTTGAATGGTAAAGGGTGGACAGTTTCGCCATTCCCTATACTAGATTGCTTACAAAGGGTGCAAGATAGGCATTTTTCCGTAACCAGCTAATTTTTTGAAAAATTTACGCTACAAACAAAAACGTCCGTTCTGGTAAATAAGCTGCCCATCGGCTATTATCTCTCCGCCTCGGGTCATGTCCGCTATCATATCCCAGTGCACGCTCGACTCGTTTTTGCCGCCGCACTGTTGGTAGCTTTGGCCAATAGCCATGTGTATGGTGCCGCCTATTTTCTCGTCAAAGAGAATATTTTTGCTGAATCGATCAATATCGTAGTTGGTACCAATAGCGGCCTCGCCAAAGCGACGAGTGCCGGGTATCTGGAAGGTTTCGTCCAGCACTTCCTGGCCTCGCTCCGCCGACCAAGCTACGATTTCGCCCCTTTCTACTTCTAGACGAACGCCCCGAACCTCTTGCCCATTGCGGATGGCAGGATAATCGAAGAAAACATGGCCTTCCACACTGTCTTCCTCTGGGCTGGTATAAACTTCACCACTGGGCATATTGGTGCGGCCGTCGCTGTTGATCCATTTCCGGCCTTGTGTGCGGAAGCGGATGTGGGTATGCTCGTTTTTGTAGCAAAAGTCGGTACAGCTATTGAGGTGATCTACTATTTTTTGCTGCTTAGCCCGCACTTCCAGCCAGGCAGCTTGCGGATCGGCTTGGTCTAGTTTACAGCCTTTGAAGACAAAGTGGGTATAGTCTTCCAAAGACATGCCCGCTGCCTCGGCCAAGGCGGGACAGGGAAAAAGACAAAGGCTCCGCTTCATGCTCAGCTCGCCCGTCCGCTGGAAATACAATTGGTGGTACGGGCGCATCGCCTCCTGCCGCAATCGGCTTTTCTCGCTGGGGGGCGCAGCTTCCGAGAGGCTAAACGGCGCCCGAATATGGATGTAGGCTTCGAACTCCTCCATCGCCTTGCGGTAGAGGGTGGGTACATAGGCCAGTTGTGCTTCGCTGCTCGCTTCGTAGAAAATAGTTTGCTGATCGGCTAGTTGCAAATCTATCTCACAGTGCCCCCCCGCCTGTAAGGCTGCCCGATAAACCTCCCGCACCAAAGGCTCGGCTAGTGTGGTGGACTGTATAAACAAGCGCTCCCCAGGCTGTAGGCTCACGCAGTAGCGCACCAGGAGTTGGGCATATTTTTCGTAGTTGGGTAACATGAAGGTTCTTCCTTTGTTTGCTAAGGAAACTTGTTGAGAGGGGGATATGTTTTGGTTGGAGCGCATATCTCCCGAATCCCAGCTGTTTGGTCGGCAATCGACTCTTATTCATTTGATACAAATTTGTTGAGGAGTAAGAATGTTCTGTACCTTTACGAATCTAAATAATTTCCCATGAAAATTTTCACCTTCATCTTCGCCCTTTTGGCTAGCTTCCATTCCTACGGACAGACAACATATGACTATCCGGCAGCTGTGCTAAATGCTTACAGTGCGCTACAGCTACAGATGATTCCAGTCACCCCAGGCTTTACTCCACCAGTCGTGAGCCGTTCCTTGGGCTACATTGGCTTGACGGCTTATGAAGCTGGAGTACACGGTATGCCTGATCGCACTTCGCTGGTTGGTAGGGTACCTCAATTAGAGTCCTTGCCCTTACCCACTACTGATTTGTTTTGGCCAGAGGTTATTAACCAAGCCATGTACGAAGTAACCGCCAATATGTTTTCGAATGCTCCTCTTGAATTAATCGAAGACCTCGAAGTACTTCGCGACCAGTTTGTGGCCGAGCACGCAAATGCCACAGATGTAGTAACTCTAGCGCGTTCAATAGCTTTTGGGCAACAACTCGTATCGGCTATCTTATCTTATGCCCAAGCTGATGGTCAAGAAGATTGTCAATTTACGAACTTCCCTAACGACTTCACGCCACCCGTTGGGCCTGGATTATGGACGCCACTATCGGGACAGGCCGCATTGCAGCCTTATTGGGGCAACAAGCGTTGCTTTGTTGTTGAATTCGTTACGAACGACTTGCTTTCTCCCGCGCCTCCTGCATTTTCCAATGAAGTGGGAAGCGACCTGTTCAATGAGGCCATGACAGTTTACGAAGCCGTGAATAACGTTACACAAGAAGAAATTAATGTTGCAAAATATTGGGCTGATGGTGGTGGTAGTGTGACCCCTCCCGGACACAGCTGGTCAATGCTTCTTCAAATTTTGGAACTCGAAGGATCAAACCTTGGGTTCGCAGCGGAGGCCTATGCGCGAATGGGTATGGCACTCTCTGATGCCTTTGTTCAGTGTTGGGCTACGAAGTACGTGTACAACTTAGAGCGTCCGATTACCTACATCAACAGCTATATTGATGCCGATTGGACTACCATTATTGCTACGCCCCCTTTCCCTGAATACACCTCGGGGCACTCAACACAATCGGGGGCTTGGGGCGTTGTGATGACTTCGCTTTTTGGCGACAACTACGCCTTCACCGATTTTACGCATGGCAACGAGTTTGGTGGGCCGCGTTCATTCAGCAGTTTCGCCGAGTGCGCAGAAGAAACAGCCATAAGCCGCTTATATGGAGGTATCCATTTCCCAGTAGGAAACAATATGGGGTCAATGTCGGGTCAGGCTATTGGTAACTTGCTCAATCAACTTTTCGAACAAGTAGTTGGTGTGAATGAAGTCTTGGCTAACCAATCACAGCTGCTCATTCACCCAAACCCCACCCAAGGAAATATAATCCTCACAAATGGAGCACAAGCCGACATGGCATTTGTTGTATATAACCTTGCCGGACAGCGCGTACATATCACTTCCGCGGCCTTCGGGCAAGCTGATCTTAGCCACTTGCCTGCGGGTATGTATATAGCGGCTCTTGAATCCAACAGCGGTGCTTCAGTATCCCGTTCGCGACTTATCGTGGCGCGATAGGCCACCTTTCCTTCCCTCAATGATGTTTTGATTCGTTTACATCTGTTCGCGATTCAACAATACGGCAACACACCAGCCAAGCAGCGGTTGTCTTGTAAACCGTACCTCCATTTCCTTTTTTTATCTACCTTGTGTCTTTAAAAGATTAGCACACATGACCATACAATTCTGCGGTGCCGCACAAGAAGTTACCGGCTCGGCTCATTTGCTGACACTAGACGACGGCTACAAAATCCTGCTCGATTGCGGCCTCTACCAAGGTAGCAATAAAGAGATGAAAGACTTCAACCAGCACTTCCTTTTTGATGCTGCCGAAGTGGATTGCCTCATCCTGTCCCATGCCCACATCGACCATACCGGCCGGGTGCCCAAGCTAGTAAAAGACGGTTTTCAAGGTAGCATCTACGCCACCCACGCCACCCGAAGCTTATGTAGCATCATGCTGCTCGATAGTGCCTACATCCAGGAAAAAGACGCCGAGTACTACAACAAAAAACACCCCCATGCCAAGCCCCATGAACGCTGGGAACCGCTGTATGAAACCAAACACGTGCAGCCTACCCTAGACAAATTTGTAGGCCTACCCTACAACAAATGGCAGTATATCCACCCGCAAGTGGAATTGCAATATCGCGATAGCGGCCACATCTTAGGCAGCGCTAGTGTGAACCTGCGTATCACCCGTGCCAACGGAGAAATAACCACCCTGGGCTTCACCGGCGATATCGGCCGCCCCAACCGCCCCATCCTGCGCGACCCAGACCCCATGCCCCTAGCCGATTACATCATCTGCGAAAGCACTTATGGCGATCGCTTCCACGAGTCGGCACCCAATGAATTAGAAAAATTCCTGCGCATCATCCAGCACTGCTGTGTGGAAAATAAAGGTAAAATGCTTATTCCTGCTTTCAGCGTGGGCCGCACACAGGAGATCGTCTATATGCTCGATCAGTTGGCCAATGCTGGCCGCTTGCCCAAAATCCCCGTTTATGTTGATAGCCCCTTGGCCGTCAACGCCACGCTGATCTTTGGCACCCACCCCGAATGCTATGACAGCGAATTGCAAGAATACATGCTCACCGACGATGACCCCTTTGGCTTCAATGGCCTCACCTACGTCCGGTCGGCAGAAGCTAGCAAAGCCCTCAACCACCTCAAGGGGCCGGCCATCATCATCAGCGCCAGCGGCATGCTCAATGCTGGCCGAAGCAAACACCACCTACGCAACATCATGGGCAAGGCTGAAAACACCATCTTTATCGTGGGTTATGCCTCCCCAGAAACGCCCGGAGGGAAAATCCGCGAAGGAGCCAGAGGCCTAAAACTCTTCGGCCAATACCAAGAACTGAAAGCACAAGTAGCCATCATGGACTCCTTCAGCGCACATGCCGACCAAACGGAAATGATCGATTACCTCCAAGGCCAAGAAGCACAGTGCAAGAAAATATTCCTCGTTCACGGTACCCTCGAGCGGCAGGAAGTCTTCAAAACTGCACTGGAAAAGGCTGGGTTCCAATCGGTGGAAATACCGCAGCTCGAAGATAAGTTTACGCTCTGATAGCCTGGCTCCTTACCGTTAACCTTGCTCCTGCGTGAGCCAGCGAGTGCATAGGTACATTTATGCCTTGCTGTAAGGGTGAAAAAGAAAATGTCCGACGCCCAAAATCAAGCCATTCCTCCGCTCTTGCTCAGTCTGCTACTGCTATTCGCAGCTTGCCAGCAGCCCGACAAAGCGCCCCTTAAGCGCTCGGCCACTTTGGGCTTTTACCACTGGCAGCAGCAGTTGGAAGTCGATAGCCTGCCGACCTGCCTACTAGCGGCCTATCCGCCTCAAGCGCTGCCTACCAAGATTATGGATATTGGCTGGGAAGCTGGCCGCCCTCAGCTCCTTTCCAAGCTCCAAATGTTGCCCGATAGCCTTCCTTTTCGCTTGCTCCCCGTGGTTTTCATCACCAATGCCGTGATGCTGCACGCCGACGAAAACACGCTGGAGCAACTAGCCGAAGACCTCCTCCAAACGGCCTTCCAACGGATTTTCCCCTCGGAAACCTATACCGAGGGCATAAGGGAATGGCAGTTCGATTGCGATTGGACAAGCAGCAGCCGCGAGCAATATTTCTATTTCCTTCGGCAAATACGGCGGCGCCTGCCCGAGGGTGTGCAGCTCAGTGCCACCATCCGCCTGCACCAATACGCCCATGCCCAGCAACAAGGCGTGCCGCCCGTGGATCGCGGCCTCCTCATGGCCTACAATATGGGTGAACTAGACCAGATAGACAGCCCCAACAGCATGCTGGACACCAATATTAGTCGGCAATATCTGCGCCCGGAGCTCCGCTATCCCCTACCCCTAGATGTGGCGCTGCCCTACTACCAATGGGGCGCCATTTATCGAGACGGACAGTTGGTGTATCTCTACAATGAACTCGATGCTGCCAACTTGGCCGATAGCCGCCGCTTTCTGCCGCAAGGCCCGCAACACTACCGCGTTTTGCAGCCCACATACCTAGGCACCTACTACCTTTACCCCGGCGATATGATCCGCCTGGAGGGAGTGCAAGCAGCCTCCCTGTTGGCTCTAGCCAAGCAATTGCAAACCGTGGTGCCCTTCGAGGGACAGCGGCTGCTACTTTTTCACCTAGGTAGCCAGCGCGCCCGGCAATGTCGCGTGGAAGAGCTGGCGAAAGTACTGGCTGCCTTTAATGGAAGTGATCAATAAAATTTCCTTATTTTTACCGCATGAGGAAATCGCTAACTTATTGGCTGCATCGGTTTTTTGGGCTCTCGCCCCAGTACGGGCACTATGTGCAGGAGCCAGGCTTGCTTAAAAGAGCTAGGCTCGGGGCCTCCCCTGCTATACCATGCTTCTTACTGCTGTTCTGCCTAGCCCCCGTCTCCTTGTCAAGCAACTGTGGCTTTCGCCCTTCGGCCTATACCTACCGCTTTTTCGACCCCACCATCGTCGCTTTTGATCCGCAGCTCAGCAGTCTTTTTACCGCTTTTGGCGACCTCTTCAAAACCGACATCCCCAACAGCCAAGACATTCAAAAACGAGACAACCTTCAGGAGTGGTACGAGCGTTTCTGCGAAGGCGTAGCCCTTCCCGATCTGGAAAAAATCATCTATGGCCGTTCGGAAAATGCCTTGAACGATCTAGCCAGGGTCATCAAGCAAACAGATAGCAAGCTGGCCGACCTCCGCCCCGAGGTGCGAGCCAATAGCTTCACCCGTCATCTCTTTAAATACCGCTGCGTAGAAGTGGTGGATTACCTGATATTCGCCAAGGAATGCGAACCCCTCGTGAGTCTGCCGGCCAATAGCTTCGCCGCCGAGCTCCCCGCAGGCAATGCGCGGCAGCAACAGATTAAGAAGGGAATGGCCAGGTTTGTAGAACTAAAAAGCCATTACATCCGGCTGCGCTATGCCTACCAATTGGTACGCCTAGCGCACTACGACAAAAATTTCGATCAAGTCCTAGAGCTCTACAACTACCTAAAACCTAAAATTAACGCCGACCCTAGCATTCTCTATCACTGGATGGAAGGCCACCGCGCGGCCGCCTTGCTACAAAAAGACCAAAAAGTAGAGGCCAATTACCTTTATTCCCGCATCTTTGCCGAGTGCCCCAGCAAACAGGAAAGTGCCTACCGCAGCTTCTCCGTTAGCTCCGACGAAGAGTGGCAACAGCTACTCCTGCGCTGCAACAACAACCGCGAGCGCGCCAACCTCTACGTCCTGCGGGCACAAAATCCAAAAGCCCAATTGGTGACAGAAATGGATAGTATTTATGGCTACAACCCCAAAGCAAAAGCGCTGGAATTGCTGCTAGTGAGGGAGCTACAAAAACTAGAGAAAGACTTTTTAGGTATCGATTTTAATCCGCGCAAACAAAGCAACCGCTTGCATGGCCTGCCTCGCACGGCTGCCCGCGAGCGCCTTATTGCTTTGCAGCGTTTTGTTATCAAAGCCAACAAAGCACAGCAAACCGCCCGGCCAGAACTCTGGACACTGGCGGAAGGCTACCTCAGCTTACTGGCGGGCGATTATTTCCAGGCTCAAAAAATTATCACCCAGCTACAGCGCAACGCCAAGGATAAAAAGCTCGCAGAGCAACTGACCATTGCCAAGCGCGTGCTAGACTTGTTGGCCATCGACCGGCTCAATGACTCCATGGAAGTAGCCTATTTCCAGTTGTTGAAGGACGACGAGCTGCATGAAATTTACCCCGATTTCCGGAAGCTTATCACCGATAAATTCCGCCAAGTCTATCGCGTCAATAATGAGAGAGCTAAGGCCACTTTGCTCACCTACGGCCTAGATGAATTGAAGTACAAACTAGACATCGACCTGCTCAACGAAATGAGCATCATCGGAGCCGATACGCTTAGCAACAGCTTTGTTCGCCGCTTGCTCCTCGAGCGCGGCGGCCCCAAAGTAAGCTACCACATCAAAGATATGCAAGCATCCTATTTCCTGCAGCGGGGGCAACTGGCAGCCGCCTTTCGTATTTTTAAGGATATACCCGAAGAAAATTGGAACGACTACGGCAACTTCCGCCCCTTCGAACCCCTCCTTAACGATCAAGTCCATCAGCCACCCTTGGATGTGATTGCCCGATCATATAATAAAGGAGAAATGATGCAGCGCATGCTCGTGCTGGAAAAAGAAGCCGAAGAAGCCATTGATGCCAACGAAGCCTCCAAGAAATTCTTCTCTCTCGGCTTGGCCTACTACAACATCAGCTATTTTGGCTACGCTTGGAAGGCAGCTGATTATTTCCGCAGCGGTAGTAGCGCCGCCTTGGCATCCAAAAAAGAAGGACAGAACTACGTTTTTCCCAACCGAACAACTCCTTACGGGAATTACGAGGCCATGAATATGGATCGGGCACTTTATTACTTCGAGCGCGCCCGAACCCGTGCAGTGGATCCCGAACAAGCCGCTATTTGCACCTTCTTCGCCGCCAAAGCCGAACGCAACAACAACTACGCTAAAGGAAATCCCCGCACCTTTGGCTACTTCCGCATCCTCGCAGACTACTATAAAGACACCAAGTTCTACGAAAAAGCTATAGAAGAGTGCCGTACCTTTGCCTGGTATAGCGGGAGATTGTAATCAGAATAAAGCATTTGTCAAATTTTTGTAAGCTTTTTCCATAAATTTTCAGTTTTTTTAATCATCCTTGGAACCAAATTGTACCTTTAGCGTTAGGCATCAGAATTAACCAACGGGCATCAGAAAAATATATCTTCTGCCCACTCATAAACAAATGAAAGAGGCTATCATTACAAACAAAAACACATCCCTTCGGGTGAGCGATACGCTGAGTTTTCAGCAGTACCGTGTTTTTCGTTTTGTTGTGGCTGCTACTTTGTTAGTAACGGCTTTCAGTATAGCTTTTCCCGTTTGGATGCAGTCTGTAGAGCCTTATTTGGTACTCGTTTTGGTACTCATTCTTGGAGTTCCGCATGGTGCTACAGACTTGACTATCTTCAAAGCCTTTGCTAAGCGTGTAAGTTGGAAAGGGCTCATCATTTTTTCTATAGCTTATTTGGGTGTTATTGGCTTGTATGCCGCCATGTGGTGGGCACTACCTGTTCAAGCTTTCGGTTTGTTCTTGATCATGTCCGTTTACCATTTTGGGCAATCTAATTTAGCACCCATAGTATATGATAATCGGCCCACTGCCGTGCTCCACTATCTGATTTGGGGGGCAACCGCTCTATTTGTTCCTGTTTTGCTGCATGCAGAACATGCTCAAGCGATCGTGGTAGCTATGACCAGTTACTCTTTCCCCCTCCCCGAGCCGTCTCAACTACTCTTTATCATCTGGAGCATCGTAGGGCTGAATGTCCTGTCTTTTGTTCTTCTACTTATTTTTGGTAAAATAAGTGTAACGGTATTTGTCCGAGAACTCATCCATCTAGTAGTCCTACTACAGATGTTCTTTTACACTAGTTTGTTACTAGGCTTCACTATCTATTTTGTTTTTTGGCATTCTTTGGCTTCGGTCATTGACCAGAATAATTTCTTCCAGCGCAAGATACAATCTTATCGTTGGCAGCATTTTCTATGGCTGGCATTGCCTGTGGCTCTAACCGGTTGCTTGTTAGTGGTTTTCATCCGCTACTATCTACCGGAGGGCTTAGTGCTTAGCCACGAGATCATGGGGTACATCTTCATTGGTTTATCCCTACTTACGCTACCGCACATGTTGCTGGTGGATCAACTGTACAAACAAAAGCATTAACATTTTTGATTTCTTGCATTTACTCGATTTTTCACCACACTATCTAAAAAAGACCTTTGTTCACCGGTTTTAGTAGCAGTTCGATGCTATTAAAGCCAATTTTTAACCAAATTAGTACTTCGATTATGGACGTTTTTATTGATCTACCTAACATGCTGCTAGCCAATCTTCAGTCTGGCGACTATGTAGGTTTCACCTTCTTCATCGGCTCCATGGCCATGATGGCTGCTACCGTATTCTTCTTCCTTCAGTACACGCAAGTGGAGGGCAAGTGGAAAGACAGTATGCTGATTGCGGGTCTCATCACCTTCATCGCTGCTGTGCACTACTTCTACATGCGCGACTTTTGGGCAGAGAATGGTACTTCTCCCACCGAGTTCCGCTACATCGACTGGATACTCACTGTACCCTTGATGTGTGTGGAGTTCTATCTCATCCTACGCGTTGTAGGTGCTAAGCAAGATCTGTTGTGGAAAATGATTTTCTACTCCTTGATCATGTTGGTTGCCGGTTACCTAGGTGAGACTGTTTACCGCGATAGCTCTCCGCTGTGGGGTGCCATCTCTACTATCGGCTATGTCGGTATTGTATATGAGGTATGGTTTGGTTCTGCTAAGAAATTGGCTGCCAACTCTAATGACCCAAAAATTTTGGGCGCTATCAAAGCTTTGGGCTGGTTCGTATTTGCTGGCTGGGCTATCTACCCGATAGGCTACATGGCTATTGAGGGCTCAGGCTGGTTGAGTGGTATGATTTCTCCAAAATCATTGGACATCTTCTACAACATCGGTGATGCCATCAACAAAATTGGTTTCGGTCTAGTCATTTACAGCCTGGCTGTAAGCGCAAAAGGTAGCACGGTTACTGCCTAGTCATCGTAGATTTCAATCAAATTAGGGAAACCCCTCACTTGCTCAAGTGAGGGGTTTTTCCGTTATTAGCGCCGAATAAGAAAAAAAATCAAAAAAAATCTCACTTGTCACACACCGCCTATGTATGTACACGCCAACAAGAATGTGGGTACCTATTTAGATCGTACGATCAAAATAGTCAAGCAACACTATATGCGCGTCTTCCGCGAGCAGGGCGCTGACATCTCTACTGAGCAATGGGTGATTATAGATCAGTTGTATCATTCCAACGGCCTAAGCCAAACCGATTTAGCCAACGGTAGCTACAAAAATGCACCTACGGTCTCTCGCATCATCGATTTACTAAGTAGCAAGAAGCTGGTAGAGCGCCAACGTTTCAAAGGCGATCGGCGGCGATACAAAATATACCTCACCAGTAGCGGTAAGGAGCTACACAAAAAACTTATGCCCCATATTCTGGAACTGCGTGAGCAGACTTGGCAAGGACTCAGTGAAGAAGACTGGATCAACCTACAACGTATCAGCACCCAAATTCTGGAGAATTTCTTGGAAAAGTAGCGCTCTTGTGCTAATCGGCTCATAAAAGGACTATATCTGAGCCGATTAGTATAAATAATCGGCTCATGGCGCATAATTGGCAACATCCTACTTGGCCTCATTTTCGGTACAAGCCAGAATAATACGAAGATTTAGCACAAATTTTCTTGCAGAAATCGGCCTTTGCTTCAGGAGTACTAAATAGTGTAGACTTATCTGGAAAAGACCAATTTGTATTAGATATCCTAGTGCAAGAGGCTATTCGTTCGTCAGCTATTGAGGGGGAATTCCTTAGCCGCCCCGATATGATTTCCTCCATCAAGCGGCAGTTAGGCTGGCCAACACCCGCTTTACCAATACGCGATCAAGCGGCTGCGGGAATAGCGGAGTTGTTGGTGAAGGCTCGTTTGAACTTTGCCGACGACTTAACAGAAACCGTACTATTCGATTGGCATCGGTGGCTTATGCAAGCTAATAAGCGTATCCACGCGGGTCAGTGGCGGTTTCATGAAGAACCGATGCAAGTATTTTCAAGTGCAGCAGGACGAGAGGTCGTACATTACGAAGCACCTCCATCCGAGCGTGTTCCTTCCGAGATGCGGCAATTTATCCAGTGGTTTAACCAAAGTAAACCCGATGGAAAAAACCTATAAAAAATCCGTTGATTCGTACAGACCTATCGCATTCCTACTTTGAAAGTATTCACCCATTTGAAGATGGCAATGGGCACATAGGTAGAGTAATAGCAGAAAAAGCAATCTCACAGCATCTTGTGCACGCAGCACTCTTGAGCCTTTCTTCCACCATAGAAGCCAATAAAAAGGACTATTATACTGAATTACAAAAAGCACAGCGCAGCTTTGATTGTGGTAGTTGGATTTCCTACTTTGCCAACGTGATCCTTCAAGCTCAATCCGAATTTACAGACCAGCCGGCTTTCTCTATTCGCAAAGCTCATTAGAGTTGTTCGGCAGGTCATCAAACGGCTACAAACGGCACCACGAAGTAGCCGCGGAGCGAAATTTCATACTGCACTTCGTTAAAAAGCCTCGCCGCAGCACCACTGCAGCTACGTTTTTCGCCTCGTTCAGCATAAAATTTGCTGCGTTCTCGCTCGTTCATGACCCACCGAACAACGCTATTTTTTTGATAAATAGCACACCTTGCTCAATGATCGCCAACAAAAGGTAATAGCTAAAATCTTAGAAAGTGGCGAAGGCAATTTTATTGGCAGGATGAATACCCGCAAGTATCACTCTATCACCAAAATATCCAAAGCTACGGCCACTAGCGACTTGCAAGATTTCGTTGCCAAAGGAATTCTCATTCGTATGGGAGCAGGTCGCAGCACTGGCTACCAAATAAATTTGGAGGCTTAAGCGCTTGCTTGATGGCGGTATAAAAATAATGCCCTACCTTTACCCTATGGCAAAAGAACGAGAAAATGATCAGAAACAAGGCTTTGCTGCTGCGGCTGGCCGCGGCTCGCGTAAGCTGTTGGAGGATGCCAACCTGCCCGCTTACAGCAAGCTCCCCCCTCAGGCTCTGCCTTTAGAAGAGTCTATTTTGGGTGCCATTCTGATCGATCGGGATGCGATGGTCAAGGTGCTGGATACGCTGCAGCCAGAAACATTCTACAAAGATAGCCACAAGGCCATCTACCGCGCTATGCGGCGGCTCTTCGAGCGTAGCCAGCCTATTGATATCCTAACGGTCATGGAAGACCTAAAGAAGAACGGCGACTTGGAAATGATTGGTGGCCCCGCCTACCTGGCTGAACTAAACAGCAAAGTGAGTAGCGCCGCCAACGTAGAGTTCTATGCGCGCATTGTTACCGAAAAATTTATCCAGCGCGAACTGATCCGCACCAGCACAGAAATCATCACCGAAGCCTACGAAGATAGCACCGATGTGCTGGATTTGCTCGATAAAGCTGGCCGGCACGTCTTTGAAATCACCGAAAAAAACATGGGCAAACAAATTGCCGACATGGGGATGCTGGCCAATCAGATGCTCAAACAACTGGATGAATTGCGCGGTAAGGAAGATGGCCTCACGGGGGTTCCCTCTGGTTTTACAGAGCTAGATCGCCTCACCTCTGGCCTACAGCCCAGCGATTTGATCATACTCGCCGCCCGCCCAGCGATGGGCAAAACCAGCTTCGCGCTGAGCATCGCCAAAAATGCTGCTGCCGACTACGGCAAGCCGGTAGCCATCTTTACTCTAGAGATGAGCGCCCCCCAGCTGGCCAGCCGTATCTTCGCCCAAGATGCCGAAGTGAACGGACAAAAAATGCGCTCGGGAAAATTCGACGACGACGAGTGGAACCGCCTCGTTGCTTCTATGAATAAAATCGGGGAAGCCCCAATTTACATCGACGATACGGCCGGCATCAACGTCTTCCAGTTGCGCGCCAAATGCCGCCGCCTGAAGATGGAAAAAGGCCTAAGTATGGTGATTATCGACTATCTCCAGTTGATGTCGGGTGCCGGAGAAAGTAACAAAGGCATGAACCGCGAGCAAGAAGTATCCGGCATTAGCCGAGCACTCAAAGGCTTGGCAAAGGAGTTGGAAGTGCCCGTCATTGCCCTATCGCAGCTCAGTAGAGCCGTAGAAACACGGGGAGGTGATAAAAAACCACAGCTTTCCGACCTGCGGGAGTCTGGCTCCATCGAGCAAGATGCCGATATGGTGATGTTCCTCTACCGGCCAGATTATTACAAGATTTTTGAAGATGAGCAAGGCAACTCCCTTATTGGGATTACCGAAGTGATTGTAGGCAAAAACCGCCACGGCGAAACCAAGAATATCCGCCTGCGCTTCGAGAACGACTTTGCTAAGTTCTCGGATCTGGATGATCCCGACTTCAACCTGCTGCCCGACAACACCTTCGAGAGCGCAGCCAACGAGCAGCCCTACACCGGCACCATCATGCCCTCCAAGATGAATGAAGACGAAGATATTCCTTTCTAAACCCTATCGCCTTTTTTACTACCGGGGCATTCATTGATGCCTCCCGCTACCTATGGCTTATTCCGAAACGCGCGCTTACGCAGAGCTTCATCTGGCAGTATTTTTGTGGGGCTTTACAGCTATTTTGGGTGACCTCGTTCAGCTCTCGGCCATTACCTTGGTTTGGTGGCGGGTCTTGCTCACCAGCTTGAGTTTACTGGCCTTTGTACGTTTTGGGCAACTGTATAAAGAGCTAGGTCGGCGGCATCTGCTTACCCTGCTGGGTATTGGTTGCCTTACGGGCTTGCATTGGGTGGCTTTTTATGGCAGCATCAAATTGGCCAATGCCAGCATTGCTCTTATTTGTATGGCCACGACCTCGCTGTTTAGCAGCCTGCTGGAGCCTTGGATTGTGGGGCGCCCCTTCCGCTGGTATGAGCTGCTGCTGGGCATTTTCATTCTGCCAGGCATCTACCTCATCACCGAAGGCAGTAGCGAGGCCATGAATGTAGGCATTGTTGTTGGTTTGGTTTCCGCTTTTTTAGCAGCGCTTTTCACTACACTCAACAAGCGGTATATGGGCGACACCCACCCTTTTCGGGTCACTTTCATAGAATTGGGAGGGGCTTGTATTTTCTTGGGGCTACTGCTGCCTTTTTTAGGCAGCCATCCATTTTTCCCGCCTCGACCCCTAGATTGGGTATATTTATTGATTTTAGCCCTGCTCTGTACTACGCTCACCTATGTACTGAGCCTGCGCGCACTGAAGAAACTATCGGCCTTCGCTACCAACCTGACCATCAATCTTGAGCCCGTTTATGGTATTGCCCTCGCCTACTTTTTGCTCAACGACGGCCAAGAGCTAGACCCTAATTTCTACTGGGGTACCCTCATTATCCTGATTGCTGTTTTCGGGTATGCAGGGGTGAAGCGATACCTCAACCGTAGGCGATACAGCCAATTGAAAACTAAAGACCCAGCGCCTTTCTAAACGCAGGTGTATCCAAAACATTTACCTTTGGGAAGTCCACGTTCTCTAGCAATTTGAAATCGCGATCATGTGTCACAATATAATCGGCATTAGCAGCAATCGCACAATCTACAAACTTATCATCGTCTTCGTCTTTGAGAAGTCTGAATCTGTAATAAGCAGTAATCTACTCAATATTATCCAAATTCTCAATTACCCCCATCACGCTTTCGCTAACATTCGCCCCCATATGTTGCTCAATGATCTCAGCATACTCGGCCAGTATGTCCGTGGTTACGCAAAGCCGGTAGGTTTGGCTTAACAAGGCTTTGAATATCCAGTGAAGTGAGGATTTGTCGGAGATACTAACGAGTAGGACATTGGTATCTAGTACCACTTTAATCACTTAGACTTCCTCATTTTAGTATGGAGCATCTTATCCACGTCTTCTGCTGTCCAGCCTTTTTCGTCCCATACCTGATTGGCGGCTTGTATGGCTCTATTCGCAAAGTATTGTGCTATGACATTTTTGAAATCCCGAAGCTCATCTTGTTCTAAGTGAAAAGAAAAGGCCTTCAGAATTTCCAATTGTGCGTTCGTTAATGACTGTGTCATATCGATATTTTTGATCAGGTTGCCCTGAAGAAATAGGTTTTGCAGCTAGTTTACTCCCGCACCAACTCCTCCGTACCAGAATAATCCTCGCCATTCTCTTTAGCGATCGCGATGGCTCTGATGGCCGTAGCTTGGGCTTCTTCGCGGCGACCGAGTTTTTCGTAGAGCCACGCAAGTGTATCCATGTTGGCGTAGCCTTCTTCCATCACTACGGATTGCTTTGCCCAAGCTAGTGCTTGCTCCAGCATACCCTTATCTTCCACTTTCTCGAAGAACGTCCAAGCAACACTATTGAGTTCCATGGCATTATCGGAGGGGTAAACTTTGTAATAGGCTAGTGCTTTAGCAGGATACTCCTCGGGCTTCATGCGCTCGGTGTAGATCAGTTCGTAGTGGCTACTTAGTCTTTTTGCCACGGCGGGAGCTTCGTCTTTGTAAACTTTCTCCATGACCTTTGGATCGGGTAGCTCGCGGCTGCCTTCGGCCTGCATGTAGCCACCAATGATGATGTTTTGTAGGTTGCCGTAGAACTGGTAAGCGGAAGTGAGCTTAGTGAAAGCCTCGGCATTTTCCAGCATATAGGTAAAGCGCTTGCTGCCTAATTCGCCAGGGTTATCGGCAATCAGCATCATAATCTCTTTGGAAGACCAATCTTTTTGGGTAGCCAAGAAGTCCCCTACCACTTGTTCAGCCATATCTTTTTCATACACATCACTCAGCGTCTTGGCGTAGGAAAGCACGAAATCGGAATCTCGTTCGCCTGCCTTGTAGCGATTATTGAAACTGAGAAGGTTCTGATCGCTGCTGGCTACATCGGCCAAAGTCAGCAGTTGCTCAGCTGGGATATAGCCCAAGCCCTTGTGGACTAACTCGCCATCTCCATTCACAAAAAGATAGGTAGGGTAAGCCATCACACTGTATCGCTGTGCCAAAGCCGGGCCTTCACCTTTTTCCATATCGATCTTCGCATTCACGAAGCGTTGGTTGTACACCACCCCTACTTCTTCGCGGGGGAATACTTTGGAGGACATCATTTTACAAGGACCACACCAAGTGGTGAAGGCATCGATAAAAATCAGCTTATCAGCTGCCTTGGCTTGTGCCAGCAGCTCCTCAAAGCTCTTCTCTTCAAATTGGATACCTTTAGGAGCCTCCTCCTGAGCGAAAAGGCTGAAAGAACACAAGGATAGCAATAGTAGTAGGAAACGCATATGTGACAATTTTTTAATTAAACGCTCACCTGCAATTTATAGTTTGTGGCGGGAAGATAATTAGTGGGTTCATAGCTATATAGAGACAGGCAATTGATGGCTAGTGCAGTTATCCATACCAACTAGCGGTCTGTCAAGCATTAATTTTTGGCTTGAACGTTAGCAAATTTTGTGGCTAGTTGAGGCGGAGGTTCCCACGCATAGCGGGACGATGTAAGGGGTTCTCCAACGAAGAGTAGCCGCCAAAGACACCACGGGCAGGCAGAAGTTTTAGCCTTGACAGAGCACTAGAGGCGCGCCCCAAGGGCAGGAGCAAAGCTGAGCCAATAGGAGCAGGGCTTTCAAAACATGGCTCCTTTCCTAAAAACACGGCTCCTGCGTGAGCCAGCATTCAACGCCTAGCCCCAAACAGATTGCCTTCCTGCTACAAGAACGGCAATTTTACCACGGTTGCCGCAATGGCTTTTCGCCCCAGATCAATCTGAATGGCCGTGCCGGGGGTGGCAAAATCCAGCGGTACATAGCCTAGGCCGATGGGAATATCGAGGCTGGGAGAATGGGTGCCGCTACTGACCACGCCGATAGCCTGGCCAGCAGTATCCAGTATGGCGTAGCCGTGGCGAGGGGCGCGGCGTTCCTCCATCCGGAAGCCGACCAGCTTGCGTTGTAGGCCAGCCGCTTTTTGTGCTTGTAGCCAATCGCTGCCGACAAAAGCGCCTTTGTTGAGCTTCGTAATCCAGCCCAAACCAGCTTCCAGCGGGCTCGTTTGGTCATCAATATCGTTGCCATAGAGGCAGAAGGCTTTTTCCAAACGCAGCGTATCTCGGGCGCCCAAACCGGCAGGCACAAGGCCGTAGCTTTCACCAGCTTCCATGATTTTTGTCCAAACTTCCACGGCTTGGCTGGCATCGAAGTAGAGCTCGAACCCACCCGAACCCGTGTAGCCAGTGGCGGAAAGGATAACGTTCTCTAAGCCCGCAAAAGAACCGCGCACAAAGTGATAATATGGCACGGCCGCGAGGTTTACCTCCGTCAGTTGTTGCAACAAAGCAGTGGCTTGGGGGCCTTGCACGGCTAGCAGCGCGGTTTGCTCGCTGATGTTGATCATCTCCGCGCCGAAGCGATTGTGGCTGCTGATCCAGTTCCAGTCTTTTTCTATGTTGCCGGCATTCACCACCAGCATGTAAGCGGCTTCGCCTTCCGCGATTTGCATACGCGGCGCATTGGGCAGGCGATAAACCAACAAGTCGTCCACAATACCAGCTGTTTCGTTGGGCAGGCAGCTGTATTGCGCTTGGCCTTCTTGTAGTTTGGTGACATCATTGCTGGTGACATGCTGAACCAGCGCCGTAGCGCCCGGGCCGCGCACAATGAACTCGCCCATGTGAGAAACATCAAAAATGCCCGCTTTTTCGCGTACGGCAAAGTGTTCTTCTTTAAGGCCGCTATAAGAAATAGGCATTTCGAAGCCCGCGAAATCAGCCATTTTGGCGCCTAGCTGTCGGTGGAGGGCGGTGAGGGGAGTGGTCTTCATACGGTTCAATTAAATTGGTAAGGGCCATGCGTTCGCTACTGCCTTGGCAAACGACCAACAAAGCAGGAGCGAAGGTAGCAATTCCTAGTCAAGATCCCTCCACAAACTGCGCCTTTTGGTAATTTCCCCTCGGTATTGCAGCTCTAAATCGGGGCTGTAGCCGAAACGGGCTTGTGGCAGCAGTCGCTCTAGGGTCTTGACCACCAATTTGGCCTTGGCGGCGGGTATGCCTATGGCAATTTCCTCCTCTCCTTCCCGAAACAAATACACGGTGGCCATCGTGGAAAATTGGAGCCCAAAGGGCAGTCGCTCTGTCACTTCGGCATAGATCCAAACGAAGCTATCGGCCTCCTCCAGGAGCAAGTGATAAAGCTCGCTAACAGGCTTCCTGCTCAGCAGCTGATAGAACCAGTACAAGGCTCCCAGTATGGCCAGTCCGCCCAAGCCAAAAAGCCAGGCGCTTTGTGTTCGCTCCGCCCAAGCACCCGCCCCCAAGCCCGCCAACAGCAATAGCAGCGCTGCAATTTGCTGCTGCTTCCACTCTTTTTGCAGGCCATCCCAGAGCGGGGCGAGGCCGGGATGACGAAGTAATTGGCGATCTGGCATAAACAGGATGGGTTCTCTAGGTCAAACAGCAGAAAAGGGTGTGGGTTTAAGCGTTGAGATAATTGCGTTTGGTGTTGTATTGCAGCAGGTAGCCCTTGCGGCTGCTGACATCTAGGAAAGAGCGGGCTAACAAGGCTTCTACTTGTGGCTGCCGCCTTAGAAAAGGCAAGAGAATTTTATCTATTCGGCCTTCCTGCACCCCTATTCTTTTCGCAAAATCCACAAAATCGGGGCTGCTCGGGTGCCCTTGCCTACGGTAAGCGGGGCTTCGAAAGCCATCGACAAACAAGCCATGACTCAGCGCAAAATCGGTATCTGCTATATGCAGTTTGGTGTTGAGCAAGTCGTAGGCTGGGCTAAGACGGTAATCGCCACTG
>DAITME010000068.1:0-23162 GCA_036835305.1 Lewinella sp.
TCGCTCTTGAAGGGCTGCACCCTATGTTGGTGTATGGCGCCCCTTCAGGGCTCGTATTGTTTAGCAGTTTAGCAGGGCTTGCTATCTTAGCACTTTTTCCACCTTTATGCCCTTCTCACTTTTATCCCTGTCCTTCTAGCAACTCGAACATCGTTTTATCGGCGATGAGGGCGCCCTCTTCCATGAGGAGGAAGATATCTTGTTCGCGGTCTTGGTGGCGATAGGATCGTTCGGCGCGGAAAACCTTCACTTGGGCACCGTCTTGCTTCACTTGCTGGATCATTTCCTGAGCGCTCAGGTGGTGATGGCTAAGGTCGAGGCTGGTTTCCCCTTCAATCAGGAGGCCGCGCAATAGAATTTTATCGGGTAGGCAATGATAAGCACGAATATACTTGGGCTTTTGGTCTAGCAGATATTCTACGCGGCCGATGACGCCTGCGAAGACAATTTGACTAAATTGTTGGATAAATTTATCGGCTTTGCCAGGCTGCTGCTCTTTCATTTTCTGCCAGGCGCTGGCGTCTAAACCGTTAGTGGCTAGGAAGCGGACGAACTGTGGTTCTACGTCCTGTAGTTCATCCAAGCGGAGGCGGCGAAATTTTTGCATCAATATGCGAGGTTGGTGGGGGGTAGCCTCTAAAGAGAAAGTGAGGCAGCAAAGAAGAAGAGAGGAGTGGTCCCGGGTGGAATCGAACCACCATCTTAGGCTCCGGAAACCTATATACTATCCGTTGTACTACGGAACCATCACAAAGCGAACACACCAAATCCGAGGAAGGTTGCTCACCAAAGCGGCACAAAGGTAAGCTAAGGAATTCGTTTTTGCAATAGCTACCGCAAAAAGGCTGGTTTTTGGGTTGCCGATGCCCTGCTCAACGGGCACTAGGTGCCCATACCCATACGGGCTACGGCGGGTGTTCCGACAGGAGCAGTGCCTTACTTTCTGAGCCGTGCTTTTCGCTTCGGGCCAAGCCAAATCAGCTAATTGGAAGATTCAGGGGCGATCAAAAGCCGCTTCGAAAAATGGCTGATCACAGCGTGCTTTAGGTATATATAGCCTTGCTCCATTTATTTTTTATTGCTCCTGCGTGAGCCACACATCGTGTACAGCTACTGCGAATGACTTACCTTTGCAGAAAATAAGTAAGTACGCTAGAGTCAAAATCCCGTTTGGCTCTGCACAATAATACCATATGTTAGCTACTATCAAGCCCACAAAAACGGCTAGTTGGAGAGCGCTGCAACTACACTTCGCCGATATGGAACACAGCAGCATCTCTGATCTGTTCGCTGCCCAACCTGACCGCTTCGAGCAATTTAGCCGCCATTTTGAAGATATATTGCTGGATTATTCGAAGAATATAGCGTCGGAAGAGACCATGAATTTGCTATTCAACCTCTACAAAGAATGCCAGGTGCCTGCTGCCGCAGCAAAGATGTTTGAGGGCGAGCGAATCAATGCAACAGAAGACCGTGCAGTACTACACATTGCCCTGCGCAACCGAAGCAATCGCCCGATTTACCAAGACGGTGAAGACGTGATGCCAGCGATCAACGAAGTACTGGGGCGCATGAAGGCCTTCTGCCAGCGCATCCACAGCGGCGAACACAAAGGCTACACGGGTAAAAAGCTGACGCACTTCGTCAATATCGGCATCGGTGGCTCTGATCTAGGTCCTGTGATGGTAACGGAGGCTTTGAAAGCCTATCAGCTAGACGGGCTGGCAGTGCACTATGTATCCAACATCGACGGCACGCATTTAGCGGAGGTGCTCAAGCAAGTGGATCCGGAAACCACGCTTTTTTTAGTAGCTTCCAAGACTTTCACGACACAGGAAACCATGACGAATGCTGAAAGTGCCCGGCAGTGGTTGTTGGAGCATTTGAAAGACGAAGCGGCCGTAGCCCATCATTTTGTGGCCCTGAGCACGAATGAGGCGGGCGTGAGGAAATTTGGCATCGATACGAACAATATGTTCGGTTTTTGGGATTGGGTAGGCGGCCGCTACTCGCTTTCTTCAGCGATTGGACTGAGTATTGCCCTGGTGCTGGGCTACGAGCGCTTGGAGGAACTGCTGGAAGGCATGCACAGCATGGACGAACATTTTCGCAGCGCGCCAGTGCAGGAAAACCTCCCTGCCATCCTGGCCTTGCTGGGAATATGGTACAACAACTTTTTCGGTGCCGAAACGGAGGCCATCTTGCCCTATGATCAGTATCTGCACCGCTTTCCTGCCTATTTTCAGCAAGGCAATATGGAGAGTAATGGCAAAAGCGTAGATCGGAATGGGCAGCCAGTTGATTACCAAACTGGCCCGATCTTGTGGGGAGAGCCGGGTACCAATGGGCAGCACGCTTTTTACCAACTCATTCACCAAGGAACAAAATTGATCCCTTGTGATTTCATAGCGCCCGCCATTAGCCACAACCCTATTGGGCAACACCACGCTATCTTGCTCAGCAATTTCTTTGCCCAAACAGAAGCGCTCATGAACGGTAAAGACGCCGAAACCGTGCGGAAAGAGCTGGAAAAAGACGGCAAAACCGCCGAGGAAATCGCGCAATTGCTGCCCTTCAAGGTCTTCAGTGGCAACCGGCCAACCAATTCAATTTTGGTGAAGCAAATTACGCCGCGGGTGCTGGGGCAGCTCATTGCCCTCTACGAGCATAAAATCTTTGTGCAAGGCGTTATATGGAATATCTACTCTTTCGATCAGTGGGGCGTGGAGCTAGGCAAACAACTCGCCAAGGCCATACTAGCGGAATTACTGAACGAGGGAGTAGTAGATACCCACGATAGTTCTACCAACGGGCTTATCAATGCCTACAAACAATGGAAAAAGTAAAGCGGAAAAGCGGCTTCCGTTCAGGTGGCTGGATTGTACTAGAGATACTATGGCTAGCTGGCCTGTTGGCGCTGTGGCTCACCGAACGCGCCTGGTTGCTATCGCTATTTGATGATATACGCTTGGGCGGCTTGTTGCGCTTCATTAGCTTGCTAGCCGTGCTCAACCTCGCGGCTACGCTGGTTAAATACAGTTATAAAAAGCGACAAGAACGCAAGGGAAACGTTAACCAGAATTTTTATTTTGGAATCGATAACATCCGCATCCTCCTCACGGCCCTGCTGATTGTTTTCACTTTCTTCCAGATGCTGGGCGTGGAGCCAACCAAACTGTTCACCTCGCTGAGCATTGTGGCAGCGGCCATCGCTATTGTATCAAAGGAATTTGTAAACGATATGCTCGTGGGGCTCTATTACAGCTTTTCTAATAATTTCGAGATCAACGACTACGTCAAATTCAACAACCAAAAAGGAAAACTCATCGACATCGGCCTACTGAAGGTGAAGCTACTCAACGACAACGACGACGTGGTCATCTTGCCAAACGGCAAGGTATATGCCGAGGAAATTGTGAATTACACCCGCCGTGATGCCCGCGTTATGAGTATTGACTTTCAGGTAGATATCAAGTCTGTTCGGGGTATTGATGCACTGGAGCAGGAGTTGATAGCGGCTGTGGGTGCCTATGCCAAGCACATCGATTCGGATAGCTATCACCTTAAAATTGTGGCGCTGAAAAAAGATTACCTCGATCTCAAATTCCAGTATCGGCTACAGGAAATGGATGTGGATACCCAAAAAAGCATCAAAAGAGAGACAGTAAGGGCTGTTTATAGCTATGTGACGGCGTGTAGGGAGTAAAGTAAGGTACTGAATTTCACCTTCTGTCTGCATACTTGCCGAAATATAGGTGCGCTTTCATGCGCTGTCATGTGTAAATGATGTAAATTTGGGATGGTAGTTTGATTATTGAATTACTAAAAAACCTATTTGTGCCTTGTCGCCACTACTTTATTTTCTTTCCATTTTTTCTTCTTGGACTAGGATTGATTGCTCAGCCCCAAAGCATAGCCGTACACACCGAGTATGGTAGCAGCTTGATAGAGCGGTGTTAGACAATCCCCATACGCAAAACCGACTGCACGTTTATCAAAACGGCCAAGCTCCCCGAGGAGGCTTTGTAGAACTATTTTACATCAGCCCTGAGCATGTACGCTTTGGACTTTTATGCCTAGTAATACCGTTCACGGCGATATCAATCCCTGGCTAAGCATCAAGTATATCCGCTTTGAGCAAGATAGCACCATTACCATATAGGCTAATTTTTTGGATTGCGATTTTGGCGGTGGACAGCTCATCCGTCTCGCAGAAAGCAGTGAGGAATGGCTCAACGAACAAGAGGAGCTTATCGACAGGATAGAATTCATAGCGCCTGATGAAGATGACACTCATCTTGTTTTGAATACCGCTTCCTAGGTCTTGGCAAACCAGCATTGGGAACCGATTAGCACGGCATCACCAACTGCTTGGAACACAAACGGCTAGGCTCTAAAAGACTTCCGATTGAGTACGGATAAGCGCTTCTTCGTTCGGCTCTTGGATTGCGCTACTGATTTTGATCCTACACTTTCCTGTACCTCCAAGCTGGAGCTGGGGCATGTGGTGGCGGGCGGCAATAACTTAGATATGGGGGTACTTTGGCCCTTGGTGGCTGGCTTGGAGGGTAAGATTACCAACTTGGTTATGAAGGCAGCCAATAACAATCTGTATTTTATGCTTGCCGATACGCTCTATCATTTTAATGGCCAGTTTAATGCCATCAACCAAACGCCACTGCCCTTAGCTGGGGAAAACGTGTTTGGTTTTCATGCCGAAGGGCAATCGCATTTTTTGCGCTATTCGGCTGAGGAGAACCGGCACTATCTCTATGCCCTCAACGATAGCAGCTATGCCATTACCGCTACCACCGTCATTAACAGTGTGCCAAGCTTGCAGTTTAGCCAAGCCGTAATAAAGGAGGGCGTTTACACCTTAGGCGGTGCTCGGGAGGGTTAGCTTTTCCCCGATAGTGATTGGAGAAACGAAAAAGAAGCGGTGGAAGCCAAGCTTCCAATGGGCAACACGCTAAGTATGCCAAGCGCTAGTGATTTGGTGATTACCGCCGTGAGTACGAGTGGACGTAGCCAGGTTTTTAGAGCCGATCGGAACCGTTGGGATCTTGCTTTTTCGGATGTGCGTGTAGAATTGCAGAATGCAGGAGCCGATATTATCCGTCATTTTTACCTCAACAGCGTGCTACAGATCAATATCCCTGGATACTGCCCAATCAACACGACCGAGCGAAAGCGCTTTTCTTCTATGGATATTGCCCCCGGGGATGTGGTGACCGTAGCCTTTGGTGATTTGTTCTTCTCTGGCCAAGAAGCTAACGCGGAAGTCTGTTTCACGCTTAGTAATCTCAATGGGCAAGCCTCCGCAGAATACGAGGGGAAGAAGTATTGTTTCTTCACCATTTCCAGTACGCGGGAGGAGGTAGCGATAGATCCAAAGTTGCGCTTATACAGCCCGAACACCGGACAGTGGCGCTTGGAAGCAGAGGAAGACCTTCGCCAAGTGCTTGTTTACGATTTCCTTGGCCGATTGCTTTATCAAAGTAGTCTTCTTCGCTCTGTAAAGACCCATTCATTTGATTTTCCACAGCCATCGGGTGCTTATTTTGCACGCACGCAGCTAACGGATGGCCGTTGGTTGACGAGGAAATTTATACAGCCTTAGCCAACAGAGCGATTTTCTAGCGCAGGGTCATCTCCTCTACCAGGTGGCCAGCCCCGCCTAGTTTATCAATAAGGAAAAGGATGTAGCGAATATCCACCATGATGTTGCGGCAGATGGAGCGGTCGTAGTTGATATCGCTCATGGTACCTTCCCAGACCCGATCGAAATTGAGGCCCACCAGCTCACCCATGCCGTTGAGGGCGGGGCTGCCAGAGTTGCCGCCAGTGGTATGGTTGCTAGCGAGCAAGCAAACGGGAACATCGCCAGTGTCATCCGCCCATCGGCCGTAGTCTTTTTTGTTGTGAAGCTCCAAAAGGCGGTCGGGCAGATCGAACTCGTAGTCGCCAGGAACGTGTTTTTCTATCACGCCATCCAAGTAGGTGAGGTGCTGCTGCGGAGTTCCATCAAAGGCTTGGTAGCCTTCTACTTGGCCATAGCTAAGGCGCAGGGTGCTGTTGGCGTCGGGGTAGAAGCGACGTTCGTGGAAAACTTCGCGCAGGCCAGCCATATAAGTCCGCTGCAATAAATTTATTCTGCCTTGGTATTCTTCGTAGAACGAATTTACTTTTTTGGCCGATTCATCATTGAGCTGCCGCACAAATTGGTAAGCCATATCCCCTTCTAGTTGGCGAACGAAGGCCAGCGGATCTTTTTCTAGGAGGGCTTGTGCCCGCTCGCTATCGCTGAGATAGGAGCGTTCGAATAAATCGCTAACAAGCTTTGGTAAGCTGCCCGCAAATGTTATCTGGTCGCGAGCATAATCGCTTTGGTGCTCCGCCTCTACACCATTAAAGTAGATGGGGAGCAACTTCTCGGCTACTGCTTTATCTACTTCTACCCGATAATCCTTGTAGAAATCGGCTAGGTAATCGCTGATTCTGGGGGCGTAGTCTTTCACGCCTTGCTCACCGTTTTCCTTGAGTATCCTAGGCAGCCGGCTGAGGGTATTGACGAGGCGGAAGAGCTCAATATTGTAATTGAGTTCGTTAACGTAGGTGCGGCTCTCCGCATAGGGCTGCTGCGCTAAATAAGCAGCATCGATCTGTTCTAAAACATGGCCATAGTTGTTTTGTAATTCTTCCTTCTGCTTAAGTCGTTCGGTGAAGTCTCTTTCGAGCAGCATCTTTTTTCCTAGGCCAGCGGTTTTGGCTACGCCTTCACTTTCGCCGATCCATTTCTTCCAGGCATTGGCGATGCGGGCTTGTTTGCTGGCGTATTGAATCTTGATTTGTGGGTCTTGGCGCATGTAGCGATCGATTACGGCCAAGCTGCTATCGCGCATATTGATGGCGATGGGGTTGATACGCTCCGTTCTAATTTCTACGGCAGATGCAGGGAGGTACTGATCGGTTCTACCAGGAAAACCGAATACCATGGTAAAATCTCCCTCTTTCACACCTTGGGTGCTCACCGGAAGGTGGTAGCGGGCTTCCATGGGAATATTCTCGGGGCTGTACTCCGCTGGCTCGCCGTTGGGGGCGGTATAGACGCGGAAGAGCGAAAAGTCGCCGGTATGCCGCGGCCATTCCCAGTTGTCGGTATCGGCACCGAATTTACCGATGCTACTGGGCGGGGCGCCTACTAAGCGGACATCATCGTAGCGTTCGGTGATGAAAAGATAGTAATTGTTGCCGTGATAAAAAGGGCGAATAAGCACATCCTGGTACTTTTTTCGCTCGGTCTTTTCTTTGATACTTGCTAGGTTTTTATCGATTTGGCTTTGGCGCTGTTGTTCGTTCATTTTTTGGTTTACACCATCCAGCGCGGCAATCGTTACATCTTCCATACTCACGATGAAAGTAACGAATAGGCCGAGGTTGGGCAACTCGTCGGCCTTGCTTTTGGCCCAGAAGCCATCTTCTAAATAGTTGTTCTGGAGGCTAGAGTGGCTCTGAATTTGTTCGTAGCCGCAGTGGTGGTTGGTGAGTAGGAGGCCTTCTTGGGAAATAATTTCCCCGGTACAAAAGCCGCCAAAATGAACGATGGCGTCCTTGAGACTACCCTTGTTGACGGAATAGATATCCTCGGCACTCAGCTTTAGCCCCATGGATTGCATCTCTGCTTCGTTGAGGCTCTTGAGGAGGAGGGGTAGCCACATGCCTTCGCCGGCGCGAAGAGAGGTGGTAAAAGCGATTAGTAGGGCAAGGCTAGCAATAAATAATGATCGCATGAGCAAATTTTAACTAAACAATCGGGCTTCGGCTAGTAGCCGAAGCCCGATTGTTTACTGAACTTTAAAATTGTAAGTTATTTTACCGCACTGCCGGTCGTTGAGGCCTTTGTCGAAGCGGTATTTTCTGGCATTGGCTTCGGCTACGCTGATCAGCTTAGCGGTAGCGCCCCGAGAGCCGGAGATGGTATATTTCGCGGAGATAACATTGCCATTGCTATCCACACAAATATCGACTACCACCACGCCTGCGTCTTGCGTTTTTTCGGTAACAGGCGGAGCGGCCATCACCTTTCGGTTGCCTAGGCCAGAAACGTTTCCGCTGCCAGTGCTGATACCCGTAAGCCGATCAGCATTGGGATCGCCATTGGGGTCGCCTTGGTTGCCAGCAGTGCCCGTATTGCCTCTTCCCCCTCCAGTGCCGAATAGGCCACCAATCTGGTCGCGCGTTGCGTTAGCTTCGGCTTCGCGAGCCTTTCTGGCAGCTTCGGCGGCCGCAGCTTCCCGAGCTTTGCGGTCGGCTTCTTCCCGTTGACGACGTTGCTCGGCGGCGGCTTGCTCTTGGCGTTGGCGTTCGGCGGCTTCGCGCTCGCGATTTTCTCTTTCTTTTTGCTGGCGTAGCGCCACGGCCGATGGGTCTTCCGTTTGCACCACGGGCGGGGTAGGCTGTGGTGTGGGAGTTGGGGCGGGAGTGGGTGGTGTTGGTACCGGCTCGGGCTGCGGGGGCGTGGGTTCGGGTTGCGGTTCGGGAACGCTCGGGGCGGGCATACTCGGCCCAGCATTGTCATCTCCCTGACCTTGGTCTGGCAGTCCTAGATTAACAACAATACCCGGCTGGCCTGGAGGAGGATCCTGATAGAAAAACATAGGAATCAGCAATAAAACAAGCAGCAGAATACCGCCAATCGTGGCAGCTCGCTTGCCTTTTTTATGGCTAATGACCTCATTGTCCCTTGTTAATGCAGAAGTACTCATAAGAATAAAATTGAAGAAGGCTTCACACTCAATATAACGTTCAAAGCACAAGATAGTGCTATATCGACAAAGGATTAATATTTCATTAGAAGAAAATAAAGCATATAAAACAGAAGAGCCAGTTCCTTAGGGAACTGGCTCTTCTAGGCCAAACGGATTTTTTTTAAAAAAAAGTATGGCTCAAAAACAAGAACATTGCTCCTGCATTTATGCCCATCCATACGGATTTACAGACCGACACGCCCGTTTGGGTCTGGGTCTGGGCGTGAGCCACCTAATTTATCGGATGACAACTAGCTTTTGCACGCCAGATTTATCACCATTTTCTACCCGCACAAAATAAGTGCCCGCGGGCAGCCTAGAAACATCCAGTGTGAGGCGGCTTTCCCCTTTGGTAATCATGGCCTGCTGCTGCAGATAGGTCCTGCCGGTAATGTCTCCGATGGTGATTTTCACGTCATTATCGGCTTCCATATCCAGATCAATCCGCAGCTGATCGCTGACGGGATTGGGGAACATGTGGAAGCCTGTTTCGATCACTTTTACGGGGATTTCCAACTCTTCTACAATGCCATCAGTGGTGCCATCTGTCCGGAAGCTAGAACTACTCAAGCTAATGCGAAGGGTATAGCACTGTGTATTGCTGAAGGCACCATTGTAGCCATAGACATAAGCATACCAGTTAGAGGCTACCGTATTGGTATTGAAAGTTACTACTTCTGGCGTGGTACCTCCATTCTGAGAAGTTCTTCTTCTCGTGCCGTTTTGGAACAGCTGCAGGTCATAATCGGCAGGCAGATCGGTCAAATCAATACGTATGTTTCTGGCAGAAGAAGTGTTCGCAAAGCGATACCAGTCGCGGTCAGAAGAAGTGGATAGCTGCGAACTCAAATCTTGATTGACGGCTGTAAGAGGCAAAGTTGAACTGCGGCTATTGTTCGGTTCAAAAGTTTCGGTGCAACCGCCGCCGCTGGGCGTGGTGAAAGTCGCAGAACCAGAGTAAATGCCCGTACTAGTGCCACAAACGGCTTGCACCTGGAACTCGTAATCTGTGGAAGCACTTAGGCCTGTATAGCTGACGGGGGAGCTTGAAACAGTGCCCGTAGCCCAAGTACCACCTATGGGGCGTGCCCGTATATTGTAGGAGGTGGCGCCGCTGACGGTACCAAAATTAAGCGATGCCGAAGTGGTAGTGACATTGGTGGCGCTTAGCCCACTAGGCGTTCCACAGTTAGGCTCGCAGAAGCTGCTGCTCTCGGAGGTGGTGAAACTGCCGCCAGATGCCACAGAGGCTCCATTGACGGTTACGTTGTAGGAACCATTGCCGTAGCTACAGCAAATACCATCGCCGTAGGAGTCGTTGATGGTGAAAGTGTAGCAGCCATCAGGAAGGCAAGCACTGGCTGTGACGGTTGCATTGGCGGTGCCGTAAGGGCCGCCAGAGGCTACCACCGCACCAGATGCGTTGGTGATTTGCCAGGTTGTTTCCCCTGGGTAGTTGTCCAGAGTGATGCTTATGGCAACACTGTTCTCGGAGCAGCCGCCGCCGCCGCCACCGCCGCCGCCGCCGCCAGGGGGAGTACAGCCTTGTGAACTAGCAAGGGTAGAACGACTGCCGCTTAGCGCGGCCTGCATACGTGATTTTTGACCAGCGGTGAACATGTACATGCACACGTCATTGGTATAATCCATGTAGTTCATGGTCATTTCAATAGGCGCGCCAGAACAAGTGCTGTAATGCGGGTAAGTTGGGCAGCCACCGTTGGAGGTGTTGTGTACAGGCGTATCGGAAACAAAATCATTGCCGCAGGTAGCATCGCCCCAGATATGGCGAAGGTTGAGCCAGTGGCCAATTTCGTGCGTAAGGGTTCTGCCTCGTGCAAAAGAACCGCCGGCTGGGTTGGGGCTGGCCACGGATCCTACCGTAGAGAAGGCCACTACGTTGCCATCCGTGCTAGCATTGCCGCCAGGGAACTGAGCGTACCCTAAGAGATTGGCATCGCCACTACCAAAACGAACCGTCCAAACGTTGACATATTGGTTGCGATCCCAGATAGTACTTGGCTTGAGGCTGCTCTCGATCTGCGTGCGCGTCCAGGAAGTTCGGCCGCCATTGATGCGGTTGATACCTGTGGTGGCTGTGCCATCAGGGGCACGCTGAGCGAGGCAAAACTGTATTTCCGTATCGGCATGAACGCCCTGGAAAATAGAGGGCACCGAGCCTGCATCAGAGTTGAGCTTGCGGAAGTCGTCGTTCAATTGTTCTAGCTGAGCCAAAACAAAGGCATCCGAGACGTTCTCGCCGCTGCCCACCGATTGCCCGTTATGGACAATATGAAAAACTATTGGAATGGTAACGACGGCTCGTGGCTGGGCACCGCTGCGCTGGTACTCTTCTGTGAAGCGCTCCAGCGCCTCCATGCGGTCTAGCATAGAAGGATCCTGTTGTAGTTGCTCTGCTAGCAAATCCATGGTGTGGCAGCTGCGCTCGTCCTGAGCATACAAGCCGCTGGAAAGCAGCACTACCAATAGCAAGGTAAATATTCGAAACATAGTATGTAATTTAAGGAAAATTCTGTGATTCAAAGTTCAGAAAAGCAAAGCTAATCAAAGGTTTGATATTTGCCAGTATTTAATATGTCTTTACAGCAATTTATCCATATTTTATTAATGCGACAATGCTGCATTACTTTATTTTTATTTATATCACAACAGTTTTTCGGAAGTAAATTTGGCTAATCTTGCTAAATATTTCGTCTCTTCAACTTATATTTTGCTTTTCGTGTCGATTGTTAAAATTTCAATTTGTGCAATTTTTTTCTCTGCAGTACCTCTTTAAAGTGTAACTGCCTGTTACAGAGCTCCCTAATATGCTATCCAGAGCCAAGAAGCCTACTTCTCGCTTTCTACTTTCTACTCCTCCTGCCTCTGCTAGGGAGTAAGCACAAGATTCCCTATCTTCGCGCCAAAATATCCAACTATGAAAATGCGGCAAGAAAAAGACAGTATTGGTGTGGTGGAAGTGCCAGCCGAGCGCTACTGGGCAGCACAAACCCAGCGCAGCAAAGAAAATTTCAAAATTGGTGGGCAACAAATGCCCCGGGAGATCATCCACGCTTTTGCGATTCTTAAGAAAGCAGCGGCCCTCGCCAATGCCCATCTAGGGGTATTAAGCCATGAAAAAGCAGCGCTGATCGGGCGGGTAGCCGATGAAATTTTGGCAGATGAGCTTGCTGATGAGTTTCCCTTGGTCGTGTGGCAAACAGGCTCCGGCACCCAATCGAACATGAACGTCAACGAAGTGATTGCCAACCGCGGCCACGTGCTCCAAGGTGGTAGCTTAACGGATGACAAGAAGGTCTTGCACCCCAACGACGATGTCAACAAATCGCAATCTAGCAACGATACCTTCCCCACTGCTATGCACATTGCCGCCTATAAAGCACTGGTGGAGGTGACCATCCCGGGCATCGAGCAATTGCGCGATACCCTCCAAGCCAAGGCTGAAGAAATGGCCACGATCGTTAAGATTGGCCGTACCCACTTCATGGATGCCACCCCCCTAACGCTAGGCCAAGAGTTCAGCGGCTACATCAGCCAACTCAATCATGGTATAAAAGCCATCAAAAACACCCTCGACCATCTCTCGGAGCTGGCCCTAGGCGGCACAGCCGTAGGTACCGGGCTTAATGCCCCCAAAGGCTACGATGTGCACGTAGCCGGAGAAATTGCCCGACTGACGGGGCTGCCCTTCCGCACAGCCGAGAATAAATTCGAATCGCTGGCGGCCCACGATGCCATCGTAGAGGCCCACGGTGCCCTCAAGACCGTAGCCGTGAGCTTAATGAAAATCGGCAACGACATCCGCATGCTCAGCAGCGGCCCGCGCTCGGGGATCGGGGAGATCATCATTCCTGCCAACGAGCCCGGCTCCAGCATTATGCCCGGCAAAGTCAACCCCACCCAAAGCGAAGCCCTCACCATGGCGATGGCACAGGTATTGGGCAACGATGTGGCCATCAACATCGGCGGCGCCACCGGCCACTTTGAGCTGAACGTATTCAAGCCCATGATGATCTACAACTTCCTGATTTCTGCCCGCCTCATTGGGGATGCTGCGGCGAGTTTTGAGGAACATTGTGCCAGCGGCATCACCCCCAACCGCCCCCGTATCCAGGAGCTGCTGGATAATAGCCTCATGCTCGTAACGGCCCTCAATACCCACATCGGCTACGACAAAGCGGCTGAGATCGCGAAGAAGGCCTATAAAGAAGATACTTCTCTGAAAGCGGCTGCCCTTGCCTTGGGCTACCTCACAGCCGAAGAGTTCGAGCAGTGGGTAAGGCCAGAAGAGATGGTTTAGCAACAAAAAAGCCCGAGTCCTTTGGATTCGGGCTTTTTTGTTAAAGAATTTCTAAAAAATTGCCTGGATGTATGGAGGGGAGCACTGTAGTCGTCCTTAAGCCATGCAAAGAACAAACCATACTTTCCGAACCATCCTGATGATTGCACTCTTGTTGGCACCCGCCATTCTGCTGACCTTGCTTTGATGCTACTGCACCTGCCGAACAATCCCCTGTATTTTTTTCTCGGCTTTGAGTTCGGCGGCCTTAGCAGTGGCTTCCTGCTCGCTCAAGAAGGGCCCAACAAAGACGCGGGTGAGCCGTTCGTCTGTGCGTTTGAACAGATAGCCCAAAGACGCAATTTGCTTATTGATAAACTCGTCGGCATTCGCTACTTTACCGTAGGCCGCTACTTGCACAGCCCAGAGCGTAAACACCGTATCGCTGCCAGTTGGCAAACTGGCATTGGGGTCTTGGACGGTGTTGGCTCTCGCCCCAGTACCCAATACGGGCTTAAGGCGGGCACTTTGTGCAGGAGCCGTGTTGGAGGTAGGAGCCGTGCTACTAGCGGCGGCGCTGCCTGTCTCGGGCTTTTGGGCACTTGTAGTACTGCCGCCGCTTTTGCTAGCGGTATATTCACTCCGGTTGCAGGTGGGTCCTTCTGTTCCCATACTGAGAATTTCCAGCTCCACCACCGCGATGCCTGCCCGCAACAGATCTATTTGTAGAGCTGCTGCTTTGGAAAGATCAATAATACGGCCCCCACTATGAGGCCCGCAATCGTTGATGCGCACTTGGGTAACTTTCTCATTCGCCACATTGCGCACCCGCACGATGGTGCCCACAGGCAGTTCTTTGCTGGCAGCCGTAAAAGCATCCTTATCGTAGGCCTCCCCTGTGGAAGTGGGGCGGCCGTGGAAGCGATCGGCGTAGTAGCTGGCTTTACCTCGTAGCTGCTGACCAAAGGCGGTGGAAATTGTTAAAAGGCAAAGGGTAAGCAAGAATAATATTTCTTTCATAGGAGAAAAATTTGAGTTTTATGAAGCGTAAATATAGCTATTACGCCCCAAACAGGAATTTTATTTTACACTGATGTATCTTTGCGGCATGATGAAACGCTTCTTGTTGCCACTTTTGGGCCTCGTGCTTTATACGCTCTTGCTACGCTGGGGCACCTTCCTGCCCAGCGTCATCAACCACGATGAGAGCACCTACATCGTGATTGCGGGGGAAATACTGCGGGGCGAAGTGTATCTCGATCAAGTAGTAGATACCAAACCCGCTAGCCTATATTGGCTCTATACACTGCTATACCTATTGGGTGATGGCAAAATTTGGGCTTTCCGCTTTTTCACAGCGCTTTTTGTTGCTTTCACCGCTTTTTGTCTGCTTAAGGCCAGCACCAAAGCCAGCGGTAGCCGGGAAGTGGGTATGGCTGCGGCCCTCGCCTACCCGCTGATGTGTAGTGTTTACACCTACTATGGGATCTCCCCCAACGCCGAGTTGTTCTTTAATGCCCTCACGGCTGCGGCCATCGCCTTGGCTATTCCGCCTTTGTTAGTTAGCTCTCCTATACTGCTATCGATAGAAAAAGACACGGCTCCTGCACAAAGTGCCCGCTTTAAGCCCGTATTGGGTACTAGGGCGAGTGCCAATGACACTGCCCAGACGTTTGACCAAAATCCTTTTAACAAGCGTTTCCCCTCCTATGCCCTAGCCGGATTCCTACTCGGTTTGGCCGTAACGATTAAGCCGATGGCTGCTGCGGAAGCCCTGGCGATTGGCCTTTTTTTGCTTTGGTGGGGCTGGAAAAAAAAAGCATTCATCGCTGCTATTTTTCAGGCTTGCCTGCCGCTGACGCTGGCTTTTCTCCTACCACTTGCGGCTTTGTGGACCTACTATTACCAGCTAGGCATGCTGCAGGATTTACTTTTCTACAACTGGGAGGTCACAAAACGCTACCCGATTGAGGTGGCGGCTCATTTACGCTTGCTCTTCATGGGGGATTATGCGCTGCGATACAGCCCACTGCTGATCGTAGCAGTGGTAGCTTGGCGACAGCTTCCCAGCCACCTCCGGCCTTGGACTTACTTTTTGCTGCTCCAATTGGCCCTAGTAACGGTAGTGGTGCTGGCCACGGGCAAGCGCTTTGGCCACTACCAAATACAGCTGCATCCCGTACTGGCTTCTTTGGCGGCTTTGTGGTGGTTGCCGCTGGTATCGCCACCTAAATGGCTGCGCGGTATTTCTTTCCAGCGAGGTGCTGCTTGGCTATTTTTGCTCGCCAGTTTCATCGGCGCAGGGATGGCCTTTAAATACAGCTATCGGGTAGATCCGGCACGCGATTTGGCCGCATATTTGCAGCCGCGCCTAGCGCCAGAGGAAGAGATTTTCACTATCAACAGCCTACAAATCCTCTATCACCTACTCGATCGGCCAGTGCCAACACCCTATGTCCATCCTTCCTTGCTTTTCTACGATCACCACGTGAAAGCCCTCGATATTGACCTGCAAGCGGAAGCCGATCGGATATTTGCACGGCCGCAGCTAACCTACCTCATCGTGCGAGAAAAAGACTGGAAGGGCGCACTATACGCCACCAACCCGATCATGGTACGGGCTAAAGAGCAATTTAGCCACCTTGAAATTACTATTGGTGATTACCTGATTCTCTCCCGATAGTGGGAACTAAAATCTTCTCCTTTGTCACAACCTTCCGTACTCATCATTTCTTCTTTTGCCAGTGGTCTGCATGCCGTGCGGCCAGAGGGTCGGCTTTTCATTGGGCTGGCGCGAGATCACGGCTGGCGTGTAACGCTGATGACGGAAGCAGAAAGCCCCTACACGACCGATATGCAAGCCGCCGGTGTGCGCATTATCGACTTTCATCCTAAGAAAAAATTCGAGCAAGAGTCCATTCGGCAAATCCGCGAAGAATTGATTGCCGGGCAATACGATATTCTCCACCTTTACAACAACAAAGCAATTGTGAATGGCCTACTAGCGGCCAAAGGTTTGGCTGTAAAAGTAGCCACTTACCGCGGCTACACGGGCAATCTCGACTGGTGGAACCCCCTGGCTTATTTCCAGCAGCTCAGCCCTCGGGTGGATATGATTACTTGCGTCTCGCCAGCGGTGAAAGAAGCTTTCAATCGGCTACCTTTTTTCCGATCTAGTAAGGCCGTCGTGGTTGGCAAGGGCCACGAAACCAGCTGGTACACCGATTTGGTGGCGGCGGATCTCCAAGCCTTGTTCAATATCCCCAAAGATGCTTTGGTGGTGAGCATTGTTGCCAACGCTCGGCGGATGAAAGGCATGAATTACCTTACCGAAGCCATCCGTTTGCTGCCAGCGGGCTTGGGCCTGCACTTTCTCTTTATTGGCCGTGGGCTAGATGAGGCGGCCAATCTTCGGGTGCTACAGCAGAGCCACTACGCCTCGGCTACTACCTTTGCTGGCTACCGCAGCGATGCCTTGTCGCTGCTGAGCAGTTGCGACATCAGTCTGCTGCCCAGCGTAAAAGGGGAAGGACTCAGCAAGGTGCTGCTGGAATCCATGTTCCTCGCGCGGCCCACCATCATGACCAGCATCGGCGGCAACCGCCACTTGGGCATCCATGGAAAGACTGCCTGGATCGTGCCGCCTAAATCACCCACCGCCCTCGCGGAAGCCCTGCAGAAACTCGCCTTGGACACAGAATTGAGAAAGGCCTTAGGCCCGGCTGCCAAGGCTTATGTCAGCCAGCACTTTTCGGCTCAGCAATCGGCGTTGGAGCTGCATGAGGCTTATGTGCGCTTGTTGAATGGATGATTGAATGGACAATTGACGATAGACGATGATGTGGCTTTCACGGATTTTGTGAGGATTGTAGCTGCGTGGAAAAGCTTTCGCCTTAGCATTCTAACTTCTCTAACAACTGCCAGCACTGATATAAGCCCCTGGGAACGTGGTAGCAGCCTTTCCACTTGCCGCCTTTGAGGGGCAGCAGCACCTCCCCTTGGCGGTTGAGGTAGCCGTACCACTCGTCGTGGTCAGCATCGGTGAAATGTGCCCAGGTGTAGTCGTGGACTTTCTGGAACCATAGCAGGCATTGGGGATCCTGCGTATGTAGGTAGCCTTTTAGTAGAGCGATCAAGGTTTCTAGGTGCACCCACCAGAGCTTCTGATCCCATTCCAGTTGCTGGGGCGGATAGCCTTTGGCATCTAGGAAATAATACAGTCCGCCATAGGATTCGTCCCAAGCATATTCCAAGGTGTGTAGGGTGATATTTTTGGCTTTTTCTAGCGTAGTTTTATCCCCTTTGGCAGCAGCGATATCCATTACAAACCACATGGCCTCGATGGCGTGGCCGGGGTTGAGCAGGCGCCCCTCGAAGCTATCTATCAAGCTGCCATCGGGAGCCACATTTTCGTAGATGAGGCCGCTATCCGCTTGATAAAAAACCTCCATGACTTCCCTAAGACAGTTGTCGGTGAGGGATTGTACCACATGGGCATCCAGCAAGGGGGCGATCTCCATAGCCAAATTGCAGAGAATCATGGGCAAGGCGAAATTTTTCATCGGCCGCGTTGTGGAAATGCTTTTCGACCATTTTCCTTTGGGGTTGGCCTGTCGGGCTTGGATGGCGGCGAAGGTATTGCGAGCCGGCTCAGCGTAGGCTTCTTTTCCGGTAGCGAGGTAGAGCTGACCAAAAGCTTGGGCGGCGAAGCAATCGGAGAAAATATTATAGGGTGCCACCAAAGGCTGCCCGCTTCTATCGAGAGAAAAATACCAACTGCCATCCGCAGCGCGGCCGTGTTGAAGCAGAAATTTAGCACCGTGTTCGGCGATGGCTAGCCATTCGGGCCGAGGCGCTACTTGGCGATGGAGCATTGCAAAAGTCCAGACTTGTCGAGCTTGTAGCCAGACAAATTTATCGGTATCAAAGACGCTGCCATCCTGTAGCAAGCAGGTAAAAAAACCGCCCTGTTCGTGGTCGATGGAATGCTGTTCCCAAAAAGGGATGACCCGATCGAGGAGTTCGCTGCGATACTGATCGGCTAGGCGGGAAAATGGCAGGTTGGGCATTTTGAGGGGAGCATTGAAGTAATTAAAAAATTATTTTTTGAATGAGCAATGGGCAATGAGTAATGTACCATGATTGGGCTTTCACGGATTTAGTGGAGATTTTGGCTATGCGGGAAGCGTTTGGGCTTTGCTTAAAGGGCCTGGCTGCTAGCTATTGGCTTGCTCCTTGGCTGCGCGCCCAAAAGCACCGACTAAGCTGGTGCCCCCTTTCTTGTATAGCCGTAGCGGTGCTACGTCTCTACTTTCTAACCTTTGCACTTTTTGGCTCACGCCCCAGTACCCAATACGGGCTGAAGGCGGGCACGCTGTGTACGTACGCACTCGTTGCTCTCGCGGGAGCAAAGCTAGCATTTTTGAGCCGTGTTTTACCCAGACTAACTAGCTGAATATTTCTGTCAAATATCCAATAGCCACAAGCAGCAAAGTAAATTCAACAAACGTTCTTACCTTTGCGAATCAAAAGCATTGCTCAAAATGGCATTCCACTGCTCCTGCATTTATGCCCGTCTGGGCGAGAGCCATCGAGTGTGTATGTACAATTGTGCCAACATTGAGCGAGCGCAACAAATCTGTATGAGCAAGAACCCGATGAAGCATATACGATTCTTCTCTCCAACCATCAAAAATAAAGTATTTTGAAACAATTGTTATTTTCTGGCCTAATCGCGATCGTTTTGCTTGCGCTAGGCTGCAACGATGAGACACAACTGATGACAGACCAGCGCCTGATTCGCGAATACCTGGCGGCCAACAACTTGGAAGCTGATTTATCGCCAGCTGGCTTCTTCTACCGTATTGAGGCGCCGGGCTCCGAAAACCGTCCGACCATACAAAGCCGCATAGAAATTCAGTACAAAGGTGAGCTGCTGGATGGTACCGTCTTCGACGAAACCCGTGGCGACACCACCGTCGTATTCCCACTAAATGGCCTCATCAGAGGCTGGCAGCAAGGCATTCCTTTGATTGGTAGAGGCGGGCATATCCACCTGTACCTGCCCTCTTTCTTTGGTTATGGCGCTAATGGAACTCCAGGAATAGAGCCCAACTCTGTTTTGATTTTTGATGTTCGCTTGATCGACTTCGAGAACCAATAGAATCCGACAGTTAGCGCACAAGGAGGTTAGTACAGGGCAGCGAAGATTTCCGATCTATTTGGTTTGCGCCAACTGGGAAGACCCGCTCAATGTGGGGGCGGCTTTCCGCTTGGCTGATGCCTGCGGGCTAGCGGGTTTAGTGCTGGAAAAAAGCAGCCCTTGCCCTCCCCATCGGAAGATAGCAAAAGTTGCTAGAGCCACTGAAAAAGTGGTTCCTTGGCAAAGCGTGGATGATCTGGCGGCATTCCTCCGGGCTCGGCAGGCGAAGGGTGCCTACCTACTAGCACTGGAAATCACAGACAGTAGTCAGGATATTTTTGACTATCGCTTGCCCACGCTTGTGAATGAGCAGCGCCCGATCTATCTGTTGGCTGGCAGTGAAAGTCATGGTGTGGCAGAAGTGCTATTGCAGCTTTGTGATGCGGCTGTTCACCTGCCGATGTTTGGACAGAACAGCAGCATGAACGTGGGGCTTGCTTGTGCTGCAGCCATTTATCTGCTGCTGGAAAAAATCAGTCGGGAAAGCGACCAATAGCTTGGCGCACCGATCCGTGCTGTAGCAGTCGTTCTTTGGCTTGGGCATAGTTTATCTGTAGGGCCTCGGCCACCATTCGGCTACCGCGATCTACCAGCTTATCGTTGGAAAGTTGCATATCCACCATGCGGTTATCCAGCACCCGCCCCATTTTGATCATGACGCTAGTGGAAATCATGTTGAGCACCAGTTTTTGAGCCGTACCAGCTTTCATGCGGGTGGAGCCAGTGACTACCTCTGGCCCCACGACTACCTCAACGGGGTAATCGGCCGCAGCGGCTAAGGGTGTTCCGAGATTGCACGTAATACAAGCCGTGGCAATGCCTCTTTTTCGGCAATCCAGTAGGGCATGCACCACATAGGGCGTTGTGCCGCTGGCAGCAATGCCTACCACCAAGTCTAGCACATCCACGTGGTGTAGATCGAGGTCTTGGATGGCTTGTTGGGGATCATCCTCAGCATTTTCTACTGGGTGGCGCAGGGCATGATCGCCGCCGGCGATAATACCAATCACCCAATCGGGCGAAACCCCGAAGGTGGGCGGGCATTCGCTGGCATCCAGCACTCCTAGGCGCCCGCTGGTGCCTGCTCCTAAATAGAATAGCCGTCCGCCCTGCCGCATACGCTCGGTAGCTGCATCTACAAGGGCTTGGATAGCTGGCAATTGCTCGGCAATGACAGCGGCCACCCGCTGATCTTCCTGGTTGATGACCGAGAGCAAGGCGCGGGTGTCCATTTGCTCTAGGTGACGGTAGGGACTTGTTTTTTCTGTTATTTTTTCCATAAAGGCCGCTGTTGTGCCATGAATTTACTATATTTCGTCGAAAAAGATGCCCAAGGCAGCATCTTTAGACATAATTTGCAGCTTCTGAGACAAAACTACGTCTTTACTGCAGAAAATGTAGCCAAAGATGGCTTTTACTGAAAACCACGCATATCTAACACGCATATGGCTAAAATGAAGATTACGGGATTTGCCCGATTACTAATTTTCCTCGTTATCTTTCTTCCCTTGGCTTTCTTCGGAGCTTCCTACATCAACGGAGAAGACCCCTGGCAAAAAATACGGGAATATACCGGAGGGCAGCAGCAAGAACAGCCCGCCCGCTCACCTCAAAGCAATAGCACCAACAGCCCGACCGCCCAAGCAAAAACGGAAGGGAAACTTCGGCAACAAGTAAAGGAATTGGAGCGAAAACTAGCTGTTGCTGAGGAAAAGCTGGCACGCTGTAAGCTAGAACAAGCACAAAATCAATAAACTATGGAAAGTACTTTATTACTACAAGCCGTCAGTACGATGGGCTTAGGCGGTTTTCTATTACGCCTACTGATTGTAGCTGCTATTTGTTTGGTGGCTACCAAATTCTTGAAGGGCATCTACCTCAAAAACTTCAGCACGGCCGTGGTTTTGGCTTTGGTGCTTTCCTTGCTCAACGCTACAGTTGGCTGGATACTAAGCATGGTGGCCGTTCCGATTAACTTCCTTTCTTTCGGGCTCTTTTCAGGTTTGATTGCGCTGTTTATCAACGCCATTGTCATCAAGATCGCTGATAATTTACTGAAAGGCTTTAAGGTGGATAACATCTGGTGGGCGCTGGGCTTGGCACTGATCCTCAGCCTAGGAACGGGGCTATTTAATCTGCAATTTGGAGTAAGTATGTAATTTATGAATGCCATCCGAGTAGCTTTTGATCAGTTTATTTATGCCTTGCTGGCCTTCCCTAGGGCTTGGCGCTTTATTCGCCATTACCAACTATGGAAGGGGCTAAGGGAGTACAAATGGGTATTCCGCAGCTTGCTTTTGGTAGCGCTCGCTACGGGCTTATACCTTGTAAAGGATATCCTTCAATGGCGGGAGAGCCACCAAGATGCCACCGTAGCAACCTTTTTTATTGGTGGCGATAGCTTGGTAGCCAATCTGGGAAAACATGCCTACCAATCTTTCACCGATGGCGGCATGAAGTGGGTGATCCTCATTCTTCTGGAAGTGGTCATCTATCATTTCATGCGCAAGGCTATGCACATTTTGCTTGGCAAAGACATGCCCGATGCCAACAGCCTAAACCCCTTTCTGCGGGCGCAAAAACGCATGATCATCGTTTCGGTGGTGGCTTTTGGCTTGGAATTTTTGCTGACTGATGTAGGTGCGAAGGTATTCTTTGGCATTGCTTTTCCCCTCCGTTTTCTCAAAGCGCCAACGATTTTGCTGATACAAACTGCGCTGCTAGGCTCCGCTATCGTGGACAATTACACCGAGCAGTTCAAATTCCCCATAGACGAGAGCCTGAAATATATTTTCAAGCAGCATATCGGCACCGCTATTGGAGTAGGTTTGCCGCTATTTCTGTTGCTCAAAATCCCCTTCTTGGGTACCTTGATTGGCCCTATTTTGGCGAGCGTCACCGTGGCCATTGTGATGCGAGAAAGTAGTAATCTGCACATCCTTGGCTACCAAGCGAGCGAGAAGGCATTGGCCAGAGCCGCTAGAAGAGCAAGCCGAAAGCAGCCTCTGGTTGCTAAAGAAGAAAATGGAGCGCTGGGGTTGGATTTGTGAGAGTTGCCGTAGGCAACGGGGCTGGGCTGCTGGGGCATGGGGCCGCGCAGCGCCAGGCCAAAAGGATAATACAACTGCCGCTGCAAGACTTCCGAGTTCTCCGGCTGCCCGCTGATTTCTTCCACTACCCCATTGTTGTTGCGGTCTTCGAAGAGGACGACGGTGTTGCCGAGGTGGTGGGTGGCGGTAGGAGCTTACCGTACGTTTACGGTGGGGTGAAGGTAGGGAGTTTTTTGATTTTTTATTGCTCACGCAGAAGCCATATTAAAGAATTACGGCCCCTTGCTTGCATAGCTTGAGCCACAAGAGTGGCAATTAGATGGAGTGGACGATATGGCGTTCACTATATTTTCCTTATCTTTGTATTGGTACATACAATAAATATCATTTCTGCTATGCAAATTGTAACAGTCGAACTAACTAATGATAACGCTCTGACGCTGCTCCAGCAACTGGAACAGCTTCATATTTTGCGCCTGATCTCGACAAAGCGACAAGTTGGTGGGCAGCCCAAACGCCAGTGGGCGGGCAGCATATCCAAGGATACGGCCACTAAAATGCTTCAACACACTGAACAAAGCCGCAACGAATGGGAACGCAATATTTAATGGACACCAATGCCGTCATTGAGTTTTTGGGCGGTGCCTTGCCTGCCTCGGGAAGCAAGTTTACTTTGGTTACTCGCAACACGGCGGATTTTCAGAAGGTAACAGGACTGGCTTGTGTGGATGCGTATGAGCAGTAATATCCACCGCATGGAAAATCACCACATTATGAACGTTCAAGAAATCGATTTCCCGGAA
>DAITME010000069.1:0-22675 GCA_036835305.1 Lewinella sp.
ATGGTGTGGTACACGTAATTGATGCCGTATTGCTACCACCCGCACCTGTATCCAATACCGTAGTTGACATCATCGTCAACAGCGAGATACACAATACCTTAGAAGCAGCCGTCATCGCTGCTGGACTAGTAGAAACATTAAGCGGCGAAGGTCCCTTTACGGTATTCGCACCTACCGATGCTGCTTTCAATGCGCTACCTGCTGGTACAATTGAAGCCCTACTGGCTGACCCAAGTGGTGCCCTAACTACCATTCTGACCTACCATGTAGTAGCAGGCACGGCTTTATCCACCGACCTGAGCGATGGCCAAATGATTACGACGCTACAAGGGGAAGCCGTGGAGGTTACCATCAATGCAGACGGTGTGTTCATTAATGGCGCACAAGTCATTGTAGCGGATATTTTAGCCGATAATGGTGTGGTACATGTGATTGACGCCGTCTTGCTGCCCAATGCAGTAAACACCAGCGAGCCAACTTACGCTGCCGAGATCAAGCTAGCGCCTAACCCCACGAGCAGCGTGCTAGACCTCTACCTGCCGGAGCAACTCAGCACGGGTGCTATCATGAGCCTACGCAGCATGACTGGCGCAACCATCTTGAGCCGCAACAGTAGTGCAAGTATAGAGCGCTTCGATGTAAGCAGTCTGCCCAGTGGTATGTACTTACTACAAATCCAAAGTGCAGATGCCCTCATCAATAGAAGAGTGCTGATTCAGCGCTAGAAAGGAATCATTTTCCTTCTAAACAAAAAGCGTGCTTGGCTATCTGCCAGGCACGCTTTTTTGTTTCACTAAACAAGGCAAAATCTGTTATTTCAAGGCCTCCTTCACTTGCACACGGAAATCGATAACGTATCGTTAGGCAACAAAAGGGTAAGGATACCCAAACCAATTAGAATTTTATTTAGGAGCTTCGAGTAAATCTATCTTAATCGAGTGCTACCCTTTTCAATGGATTTATTGAATTGACAATGGACGAGTGACAATGGACAATGGAGTCGCTCGGGGGATCTGAGGGAGATATCGGGCACTGCTCGCTAACGTTGAAATTTTCCAGATTCCCAAAAGAGCCAAATCATTTTCAACCTTCAATTTTCAATTTGTTCCTGACTGCAAGAAAGATTGCATATCAAATCGGACGCTTATAAACGCAACGTTCCTTAGCATACTGAATCTCTTTGAAAGCATGGCTCCTGATCTGGAACTTTGCTCCTGCATTATGCCCATACCGGAGCGAGAGAAAGTGGGTGCATATGTACACGGACTGCCCTTTACCCCGTACTGGTTCGTGCACGACTAGCTTTGGTAGGGCGAGCGCTAGCCGATAACCGACCATGGCTTTTGGCTAGGTCTATAGTTTTCAGCTAGACGTCTAGAGAGCACCAACCAATCGAATGCTCCATTCTTACATTTGAGAACTTTAGTACCTTAGGACTGTCTCTTGCTCTTTACATTCCGGCTGCGTTTTTATAGAAATCTTCCTCCTTCACCACCATCACTTTGCTGCCCTGTTTCAGCTCACGGCTGACGGCGGTATAAGGTCCTTTTGCGACCTGCTGCCCTGCTTCCAGACCACCCTTCACTTCAATGAAAGTGTCATCCTGTAGGCCTGTGCTTACGCTCACTTGGCGAATCGTATCACTTTCCACCACAAAAACCACTTCCAGAAGTTCCTCCAGGCTAGGATCGTTTTTATAATCGGGGTTTTCGCGGGTACTCACGCACTGTATAGGCAGGCTAACAACTTGATCGGCGCGCTTGGTAAGGATATCGGCACTAGCCGACATCCCCGGGCGGAAGGGGTAGTCATTACCAATGCTCAGTAGGTCTTTGTAGGAGGCTGGATCGATACCGATGCGCACTTCGAAGTTGGTAACCTGATCACTGTTGAGTATGCGTTCGGCGGTGGCGGCATTGGTAGAAGAGTTGGCAATTTGTGTGACGCTACCCTTGAACTTTCGGCCTAGGTAAGCATCAATTTCTACTACAGCCTCATCGCCTAGTTTGATCTTGGGAATATCGCTCTCACTTACTTCCACGCGCAGTTCCATCACATTGAGGTTGGCGATGCGCATCATTTCGGTACCGGTCATTTGTATAGTGCCCACCACGCGCTCCCCTTGCTCTACATTGAGTAAGGAAACTAGGCCACCCATGGGTGCGTATATGGCGGTTCTCCTTAGGCTTGTTTTCAGTTCATTGAGGGTTGCCTGGCTGCTCTCGATCTGATATTGAGCTGCTTTAGCCGATTCGCGGGCGGCAGCGATGTTGCTCTCGGCGCTCTTGAGGTTGGCCTCCAGAGCTGCTAGACTGGCTTGGCTGGCTTCCAGATCTGCCTGAGAGATTACACCTTCTTTGCGGAGCTGTACATTACGGGTGTTGATTTCGCGAGCATTTTTCAATTGTGCCGCAACCTGATCGCGCTGGGCCTGTAGCGTGATGATTTGTGCCTTGGCGTTGGCTTCTTGGGCTTTAGCAGCATTGACACTGGCGACGCCCCGAGCCACTTGGCTCTCGTAGGCATCGGCATCGATTTTAGCTAATAGCTGGCCGGTGACTACCGAGTCGCCCTCTTGCACATGCAGTTCTACAATCTCCCCGGACACATCGGAGCTGATTTTGACCTCTGTTTGTGGGAACACTTTTCCGCTAGCACTCACTCTTTCTTGAATTGAGCGGCTTTCCACAGCCGTTGTGAAAATCCGGGTTCCCTCTGCCTTTCGGGTGTTGAAGATAGCCGAGGCGGCAAAGAGCAGTAACAAGATCGCTATGATGCTGTAAATAATCGTTTTGCGTTTCATAAAAGTAATAAACTTGGTGATGGAAAGTAGAAAGTAGGTAGAAGTTTCCTAGTGGGTAGGTACTGCCTTTGTTTATTTTCGGGTATGCACTGCATGCAGGAGCCGAGTAAGCTAGAAAGAGCCATGCTTTTTGAAAAAACACTCATTTTACCGATATTTTCACCGATACCACTGCCCCTACCGGCTATTTTGCTCCTGCACAACGTGCCAGCCCTGTCCGTATGGGTCTTCCAAGCCGTATAAGCCGTAGCCCATATGGGTCTGGGTTTGTGCGTGAGCCAATTAAAAATTGTTCTTTATTCCAGCTTCAGTGGCTGACCAAGATAAAATTGCAGTACCTGCCGATTAAATATCAGTTGATATTTCGCGCGTATCTGTTCTGTTTTAGCTTGGTCTAGCCGGTTGGTGGCCGTTAGTAGTTCTAAATTATTGGCGCCACCTAGATCAAAACGTCTTTTGGTAGCCGCATAAGCAGCCTCGGAGGCCTCTAGGCTAGTGGCGGCAGCTTGGTAGTTTTCTCTGGCAGCCCGCCACTCTGTGAGGGCGCGGGTAATATCGTTCTGCAATTGGTTGACAGCTTGCTCGTATTGCAGTTCTGCATTGAGGCGGTTAATCCCTGCTTGTTGAACTGCAATTTTATTGCGCCCTTGGCTGTAGATGGGAATATTGAGACTCAGGCCTAGGCCTTGGCCGAAGTTGTTACCAATTTGATCAAAAAAGGAAACATCTTCAAAAACAATTCCCTCCGCCACGAAATTACTGATGGTAGCACCTTCCCCATTGATAATAACCGGCAACGGATCGCTGGGGACGAAGGTGACATTATCGCGATTCACCGATCTGGCAGCACTGGAGGCGTTGGTGCTCAGGCTACCAAAAACCGATATGGTGGGATAAAAGCCGGCTTTAGCCAAATCTTGCCCTACCAGCGCACTGTTCCGGCGCATATTAGCAGCTTTGATCGCAGGCTGCAAGGCTTGGGCAGTGAAGATGATTTCCTCGTAATTGTAGCTTTCATTGAAGTAGGCCTCCCGTATATCCAAGTTGGGAGTGGTGATATTAAAATCATCGGAAGGATCGAGTTCCAGCAGTAGTTGGAGGTTAACGAGTGCTAGTTTTACTTGGTTTTGTAGCTCTACTACGGTCCGTTGGTTGGCAGCCTTTTGGGCAATGAGGTCGTAGCGCTGTACCTCTGGTAGCGAGCCTGCACGGATAGCGGCCTCGGTTTGACTAAGCTGCCCATCGGTAAGGCTTAGCTGCGCTTGTGCATTCGCAAGTTGTTCTCGGGCTAGGAGGATGGTCAGATAAGCATTGGCCACATTCAAAGCAATATCATTAGCGGTACTTTCCGCGTCAAAGTCGGCAGCCTGCTCGTCAAAAATGGATTGCTTAATACTGTTGTTGATTCGATTGCCATTATAGAGTAGTACAGAGGCTTGGAGATTGTAGGAGTTGAAGGAAATCCCTTGCTGTACGAAGGCATTGGTAGAGGGGTCGATCGTGCGACCAAACTGCCGGCCGAGGGATCCACTAGCGCTTATGTTGGGTAGGCGTTGTAAGCGATCGCCCTTCAAACGATAAGAAGCCGCCATTGCTTGGTTACGTAACTGCTTTACTTGGAGGTTATTCTCCAGCGCATAGGCGATGCTCGACTCTAGCGTCCAGCGGTTGTTTTGTGAGGCTAGGTTAGACCAAGAGAAAAATAAGCCAAGACTCAGGAGTAAAAAATAGCGCATAAAAATAGTTTTAAGTTTGCTTTTCTATCAGGAATTACTACGCAGCAAGCACAAAGCTAAGAAGCGATGGCAGCCAGGCACCAATTTTTCTATCAATGCACGCTTTAGGCAGACAAATGATGGAAAAAAACAAATGGACGACTACGCTACCGTAGCCGTCCATTCATAGGTCTGCGGAAATATCCAAATGTTCAGCAACCTAAAACCGCACGCTCGCCCCAGCCAGCACATTGAAGCCGATCGTGGGGTACTGTGCAAAACGCTGCCGTTTGTTGTTGGCCAAATTGTTGAGCTGGGCCCACAAACCGATATTCTCCGTGATGCGGTATTCCCCACTCAAGCTGATATCGAAGAGGGCGTTGAGGTTGGCGGTTTCGCCTTCCGAGGTGAGGTAGGGAACACCATTTTGCAAGAAAAGATCCGCCCGCAACTGTAGCCCCTCGTCGTTGAGGGTGTAAATAGCAGCTGTATTCAAGGTGATACTAGGCAGATGCCAAGGCTTTTCTTCCCGCTCCATCGAGTAAAAATTCTGTGTTAGCGTGCCACTGACGTCTAGGTTTTTAATCACTGGCAGCGTAGCGCTGGCTTGCAAGCTAAAGATGCGCGCCGTGTCGTAGAGGACATCAAACTGAGGAAGCGCCCGACCGTGATCCAACTGGAACAAAGCGATGTCTTTCACATTCTTCCATGCGGCTTCCAGTCTGTAGGTAAGGCCAAAAGCCGCACCCGATACACCTGCAAATAGACGGTTGTATTCACTGTTGCGCACCCGGATACGGGTTCTGATCCAAGGGTTGTAGTCCGCTAGGCTGCGCAGCGTGTTTTTCTGTAAGCTACCATCTGCTCCCAAGAAAACCGTAGCTACGCCAGGCACCACAATCGCCGATGCCTCCACATCGGGAAAGAGGTTGAAATTATCGTCGCTACTCGTGAGCATCGCCCCGAATTTGAGCTTCAACTGCTCCGTCAGGTGAGCGGTATAGACCGGATTGAAATAAAAGTTATTCAGCGACTGCGAAGCCGTATCTCGGTAGCCCGTGAAGTCGGTGCGCAGCGTAATATCTAAGGGATCGCGATCTGCAAACCATTTGGTAGCTTTTAGGGTAAGGGCAAAACCATTTTCTCGCGTGGCCGCTTCCCCGTCCATGAGGTAGAAGTCCACATCTGCGCTATAGTCAAAGTCTGCCTCCGTCCGTACACCGTTGAACAAGCTACCGTTGAAATCAAAGATATTAAAGCGTTGGCTAGCTTCCGTATCGCTAAAACTCGGCAAAGTATCCGTGGCTACATCCGGAAAGTTATAGCCGTAAAAATAGCGGTTCATCCCAGTATAAGTGGCGCCCAGCTGTATGGCGAATCCCTTCTCATTATAGTAAGTACCCTGAGCACCAAACTGGGTATCCGACATCTTTTGGTTCTCGTTGTTCTTACTATTATCGAAGCTATGGCGATGGGCGTAGAAACCCAGATCGAAGTTCTCTAGCCCCACGATGTTGTAACTAAAATCGCCGTAAAAAGCACTTGGAAAGCCCGCGCCTAGCTTAATTAGACCATTCTGAGTGGCTTCGGGCTTTTCTCGGCTCAAGCCTCTGGGGCGTATGATCGGAGCTGGGTAATCAATAGCCAAGGGGCGCGCTGCCACACTGTAGTTTTGGCGGCGAATACTGGTATCAGGCGGCGGTAGAACAGGACTAACCCCTACCCTTTCCGCTTCAGCAAGCCGAGCCTCGAAAGAACGAACCACATCGACCTCACTACCAGGCAAAACCGGTTGGGCCAAGAGGGCAGAAAAAGAAAGCAACAAAAAAAGACCGCTGAAGATTTGCTTGAAAAAGTTCATACTGGCTGAAAATAATGAGTGGAAAAATGAACATAAAACGAAGAGAGGCAATATCTGCTAGCGACCGCCACCTGTATCCATTTCCAAGAAATTGTTGGTGTTCGAGCCAGGGGTGCTGAGGCGGCTCGTTTGGTTTATTTCGGCATTCACCCGCTCCAGCTTTTGGCGCGCTTCCTGCACAATCGATTGATCCTCGGTATAATTATCCAGCAGTGCCTCCAGCGCAGCGCGGGCGTTGTAAAGGTCTTTCTTGTCCCGCAAAATATCGGAGAGCAGAATAACACTTTTCGCCACCCAGAAGGGATAGCCAGAGCTTTCGCGGTTGGCTTCCAATACGAGGCGCTGAGCTTCATCGAGATCGCGTCGTAGATAGAAGATATTGGCACGAAGATAGCGGGCTTCGGCCGTTTGCTCGTCGTCGCTGCTAGCAATCACCTGATCGAAGTAGCTTCTTGCCTGATCGTATTGTTGCCGGTCGTAGGCAATTTTACCAAGGTAGAAATTGGCAGTAGTTTTTTGTTGTACCGTAGCCGCAGGGTTGCGGGCTACCTTAGCGGCATATTGCTCCACAGCACTGGTATTGTTGATGCGGTAGGCCGAACGCAAGGCACCGAGCTGGGCCTCAAAGCGCTTATCATCGGAGGTAGCGGCTTGTTCCAACTGGGTGTAGAGCTGATAGGCTTTAGCAAAGTCCTGCTCAGAGTTATAAGCAATTAAAGCAGCTTTGTCTAGCGCAGCCAAGTAGAAACGGCTAGGGCCTTTACTCACCACCGCTTCGTAATCGGCCAAGGCTTCGCGGTATTGCCGAAGCGAAGCATAGCTATCCCCTCGATGGTAATAGGCCGTCAGCACATAGCGCCCCTGAGGATATTGGCGAATATAATCCGTAAAGTTACTCACCGCTCTTTGATAATTGCCCGTTTCATATTGTGCTTCAGCCGCGCGGAAACTGATGCTATCGCGCCCCATATTATCCACCTTGTAGCCGGGTACCGTTTCCAGGAAGGCAAAATACAAGTCTGCCCGCCCCATGTCGCGTACATAGATTTCTTCCAGCGCTGCCATGGCGGCTCTGGACTCTCCCTCCGTTGGGTTGTTGCCAAATACCTGTTTATAATAATTAACGGCGGCCTCTTGGTTGCCTAGGTTGTAGCTCACCAAGCCGAGCTGCAAAAGGCTCTCATTCACCAAAGGCGAACTCGTCTTATAATCGCTCACAATGGTGCGCAGCGGCTGTAAAGCTTGCTGCAATTGCCCAATTTGCTGATAAGTAATGCCAAGCTGAAACAGCGCGGCGTCCGCATACTCGCTGCGCGGATATTGCTTGGCAATTTGCTCCAGATTGAGGATCTTATCAGCGGTTCGGCCCCGAAGGCCTTCTATGATCGCCTTTTGATAGAGCGCATAAATAAAGCCGCGATACTGGTTATTAACAGCCTCGTCATAGTAGCGGATAGCCTGGTCGTATTGGTTGCGCTGGAAGTAAGCGTCGCCAGAACGCAAGACCGCATCCCCTAGCACATTTTCCCGAACGGTGGCATCATTGATATAAGGCGCATTGCGCTGTATGCCTTCCACGGTGGCACGGAAATATTCGAGGGCAGCGGGGTAGTTATCCTGCTTCAGATAGTTGTAGCCCTGCAAATAATTGCCAGTGTAGAGCGATGCTTGCGGTGGTAAGCCCTGCATGGTGGGTGCCAAGCTAAGAAACTGGTTGTTGAGGTTGATCGACTTCGCATAATCCCCCTCCTGATGGGCCAAATCTGCCAACCAATACAAAGCTTGGGCGCGCGTAGGCGCATGCACAGGACTTTGGAGCGATTTGTTGAACAGCACTTGTGCCTGCGTTTTGTCCCCACCTTGCAAAAGCTGCAGCCCCCGATTAAAAGCAGCTTTTTGGTAGGCTTCCTGCAGTTGGGGCGTTCGGTTTTGTGGTGGCATCCGCTCGAGGATGTCTAAGGCTTGCTGATAATCGCGGTTGGTAGCGAAAATATCCCCCAATAATTGCTGGCTTTCTACATAAAAACGACTGCTGGCAGGCAGTTGCTGCAAGGCGTTGATGGCCTCCCTGGGGTCGCGCAATTCATAACTGAGTTTGGCATAATTATACAAGGCTTCCTCTCGCAAAGCAGCATCATAGCTCATTCTGGAGGCATTGCCAAAAGCCGTACGCGCATTGCGGCGGTCGCCCAAGCGAAGATAGACATCGCCCAGAAGAAAGTTGGCATTTTGCCCGGTAGGAGAATCTGCGCCGCCAGCTTCCTGAAAGGTCTTCGCCGCAGCCTTGTAGTCTTGTAGCTGATACTGCGTAAAGGCCAATTGATAAAGCTCCTCTTCACGCAATTTCCTGTTTCCTCGGGCATATTCCTCTAGCAAAGGCCGGGCACTGCCGTAGTTGCCTTGCTCGAAATAAGCCTGCCCTAGCAACTGCTTGATCTCCACATCGTTGCGTACCCGATTTCGGCTATCAGCCACCAAAGGTTGCGCATAAGCGATCAACTCATTATAGCGGCGCTGCGCAAAATATATTTGCGTAAGGTAATAAGGAATGTCGTTTTTGTAGGCTGTTGAGCGCTCCACAATCCGGAATTGCCGAATTGCCGCATCGTAATTACCCTCAAAGAAGTAGATCATCCCTAGATAGTAATTGGTAGGAAAATAAAACTCCCCATCCACATCTTTACTCGTCGAGAAATACCGCTTGGCTTTATCGAATTTCTTCTGTACAAAATTGGCATACCCCAACCGAAAATTCACCTCTGCCCGTTGCTCTCTGTTGAGGCTGGAAGTGGGAATTCGCTCGTAGTATTCCACGGCCTTATCCAAGTCGTTGGCATTAAAATAGTAGTTGGCCATCTCCAATAGCGCCTCGTTGGCAATCGGATCAGGCTGATAGCGGCGCACAAACCCGAGAATCAGCTTCTCTCCGTCTGGCTTACCCAACTCCACTGCAATTTTAGCATACTGCAACTCTGCCTGTTGCCTCAACAAGCTCGCATCCGCCTCATCAATGGGGCGCAACATACCAATCACCTTTTGATATTCCCCCTGAGCCAAGGCCAGCAAACGCTTGGCGCGATGCTCCTCTGCTTCCTTGAAGGTCCGGTTAGCCTCTGTATAAATGGTCGTGGCTTGGGCTACCAGCGTAGCAGAAAAGAGTAGTAGTGCTGTAGATAGTAGCAGCAAAAATCGAATCATTACAGATGTTTTTGTTCGTGCGTGGGTTGCTATTAGTGCCTAACGCTTAGCAGGGCGAAGATAGTATAATTTGCGGTATCCCTAGATCTTGGCTCACGCAGGAGCAAAATCTCTTTAGAAGAGCAAGGCCAGTATGGAATACTCAATGTCTAAGGCTCAATTTTTAATGATCAATGTTCGAGGCTCCATGCCAAGACTTTTGTCACTGCTCAAAATGGCATTTCTTTGCTCCTGCAATATTGCCACCTTTTATACTTTTTCAACCTTAAACCATCCACCCAATAAGCAAGTTAGAGTAAAAACTCAACTCAATGCGATTACACTACCTCCTTCTTCTTCTCGGCTCAGGGATCTTACTATCGGCTTGTGAAACGCCCGAGCGCCCCATCCCCAATAGTCAAATTCCCGCTTCCAACCATGTAGCAACAACCAGCTTGGCTGGCCGCTACCAATGGGTCTTTAGCGTTTTAATAGGACCCCAAGGGCAAGAGATACGCACGCCCGACAATAGTGGTTACAGCGAGGAATTACGCATCAGCGAAACACTTTTCGATCTCCAACGCAACGGGCAGTCTGTTCTATACTTTCCCTACGTCACTTTAACTGACAACGAGGAGGGCAGCAATCATTTCCGCATCTACGATGCCGACTGGGACCGCGTGCGCTACCGAGCCAACCTGAGTGGCGATGAACTAGTACTTGTGGAGCAAACCTCCAGCGGACTGCGTAGCCACTACCGGCGCCTGCCCTAAAGCAAGCTGAGGTAATGCGGAAACATCTCCTGCCACAGGGGCCAATCGTGCTCTTTCCAACCGCGCACATCTAGCCAGTGGGCAATGCCCTTATCGTTCAATATCCTACTGAACCGCTGGTTGTAAGCCAAACAAATATCCCACTCGCTGGTGCCCAAAATAATTTTCATCTTCCAAATGTCTGGGTGCGATAGGCCTGGGACAAAATCTACTGGATTATTGAAAAAAACATCGTCGCTGTAATATCCGTGCATGAAGCTTTTGATGTCAAAAGAGCCACTCATCGAAATCATATGGCTCACATATTCTGGATGACGAAAAGCGAAATTGGCAGCGCTGAAACCACCGAAGCTAGCTCCACAGGCCACGATCTTACCCGTGCCGCCATTCCAGCGAATTTGTGGAATAAACTCGTGATAAAGAAAATTATCGTAACGGATATGCCGCTGCACGCGCTCGTGTGGATGCACATCCCCATACCAGCTGGCATGGTTAACGCTATCGGGGCAAAATATTTGAACAATACCCTGCTCAACAAACCAGCGGACGGAATCGACTAAGCCAAAATCTTTGGCCTCGTAGTAACGCCCAAGCGTGGTGGGAAAAATAACGACGGGGTAGCCGTGCGTACCAAAGGTGAGGATATCCACATTATGCCCCAAGTGGTGGGAATAAAATCGGCTGTGCGACTCATGCATAGGTCTGAAATTTCGGGCAATATCTGAAAAATAATTATCTTGGCCGAAACAAATATTTCCCAGCGCCTCCGGAGCCTCGTCTTTTAACGTACCCCCCCTCGTTTGAAGCCGCGCTGATCCTTGCGGCTTCTGGGGTTGCGCTCGTGGTGGCTGCCCCCTTCCCATTTCTTGCTGGGGACGAGCGCCTTCGGGTAGTGCCCGCCCAGTTTCACGCCGTATTCCGCTTGCCGGGCAGGCGTCAGCTGATCAGGTTTATGCACCCATTCGGCTGGTAAAGAAGCCAGCTCAGGGCACCATAATTTGACATACTCGCCCTGAGAATCGTATCGGCAGGCTTGTGTGAGGATATTGAAATAACGGTTTTCTCTTGGGTCGGCACCTACGCCAGCCACATAGTTCCAATTGCCCCAATTGCTGGCAGGATCGTAATCGAGCAGCACACTTTCAAAATACTCGGCGCCCATTTGCCAGTTGACATACAAGTCCTTTACTAGGTAACTCGCAACATTTTGCCGCCCACGGTTGCTCATGAAGCCTGTCTGAGCAATTTCGCGCATATTGGCATCAATAAAAGGAGCGCCCGTTTCCCCAGCTACCCAAGCCAACAGAAGCTTCCGGTCGTTGCTCCAACGCGGATCAGCTTCTTGTTTCGTACCACCGCGTAGGAAGATCAGCTCGTTGTACTTTTTGGCCTGCAGCCGAAAGAAGTCCCGCCAGAGTAGTTCAAAGAACACCCAGTAAGTACTTTCATTGGCACCGCGCTCAGCTTCATAGGCTTTTATAGTGTGGTAAATGTATTTAGGAGATAGGCAACCTTGCGCCAGCCAAGGACTGAACTTGGTGCTATAATCAGCGCCAATAAGTCCGTTGCGCGTCTCTTTATAAGTACTGATCGCATCTGTCCCCCAGAGGTAATGCTGCAAACGTGCCAACCCGGCGGTCTCGCCTCCTTGAATGCTTACAGCCGCGCGTGCATCTTTGGGTGGAATCGAGAGACCAAAATCCGCTAATACCGGTAAGCTACCGTAGTCTAGCCCGGGAATACGAGGTAAGGAAATAGCGGCAGGTACCTCCAAGGGCTGTCTGACGGGTACGATGCGCTCCACCTCTTTGCGAAATTGGGTGAATACATCCGGTGTTTGAGAAATTGGAAAGGGCAAATCAGCCGTGTAATACAACATCTTGCCCCTAGAGAATCGGATCTCCCTGCCTATGAGCCAAAGCCGATCCTCCACGGCTGCCTGCACCTCTTTTTCCTCCTGGGTACGCTCTCGGTTGCAGAAAACCCAACTAGAATGCGTCTCCTGCGTTAGCTGGGGGAGCACTTCCTCTGGCTTGCCCACCCGAATAAGAAGATCAGCTCCTTTCGCACGCAGATTAGCACGCAAGTCCGCCACACTTTCCAAAATAAATTGTGCGCGATGGCCGCCCGTCTTAGGAAAGCCAAATTGCCGTGTTTTTCCCTCAAACACGCGAGGATCAAAAATATATACAGGCAACACCTCATCTGCTTGTTCTAGGGCGTTCACAAGGGCTTCATTATCATGTAGGCGCAGGTCTTGGCGAAACCATACAATGGCGGCTTTCTTACTCATAGGAGCATAATTTTCTTTGAGTAATTATAACCCTAGAAAAGTCAAAGTGTTGGAGTAAAAACTAAGAGTTTTGTCGTTTTGAAAAGACAAAATCGCGCCATCCTGTCAGCTACTGCCATTCTGGCTACTTACAGTGGCACTTCAACTCGTGTAGAATATCTTGTTGTGCTTCTACCAACTCCTGAGCGAGCTGTTGCAGCTCTTCTTGGTAAGAACTAAGCGCCTTGACATCTGGATGACTAAAATCGAGGTTCGGCACTTTGAAACTGTATATTTTCTTGACACTTTCCAGCACTGCTTTTATTTCTCCCAATCTGGCTAGGCGACTTTCCAAACAGCGCTTACCATCATGCTGCTGTGCAGAATAGACTTGGAGCGCTTGATCCAACTGAGAGGGCTTCGACAAATCAACGCGCATCAAATCATGGCTACTAACCTCAACTAGCTTACTGATTCTTAGTAGTTTACACAACTTTGGTTCGGCAGTACCCGCCTCGTACGAAGCAATATTTCCCCTGTTCAACCCTACCCGCTCGGCCAACTCTTGTTGGGATAAGCCCATGCGCCTACGCAATAGCCTCAGATTGGAAGCCAAGTGGTTGCTCAGTGTGTCCTGCCTTAAAATATCCTCTTGGTTGGGGAGAATCATAACATTTTTAATCTACGGCAATAAGAATACAAGTTGATGGTACTTTTTGTTGAATAATTATGGCATTTCGTCGATTAGCCAGCTAAAAATCCCATTTTTGGTATGAAATTTGTCAAAAGTAAGTAAACGACACTTGATATCCTTGACAATTCGCCCGACGAACCGTAACTTTGTAAATAATATTTACATTTCGAACGGACCTCGTCCTAAAATCATCAAATAATGAACAGTACTGCCGAGCAGCAAAAAAATATACAAGACCTTCTCTCTAAGATCACCAGCAGCCTGAGGGCTTTCAGCCTCAAGCTCACAGGTAATATGGATGACGCAGAAGACCTCTACCAAGATACTGCGCTCCGCATCATGACCAATGCGGAAAAATACAACCCTGGCACCAACTTCAAGGCATGGGCAGTAACCATCATGCGCAATATTTTCATCAACAACTACCGCAAGAAGGTAAGGCGCAACCTCATCATAGACCAAACGCCCAACAATTACTACATCAACAGCAGCGAGCAAACCGTGGGTAATGATGGAGAAACCAAAGTAACCTTCAGTGAGCTCCAAGAACTGGTAGAGAAGCTGGGCGACGATTTCAAAATCCCCTTCCTGATGGCCTACCAAGGCTATAAATACGACGAGATAGCAGAAGAATTGGGTAGCCCGCTGGGCACCATCAAAAGCCGTATCTTCTTCGCCCGCAAAAAATTGCAAAAGATGTACGAAGAAGCCATGCGCGAACGCGCTTGAAGAGAATGAAGCTTCACAAAAAAAAGCCCGAGTGCGCGTCCTGTGCTCGGGCTTTTTTCATCCTCTTTCCAATATATTGGTCAATCCTATCGGTGGGCTATACCACTAGTATGCTCGTGCAGAATGAGGTAAGCCTAGACGATCTCTTTGCTCCGCTCTGATCAATCTTTGCTCTTAAAAAGTTGGCACGGCTCCTGCACGTATGTGCCCACACATACGCGTCCCAAGACCGGCACGCTCGTGTGGGTATGTAGCGAGAGCAACAAGTGTGTATGGAACATCCGTATGAACGTTCACGCAGTAGCCGCATCGGGCATAGCCTTAGTCATCAAACCAAGCCATACCCACCAAGTCCGAAAGGGGACGGGCCAAAGGTAGGCTGAATACAGGCATAAATGCCCATACCCATACGAGCTGGAGGCGGGTGTTCCGGTCCCTAGATGCGTATGTACAGGAGCAAGGCTACCCCAAAAAGAGCAATATTCTAAGCATTCAAAAGAAAAGCCTTAACTTACGCCGCTGAAGCAGGAACAATAGATTTCTTGCTGAGCCACTAGAGCTAAACTTATGAAAGACATCAAAATTACGGGTGCTAACGGAGAATTGATTTTACAGAAATCAAATCGGCTTGTAGGCTTAAAGACCAACCAAAACGAACAACCTCAGGAGATAACTACTCGAGTTATTCCCAATCTGGGCGGCTTTGAAATTGTCACGCTCGACGACAAAATTAACGTAGATGATGCCCTGGATCAAGTCCGCAACAACGAAGCTGTGGACGTGGGTACCCACATCTATTTTATCAAAGGTGATAACCGCCCGGTAGTCCCCACAGGCATTATTTATATTACTTTCGATCCCGCAGCCAGCCAAGGTGAACGGCAGACGGTGCTAGACGCCTATCACTTGGAAACACTGGAGGAGAGGGAGGAGAATCTGGTGGTCACCCAAGTCAGCAAAGCCAGCCCCAACCCACTAAAAGCTGCCAACGAGCTCAATAAACTGAGCATGGTAGTAGAAGCGCGCCCTGATTTGGATATCCCCCTCGATCAATACTTCAACTTGCCACAGGACGGTTTTTTGTCGCATCAATGGCACCTCAATAATACAGGCCGCATAGCCGATGCCAACTTTGCTACCAAGCCCGGTGCTGATGCCCGAGTAGTGCAGGCTTGGCAACGGCTGGGAAGTCTGGGAGCCAACAACATCAGGGTAGCTGTAGTGGACAATGGTTTTGACCTCAACCACCCCGATCTGCGCGGCAAAGCTACTCAGCCTTTCAACGTACTAACCAACGAGCCTTTCGTTCCTGTAGGAGCCAACCACGGCAACCACGCCACCCCCTGCGCCAGCGTAGCCGTGGCAGCTGCCAACGGAAGTGGTATCGTTGGGGCTGCTCCTAATGCCCAGCTCATCCCCGTTCATGGTCTCACCTTCAGCGATTACCTCACGGAGCGAACCTTCAACCACTGCCTCAAGGCAGGAGCGGATGTAATTTCCTGTAGTTGGGGTACCATACAAGCCCAATATCGCCCCAGCAATCTCGTGCAAGCAGCCATCCGGAAAGCGATCACACAAGGTAGAAATGGAAAAGGCTGTGTGGTACTTTTTGCAGCAGGCAATGAGAACGTCAACCTCATCAACTACTACGGTGCCATCCCCGGTGTTATTGCAGTAGGCGCTTCCACCAGCAACGACACCCATGCTTTTTACAGCAATCGGGGACCCGAGCTCAGCGTAGTAGCCCCCAGCGATGGCGGCTGGCCAATACTCGCTGCTCGCGCCAGCTGGGATCCCGGCATGGGCGGCCGAAATCCATTCTACGTGGATGGCCGCGATAGAGGGCCCTACCACAAACATTTTGGTGGCACCAGCAGCGCCACCCCCCTCGTGGCGGGTATCTGTGCCTTGATGCTCAGTGCCAACCCCAACCTCACGGCCGCCCAAGTAAAATCCATCCTCGAGCGAACAGCCGATAAAATTGGCTTCGCTAGCGACTATGATAGCCGCGGCCATAGCGTCAAATATGGCTACGGCCGCGTCAATGCTGAAAAAGCCGTAGCCGAAGCCCTCCGCATGAGAAATGCCGGCAGCACGCCTAGCACACCGCCCACGCCTGCGCCCCCTACCCCAGTGCCGCCGCCACCGCCCAGCACTACCACACCCTCCCCACCAACAACCCCAACACCGCCTGCCCCAACACCGCCCACGCCTGCCCCAACAACCCCAGCGCCGCCCACCAGCCCGCCAGCAAGTGGCGGAGGCATCAGTAGTGGCACAGGGCTATTTCGTTTCTCGGTACAAAACCAAGAAAAGCGCGGCTTTGGCCTACAAGTGAATGTTTATCGCGATTTCGCTGGCGTGCTCAGAGAAACGGAAAAACTAGAGCGGCTCTTCCGCCAACCCGTGGTAGTGAGCATCGCCAACGTGAATGGCTCCGTTGCCTACCGCATCATCCTCGGGGCCTTTAGTACACCTGCGGAGGCTCGGCAATTAGAAGGGAATTTAAAGGCTGCTGGCTACGCACCTTTTGTACGAAATTTGGCCGATGCCTAGCTCAGCGAACAGCTGAGTAAAACATTACTTGTCTTTTCCCTGTTGGCTCACGCAGGAGCAGAGATCGCCATAAGAGCAGCAAGCTCCCGCTACCGGATATGGAAGAAAAACAAAAAGAGGAACTACAAGCCCTGCGCAACCTAGTACAACTAGAGCGGGAAGAAGAGCGAAGGCAACATTTGGAGGTCATCCAAAAACTCCCGCTTCAACAGCGTATTGAGAAGGGCTTTTCTTGGTATCCAGTAAGCATAGAAAAAAGCGGCTATAGCATCGGGGCAAGGCCTTTCGTGATTATCCAGCGCGATAGCCAAGAGGAAGATCACCAGTTCAGGGCAGGCACCTCTGTGAGTTTATTCACTCAGCAAACTCAGGTCAACCGGCCTGAAGTAGGTGGTGTGATACAGTTCGTGAAGAAAAACCGAATGAAAATCATCCTATCTGGCCAAGAGATGCCCAGCTGGCTGGGTGGCGGGCGAATTGGTGTAGATCTGATGTTCGATGAGCGCACCTACAAAGAAATGGATCGCGCCCTCCAAGAACTACAAAACACCCAAGAACCTAGAATTGTGCAGCTGCGCGATCAGCTGATGGGGTATCGAAAAACACTGGGTGGCCATCTGTTGGCAGGGCTCGACCTCCCCAATTACCTAAACGAAAGCCAAGAAAAAGCCGTAAAGGAAATCGCCAGCAACGAGGACGTGCTCATCGTGCACGGCCCGCCAGGAACTGGAAAAACAACTACCCTAGTGGCAGCCGTACAGCAGTTGGTTCAGACCGAGCAGACCGTACTTTTCGCTACACCTAGTAATACGGCAGCCGATCTGGTAACCATCCGGCTGGCAGCGCTGGGCATTCGCGTATGCCGTATCGGAAATATTAGCCGCGTGGACGAAGACGTTATCCGCCACACCTTGGAAGCACAGCTAGCAGACCACCCTGATACAAAGCAAATAAAAAAGCTTCGCCAGGAAGCCGAGCAAGTTCGCCGAAGTGCCAAACAATGGAAGCGAGGCCCAGAAGGCGGACAAAAACGTGGCTTGTTGTTTCGCGAAGCCGGGCGTTTATCCGGCTGGGCAAAACAATTAGAAGATCGCCTGCTCAGCCATGTGCTGGAGAATGCACAAGTTATCACCTGTACCCTCGTAGGTGCTGCTAGCAGTGTATTGGAAAAATATAGCTTCCGTACTTGTATCATAGATGAAGCGGCACAAGCGCTGGAGCCTGCCTGCTGGATACCCATCCTAAAAAGTAGCCGAGTTGTGCTGGCTGGAGACCCTTACCAGCTCCCGCCTACAGTAAAATGCCGCGAAGCCGAGCAGGGTGGGCTGGCCATCACCCTAATGGAGAAATGCCTCCACCGCCTAGGAAGTCAAGCAAGGCTGCTGGAAGTACAATACCGGATGAACAGCAACATCATGGGCTTTAGCAACGCTTTCTTCTACCAAAACCAGTTACAAGCAGCTCCAGAGGTGGCCGATTGGACCCTACCCAACACCTCACTGGCCGAGTCGGTTACCTTCATAGATACCGCCGGCACAGGCTTTGAAGAACAGCTGCAAACACGCTTCCAAAGCCGCTACAACGAAGAAGAAATCATGCTGGCACTAGAGCATCTTTACCAGCTTCTCGGCAGCATTCCCCCAGAGGAAGAAGCCCCCAGCGTGGCCTTCATCAGCCCCTACCGCGAACAGGTGATCCGAGCAAGCGACCTATTAGAAACCGACGAGCAGCTCCCTAGCTCGCTAGACCTTAGCGTCAAAACCATTGATGGCTTTCAAGGACAGGAGCGCGACGTGGTCTATATCAGCCTCGTGCGCTCCAACAACCGCTCGGAAATTGGCTTCCTCAAAGATTACCGCAGAATGAATGTGGCGCTCACCCGCGCCCGCAAACAACTGGTAGTGATTGGCGATAGCGCCACCATCGCCACCGACCCCTTCTATAGCGGCTTCATCGAGTATGTAGAAAAAAATGGCTGCTACCAGACAGCTTGGGAATATATGAGGGGGATGTAAAGTCTAGTTTGCTCTTTTGAGTTACCTTTGCTCCCGCATTTTTGCCGTATTGGGCGAGAGCAAAAAAAAGGCCTGCCTTCCCCCTCCCAACCAAACAAAAAATATGGATTACAACGAAGAATCGCTACAACTACACCGCCGTTTGCGCGGCAAAATTCGCACGGGCCTGAAGATGGATGTGCGCACCACCGATGACCTTTCGTTGGTTTACTCTCCGGGCGTGGCGGCGCCTTGCCTGGCTATACACAAAGACCCTGCAAGCGTCTATGATTACACCATCAAGAGCAACACCATTGCAATTGTAACGGATGGCTCGGCCGTGCTGGGCTTGGGGGATATCGGCGCCTTGGCCTCTATTCCCGTTATGGAAGGCAAGGCCATGCTCTTCAAGCGCTTTGCCGATCTGGATGCTTTTCCTATTTGTCTAGACACTCAGGATGTGGATAAGATCGTGGAAACCGTGAAGCTCATTGCCCCCGTCTTTGGCGGCATCAATCTAGAGGACATCTCGGCACCGCGCAGCTTCGAAGTGGAGCGCCGTTTGCAAAACATCGGCATTCCCGTATTTCACGACGATCAGCATGGCACGGCCATTGTCACCTTAGCGGCGCTCATCAATAGTGCCAAGCTAGTAGGTAAGGAGCTGAAAGACCTCAAAGTAGTCATTAATGGTGCTGGCGCAGCAGGTATTGCCATTGCGCGGCTGTTGCGCTGCGTGGATCATAGCGACAACCTAGCTTGCACGCCCGTAAGAGAAATCATCATCTGCGATAGCAAAGGCGCTATTCATCGGGAGCGGGACGATCTCAATGAAGCGAAAAAAGAAATCTTAGCTTTCACCAACAATAGCAACGAATCGGGTAGCATACAAGATGTCCTACAAGGGGCAGATATTTTCATTGGCGTCAGTGTGGGCAATTTAATCACGCGGCAAGATGTAGCCAGCATGGCGAAAGATGCCATCATTTTTGCGATGGCCAACCCAACGCCCGAAATTATGCCCGACGAAGCGCTGGCTGGTGGTGCCGCCATTGTAGGAACTGGGCGTAGCGATTTACCCAATCAGATCAATAATGTGCTTGGGTTTCCCGGTATTTTCAGAGGAGCTCTGGACGCACGAGCGCCCAGAATTACCCCGGGCATGAAACTCGCCGCAGCCACCGCCATCGCCGAACACATCCGCCAACCAACGCGGGAAATGATTATACCCCCTACGCTCGATGAGCGGGTAGCCTGGCGGGTGGCCGAAGCCGTGAAGCTGGCAGCTATAGAGGAGTTTGGGGAAAGGGAATAAAAATTAATTAGCCGGATCTGTAACGCTTTGCCTCCATAGGGTATAAATGCTGTATTTCATTTCTCACCGTGGTCGCGAGGCCACACAATGCATTGTACCCATGCAAAAGCTCTTATTCTTTTTAGTCTGTATTCTTGCACTACAGTTCTCCAGTTGTGGCAACGACGATGATACTTCCGCAGATGTTCGCACTCCCGGCGGTCGCTTGTGCACGACTTTAGCTTACAGTGAAAATGTTCAGACAGCCGTGGACGCCGTATCGACCGCCGCTACCAACTATGCCAACGATCAAAGTGTAGCCAATTGCAATGCCTATCGGGCATCACTCAACAATTGGCTTAATGTAGTCGAAGACTATGTTCAGTGCGCCGCTGGCCTCAACCAAGCCGAAGTGCAGCAAGCACTGACCGAAGCCCGCGCTGAAATCGATGACTTTGAGTGCTAGCCAATCAATAGCCAACTTCCCAACATTGCATACAAAGTGAAAAGAGCGGTACCGATTTATGTCGGTATCGCTCTTTTTGTATGGAATTTGCTGCCATCCGGCAAGTAGTTTAGAAGATTGGCATATGTGTACACACGCCCATACGTGCACGGTCCGCACTCGACCGCTATCGCCCAATACCCATACGGTCGTGCCAGTCTGCAATCCGTATGGACGGGCATAAATGCAGGAGCAAAGCCTTTGTTTTTGAGCAAAGTAGGTGGTAACGAAAAAGGCCTCCCGACATTTTGTAGCTGCTCTTTGCCACTACAGAATGTCGGGAAGCCTTTCCTAAAGCCTTGTCAAGCTAGTAGTGTACATTACTCCACTACTACGCGGTGCGTCTCTATTCTATCACCACTAGTGATTCTTATCAGGTAAATACCAGACGCCTGTCCAGCGATTGGCAAATCGATACTCGTCTCGCCCGCAGCTTGTACCTGGGTAGCTACCAACTGCCCTGTTGTAGAGACCAATTCAATAAGAACGTCGTCTGTCTGCGCGTTTAGGTTGAAGAGGTCGAGGTGGATACTTCCTCCAAAAGCGGGGTTGGGATAAACCCTAGCCATAGCAGCAGCAGCGTCTTGAAGTATGAGTTCTACGGTATTAGAAACCGCTTCATTTCCATAAGCGTCATACATCCGTACGCGATAGAAATTGCGACCGTAAGTGGGTGTAACATCATCAAAACGGTAGTGTAGCTGGTTACCATTCACTAGTTCGAAAGCTTCCGATACACTTCCTACGGCTACAAAACCGCTTCCATTCGCTGAGCGCTCTACCACGAAGTTCAACTCACTCTCGTCGTTCGGTAGCATCCAGTTGATGCTGACCTCCCGAGCTTGCAGGTTATTGATCGTCCCATTCGCGGTGAAGTCATCCCCACAGGTAGCCGGGTTGTTGATCACGCTGACTCGCAGGGTTCTAGTAGAAGTACAGCCGTTTTGTGTAACCGTCAGCGCAATGGAGAATATACCAAAGGAAGGCCACCTCACACTGATGCTACCATCCGCATTGTTGGTGATATTGGAAGTACCGGTTACAGACCATTCCACGATAGCGCCTGCCTCATTTCCCAACGCTTGATAGGTGACGGTTTCTCCCTGACAGAGCAAGGCGGGACCGTCTATTATAGCATTGGCATCATCCCCAACTTCTACAAATATGATGTTGGATTCAAGGTAAACACAGTTGTCACGCCTTACACAGCGAGCAAAGTAGGTGGATTCATACACCGGTCCGGGTTGGTAGTTCGGTGAATCAGAATTCGGTAAAGGCTGCCAGAAAGTAAAGTCTTGGGTTGGATCCACTGTATTAGACATCCAGAGGTAATTAATCTCTCCCTCTCCTCCCGTAGCAGGCGTCAGCTCAACAAGTAAGTCAGGTACGTTTCCTGGCCCACATACTTCTTGGCTGAACCCAATAGTGCCAGCGTTGGTAATGTTGTTAATACACGGTGGGCAATCAACAGCGGCACCAACACCAATTGGCCCTTCTGTGATAGAACAACCATTAGCATCTGTTATTGTGACACTGTAAGAACCAGCAACAACATTCACTAAATCCTGCGTAGTGGCTCCATTACTCCAGAGATAGGTGTATGGAAGCGTACCACCACTCACCGTCAGATCAATCCCTCCGCTGTTGATACTAACACAATTTACATTAGAAGCAGTTGCAAAGGCCTGTAGAGGAGAAGCTTGCAGAATTGTCGCAGTCGTACTAGCCACACAACCATTGGCATCTGTTACAACTACTACGTAGGTCCCCGCCTGCAAATTAGAAATATCCTGTGTTGTGGCTCCATTGTTCCAAGCATAGGAATAAGGTGGTGTACCACCACTCACAGTCAAGTCCAACGAACCTTCCGAAGAACCAGAGCAGTCGATATTTGTCACCATGACACTCAGGCTAATCGCAGTAGCAGGTTCTATTATCGTATAAGATCTGGTAATTGAGCAGCCATTAGCATCCGTTACAGTTACTGTGTAGGTACCCGCCATCACATCAACAATATCCTCTGTCGTAGCTCCATTACTCCAAATGTAGGTAAACGGAGCCGTACCACCGTTTACAGTAATATCAACCGCCCCATTTGAACCACCCAAGCAGCGAACATTTTTTACACTGGCAAATAAGTCAATATCCAGAGAACCAAGTACCGTAACCGTAGCAGAAGCTGTACAGCCGTTGGCGTCCGTGACCATGCCGGTATAAGTGCCCGCAGGAACGTTCGTTAAATCTTGAGTCGTAGCGCCGTTGCTCCAGCTATAAGTGTAAGGCTCCACACCGCCGCTAACCG
>DAITME010000070.1:0-22351 GCA_036835305.1 Lewinella sp.
GGGCTTGCGCTTCAAGCAAAGTCCGCGCCATCTCATGCTCATCAAAGAAGGCGTCCGGAGCCTGAGTGAGGCAGAGGATGTGCTCAAGGGCTTAGCAGATCAGTTGGGGAATTGAAATGCTCAATGTTCAATGGAAGGGTCTCTTGGGGATTTGGGGGGATTTTTCGCTGCGCTTATTGAATTGAAAATTGAAGGTTGAAAATTAAGAAGAAGACCTTGTACTGGAATTTGGGATGATTTTGGCTTTGCGGAGAAGTTTTTTGCCTTTGCCTTAGCTTTTTTGATTTTGGCTCACGCAGGAGCAAGGTTTTTGAAAAGGAGCAAGGTTTTAGAGCCGCTTCGGGGCCGCTTTTTGTAAAGCATTTCTCCTCCGATCAGAGCCAAAATTTCCGCACCCTGCTCGGAGGCGTCCCTCGCCAGCGCAGCGCGGCGAATGCTCCTCCGAGCTGTGGTGCCTAGAACGAATGCCTCCTCCCAAGCTTCACTCGAAGCTAAATCATCCGCACCCTGCTCGGAGGCGTCGTTTGCCAGCGCAGCGCGGCAAATGCCTAATACTGGAGATATACCACTGCTTTTTCTTGAAAGAAATCGAGCGGAAACCATTTGTAAATAGGATACTCCTCGTGGTAGCCTCCGCCCAGTTCTTTTAATTCTTCCTTTAGATGGCTACCTTTCAAGGCGAGGATGCCATTGGGGAGTCCGTGCTGCTGCTGTTTGGAAATGAGCTTCATGCTCCACTGGCTGAGTTGAGCCATTTTCGCTACGGCCCGGGTGACAACGAAGTCGTATCGCACTCCTTTCATTTCCTCTGCGCGGCCATGGTGAGCTTCGCAATTGGTGAGGCCCAAGGCTTCGATGACTGCCTTGCAAACCACGATTTTCTTACCTCGGCCATCTACCAAATCGAAGTGGGTCTCGGGGAATAATATGGCCAAGGGGATACCGGGGAAGCCACCGCCAGTGCCTAAGTCGAGGATTTTTGCCCCCGCCTTAAACTGTACGACCTTGGCAATAGCCAAGCTGTGCAGCACGTGATTGGGGTAGAGGTTGTCGATGTCCTTTCGGCTAATGACGTTGATCTGTGCGTTCCATTCCCGGTACAAAGCTTCCAAGGCGGCAAACTGCTGCCGCTGCTGCTCGCTGAGCTTTGGAAAATACTGGTAGATAAGCTGAACATCCATTGGTAGGAAAATAAATTAGGTAAGGAGGATATCGTGATGGCAAAAACCTAACAAAGGTAAAAAGTAAAAGCATTTAGGATGGAGCTACTCGGCATCCAGCGAGCGGATAAGTTAAAAAAAAGTGACTGTTTTGAACTTGATTATAAATAATTTACGCAACTATTGGCCAGATAAAAAAAATGCTGTACCTTTGCAGGCCGAAAAAAAGCAGTAAGCTGTAAAGAACTATTTGCTATGAATACGATAGCCGTAAGCGGACAAGCCCGCCAAAGTCTTGGAAAAGTAGCCAGCAAGTCTGACCGACGCGCCGGTATGGTACCCGCTGTACTATATGGAGAGGGCGAGCCCGTCCACTTCTCTGTGGAACCCCTTGCCTTACGCGACCTCATCTACACGCCGGATTTCAACCTGGCTGAGCTGCATGTGGACGGTAAGACCTACAAAGCCATCGTCAAAGATGTTCAGTTCCATAAAGTGACGGATGCCGTGCAGCACGTTGACTTTCTAGCTCTCAAGGAAGGCCACCCCATTAAGGTGCAAGTGCCTGTCGGCTTCAAAGGCACCAGCCCAGGTGTTCGCGCAGGCGGAAAGCTACAGCAAACGGTTCGTAAGGTGCGCCTCAAAACCACGCCAGACCGCTTGGTGGATCGGATCACAATGGATATTAGCAAAATGGAGCTAGGCCAGTCCATTCGTATCCGCGATATCCAGCCAATAGAGGGTGTGGAAATTATCGATCCTGCTGGCCAGCCAGTAGCCACCATCACCATTCCGCGTGCGCTTCGTAGTGCTGCTACGGCAGCGGCTAAGGCAGCGGGCAAAAAATAGTAAGCCGCCTCTCGAGGCGTTGAACAAGAAAGGCGGTACCCGTATGACGCGGTTATCGCCTTTCTGTGTTGAATTTTATAGGAGCTTGCGCAGACTTTCCCGGGTGCTAACAGCCCAGAGGGCCTTCATCAAAAAAAGACAACAAAACCCCAGACCTCCCAAAGGAAGTTCTTACCTTCGCGCTTTGATAAACGATTAAAACAATGGCTCAACAAGCAGACTTCAAGCAACTCGTAGCACACGCTAAGGAATATGGTTTTATCTATCAGTCATCCGAAATTTATGATGGCTTGGCGGCTGCCTACGATTACGGCCCCTATGGCGTGGCGCTGAAGAACAATCTCAAAGCTTATTGGTGGAGAGCCATGACCCAGTTGCATGCCAACATCGTGGGGATCGACGCGGCCATTTTTATGCACCCCAAAACCTGGAAGGCTTCTGGCCACGTGGATGCCTTCAACGACCCACTGATAGACAACAAAGACAGCAAAAAGCGCTATCGAGCCGACGTACTCATCGAAGAGTATATGGACAAGATCGAAGCCAAGATCAATAAAGAAATTGAAAAGGCCAAAAAGCGTTTTGGTGATACCTTCGAGGAGGCTACTTTCCGCAATACCAACCCCAATGTGCTGCGCTATTCGGAGGAACACCAAGCGATCGCCAAGCGATTGGCCACAGCCATGACGGCGGGTGATATGGAGGCCTTGCACCAAATCATCGTGGAACTCAACATCGCCTGCCCAGAATCGGGTAGCCGCAATTGGACAGAGGTGCGGCAGTTCAACCTCATGTTCTCTACCCAACTCGGAAACATCGCAGGGGAGGAAGGCAAGCTCTACCTACGCCCAGAAACAGCCCAAGGCATTTTTGTCAATTTTCTCAACGTACAAAAAACCACCCGCCAAAAAATTCCATTCGGCATCGCACAAATTGGCAAAGCTTTCCGAAATGAGATCGTGGCGCGGCAGTTTATCTTTCGGATGCGGGAGTTTGAACAGATGGAAATGCAGTTTTTTGTCAAGCCTGGCACCCAAAAAGAGTGGTACCAGAAATGGAAAGAACAGCGCATGGCTTGGCACCTCAAGCTTGGTCACCCTGCCGAAAAATTGCGCTTCCACGACCACGACAATCTCGCACACTATGCTGATGCAGCAGTGGATATCCAATTCGACTTTCCCTTCGGCTTCAAAGAACTAGAGGGCATCCACAGCCGAACCGACTTCGACCTGAGCAGCCACCAAGAACTCTCCGGTAAAAAGCTACAGTATTTTGATCCAGAAACACAGGAAAGCTACGTTCCCTACGTAGTAGAAACCTCTATCGGTGCCGATAGATTGTTCCTCGCTACTCTAAGCCATGCCTTGGTGAACGAGCAAGTACCTGGCCAAGACGACCCCAACAACACCCGCGAGGTTCTCAAACTCCATCCCGCACTAGCCCCTATCAAGGCTGCCATCATGCCCTTGAAGCGCAACGACGAGCGCCTGGTGAAAATGGCCAACGATATTTTCGATGCCTTGCGCTTCGACTTCGATGTGATGTACGACGATACGGGCTCCATCGGGAAGCTCTACCGACGCCAAGACGCTACCGGAACACCCTTTTGTATTACCGTCGATTTTGATTCGCTGGAGGATGGCACGGTCACCCTACGCGATCGCGATACTCTAGTACAAACCCGCGTAGATGTGGGCGAACTCAGCCGCATCATCGGCGACAAGGTGGATATGAAAACGCTACTTTGCTAATAGCTTTATGACACAACGCCAGCAATTTCTTGCGCATCTTGCCCAGACCTCCCCCTTTCCGATGGGGCTGGAAGTGGTCAGCGCAGCGGGCGTGTACCTCTACGACCCTGGCGGGAAAAAATACCTCGACCTCATTGCCGGCATTGGTGTAAGCAGCTTGGGGCATTGCCATCCGGCTGTGGTAGCAGCGGTCCAAAAGCAAGTAGCCACCTTTATGCATGTGATGGTCTATGGGGAGTTTGTACTCTCTCCGCAAGTAGCTTTAGCGCGTCTGATGGCTCAGCACTTGCCAGCGGGTTTGGATAATGTATATTTCACCAACTCCGGCACCGAGGCCACCGAGGGCGCTATGAAACTCGCAAAACGCTATACGGGGCGCAGTGAATTCCTAGCAGCCTCCCGCAGCTATCACGGCAGTACCCAAGGTGCCGCCAGCTTGATGTGGCCCAAGGATTTTACGCGGGCTTATCATCCGCTGCTTCCCGGCATTGGGCACTTGGACTTCAACTGCGATCAGTGTTTGGAGCGCATTACCCACAAGACCGCTGCCGTCATCCTTGAGACGGTGCAGGCCGAGTGGGGCATCCGCAAACCCCGAGCCGCCTGGCTTCAAGCGGTTAAAAAACGCTGTGAGGAAGTGGGTGCCCTCCTGATTTTAGACGAGATACAAGCTGGCTACGGCCGTACGGGTAGTCTCTGGGCTTTCGAACAGTATGGTGTGGTACCTGATATTTTGCTGCTGGCCAAGGGTATGGGCGGCGGCATGCCTATCGGGGCTTTTGTGGCCAATAAAAAGGTGATGCAAGCCCTCAGCGACCGGCCCATTCTGGGACACATCACCACTTTTGGAGGCCATCCTGTGAGCTGTGCCGCAGGCTTGGCAACGCTGCAAACGCTGCTCGGCTACTCGACAGATGACCTTCAGGCGGCTTTGTCGGGGTCCCTAGTCGCCCAGCCGCCGATGCCACTCATTCGGCAAGTAGCCGCCAAGGAAGCCCAGTTTCGCAGCCGCCTACACCAACATCTCAAGGTGCTAGACCTGCGCAGCGCTGGCCTCTGGATGGCCCTAGAACTGGAAAGCTTTGAAGCGGTGCAAAAAGTAATTGCCTACGGTTTGGAACACAGTTTGGTGGCCGATTGGTTTCTCTTCAACGAGCGCAGCATCCGCATTGCGCCGCCCCTCATCATCAGCGAAGCAGAAATTGATTTGGCCTGCGATATATTGCTGGCGGCTTTGGATAGTTTGTAGAAAATCCTTGCTCATTTACTACAACATGGCTCCCGCCTTTTGGCAAAAATAAACTACCACCAAACCCGTACCATCAGAGCTACACCGAAGAGCATCAAAGCCATGGCCCCCACCCGTTGCGCCAGCTTGATGTGCCGAGGGCGCAAGCGATGCCGAAGATAGCGGGCACCTATTACTTTAAGGCTATCAGAAAGGATCACCACCCCCATGATGCCCAAGTACAGCAGCACCGCTTCCTGCTCCAGCAGTCGGCCTTCGTGCACAATGCCCACCGTGACGGTGGGCCAGAAGAAAACGGGAAATGGATTGAAGGTATTGATCGCAAAGCCCTTGGCAAAAGACAGCCAATACCTGGCTTTTTTGCGTTCACTACTGGCCGAAAATTCCGGTGCCTTCCGTATCCACATCCCCAGGCCGATCGCTAGTAAAATGAGCCCGCCAATACTCCCCACTACCAGCTCAAAATGAGCATAACGCAGTACCTCCCGAAGGTAGCTCATGCCGTGGTGCGTAAGGTAAATGAATATGAAATCACTCACCCATATCCCAGCGGCGGCCAGTAAGCTACTGAGCGTACCTTCCTCTAAACTGAGCTGAATAAGCAAGACCACCAAAGGCCCTACCAAGAGCGAGAGGCCAAAACCAATCTGAGCGCCTTGCAATAAATAAGAAAGCATAGTCGGGTTTCTACTCCTTCGCTTGGGTATCTATCCAGATCGTAACAGGCCCATCGTTGAGTAGTTGCACTTGCATATCGGCACCAAACTCACCTGTAGCCACTGCGATACCCGTATCCTTGGCTAAGCGGGCTACAAAAGCTTCATACAAGGGGATTGCTGTAGGCGGTTTGGCAGCGCGGGTAAAGCCCGGCCGATTGCCTTTCTTGGTGCTGCCAAAGAGCGTAAATTGCGAAATAACCAAAAGCTCCCCCCCTGTATCCATCACGCTATGGTTCATCTGCCCAGCCGCATCACTAAAAATGCGCAAGCGGCTAATCTTAGCACTTAACCACTCGATATCGGCCGGCGTATCGGCCTCTTCTACGCCTAGAAAAATAAGCAAACCAGCACCAATCTGCCCTTTTACTTCTCCCGCCACGCTTACGGAGGCTTCTTTTACTCGCTGCAGCAGTGCTCGCATAGCTTACCCCAATTTTTTTACAATTTTATCAATTTCCACAAAGGTAGCAGATTTATCTTTAAAGTGAAGGGATTGGAGGAGCACGGTAATCGCCGGGGCTTTGGTGGAGGACTGCAATAAATGCAGGAGCAAGGCTTTCTTTGGGGAGCCATGTAGGTATTCCCGAATTTTCTGTATATTTGCCAAACAATCCAATAACCAACAAGATTTTCTTTCCTATGCTTAAACATATCCTCCTCACACTGCTGTTGTTCTCTGTAGCAAGCTTTTCCTCCAATGCGCTGTTTGCCCAAACGGAGCTTTCTAAAGAAGAAATCAAGATTTGGAAGAAAAAAGCGCAAGACTACCGCCGCAACCTCGCCAGTTTAAAGCAGCTTGAAGATGAGCACACTGCTTATCAAAACCAAGTTCTTAGCCTGCAGCAGCAGTTGGTGGAAGCTCAAAATCAGCTCGGGATGAAAGATCGGCAAGTAGCTGCCTTCGAGGCCCAACAAGCGGATCTCAATCAAAGAGTGATCGAAGCCGAAGCCAGAGCCAGAGAGAATACGGCCCCCACCACCACTGCCCCCCAGCCTGTTTATACCAACACAACGCCCAGTGTGAGTGGTACGATCTTCCGGGTACAGATCGGAGCCTTTCAAGTGAATAAAATGGATGCTGACTTAGCTACAGGTGGCAGCATGCTGATAGACGAAGCCGCCGACGGCCTGCAAAAAATACAGGTAGGCGAATTTCGCTCCTATGCCGATGCTATAAGGCTGCGCAATCAGCTTCGTAAAACGGGGGTGAAAGATGCTTTTGTGGTGGCAGCTCAAGACGGGCAGCCCATTCCCGTAGAAACAGCCGTGCAAGCTACGGGTGAGCGCATGGAGTAAGCACCCTCTCCACCTTTTTCATGGCTGCCACCTAGCGTAGCCTGTTCGCAACTCATACAGGCTTGTAAAGCCTAGGTCCTGCATTTGCTGGCAAGTTTTACCACTTCGTAGCCCAGATTGGCAGTACACCAGATAGGTTTTATCTCGGTCTAACGCCGCTATCTTGGTCTTGAAGTCGGGGTCATTGTAGTCAATGATGAGCGCTCCTGGGATAATGCCTCGGCTGGTCTCTCCGGGCGTTCTCAAGTCCAAGAGTACGGTGTTTTCTGCGCCTATTTTGGCATTGAAAGCAGCATTGTCTAGCCGCTCGTAGATGCCCTTGGGCGTGTTGGCTTCGGTGCTTGCCGCCGCGCCTTGTTCCTCACTTGGTTGGCCTTGGCAGGCTGTAAAGACAAAGACAGCCGCTACTAGTAGCACAAACTGGTAGAAGGATGATAATAAACGCATACGTACTACTTTTCTGTTTCGGAAAGCTCCCAGGCCGAAAGCCCCCCGTCTAAGTGGATAATGTGGTAAATGCCTGCGTTTTTCATTAACGTACAAGCGCGTACGCTCCGCCGGCCACTGCGGCAATAAACAAGGTAGTGCTCCTCGGGGTTTAGCTGCTCCATTTCCTCTAGGAAGTTGGGGCCTAAATAGTCCATATTCATAGCACCAGTTAAGTGGAAGTGGGCGTATTCCGGAGGCGTTCGTACGTCCAGTACCGTATATTTTCCGCTTTCAATCAATTGCCCGAAGGTGGTAGCATCTACGTTCTTCAACTGCTGCTTGAGCAATTGCCAGCGGGGAATAGGACAGTTGGAGGGAGTTTCTTGCATCGTAGTAGCTTTTGTAGCGCACACAAAGATAACAGAAATCGTAACTACCTAGCAGCCCCAGACATGGAAAGTTAAGGCCTGGTACCTGTTTTATCTGTTTGACGAAGCTTTTATGGAGTGCTGATGACACAGTTGGTTTAATTGCGAACCACGGCTAAAGCAGTTACGAATGCTGGTCTGAGCGAAGCCGAAGCCTACTCCAAGCGAACTTCGTAAATATACCACTGCTGGGTACGTGATAGCCAGTCGTTGACGTTGAAATACCGCAACCAATCGGGGTAGCTTTTGTACACAGCTTGCTTTTCTGTGGGTAATTGAGCCAGCCATAGAGGAGCGTGCTTCTGATCGAAAGCAAGGAGGAAGGTCGTATCTTTTGGGAGCTGACTGAAGTCACTAATTTGCCGAACCTGCAGACTTTTGCGCCGATAGTAACGAGCGTCTAGCGCTAGTCGGTAGGGATTGTCCTCCACGCCATAGAGTGTGATGGGCTCGGGGTATTGCTTGTAGAGCAAGCGGTAAATATCCATCTCGAGAACAACAGGCCAAAAGGCGATAAAAAGCGCCAAAAGTACATTGTGCCCCCAAAACAACTGCTTGAGCCAGCGCTGCATAACGAGCCGTTTCCACCAAGCCGCGCCACTCCAATTCCTGATATACTGAACCAGATCTGCTAAAGCAATAGGCAGGAAAGGAAGTAGCGGATACAAAAAACGTAGTTCCTTGTGAGCAATTAAGGAGTGAAGCAAAATGAAAGGAACAGCCACCCAAGTTAGCCAATGCCGTGGTTGTAGCCAGAAAAAAGCGCCAATAGCCACCAGGTAAAAAAGACTGAAAGGTGGGATGCCTTTAATCAGCAGTTCGGTCAGGTAGTGCCACCAGGGATCTACCCCGAAGTTGCTGGCCTTATCGAGCAAGATATTTTGCTCGAAGTAATGCCAGGCGCTACACAACCATTCTCCATAGAGCCAGTAATCAAAAACCACCCCCAAACCAGCGGCCAGCAGTCCGCCGAAAGTAAAAACAAGCAACCTATCCCAGCGCTCACGGGCTATGAAGATCAACCAAAGCCCCCAGCCCGCAATCATAATCGCTAGCTGATAGCGAAATACAAAGGCCAAACCCACCAAAGCCCCCAGTAGTACATACTGCAGATGATTGGGCTTGTTGCGCCAATAAGTGTATAAACCTACTGCCAAGGCAAAGCAGTTGCCCGACCAATTCTCGGAATTGAAACGAATGCTATTATACACCCCGAACCATAGGAGGAAGGAAAATAAAAAGAACCACCAAGCTACATCGCTTTCCTGATAACGCTCCCGAAAAACAACATACAGTAGCCAAGCCACCAACAAACTAAAGGCTGCACTTAACAGACGCAACAACCAGGCCACTACGAAGGGGTTCACCTCGCCCAACCAGCCGAGCACGCGGTGTAGCCCATACGCCATAGCAGGCTGCAAGCCCGGGCGCATGCGTGCCTCATACTCCCAAGCTAAGTCGCTGGCTTCGTTCAATCCTAGGTGAAGACCTGCAAATTCCAGTATCTGAAAGTGCTCGTCGGATTGATTAAAACCCGCCGAAAACCAGGTAGCTACCAGATAAACGAGGCCAATAAACGCGAACCATCTACGCGAGAAAGGGATATTTTTTTGAAGCTTACTCATGAAGGTCTTTGGCTTGGTCTATATCTTTGGTGTGTGGCCCATCAGCAAAACTTATAAGGGGTAGTTGCGCAGTCAAAAAAGGACGCAACGGCTGCCGGGGGTTCAAGCCTTGCATGCTTTCGGCAAGCGCCCGGCTGATGATGGCTGGCAGCCCGGGCAGGCCACCATAGTCAGTAGCTACCACTAGGGGGGGCGTTTCAGATTTAGTAAGCGCAGCCGCATAGGTTTGTAGCCAAGAGGCGTCGAAAAAAGGCATGTCAGCGGGGAGGATGCAGCTATGTTCCCAGTTGGGCAGCGCTAGTAATTGTGCCAGGCCGGCTTGTATGCTAGAAGGCATTCCCTCTTGCCAAGCAGCATGGTGATGGTGTAAGAGGTCTTTTCCCAGCTGGCACTCCACAGCCTCCCGATGGGCACCACTTACCACTAGGATGGGGTGGAAGCCTGCGGTTTGGGCGTGATGGATAGCCCAAGCCAGCAGCGTCTTGCCCTTGAATAAGGCCAACTGCTTGGGCGAGCCAAAACGGCGCGCCGCGCCGGCGGCAACGATTAAACAAGCGATGCTGGCGGACATTTTAGCGGGTTTGTCCCTGCCCTTCCAACAGGTATTTATAACTGGTGAGTGCCGCCAGCCCCATAGGCCCACGGGCGTGGAGCTTTTGAGTGCTGATGCCTATCTCAGCTCCTAAGTCAAACTCCCCTCCATCAGTAAAAGCTGTAGAAGCATTCGCATAAACCGTGGCCGCATCCACTTCTTGTAGAAAACGCGCTACGGAGCTAGGGTCTTCACTGACAATGGCTTCGCTATGGCGGCTGCTGTATTGGGCGATGTGGGCGAGGGCTTCGTCTATATTTTCTACGGTCTTGATGGCCAGGCGCATGGCCAAGAACTCCACACCAAAACTACCTGGCTGGGCCGCTTGGAGTAAATGACCAGGGTACTGCGTTGACAGGGCAGCGTGCGCCGCTGCATCGGCTAGTATTTCGCATTGGTGTTTTTGGCCGAGCTGACCGACGATGGTGGGTAAATGCGGCAGTTGCTTCCGATGAATAAGCAAGCAGTCTAGCGCGTTGCAAACACTGACCCGACGCGCTTTTGCATTGGTGACGATGGCGGTGGCCCAATCTAGTCGGGCAGTAGCATCCACATAAGTATGGCAAATACCCGCACCCGTTTCTATCACGGGCACGCTGGCGTTTTTGCGTACATAATCAATGAGCCCTTGGCTGCCGCGGGGTATCACCAAATCTACCAAGCCATCCGCTGTGAGGATGGGCAGCAGCGCTTCCCGCTCGGCAGGCGCCAGGTAGCAAGCACCTTGTAAATCAAATTTAGCAAGTGCCCGATCGATCAGCTGCGCAATCGCTCGGTTGCTATCGGCGGCATCGCGGCTACCTTTTAGCACCGTAACGTTGCCAGATTTTAACGCCAGGGCGAAGACATCGAAAGTGACGTTGGGCCTCGATTCATACACCACCGCCACAACGCCAATCGGTACACTGATGCGCCGCAGCGAAAGGCCATTTTGCAACTTCCGCTCTTCCTGGGTTTTTCCTAGCGGGGAGGGCAAAGCCGCCACACGCCGCAGATCGTCGGCAATGGCTTTTAGGCGCTCGCGGGTGAGGAGTAGCCGATCATATTTGGGCTTGCTAGGTTCCATACGGCTGAGGTCGCGCTGGTTGGCTGCCAGCAACTGAGGCGTGTAAGCAGCCGTAAGTTCTGCTAGATGAAGTAAACAATCGCGCACTTGAGCATCAGGGGTCTTGGCCAATTGTCTGGCAGCCGCACGCAGTTCTTGTAGTGCTTGGAGCACGGCTGTATTCATATCAATTGGTGTAGGCATAAGCATTGGTTCTTTGCAAAGATAAACGAAGGTACAGCAAATTTTTAGTCTCCCTACTTTGCTCTTTACATAATTTTTGCTCCTGCACTTGCGTGCCCGCCTTCAGCCCGTCTGGTTTTTAGTAGGGCGTGAGCCAGCGACTGGAAATTTTGCTCATCTCAACAAGCCCGCGAACGATGATAAAGAGCTTGGCAGTTGATAGTAGAAAGTAAAACGTAATTTTGCTCCATGAATTACTTACCAAATGCTACTCGGCAGCTACCGATCACCAGCCAATTGCGCGTCATTTTCCGCCTCGCCGTCGGGCTATGGCTGTTAGCGCTGTACCTAGGCCCTGCCGTACAAGCACAAGCAGATAGCTTAACGAGCCTACAAATAGGCTTGGGTTTTGGGCAGACGTTTAGCAGTGTTGATTTCTCGCTCAGTAGCCGCCGAGCCAACCCATCCCAGCCTTTGATCGGGCAAAATTATGGCGTGGCTGTGCGCTATTTCAATACCAAAGTGGCTGGTTTTGTGGCGGAATTGAACATCAACCAAGGCGGCTGGAGCGAGACCTTAACGCAAACCGTGGCAGGCAGTACCGTATCGGGCGCCTACGAAAGGAGCGTTACCTATGGCGAACTGCAACTCCTAAGTCAGTTCGCCTTCGGACGGCGATTTTTCCGTCCTTTTGCTCAGGCGGGGCCCTATTTTGGTTTGCCGATCAGTGACCGGGAAAGCTTGGCTGCTGGGCTGGTCTTGCCCGAGGAGGATACTTATTTTGGGCAGGCTTTGCCACGGCGTTTTAATTATGGGCTAAGCGCAGGAGCAGGCTTTTATCTGCAAATAGCCAAGATCGGTATGCAAGCTGCGGGGCATTATCAAGCTGCTTTTCGCGATAGCTTCCGGCCGGGGGATAGCAACATTTCTACCAGCCGTCGCCAAGCTTTCGGCTGGCGGCTCACGCTTTGGTATGGGCTGTAGAAGGCAGGCTTCCTAGGCTTTTTCTGGTCGCATCTGCGGAAAGAAGAGCACTTCTTGGATGCTGGTTTTGCCCGTCACGAGCATCACCAAGCGGTCTATGCCAATACCGATACCAGAGGTAGGGGGCATGCCGTATTCTAGGGCGCGGAGGAAATCTTCGTCTAGCGCCATCGCTTCTTCATCGCCGCGTTTGGCTAGCTCTAGCTGATCCATGAAACGAGCGCGCTGATCGATGGGGTCATTGAGCTCCGAGTAGGCATTGGCTAGTTCTTTACCGTTTACAATGAGCTCGAAGCGCTCCACGAGGCCCTCCTTGCTGCGGTGTTTTTTGGTGAGCGGGCTCATCTCCACGGGGTAGTCGGTGATGAAAGTCGGCTGTATCAGCTGGGCTTCCACTTTCTCGCCGAAGATTTCGTCGATGAGCTTGGCGCGCCCCATGGAGGCATCTACGTCAATATGAAGTTTTTTGCACAAGTCGAAGAGCTCTTTTTCGGTTAGCTTGCTGATGTCGTGGCCGGTATATTCCTCAATAGCGTCGTACATGGTAAGGCGACGGTAAGGGCCGCTAAAATTGATGGTGTTTTGGCCAATACAGACCTCGCCGCTGCCTTCGTTCACGGTTTTTACAGCGTGTTCCAGCAGCCTTTCGGCGGTGTCCATCATCCAGTTATAGTCCTTGTAGGCCACGTAGAACTCCACCATCGTAAACTCTGGGTTGTGGGTTCTATCCATTCCTTCGTTGCGGAACATTTTTCCGAACTCATACACACCATCGAAGCCCCCCACGATCAAGCGTTTGAGGTAGAGCTCGTTGGCGATGCGCATGAACATGGGTGTATCCAGGGCATTGTGGTGGGTAGCGAAGGGCCGGGCGCTGGCACCACCGTGGATATTCTGTAGGATGGGGGTTTCTACTTCCAGCAAGCCCAGCTCATCGAGGTAGGCACGCATGGCCGTGATCAGGCGGCTGCGCTTGCGGAAAATATCTTTCACTTCGGCATTGACCACCAGATCGACATAGCGCTGCCGATAGCGCAACTCCGGATCGGTGAAGGCATCATAGACCTTGCCATGCTCATCTTTTTTAACAACGGGCAGCGGGCGAAGGGATTTAGCCAAGAAGGTCAGTTCTTGGACATGGACGGAGGTTTCGCCAACTTGTGTTTTGAAGACGTAGCCCTTCACACCGATGAAATCACCCAGGTCCAAGAATTTTTTAAACAGGTCGTTGTACAGTGCTTTATCTTCGTTGGGGGCAATATCGTCTCGGCTAACATAGAGCTGTATGCGGCCGCTGCTGTCTTGTAGTTCGGCGAAGGAGGCCTTTCCCATCACGCGGCGGCTCATCAAGCGGCCAGCGAGGCAAACCTCCTGAAAGTTGCTTACCTTTCCTTCTTCATCTGTTTCCACCCCTGCTTTGATATCAGCAGCTAGGGTGTTGACAGGATAGAGAGCCGCGGGAAAAGGCTCGATACCCATTCCTTCGATTTTTGCTAAGTTTTCTCTGCGTACAATTTCCTGTTCGCTCAATTCCATAGTTAGGAGGTATTATTACAAACGACAAAGATAGGGCGACTTGAGTAAATATACAGGCTAAAAGCAAATATTATACCTTTGTCTGATGATTTCGGCTGCCACTATTACTTTGTTCGTTGCGCTGTTGGCAATTTTGCTATTTGCCACCGAGTGGCTGGCTATTGATTTGGTAGCCATGCTCATTTTGGTAGCGTTGGTGCTGAGTGGTGTTATTAGCCCAACAGAAGGGCTAGCGGGTTTCAGCAATGAAGCAACGCTGACGGTGGCCTTTATGTTCGTGCTTTCGGCTGCTTTACTCAAATCGGGCGCTCTTCAGCTGCTAGGGCAGCGGATGGCTAAAGACTTTCGGGAAAGCCCCCAAAAGGCCACGCTCTTGCTGCTAGCGCTGGTGGCGCTCACCTCTGCCTTTGTAAACAACACGCCCGTGGTAGCGGTCTTCATCCCTGTCGTCATCCAGCTGGCAGCTACCGCCAAAATACCGCCTTCGCGCTTACTCATCCCTTTGTCTTTTGCCAGTATTTTGGGAGGCATGTGCACGCTTATTGGTACTTCCACCAACATCTTGGTGAGTGGGGTCGCTCAGGATGCGGGCTTGGCGGGTTTTAGCATGTTCACGCTGGCGCCCGTTGCACTACCGATTTTATTTGTAGGGCTGCTCTACTTGGTTTACATCGGCGCTAAGCTGTTGCCAGCGCGAGAAGGCGTGGAAGACCTGAGTGAAAAATTTGGTCTCCACGACTACCTCGCAGAAATTGTACTGCTAGACAATACGCAGACAGTAGGACAGCGCATCATGGATGCGCCTTTGGTGCGGGAGTTGGAGATGGATATCATCGAGATCCGCCGGCAGCAGCAGGTTTTCACCTTACCGCCAGGCGATTTTTTGCTAGCGGCTGGCGATACCCTCAAGGTGCGCTGCGATCGGCAGAAGATCAAAGCCCTAAAAGATTGGGCTCGGCTGGTGGAAGGCGGGGGCAATATGCAGATAATGGGCAGCGGCCTCCAAAGAAACAATAGCAGCCTAGTGGAGATGGTGATCACCCCCAATAGCGCTTTCGTAGGGAAAAACTTGAAAGCCGTGGACTTCAGGCGTAGCTACCGAGCCGTGCCCCTCGCCATTCGGCAGCGCGAGGATACCCTCCACGAGCACCTCTACCAACTACCGCTTCAGGCGGGTGATGTGATATTGGCCGAAGTAAAAAGCCATTATCTTCCGGAGTTGAAACAGATCGAGCGCGCCCAAGACAGCCCTTTTATTCTACTTTCGGCCGACACTATGGAGGATTTTAAGGCTAGGCACTTCTATGGCGTGCTGGCTGTAATTGTGGGGGTAGTGGGGTTGGCTACAGCAGGGATTTTATCGATCTCGGTGGGCACCTTGCTGGGGGTTTGTTTGTTGGTGCTAAACCGAACCCTCAGCATGAAGGAAGTCTATGAAGCCATCGACTGGAAGATTGTTTTCCTACTAGCGGGGGCACTGAGCCTAGGCAAGGCCATGAGCAATTCAGGACTAGACACACAATTGGCTAGCCTGCTGACAGGCCCACTGGGGAATGCCGGCCCCTACGCCCTAGTGGCAGGTTTGTATCTAATAACAGCCGTTCTCACGGAACTGATGAGCAACAACGCCACAGCCGCTCTGGTAGCGCCCATCGCCATAGCGGCAGCCCAGCAATTGGGTGTTTCAGCAACACCGCTTTTGGTTACCATTACCTTGGCTGCTTCGGCCAGCTTCCTTACGCCTGTGGGCTACCAAACCAACACCATGGTGTATAGCGCCGGACAATACAAATTTGCTGATTTCTTCCGCATCGGCATCTGGCTGAGCCTCAGCTGCTGGTTGCTGACCACGGTTTTGGTGGTGTATTTTTTTATGTAGGGAGTCTTCTTTACCGCAACACCACTCGTTTCACCACCTGCTCCCTCTGGCTACGGAACACAAAGTGGTAAACGCCAGCGCTGGCTGTTGTGCCGAAAGCAGAGGGCAGCAGTTGCCCGTTTCGCACGCCTTGCTGCTGCACGAGGCGGCCTTGCGCATCAAACACCCGAAGCTCCGCGGCAGTTTGTAAACCACTGATGCGGACGCTACCGCTGCTGGGGTTGGGACTAATCTGCAGGCCTGCGAAAATAGGCGCTACTTCAAGCGAGCTAAGTGGCTCGCAGGCATCCAAGGTATCTACCGCTCGCTGCCGAACAGCAGGGAAGGTGGGGAAGAAAGCATCGCCCGGGCAGGCCGTGGCGCAGCCCTGTCGGTGGCCAGCAATGGTATGGAGCTGCGCATTGCTCTGTGGGTGGAAACTTTCTATGAGGCCGCCCAAACTGTTCTCGCAAAGCTTCCAGGCCAGCAGCTTCGACAGGGAACCCAAAGCCGCTGCGCTAGGCTGTACGTTCGTGAAATCGCCAATCACGCAAACCCCCATCGTATTCGAGTTCTTAGCACAAAAGTGCGCGCCCCGAATGTTGTTGCCGCGCCCTTCGTATATCACGCCATTGGGGTCGATGAGGTAGTTGTAGCCCACATCGTCCCAGCCGTTGACATTGACGTGCTGGTTCCAGAAGGAACGCACCACTGCTGCCCAGTCGCTAGCAGCATTGGGAGAAGCTGAATGGTGAACGATCAAATGAGAAACCACCGTAGTAGCGGGGTTATTCCCAGGCGGACACTGGCCGCTAGGACACCAGCCGGCTCGGTCTGAAACATCTGGAATGGTACAAAAACAAGCATTGCTGGCATCGGCTTCCTTAGCGGGTACGGCTGTGGTCACTACGGATGCTCCAGGATCAAAAATATGCAGATCCGCCTCATAGCCAGCGCTTAGTTCTAGCTCATAAGTGGTGAAGTCTGTCTGGTAGTCGATATAACCCAGGGTTGAAACAAGCTTGCCCTCAGGAACGTGCTCGTCGGCCTCTAGCGTCATCCAAGGCGTACTACTTCGGGCACCGACGAACCGAATTCTTGCCTCGGCTGGCCATGCTCCTGCCTCGTTTATGACCAAATAATACGAAAACAGCTGGCCTGTGATGCTAGGCAATGCTCCGCTCGTTCGCTCACCTTGGGCAGGGTAGGCATAATCTTGGGCTTGAAGGGAATAGCTTAAAAATGCACAAAAAACAAGGACTGATACACGCATTATTTAACAATTTTGAACGCATACCGAAGCATCTCCACAATGGGGTTGCCTCGGCTATCTACCTGCTCTAGGAAAATATCAATATCGATGGTTTCTGCTTCGTCTTTCTCGCTGCTATCGAAGACCACTTCGATAATACCGCTTTCCCCCGGCTGGTAGATTTTGCTATTGTTGTGGGTTACTGTTGTGCAGTCGCAGGCTTGTATGAGCATGACTTGCGCAGGAGCCGTGCCTTTGTTGGTAAAAGCATAGCTAAAACTTTTTTTCTCCCCTTTTTTGACATAGCCTAAGTTGAATTGGCGATGCTCGAAATCTAAGACAGGAAGCCCTTTTAAATTTTTCTGACCAAAGAGGCTGGAAAGCTCACTAATCTTTAGGGTATCGTTGGGGGGCAATTGCTTTTGCGTGCTGGCTGGCGGCAGTTTTCCTCGGTTGGGGGCGCTCTGCTTTTTCTCGAGGACGTCTCGGCGGATAATGATGCTGGTGGGGCCTTCTAGAATTTTAAACTCAGTGCGGCGATTGAGCTCGTGGGCAGTTTCTTTACGCTCTTCGGAGGAAAGAGAATTGATGTAGTCATCCGTCAGCACCTGTCCTACTGTTAACCATTCGGTGCGCTGTGCCATCCGCTCGCTTACGGTTTGGGGGACGGTCATGCCGTAGCCCTCGGTTTTGATGCGGCTGGCATCCACGCCTTTGCTGATGAGCCAACGACGAGCCGATTCTGCCCGGCGCTTGGAAAGGTTGCGGTTGTAGGTAGCATTGCCGCGCGAGTCGGTATGCGAACCCAGCTCGATGATCATTTCGGGATACTCTTCCATCAGGCCTTTGACTACTTCTAGGTCGGGCTCTGATTCGGGGCGGATATCGGATTTGTCGAAATCGTAGAGGATGTTTTCTAGTACAATCGCTTGCTTGATTTCTATGGTATCAAACATGGGCGGAGGAGGTGGCACGGGCTTGGCTTTCAGGAAGAAGCGATGCTCGAAGGTCTTACTTTCCTCTAGCGCCAAGGTGTTGAATCGGAAAGTATCTGGGTAGTACTTGGGGTGGTCGGCTATTACCAAGTAATCGGACTCCAGCGCGAGGCCATAGTCGAAGCGGTTGCCTTTTTCTTTTTCCTGGCGCTCTCCCTGATCGATGGCTTGGCCGTTGGCGAGGGGGATGAGGCGAACATTACCGCCCACCAGCGCCTTTTTATCTTCCGTGAAGACCCCCACTACGAGGTTGGCATAGAGCTTCGCAATTTCGAAGCCATAGATATCATCGCAGCAAGTTTTACTTTTTACCGATCTGCCGCCCGGGCGGTTGCTAGTTAGGAAGCCCGTGTAGCCATCGCCGTAGAGGCGGAAACTCTGATCGTCTAAGCTGGTATTGAAACCAGGACCCATGTTCTGAGGTTCGCTCCAGTTGCTACCGTTCCAGACGGTGTAGTAGATGTCTTTACCACCCATGGTGGGGTAGCCATCGGTACTGAAATACAAGGTGCCATCGTAGTAAAAAGGCGTGATGTCGTCTCCAATACTATTAACACTGGGGCCGAGATTGACGGGGTCGCCATAGCGGCCATCGCCCTTGTAGGGCGCATAATAGATATCGAGCCCGCCGATTCCACCAGGCATATCGGAAGTGAAGAAAATGACCTCTTCGCCGAAGAGCTCGCCTACGGCGGGCTGCAGCACCAGGTAATCGCCATTGACGCCTCCTACGGGATTGCCACTTTTCCAGCCATTGTCATCTACATCGCTTACGTAGAGGGCTGATTCTTTAGGGGCGTTGCCTTCCAATACAATGCGGTTGTAGTAGAGGCGGCGGCCATCTGCACTGAGGGCCGGATTGGCCGTATGGAAGCCCGGGCGGTTTACTTCTTCGCTGAGGGCTTCTGGCTTGCCCCATTCCTTATCGCCTTTGCGCGTTTCGGCCAAGGTGGACATGAAGATGCGGCTGAAGTTGGCGGCATCATTGAGGTCTTCGGGCACCACTACATCCTTGGCATCCCAGGTGGAAAAGTAGAGCACATCGCCACTTTTTGCCAGAGCTGGGGAGTATTCCGAGAAGGAGCCATTGATTTTGGAGCCTAGACTTTGGATGGTTACCTCGGCTGTTTCTGCACTGCTATTGAGGGCCAGCTCGGCGCCGATGATTTCGCGTTCTGCCAGTGTTTTGAGGCGCTCATCGGTGGTATGCCGTAGGAAGTCTTGGAATACCATGATGGCATCGTCGTGCTTTTCGTTCATTTTTAGCGTTCGGCCATAGAGGAAGCGCAGGTCGTTGTGCGTGGTGTCGGCGCCGTCGATCCTGCGGAAGATACTGCGGAAGCTGCGTTCGGCAGCTCCAAAATCGCGGATGGCATAGCCGAGCCGAGCGATGCGCAGCAGCAGCTCGGCCTCTTCTTGCTTTTCGTAGGCTTCTTCGTATTTTTCTAGGGCATAGTTCCAATTGGATTGGCCTTCGGCTATTTCGGCGGCGCTTACCAATTGCTCGTAGTTGGAGGAGCCCGCTAGCGGCTGTGCGAACAAGGTGCCTAGGGAGCAAGCCATCAAAAGTAGTATCAACAAATTCCTCATAATCAAATAGAACGATTGTTATTAAGTAACGCAGAAAGTAGCTAAAAATTGGCTGTATATCGGGCAAATATAGCCGATTGCCTTTAGGGTTTTGGGGGTAAAAATCGAGCTTGTTGCGCTGAATCATGGCTCTTTTGGGAGGAACATGGCTCCTGCGGCAGCCATAGCGTGCGTCTGTGCACACAATGCCTACATCGGTGCGAAAGCAAGCAACTTGATAGCAAATATTGGGCAAGCTGCCTGGCTTCGTTTTTTTTGTAAGCCTAGCACAACCTAGCTACCCAACGATTGCCTTTTGCGCTAGCGAGGGATGGCTTACGACCGCATTCGCTGCCTACAAAACCAAGCCATTATATCTGTGGGCAGAGGATATTCTGCTTCACTTCTGGTTGTTTGGTGATGTTGAAGATGTAGTTGGCTGCCAGTTCGAAGGAGTTGACCGAGCGCAAATTGCTAGTGGGCGTGAGTTGCGATAGGGGAACATCGTAGCTAGCCGCTACCCGAAGGCGGTCTTTTTCTATGCCCAGCAGCAGCTTACCGGCATCCCCGGTGCGGTAGCCCAAACCAAATTTGAAGATCATCTCGTTTTTGAGCGGCGTAGCCATCCAAGCCTGTATTGAAGCCGAGCTGTTGCGGGCACTACTTTGGTAGAAGATGGTGGGCATGAAGCGGAGTTTGTCGGATAGCTCGTAGTCTAGGCTGGTGTGGGCGTGGATAGTGCCTTTGCGGCGGCGCGCGTCGCGGGCATTGCTGCCAAACATATTGCCACTTGTAGTATCGGGCATCATGCTAGGGTCAGAAAAACTACGGTAATCATCTTGGTTGATGTGTAGCATGGCCACGCCTACCTCTAGGGCATTTCCTTTTTTGGGGTCGAGTAGTGTTTTGAAGAGCATGCCAGCGTTGATGTCGGTGTAATTTGTTCTTGGGCCATTTTGTTGGCGTCGGCCGCCACCGCCGCCGCCGCCACCGCCGCCGCCGCCGCCGCCGCCAGCGGCTTGAAACATTTCGCAAGCAGCACTACGGCCGCCCAGATCGGTACTGATATTTTGTTCTTGGCTATTGGGTGCACAGTTCGCTTCGGGGTTGAGGCCAAAGCTGACGCTACCGTATTGCGCCCCCAGGGTGAGGACGCTGCGTTGTTTTTTATCCAGCGCTAAGTGGTAGGAAGCCGACATACCCGATATGGTCGTGATCACATCATTGATAGAGCCAGCATTGTCGCTCACGAGCATAAAGCCGGCGCCGATCCAGTCTTGTTTGCGTAAGCCCTTGATGACGGGGGCATCTACCGAAAGGCTGGGGGTGCTGATGCCACCAAAGCCATGCCATTGGCCGCGGTAAATGCCGGCAGCGCGAACAGAACCATAGAAAGCCCCTGTATTGGCTGGGTTGAGCCAAAGGGGCGCCATATTGTGCAGGGTATAGTGTATATCCTGAGCGGAGAGCGAGGCCGAGGAAAGACCTACAAAGATTAGACAGCTAAAAAAGCGACGTAGCATCATGCGCGGGCAGGTTGTGGCACACTCCTAAACGGTTGGTGTGCAGTACGAGTTATTAAAATCAGCCCGAAATATAGAGAGAATTGTGTTACCGACGCATGATAAAGGCCTGCTTTGTCAAGAAAAATTCAAAATACCCCTATTTTGGGGGCTTCTTATAGACGGGGACGGTGCTGCAAGGCTCGCCGAACATAATGGATTTGGCGCTGTCTTTTAGCTTGGCGGTAATGGCCAGGTAGGCGGCTGCGGGCACGGCTTTGTCGCTACAGCCCTTCACAACCACGCGGGCATCGGTGTAGTTGGCAGGATCTAAAGCATCGATGATTTTGCGGTAGTGCTCTGCCAAATAGGCTTCTTCGCTACCTTGGAAGACGAGCGCTGCCGAGCCAGCTGCCTGGGCGGCTACCAGCATATACGCCCAAGTGGGGATGATGGCATCTGCGGAGCAATATACCAAGAGCACCTGGCCTTCGTACTGCTGCCAATCGTGGGCATCGAGGGCTTCGCGGAAGTCCTTTTCTTTTAGGATCAACTCCATGTAGAGGTAGTCCTTCAGATCAAAGTGGGCCACCGGGGTAGCGGGCCAGAATTCTTCTAGCTTGAGGGTGATGAGGCCACTTTGGGCGACGCGATTGACGAGGGGCTTTTCTTGTGTCATACTAATGGCTATTCTTCTTCTACGGCTGGCGGGCTGGCGCTACCGCCGATGGTTTCTTCCAGCGCTTCCCCTTCGCCGATGCTGCTTTGGGCGGTTTGGAAGTCTTTAGGCTGCGGCAAGTCCTCTAGGTCTTTGATACCGAAATAGTCCATAAAACGATGAGTAACAGCATAGAGCAGGGGCTTGCCCACACTCTCCTCGCGGCCTGCAATAGTAACAAGTTCCTTTTCCAATAGTTTTTGAATGGCATAGTCGCAGCTTACGCCCCGTATTTTTTCCAGCTCGCTTTTGGTTACGGGCTGCTTGTAGGCGATGATGCTGAGGGTTTCCAGGGCCGACTGCGAGAGGCGTTTTTTGGTGTTCTGCCGTAGGTGGGTACCGATGGTTTCGTGGTAGGCTCCTTTCGACATAAACTGGTAGCCGCCCGCTATTTCCACCACCTCAAAGCTGTGTTGGGGCTGGTTGTAGCGTTCCCGCAGGCTTTGGATGGCTTGGTCTATTTCCGATTCGGCGAAGCGCAGCCCAAAGGCTTCTTCCAGCACTTCCAGTATTTCCTCCTTGTTGATGGGGGTGCTGGCAGCGAAGATGAGGGCTTCGATATGTTGGGGTAAGTATTCCACAGTTGAGCAGGTCTTATGAACGAAGTGATT
>DAITME010000071.1:0-22046 GCA_036835305.1 Lewinella sp.
GAAGCCCAAGCAACCGTTATGCTATTGGCCGTTTGTGACAAAATCTGAGGATTGTTGGCATTAAAGCTCCATTGTACGCTGGCTCCTGCTGCCACCCCTACCGCTTGGTAGGTAAGGGCTTCGCCAGCACATACCAGCACGGGGCCTTGTACATCTGCTACGGCATCATCTCCTACTTGCACCTCAATGAAGTTGGACTCGATGAAAGGGCAATTATCGATGCGCACGCAGCGAGCGAAGTAAGTAGTTTCACTGACGGGACCCGGCTGATAATTGACCGTATTGCTATTGGGGATGGGCGTCCAGTTATTGATGGGGGTATCCATTGGGTCGCCTGTTTTCCTCATCCACATATATTCTACTACGCCATCGATCGTACCTGTAATGGGGCTGGTTTCAATGAGCAGATCGGGGGTGTTGCCTGGGCCACAAACCTCTTGGCTAAAGCCGATGGTACCCGCTCCTGTAAGTCCTGGATTACAAGGATCAAAGAAACCTGCATCAATATTGAGGTTCTCCTCGAAGGCTACGAGTGTGATGATGTCGGTTGTTCCGCTATTGGGATCGATATCGCTATCGAGGGCGTCGTCTCCGCCCTGATTTTGAGGGGAGGCTTGCAAGCCTGGAGGACGACTGAAGTTAATCCAGTAATCGCCGGGCAATACGCGGAAGAGGTAGCGCCCCAAGCCATCTGTTTGCTGGGTTTGCATGAAGGAGCCGTCGGTTGACATAATAACCACCGTAACACCAGCAATACCGCCTTCCCCGATGTTCTGAATGCCATCTCTGTTCCTATCGAAGAAGACAAAATCGCCTACACCTGCATAGGCACGAAGCGTAGCCGAGCAGCTAGTAACGCAGCCATTGGCATCGGTAACGGTGAGGGTATAAGTTCCTGGCTCTAGGTTGCTTAAGCTAGCCGTGGTGGCCCCATTGCTCCATACTAATTCGTAAGGTGCAGTACCGCCGCTGATGCTAGCCAGAAGCGCCCCATCATTGTTGTTGATTGCTTCCTGTGTGATACTTACTTCACAGCTCAGCAAGCTAGGCTCGCTCACGACGATATCGTTTAGGCTAGCCGTACAGTTGTTGGCATCTGTTACAACCACACTGTAAGTGCCAGCGGCTACTCCTACTAAATTCGCCTCGGTGGAGCCATTGCTCCAAAGATAAATGTAGGGAGCTACTCCGCCAGATACATCCAGCGCTACCGCCCCACTGCTTTCTCCATTACAGCTTACGTCTGTTACAGCGGCACCAAGGAGCAAGGCAGGTGCTTCGCCCACCTCAGCACTGCCGCTAGTGGTACAGCCGTTTATATCCGTTACGGAAACGGTATAGATTCCAGCCGTCAGCCCTTCCAAATCTTCGGTGGTGGCACCGTTCGACCACAAGAAGCTAGCGGGGGGTGTACCCCCGGTGACGGTGATATCGATGCTACCACTGGCCTCGCCTGCGCAGGCAGCATCTGTGATTATAAAGGTAATATCCAGCGCATCGGGCTCTGTTACGGTGAAGCTTTCTTCTACACTACAGCCATTTTCATCCGTGACGACCACACTGTAAACAGCTGCTTCGAGGCTATCGCGGTCTTCTTCTGTAGATCCATCCGACCACAAGAAAGTGTAGTTGCCTGTTCCGCCGCTTACACTCAAGTCAATAGCGCCACTGCCATCACCATTGCAGCTCAGGTTGGTCACCAATGCCTCCAAGGTCAGGGACGCTGATTGCGTCACTTCCAAAGTAAGGCTAGCGGTGCAGCCAACACTGTCAGTCAGTTCTACGGTATAGATAGCAGCGACCAAGCTATCGATATCTTCGGTTGTTGCCCCGTTGCTCCAGAGAATAGTAAAAGGAGGTGTTCCCCCTTCCACAGTCAGGTCAATGGCGCCGCTGCTGTCGCCAGCGCAGGCCACATTCGTTACCAATGCTGTTAGAACAATTTCGCTTGCCTGGACGACCGAAGCACTCAACTCGATTGTGCAGTTGTTAGCATCTGTGATGGTAACACTGTAATCACCTGCGGCTAAGTCACTGAGGTCTTCTGTTTCTGCGCCATTGCTCCAGAGGAAAGTGTAAGGGCTAGTGCCGCCGCCAACAGACAAGTTGATGCTGCCCGTCTCGCCGCTATCGCCGCAAGCAATATTCACCACGCTGAGGCTTGCTTCTAATACCGGAGGCTCTTCTATGATAAAGCTTTGCTGTAGTTCGCATCCGTTGGCGTCTGTGACAAGCAGGGCATATTCTCCTCCTGATAGGTTGCTGATGCTGCTACTGTCGGCTCCGTTGCTCCAGACGATTTCATAAGGAGCAGTTCCTCCGCTGATGGTGACACTTAGCGCTCCGTTCATGTCGGCAGCACAGGCTACGTTGGTTTGGTTATCCAAGCTTATTACCAGGGCCGCCGGTTCTGTTACCGTGGCACTGCCTTCAACGGAATTTCCGTTGGCATCCGTCACGACAACGGTGTAAGTGCCTGGCGAAAGATCATTGATTGTTGCGGTGGTGTCGCCCGTGCTCCAGGCAAAGGAATAAGGTTCCATTCCATTACTAGCCGATACGGTAATACTGCCGTTCTCGGCGCCTGCACAGTCGATATTTGTCACATCAAAAGCCAAATCAACAGTGACCTCGGTATTGACGCTCAGGATTCCTGTTTCGGAGCAGCCATAAGCATCTGTTACCAGTACTTGATAAGTAGCATTGGTCATTCCTGCCGTTACGGTTGGAGCAGGACAATCTGTACAGCTTAAGTTGCCATCGTCGGTTGGTGACCAACTATAAGTCAGTGGGTTTTCGTGTTTGAAGGTAATGCTCCAATCCAGCACTTCCCCTAGTGGAGTGCCGATACCTACGTGATAGACCAACAACATCCAATTGCCGTTGATGGGGGTACCGATGAGGTTGTTGAGGTTTCCTTCTGGCAAGAAATCGCCCGTAAAGGGAGGCGTACCGGCCGTTATAGAAGTGGTAGCGGTGGGCGTGAAGCAAGTATTGGTATAATTAGCGCCAGTTCCACCGTTGGCCGTAGAGAGTTCGAAAAAAGCCCCATTGGGTGGCATCACGAACAGGCGAATGCCGCCTACATTCTCCGTATTGATATTCACACAGATCGATTCCAATTGGGAAATATCTGTAATGGTGGCCGGAGCAATGCTGTTTACCCGTAGGGTATTGCGATAAGCACCACCCAGCGAGGGATACAGCGCATTCCCAAAAGGAACAGCAGGATTAGCTCTGAAGACAATGGTCGTATCCAGAGAAGTTTGGCTAGCCAGGCTGGCCTGTGTAATGGTTCCGGGAGTAGTATTGACTACCTGGTTGGTATTATCCAGCATAGGCTGGCAATCGTAGCAGTCTGGGTGGCTAAAAGGTAGTACTTCCAACAGGAGTGTGGTATCATGTACGCAGCCAAAATCGTCGGTGACCTCATAGACGAAAGAAGCCTGACCAGCAGCCAGTGGTATGGCGACGATACTATCTGTGGAATAAAACAGTAGGTCGTCGGAGGGGCGCCAAGCAGCATCCGTAAAACCAACAGTATAGGATTCTAAATCAGGGAAGAGGTAATCAGCGAAAGTGATACCCCAGCTAAAAATCCATCCGTTATCGATACTGAGATTATCACGTACATGAATGATCCACTCACCATTTAGCGGACAGCCAATGAAGTTGCTTAGCGGATCCTCAGGGCGATAATCACCAGCGGGGATTGACTGGCTGAAAAAAACAGGAATAGAGGCTACAGCCTCTGGCCATGTCTGGTTGGCTGCGCTTGTCCAGCAGTAATCATAGCCTACTCCTTGTTGTAAATCGTCGAGATCGATGGGTTCACCTACGAATTGGCCAGCAAGACCAGAACCGAAACGTACCAAATACACTTCCTGTCCACTAGGGCACTCGAGCCAAATGTCTAGGTCACCAGCGTAGCTGTGCTCCATATTCAAACAGATGGCCTCTATGTCTGATACATTGGTAACAAGCTGGCCAGTTACAAAATTGTTGAACTCCAGAGAAGTGGTGTATTCTACCCCATTACCATCGGGCAAGAAGGTTGTGTCAGCTAGTGTTTGGCCAGCTGAAAATCTAATTTCATTGGTACTGACGAATATATCCGATGCTGGATTAGGATTAAACTGAGTGCTGGCTGTTAGGCTGAGGGTATCCCCTGCGCACACTATCCCTGTAAAATCCCCTTGGGGGGTAAAACGGGGGCGAGGAGCCACCCGTACTCGCTGGCTGATCTGATTGTTATTCGAGCAGCCATTCTGATCGCTTATTGTTAGCTGAACAGTATAAGCTCTAGCCTGAGTAAAAGCATGGCTAACGGTAGCCCCACTGGCGATGGTACCATCTGCGAAATTCCAAGTGAAGGTGGAATTTTCATCACTTTGCTCGTAGATAAAGCCGCTTTCCGGATAGATGCCAGCACCCGTAAAGTTAATTGTTTCACCGATACAGACATCTATGTAGCCCGTATCTACAGGCATCACAGCGGGGTCGCTGGAAGCGAGGGTGGCAATAACGGGCTGGCAAGCTCTGACGCAACTAATGAGCGCCTGCCAACCAGGGGCTTCCCCTGCTGCGGTATAGACTAGAGTGAGGCAACCACTAGCATTGGCGGCGGAAGCTTCTAGTACAGGGTTGGTATTATTGGACGCTTCATCTAAGGTATTCACTAGCGTGGCAGGATCAGCTGTTGGGCCGTTGTAAACCTCAAAGCTGCCGGAAATAATAAACTCAGTAAAGGTTAGCCTAATATGGGAGGCATTGCTCGCGCTGCTATTCGAGCAAATAGTGAGGGTATCGCTACCATTAACAGAATGATTTCCGTCTATCCCTCCATTATCAGTAAAGACACCGCTACAAGTACTGATTGAGTCGGAAGCGTTGATGGGAAAAATCGTCTGCGCCTGTAGCACGGTGCTAAGGGCAAAAAAAGCAGGGATCACTAGCCAAATCGGTGAGCTAGAAAGTAAATTCCTGGTAGAAATAAACATAGGAAGGCTTTTAAGAATGAACCAATATTTTGGTAAGTAGATAGCTCTTCTCGGTTGCTCTTCTTAAAAACGATGCAATATACATACAAAAACCTTTCTATAACAATAAGCGCTGAAAAAATCGCCTGAAATTAGATTACAGTATGAATCCGCGTGTGCACGGCTCCTTCTGAATAAGCCTTGCTCCTGCAGCTAGTGCCAAAAAAAGACCTCGACACCAGATGATGTCGAGGCCAGGGCTCCATTGGGAAGGAGCTGAGCTGATTTAACCGTCTTAAATATCTTATTGGGGAGGAAAATAAAGACGGCTACAGCTGCACAAAGGAGATTACGCTTAATCCACGGTTTTCACCGTCCGGATAATTTGAGCGGCAACCTTATAGGGATCTGCGGCGCTATTGGGGCGGCGGTCTTCCAACCAGCCTTTCCAGCCGCGCTCTACTGTTGCGATAGGGATGCGGATTGAGGCACCCCGGTCAGACACACCATAGCTAAACTGCGAAATGCTTTGCGTTTCGTGCAAGCCTGTGAGGCGCTGCTCATTATCGGGGCCATATACATCGATGTGGGCTTTGATGACGGCTGGTGAGGCACCAAAAGCTTCGCAGATGCGGTCGTAGTCAGCTTTTTGGCCACAAGTACGCAAGGTGGTATTGGAGAAATTGGCGTGCATACCAGAGCCATTCCAGTCTCCTTTGACGGGTTTGCAATGCCAGTTGATCCAGAGGCCATACTGTTCGGCAGTGCGTTCGAGAAGGTAGCGTGCTACCCAGATTTGGTCACCTGCCTGAGCAGCACCTTTGGCGAAGATTTGGAACTCCCATTGGCCAGGAGCCACCTCGGCATTGATCCCTTCAATGTTCAAGCCGGCATCTATGCACAAGTCGAGGTGTTCTTCGATCAGATCCCGACCGAAGGCATTTCTAGCACCTACGGAGCAATAGTAGGGTCCTTGCGGGCGAGGCGCGTCGGGCGTCGGGAAACCGAGTGGTAGATTTGTTTCGGGATCCCAGAGGAAGTACTCCTGCTCAAAGCCAAACCAGAAGTCGTCGTCCTCATCGTCGATGGTAGCTCGGCCGTTGGTGGGGTGAGGCGAGCCATCGGCATTAAGCACTTCGGTCATCACCAGGAAGGCATTGGTACGCCCCGGGTCTGGGAAGATTGCCACTGGCTTGAGCAAGCAATCGGAGCTGCCGCCCTCGGCTTGTCCGGTAGAAGATCCGTCGAAAGACCACATGGGGCAATCTTCGAGTTTGCCGCTAAAGTCGGCCTCGATGCGGGTTTTGGAGCGAAGGCCCTGCATACCTTCCTGGCCATCTAGCCAGATATACTCTAATTTAGATTTAGTAGCCATACAGTTAAATCAGTTAAATCAGTTAAAAATCACATCCTCCAGGCTGTAGAGGGTATATCATTGTTGTTTTGGTTGGCCAGCTGAGCTGGCCGGCTAGCTGGCCAACCAAACATCTTATCGTCCTACATACGAGAGCAGCACTAGCAAGGGGGAAAGTGCAATTAGAAATTAACCCCTACCGTCAGTTTGAAGAAGGAATCGCCTCCATCTAATAAATCTGTTCCAAAAGAATAGCGTGCCCAACCTTTTCCGCCAGGGTCACTAAACTGAACGTAAGGACCGAACCATTGATAAACATCGGAAGACGTTTCAACATTCGAACCACCTGCCAGGATGAGCTGCTCGTAGTGGGCACCAGCCGAAATAAAGGAGGAAAACTTATAGCCAAAGTTTGCCCAGTAGTGCAAATAGGCTAGTGTAGTGCCGCCCAATGGCGCCTCATCCCGTAAAGGGCTGTAGTAGCCTAAGTAGATTTCACCCTCCGTTTTGTCGTCGTCTAGGCCAATAGTGAGGCTAGGAACAAAACCGTCGCCAAAGATGGCTGGGCCTGCAACACCGCTGGAGAGCAAATTGCCGCCTAGAAACCCGATCTGAGGATTCACGCTAAGCGCGTCAGAGACATTAAAGCTCAAACCAGCACCGAACTCCGTCCAGTTGCCCCAGCCGCCGCCAGTGCCGCCAGACCAGAGAATACCATAGAAGGTGAAATCCAGTTTCTCGGAAGCAGTGTAACTGCCAGCAAAAAATGGATAAAAACCGAAGAACTGGTCAGAATTCAGGCTAACAGTCATATTGAACTTGCTATCCTCCGCTTGCGCCTGCACCTGATCAACAGGCATGGTCGCTAGAAACATAATGAAAAAAAAGTAGAGTAAAGTAAACTGCTTCATATTGCAATTGTTTAAAAAGTGAATGAATATTCAAACTTCCTGCTACAGCTGAGGTGGGTCAAAACAAATCAGCTGTACAGGATTTATTCAGCGGTTAGCTGAAAAATTCCATCATCTTTGAGGCTGTAAGCATGCATATCGTGCTCGCCGATATCCAATCCTTTCATCTCCTCTTCCACGTCCACTCGGATACCTACCGTGTACTTCAAAGCGCCCATGATGGCCAAAGAAGCTAGGAAGGCGAAAGCGCCAATAGAAAGCGTACCGATTAGTTGGGTCACAAAACTGTGGTCCGGATTGGTGGAAAATATACCCACCGCCAGCGTTCCCCAAATACCACATACGCCGTGTACAGAAATAGCGCCAACGGGGTCGTCGATTTTTACTTTATCAAAAAAGACGACACTGAGCGGTATGATAATACCTGCGATAAAGCCAATCAAGATAGCACTGCTCCCTGTAAAGCTGTCTGCTCCCGCAGTAATGCCAACCAAACCCGCCAAAATGCCATTCAGCACCATCGATAGATCATAGGTCTTGGTAAGCAAATAGGAACACAAGAAGGCTCCGATAGCTCCTGCGGCCGCAGCCAAGGAAGTGGTGACGAAAACCAAAGCGACTGCATTGGGATCCGCACTCAAAACCGATCCGCCGTTGAAGCCAAACCAGCCGAACCAAAGCAAAAAAACACCCATCGCTGCCAAGGGCATGCTATGACCAGGGATCACGTTCATGCTACCATCCTTGCGGTATTTATCGTGGCGAGCCCCCAAGAGTATCACCGCAGCCAAAGCTGCAAACCCTCCTGCCGCGTGCACCAGCGAGGAACCCGCAAAATCGTAGAAGCCCATGCTGGATAGCCAGCCGCCACCCCACTGCCACATGCCTGTGATCGGGTAGGCAATAGCTACAAAAACCGTAGAAAAAATAAGGAAAGGCATCAGCTTTATCCGCTCGGCTACCGCACCTGAAACGATGGTTGCGCAAGTGGCAGCGAACATCGCCTGAAAGATGAAGTCGGTGTAGCCGCTCATGCTGGCTTCCGCACTCGCTGCCTCCGAAATGGCTGCAGCCGCCCAATCCATCGGTGCGAAACGACCGATGAAGCCACCCGCAAAATCCTCACCAGGGTACATTAAATTGTAGCCTACAAGATAGTAAGTAAGAATGCCAATAGCAATGATCATACAGTTTTTGAAGAGAATGTTCACCACATTCTTCCGTTGCACAAAGCCCGCTTCCAACGAAGCAAAACCCAAGTGCATGATGAATACTAGCACCGTGGCGATCAGTATCCATAAGTTATTTACAGTAAACATAGTATCCATAATCGATGGCAATGTTTAGAGCCTTCTGGCTCGGTTTACAGTTTAATTAATACATAGTCCTTCTTCGGCTAACGAAGGCGTTGGGGGCCAGGCTGCATTTAACACCCTGCTTTGGCTCACGCAGGAGCAAGGCTCTAAGCGATACAGACAACACAGAGCAAAGCTTCCCCCAAACAAAGTAAGCAAGCTGATGAGCCTTTAACCAATAGAATGAAAAAAATGAAAAAGCGAAAGACAGGGCTATTTAGATAGCACTTTCATCTTCCTCCCCGGTGCGGATACGCACCACACGATCAACGTCATAAACACTGATCTTTCCGTCCCCCACCTTACCTGTTCGGCCAGCAGAAGTAATAGCAGCAATAATGGGATCTACTTTGACTGTCTCGCAAAGGATGGTAAGCTGCAAGCGCGCTATGTAGTCTGCGTCGTAAACGCTACCACGATAAGTCAACTTTTCTCCTTTCTGCAAGCCAAAACCCTTGACTTCCACCAGGGTGAAAAAGCGCACATCTATCTCAGCAAGCGCATCGCGAACGGATTCAAATCGGGAGAGCCGAATAATAGCTTCGATCTTTTTCATTCCAATCAATTTCGGATGAGTAATATTTAGAAAGGCATACCCAAAAATTGGAGCATGCATCAAATGGCTTTATTCGGCTAGCGTGGTGAGGCTAAGTTGGGTTCTACGTAGTTATCCAACTCTTAACAAGCACAAATATCAAGCGCTAAACAAGTTGATACTAATTTCGTTAATTAGCAATCTGTTATACCCAAGATACCTTATATTTACGCAATAAACCAATAATTAAAATACATTTCAATGAAATACAATAACTTACGATCCTAAAAAAAGAGAATAACTTCATCTCTATTCTATCAAATATGTAATACTCAGTAAAAAAATAATCAAAATAAGATGGACAAAGCGGTCAAAGATCAACTCCGAAGGCTCATCCAGTCGCTCAGCAAGGCCGAAAAACGCAACTTTAAACTCTACGCCAAACGCATAGAAAGCAATGCTGATAGTAAGTTTGTTCAGCTTTTTGACCTAATTGATAAGCAAGAAGCAGAAGACGATCAAGCACTCCTTCAGGCAGTGGCCGATGGTGCCCCTGGCAAGCTCAGCAATCTAAAACGGCATTTATATCAACAACTACTCGTTAGCCTGCGGCTTTTGTATTTCAGCAAAGAGCTGGATATAGAAATCCGTCAGCAAATAGATTTCGCGCGCATCCTCTATGGCAAAGGCCATTACTTAGATGCCCTTCGTTTGCTGGAAAAGACCAAGATTCTGGCTGCCGAAAACAACTTCCACCTGCTCCTTTTGGAGGTCTTGGAGTTTCAAAAAATGATCGAGGCTCGCCACGTCACCCTTTCCAGACAGATGAAAGGCAAGATGGATCAACTCCTACATGACGCCAACAAGCAATCCCTCCTCAACCTCTATACGAGCCTACAATCCAATCTAAATATACAAATACAAGGCTATTACATTCTCAATGGTCATGCCAGAAATGAGACCCAACGCGCAAAGTTCTACGATTTTTGGCAGGTAGAAGAAGCTAAAATCTCTGCTATCCCTGATATGCCCATAGATGGCAACAACTTCTTCGAGCGCATCCACGCTGCTCAGGCAAGGATGTGGTATCATTATATTTTGCTAAACTTTCAAACTGCGCTGGAAGTGGCGCTAGAGGCCTACAACACTTTCCTCCTCAACCCAAAAATGGCGCTACACGACCCCGATTTGTACATGCGCATTATCTACTACATCAATTCTCTCTCCTTCCTAGTAGAGGACGCTTCCAACTGCCAATTTGCGGCCAGTAAAATCGATAGCTTCATAGAAAGCCGACAAGACAACTTCAACCCCAACAGCGATGAGGTGGCTTTGGTATATCGGCAGCTATGCCAACTCAACCTACTGATCATTCATAAAGACTGGGAGGATGCCCGAATGGAAGGCCGTGTGTTGAGAAGAGACGAAAAAGATACCTTCCTACAGCTACCCAGCCACCGTCTCAACCTCTTCCTGTATAAATTTGCCACTATTGAAGTGGCTAGAAAAAAGTACGATCGCGCTCTGGATCACCTCCGCGAAATAATTGATTCCCCCGGCAATCTACTACGAGACGACCTGCTGATCAACACCAAACTGCTGCGCGCTATTTGCTACTTAGAAATCAACGACCTTTATCTTGCCGACTACGAGATCACCAACCTTAGCCGAATGGTACGCCGCAACAAATATGCCTCTAGGGTACACACGCTCACGCTCACCAGCCTGCGCCAAATGCTGCGTAGCGACCGCCGCGCATGGAAGGCTCTCCTTCAAACCTTGAGCAAAGAGCTGCAAGCCTGCGCCAGAAATGATCCGTATGACGCTAAAACCCTGCGCTTCCTCGACCTCCAGTATTGGATCGCTGAGCGATAAAACAACTAAATCGCCCTACCTAGGCCTGAGCAGTAGGAGTAAAGCTCATCGGCGGAAACTGTGGCCCATTGTTGCCGCCTCCTTGCTCCTGAATAGGCCCAAATTGCTTTTCGTACTTCTGCACATTATCAGCCAGGGCTTGTAACAAACGCTTAGCGTGCTGAGGCGTGATGATTACCCGGCTCTTCACCTTTGCCTTGGGCGTGTTGGGTACGATCCTTACAAAATCGAGAATGAACTCTCCGTTGCTGTGTGCTATAATCGCTAGATTACTGTACACGCCCTCGGCTACGTCTTCCGTAAGCTCGATATTTAGCTGGTTGGCTGGAGCCGGCTTGTTTTTTTCGTCTGCCATCTTGGTATATTTTTGAAGCGATTTCAGTCGCTATTTCTTTTTTGTGGGTGCTTTTTTAGTAGCGGCCTTCTTAGGCGCCGCTTTCTTCCTTGGGGCTGCTTTCTTCTTGGGCGCCGCTTCCTTTTTTGCGAATGCATCTGGCACCACTGTTTCAATGAGTGCTTTTACCTCCTCCAGACTCATTTCAGCGGCTTCTTCTCTGCTGAGTGGCTGCCCATTTACTTTCGGGATATTGATCGACTTCTTCTTGAATTTAACGAGGGCCCCCCAGCGGCCTGCCTCTATGTCGATGCCCTCTGCTTCCCAGCGCTTGATGTAGCGCATAGCCTCTTTTTCTACTTTCGCTGCTACCAATTCGATGATCTCGTCGGTCGTGAGCTGGTCCGGGTTTAAACGAGTGGGAATATTAGCATACAGATCCTTCCACTTTAAGAAAGGACCAAAGCGGCCACTTCCTTTAGTAACGGGCTGCCCCTGGTAGGTAGCTACCGGAGCATCTGCCTGCCTCTTTTCGTCGATGAGTTCCTTAGCTCTGGGCATTTCCACCTCATAAGGGTTTTCCCCCTTCGCTAGCGAAATAAAAGTATCTCCCCATTTCACATAAGGGCCATAACGACCTTGGCCGATGACGACCTCCTCTCCGATATAAGATCCCAGCAGCTTCGGCAATTCCATAAGCTTGAGGGCTTGTTGTAGCTCGATCTCCTCCATGCTTACGCCCAGGGGAAAATTGGCATACTTAGGTTTTTCATCTGGCAGCAACTCATCTGGCGCTCCTAGCTGAATGACCGGCCCTCTTCGGCTGAGTCGGACTAAAACAGTACGGCCTGTGGCAGGGTCTGTACCCAAAATACGCTCGCCCGTTACCCGATCGGCCTCTTCTACCGTTTTCTCTACTAGCTCGTGGAAAGGGAAGTAGAAGTCGCTCATCATCTGCGTCCAGCTAAGCTTCCCTTCGCTAATTTTATCAAATTCCTGCTCGATGTCTGCTGTGAACTTATAGTCCATGACTTCATCAAAATGCTCATCTAAAAAATCGGAGACTGCCATCCCGATATCAGAGGCGAAAAGTCTGTTTTTCACGGCACCCGTGGTTTCTACTTGGGTCAGCGTGGAGATGTCGTCGTTTTTCAGTGTTAGTACCTGATAGGACCGCTCTTCCCCTTCTCTATTTTCGCGCGTCACGTAGCCACGCACTGGATCCATAATTTTTGAAACCGTAGGGGCGTAGGTGGAGGGGCGGCCAATCCCAAGCTCCTCCAGCTTGCTCACTAGGGATGCCTCGGTGTAACGGCTCGGCGGGCGGGTAAAACGCTCGGTAGCCGTCATTTCATTGAGATTGAGCAGCTGCCCTTCCGCAAGGGGCGGTAGGATACCAGCGGTGTCCTCATCTTCCTCGTCATCGTCCTTACTCTCCAGATAGACCTTCAAAAATCCCTCGAATTTCATTACTTCCCCACTGGCCTTCAGCACAGCCTCTGGCTGGGTGGAGATGCCGATATCCACGGTGGTTTTCTCCAGCTCAGCGTCGGCCATCTGACTGGCGATGGTACGCTTCCAGATTAGTTCGTAGAGCCGTTGCTCATCTCGGTCGCCACTGCTGATGCTGTGCCGATCAATATAAGAAGGCCGGATGGCCTCGTGCGCCTCTTGTGCCGATTCTTTTTTGCTCTTAAAACGGCGCGGCTGCGAAAACTGCGGCCCATAAACTTTTTTCACTTCCGTTTCGATAGCAGCTATGGCCGTTTCACTCAGGCTGATACTATCCGTACGCATGTAAGTAATCAGTCCTTGTTCGTAGAGCTTCTGCGCCACGCTCATCGTGCGGTTCACGTTCATATACAGCTTACGAGAAGCTTCTTGCTGTAAGGTAGAGGTGGTGAAGGGCGGCGCTGGGCGGCGCTTCGTGGGTCGCACTTCTATTTTTTGAATGGGGTATTGCGCTCCGATGCACTTTTCTAAGAATGCCCGAGCGCCTGCCTCGTCGTCAAAACGCTGCGGATTTTCCGCTTTGAGCATCGTAATTTTCCCCTGCTCGTTGCGTACTGCAAAAATAGCATTAAGCCGGAAAAAAGGCGAAGGCGTGAAAGCCATGATTTCGCGCTCGCGCTCCACCACCAGCTTCACTGTAACGGATTGTACCCTACCAGCGCTTAGGCCACCTTTTACCTTCTTCCATAAAACACTACTCAGCTCGTAGCCTACCAAACGATCCAGAACGCGCCGCGCTTGCTGCGCATCTACCAGGTTTACATCCACGGTTCGGGGATTTTGCACTGCTTTTTGGATGGCAGGCGCGGTAATTTCCCGGAAAACGATCCGCTTCGTTATCGCCACGGGCAAGTCGAGCACTTCGCAAAGGTGCCAACTGATGGCCTCCCCTTCGCGGTCTTCGTCCGTCGCCAGCCACACCGTATCTGAATTGGCCACAGCCGCTTTTAGCTCCTTTACAAGCTTGCGCTTGTCGGGCGTTACGACGTAGTGCGGTTGGAAGTTGTTTTGGATATTTACCGCATCGTTTCCCTTCTCCAAATCTCGGACGTGGCCGAAACTAGACATAACTTTATAATCCTTCCCGAGGATCTTTTCTATCGTTTTCGCCTTCGCCGGCGATTCTACAATCAACAAATTCTTAGGCATAGGCCGCAAAGGTAGTATAAAGTTTGATAGTGGAAAGCCGAAAGTGGAAAGCCGAAAGTCAAAAAGATGAATAACGACGAACCCTACAGCTATGCTTGAAATACGCTAAACCACTGTAAGTTTTTCGTATTTATGCCCCACTGTTTAGTTTCAATTCGGTTGGCTTGGGGTATTTTACCGGTATAAAGCTCAACTTGAAAGGTAGAGCAGATTGCTGTGCCTCCTCCAACAATGTATCGAGTAAGCCATGCTCTGAACAATATTGGAATACCAGCTTCAGGTATCGCCGAACGATCATTAATGGCAAGAATTCACCTCTATCATTCATCCATTCCATTAGATCTTTCTTGCCTTTCGAGCTATTGCAAGCACGACAAGCAAAAATGAGATTCTCAGCATGATCTTTTCCTCCCATTTTTTTTGGAAAAATATGATCCAGCGCTAGATTGTTGGTAGAACCACAGTAATTACAAATTTGCCCCGTCTGCAACTTCACTTTTTCGTCATCGAAAATAGTCCGCATATTCATCGTGCCATCTTTTAGCCCTTTGAAAATTTAGCACGAATCACATAATTGAACGTCCCGTACTTCTCCTGATGCCTATCCAAAGCAGTATGAGCCATCGCTAGGTTGGCATAAGACCAGAAGATCAGCTCTCTGACCGTTGCGTATTTTGCTGTTTTCTGCATGGTGTGCTGAACTTTGTAAAAATGCCGCCGAACTACTCCTGTAAGTCCAGATCCCCACAATCCAAACCGTAGGTTTTAATTTGCCGCAAGACTTCCGCTTTGCTAGCACCGCTTTCCTCCATGTGGCGCAGCCAACCATGTACCAGAGAAGTCCAGTAAGGATAAAATACTAGGCATGCAGCCGTTGCAGCTAAGAAGAAAGATCCCTTCCCCAGTAAGTTACTCGACAGGAATGCGAAGCCTAGTACAGCCATCAGATAAGGGAAAATAATGCAGGTAACTGGGTGGTTGAAAGTCTTTTGCATAATAGTGCGAAATTTTGATATAGAGCCGTAGCAATGCTACGGCTCGGCTACCTAAAGCCTTTACCTTATATACGCAGCAGCTGCCCAATATGTTTATCAATGGCGGCCTTGGTGCCTTCGTCTGCTAGCTGGCCCGCTTCGTTCAGCAACTTATCGAGTTGCGAGATCGGGAGGCTATTGAAGCGCAATTCGGCACCCATATGCAAGAGGGATGCACTGAGGTGATCGAGGCCGCGCAAATTGCCAGCCCGCCCCGTAGCCGTGCCGATGAGTGCCACCGGCTTGCCCATGAAATTTTCCTTGTAGCGGTGGATAGACAAGGCGTCCAGAAAGGCTTTCAGCACACCAGGATAGCTGCCGTTGTATTCTGGGGCGATAAAAATAAATTTATGGGCAGCGAGTATATATTTTTCTTGCAGCGTCCGCAAAGTAGCATTGCTTTCGTGCAGCCCATACATCGCTGTATTGAAAAAACTGTGGTCTATTTCAGCCAGATCCAGCAAGGCTACGGGAGTATCCGTGAGGTTTCGGGTGGCTTCCAAAACATAATTCGCCACCGCGATAGTGCGGCTTTGGGGGCGATTGGTGCCAGAGATAATGGTAATCATATGTATTTTTCAATTCGGGTGGGGTATCGCCAGCAGGCGGAAACATAAAGCCTAACGGCCACGAGGGGAAATTGTTTCTCGGAACCAGAGATGTAAAAAGCCTAGCTCCTGCTGTATAAGCCTAGCTCCTGCCTCCGGCCATCGAATTAAAAGAACGCACCCTGCTGTACAGATTCAATGGCCGCTTGCGAGACTGCGCACGACGACGACTCATTGCAGTTGCCTTTGCTGAGATGCATGCAAGGATGCGGGAGCAAAGCAGACGGAAAGGAGCAAGACTCTCTAGGAAAATTGCTCCTTCGAGCCGAGGATCAACCGTAGTTCCGCAAATCCGAGAACTGCTGTAGGCTGATAATCTGCCAATTGTTAAGCAAACGCTCGATTTCTGCGGGGTGCAACGCCGCCATAGCAACCAGCGTAGTATTCCCTTCTGCTTTCGGAAGCACATCCAGATAATACTCCGGGAAGGCCTTGAGATTTTTTAGCTGCATGGCCTGGCTGGCATTGCTCCAGACCTCGAAGCCGATGCCTGCATCAAAGCAGAGCTGCTCCAGCTGCCGAATCGCCCTTTCCTCCGAAGTATGCAGCAAACAAGAAAAAGTGCTGTAAGGCGATGATTTCAAGCTCCCCACCGCTTCAAAGATCGGTACTTGTTGCCCGCTAACCACACTCACGCCCTTTTGTGCCCGGCGGTTGTAGATCATGGTTTCCCGATAACGCAAGCCACTGCCTGGATGTGGAATGCTCAATACGCGCCCTCTGCCAGCATCCAGCGCTTGCATCCACAGGATTTCGTAGCCGTCTGGATGAGTAATTTGCAAGCCTATCGGATGCTGCTGCGCAATGCTCCCTAATCCAAACTTTGCCCATACGCTTCGCGCCACACGCATTTTCTTGAGGCCTACTGCCGCCAGGCTCATGCCCCACCACGCTTCCCGCCGATCGGCATCCAAAGCCAAAACCTTTTTCCAATAGTGAAAACTCGGCTTCCATTCCTGCCGCGCCTGGTAAAAACTGGCCAAGCACTCGAAAGCAGGTATAAAATCAGGAACCAAGCGAATGATCTTCTTATATAGCTTCACAGCGGTATAAGCATCCCCCTTTAGCTCGTAGCGACGAGCTTCTTCAAACAATGCCAAATGATTGGGTGGTAGTTCCATAATTAGGATGCAAAGGTAGGCATATTGTTCAAAAGCCGCGGGAAGTGTGGTATCTTTGTACTCCTGCTATATTTGCAATTGTCTATGGAGTTATTAATCAGCCTCGTTCTTATTGCCATTTGTTGTGTCATCATCTGGCGCGCTAGTGATGATTTCGAGATCGCTTCCAATTACCTAGGGCGCAACTTATCGGATGGGGTGAGAGGCGCCACGATCAATGCCATCGGCAGCTCTATGCCCGAGCTCTTCACCACTTTTTTCTTCTTCTTTTATTATTACTACTTCGTCCAGGATACTGTTTTGGCCAATGATGGCTTTGCCAGTGGGATTGGCACCACCGCAGGCTCGGCTATTTTCAACGGCATGATTATCCCGGCCATTGTGATCCTTGCGGTTATTTTTGCTGGTATTGCTAGGCGTATTACTGTTTCCAGGCGGGTAATTATCCGCGATGGGCTCTCGCTCATTGTCGCTGAGATAGGACTCATTTATCTCATTTCGGGCACTAGCCTATACTGGTATCACGGTTTGGCACTGATGGGAATTTATGGTCTCTACACCCTACTGATGTTCAGCACGATGCGCCAAAAAACAAGCGCGGAGAAACAAGCCACAGAGGCAGCCGAATACTATCAAAACACAGAAACCGCTCACTGGATTTCGCTACTTTTTAAACTACAACTGGCGCCGCTGTTGATTCGGCAATCGATTGGCAAGGGCAGTGCCTGGCGCTTGCTGCTTCTAAGCACCTTAATTATTGGTATGGCTTGTTTTTTGCTGGTCTATAGCAGCGAAATGGCGGCCCACGCGCTGGGTATCAATACCTACTTTGTGGCCGTGATACTGGCCTCGGCCGCTACCAGTGTGCCCGATACCATCCTCTCCTACCGCGATGCAATGAAAGGCGAATACGACGATGCGGTGGCCAACGCGCTGGGGAGCAACATTTTCGATGTTTGTTTCGCTTTGGGCTTTCCGCTCTTCATCTTCACGCTCCTCCATGGCCCACTCAGCATGAGCCCCGCCACGGTGGAAGACATTACCGAACTACGAGTGCTGCTAGTGAGCCTCACGGTTGTCGCTTTCCTCATTTACATCACCGGCAAAACCATGGGCAAGCTAAAAGCAAGTCTTCTATTGGTTATCTACCTCCTTTTCACCTTGTATATCTTCAGCAAAGCCTACCAGATGCCTTGGGCTCTGGAGCTGGGGGCTTGGCTGCGGAGCTGGGTGGTTTGAATAAATTGGCTATTGGCTAAGGCTTTTTTACTCGTAGGGGATGATTTTGGTTTTGCGGAGTAGCTTCCTACCTTAGCCTTAGCTTTTTGCCTTAGCCTTATGCCTTATGCTTTGCACCTTTAGTACAGACAAGGCATGCCCTGTCTCTGCCCAACAACCAAGGCAGCGGCCCGCTCCGCGATGTCGGCACTCAGGGCTACCCCCATACCTGCAAGCCGAGCGGCTACAACTTGCCGGGGGCTGATGCGCTGCACAATAGGTGATTTTTCCCTTCCTTGCGCGATGATGCCACTCCAGGAGGTTTCGATGTGGCTTTGCTCAATTTTATAGACACTGCTCCTGCGCAAGTCCTCCAAAAGTGCCTGAATAAGATAGCGATTTTCGCCAAACTGCTCGGTATTTTCTTCCTCCTTGGCTAAATGCCTAGCACCGCCGATTAGCAAACGATCTTTTCCGACGTTCCGAAAATAAACGTAGCCGCGCTCCCGGTGAAAGCAGCCCCGCACTTGCAGGCCGGGAATGGGGCGCGTGATTAGTACTTGATTGCGGGCTGGCACGATATCCAGATGAGGCAGCAAGGCCGGCGTGAAGGCATTGGTAGTGAAAATTACCTGACTTACCGCAAAATTGCCCGCTGCCAGCTGAATAGCTAGCTTGTCTTCGGCCTCTTCCACTCCGAGCACTTCGGCACCAAAGAGCAAACGAATCCCCGCTTGGTGGCACAGTCGCTCCAGATGCTGCACCAGCAAACCCGGATGTAGCTGCCCTTCGAGTGGATTGTGCAGCAGCTTTACATTGGGTGCTATGCCTGCGGCCGTGGCCACGGGATGCCAAACATTGGGCTGGCCAGTGATGGCCTCTAAGGCTTGATTGAGCATCGGCAGTTCCGCCAGCACCCGCTCGTAGTGCGCTGCATCGTAGAAAACCTCATAGCCGCCGTGCTGCTGGTAGTCCACCGAGGATCCATAGTTTTCAGCGAGGCGCTGTGTCCCAGCATAGCGGCTAGCGACCGTGGCCCAAACGCTATCGGCGGGGGTACTTTCCAAGTCTTCCAACAGCTCCGTTGGGCTACCAAAACAAGAAAAACCAGCATTGCGAGTGGAAGCTCCTCGGCTAAACGGCCCTCTTTCCAGCACGACAATATCAGCGGTGGGGGCTAGTTTTTTGATTGCCAAAGCTGTTTGCAAACCCGTTAGGCCTGCGCCAAGGATGCCGTAATCAGCTCGCGCCAACAGGCTGGTTTTTTCCCAATAGCTGAAGGTGAAATTAGACATATTGCAGGGCTTGAGCAAGATCGGCTTGTAGGTCTTCGAGGTCTTCCAGCCCCACGCTCATGCGCACCAGGCCAGCCGTGATGCCCACCGCTTGGCGTTCGGCCTCGCTGAGTTTACTGTGGGTAGTGGTAGCGGGGTGTGTTAGGATCGTTCGCGTATCGCCCAAGTTGGAGGAACGGCTACAAATTTGGACGCCATCCAACAGCTTTAGCGCAGCAGGAATGCCGCCTTTTAGCTCGAAAGTAACAATACCACCACCGGCTTTCATCTGCTTTTTAGCCAGCTCATACTGGGCGTGGCTCGGCAGAAAAGGGTAATGCACCCGGGCTATTTCGGGGCGCGCAGACAGCCACTCCGCCATAGCAAGCGCGCTGACACAGTGGGCATCCATGCGCACTTTTAGCGTTTCCAGGCTTTTCGAGAGCAGCCAGGCATTAAAAGGCGACATCGCCGGGCCGGTATGCCGACAGAAGAAGATGATCTGCTCCATATAAGCCTGCTTGCCCACGATGAGGCCACCGAGCACCCTACCCTGCCCATCCATCCACTTCGTGGCAGAGTGGATTACGAGGTCGGCACCGAAGTCGGCTGGCCGTTGTAAATAGGGCGTGGCAAAGCAGTTATCGACCATAAAAACCAATTGGTGCCGACGAGCAAACCCACCTGCCGCTGCCATATCCACCAGTGTCAGGCCTGGGTTGGAAGGCGTTTCTACCAGCAACAGCCGCGTATTGGCTTGTAAAGCCGCTTCCCATTGGCTGGTATCGGCGGGATCCACGTAAGTGGCCGTGACGCCCCAACGCGGCAAGATATCCGTTAGTAACTGATGAGTAGAACCAAATACTGCGCGGGTAGCTAGGATGTGATCACCCTGCCGCACCATGGCCGCCAAACTGGCGAAAACTGCCGCCATCCCACTGGCCGTGGCAAAACCTGCTTCGCAGCCTTCCATGCTGCAAACTTTGGCAATCAGCTCATCTACATTGGGGTTGTTGTAGCGGCTGTAGATAATGCCCGCTTGCTCGCCGGCGAAAGTGGCGGCCATTTGCTCGGCCGTATCGAAGACGAAACTACTGCTTAAGAACAAGGGCGCAGCGTGCTCGCGGTAGGGCGTCCGTTCCATTTGCTCCCGAATGGCAAGGGTCGAGAAACCTTTTGTATTTTTATCCATCATAGCTGATTTCTTATTACCGTGAGCCCCGAAAACCAGTAAACTATTAGCGTGCCTTTAAGCAAAAACAACACCCAAAGCAGCGCATATTTTAGTGGTCGCTTCTTCTAAGTCTTCGGTGGTATGAGCCGCACTCACAAAGCCGACCTCGTAGCCGCTGGGGCCTAAATAGACACCGTTTTGCAGTAGCTCGTGGTGCAAGACTTTAAAAAGCTCCATGCGTTGCGGATCAATCTGGTCGGCTCGCCGAATCGTTTCGCGGCTAAAGGTAAACCAAAAAATAGAGCCCATTTGCACCACTTGGATCGGATAGCCTTTTTGATCGGCAAATTCCTGCACTTGCGCGCACATCCTAGCCGTTTTCTCTTCCAGTGCCTCATAAAAGCCTTCCTGCAAACACAAGGTGAGTGCCGCCTTGCCTGCAGCCATCGCCACGGGGTTGGCACTTAGGGTGCCTGCTTGATAGACAGGCCCTTCGGGGGCAATCATCGACATGATCTCTGCGGAGGCGCCGTAGGCTCCCACAGGAAATCCACCGCCGATAATTTTGCCAAAAGTAATGATATCTGGCTTCACACCGTAATAGCCCGCAGCACCTGCAAAGCCCACTCTGAAGCCGCTGATCACCTCATCAAAAATAAGCAGTACATCGTGCTTGTAGGCTTTGATGCGCAGGCATTCCAACCAGCTTTTTTCCTGTAGCAGCAGGCCATTATTGGCTGGGATGGGTTCTACAATAATAGCCGCCACCTCGTGGGCATGTTTACTTAAAGTAGCCTCTAGTGCTTCGCGATCATTGAGCGGCAAGACCAGGGTTTCCCGGGCAAATTCTTCGGGCACACCGGCGGAGGTACTACTCCCAAAAGTAGCCAGCCCCGAACCCGCCTTCACCAGCAAACTATCTACATGGCCATGGTAGCATCCTTCAAATTTGATAATCTTGGTTCGGCCTTTGTAGCCTCTAGCTAAGCGCAGCGCACTCATCACCGCCTCCGTTCCAGAGCTCACAAAGCGCAAACGCTCCAGGTAGGGATGATTGTCTAAAATAAGCTTACCCAATTCATTACCCAAGCGGTTGGGCGTGCCAAAAGAAGTGCCTTTAGCCACTGTTTCTATCACGGCTTCGCGGATGAAATGGTTGTTGTGGCCATGGATCAGCGGTCCCCATGAGCAGCAAAAATCGAGGTAGGTATTGCCATCTTCATCGGTCATCCGGCTACCCTGGCCTTCCCGAATAAAAACAGGCGGCCCGCTGACCGATTTAAACGCTCTTACAGGTGAGTTGACCCCGCCGGGAAAGTACTGCTTCGCTTCCTCAAACAAAGCGGCCGATTGTTGACGCGGAATGCGCTGCTCGAAAGATGATTTCATTTGCAATTTTTTAAAGGAACGCAATACTAAGGCAAGCCGTTCAAACAATTATGCGCTAGTGGGTAAAGCATTGGCAATATTTGCGATTAACACAAAGCGGGCTTGGCACAAAAGTACCAAGCCCGCTATCCTTTTCTAGCTTTTAGGAGGCTAGTTTCTATCGCAATCTCACCATCTTGCGCGTGGCGGTATGCTCGCCCGCTACGATGGTGTAGGTCATCACA
>DAITME010000072.1:0-21990 GCA_036835305.1 Lewinella sp.
TAAAGCTACCCGCTGGAGCGCCATAATGCTCAGCGCATCGGTAATCTCTCCGTTCATAACCATTTCAATGGCTTGTTCCAAAGGTAGCCTTTTTATTTGAATTTCTTCGGTTTCTTCTGGGCTAGACAGCCCCTGATGAAGCTTTTTTGCCAAAAAAGCCTCGCCATATTCGTCGGTAACGGAGTTGCTAAGATGAAAATCAAGCAAAAAAGTCCACTCCGCTGCCACTAGCCCGGTCTCCTCCGCCAACTCTCGCTTCGCAGCCTCTAGACTATCTTCTCCCAACGGGCAGCCCCCTTCGGGTATTTCCCAATGATAGGCCCCAAGCGCGTAGCGCCACTGCCCCACCAGATAGGTATAGCCTTCTTCATCCACTGGCACAATACCGATGGCCTTGTTTTTAAAGTGAACTACTCCGTAGATGCCTTGCCCTCCCTTGGGGTTGATCACTTCGCTGTGGCGCACTTGTATCCAGGCATTGTCGTATGCTACTCCCTCGGAAATGGTTTCCCAAGGGTTCTTCTCTTTTTGCTCGCACATCACTTACTACGATAAAATTCCAGCAGCCTGCCCGATACTCGGTGGGCATAGAACCTCGGCTCCACGCCATAGGCATTCACAGAAACCGAAGGACTAGCCGAATCATCCACGTATTTTTCCAACAAGGCAGCATCTACCTCCGCCGGCAGCGCTGCAATGATTTGTGGCTTAACTTCCTGCCAAACCTGCCCTAGGTGCCTACGAAGCAGGCGGATGAATAGCTGATCTATAGCTTCCTTGTCCATAAATTGAATGTTTAGCCCTCAAAGTGGAAAGATAAGGTGAAGGTTCTACTCAGTACTTTTTCCAAGACCGTGCTCTCTGCCAAATTCGGGTTAAAGATAAGGGTATTCCCGATGCCATGGCTGATTTTTATCTCTGGCGAAAAAATAAAGTAGGGCAGGAAAAACTGCACGCCTGCTCCGTATTCTAACTGAAAGTCGTGCGGACTAATCTTCACCAATTGATCGGCTTGCCGAGCGCGGCTCTCGCTGGCTACATCGAAGTTGTACTTGACCCCCGCGATGAGGAACATACGCCGATCTTTGTAAGGCGCCGATTTGTATCGGAAATGAAAAGGTAGCTCCACGAAAACAGATTCCACCGTTCGCTGCCTTTCCCGCACCTGCCGAGTACCGGCGGTGTATTGCAGCTTCCGCTCCGAAAACGACAGTGTGGGCAAAAATCGAAAATCGAAATACTGCCCCATCTTGAGGTTGGTAATGATACCCAAGTTGAAGCCTGGCCCATTGAGGCTCTCTACAATACGGATACTATCCGAAAAGATAAAGTTCTCCGAACGGTAGGGCGTGTAGCGGCTGCTGTTGACTGCTAAGGTGATGCCAAAATAGTAGGGCTTCGAGGAGAAATCATAAAAATTGCGGTTGCCGCCGCCCACGTATTGGGCTTGGCTGGCCTGCGGACAAAACGAAAAGAGTAGAAACAATACTAGGCCGGCTTGTAGGCCGTGTAGATACTTGCGATACCGAAGGTGAGTGCTTGACATGAAGATTGCTTGTAACCGAGCTTGGTTAGTATGTTGGTAAAGTCTGCCCCTGAGGGGAAAGCCTGCACACTCTCGAACAGATAGGCGTAGGCACGGGGATCTTTAGACTGTAAACGACCAATTAGCGGCATTATGCTACCAAAGTAGAAATTAAATAAAGCCCGCAAAGGTACAAAACGGATCTTGCTAAATTCCAAAACTACTAATTTACCTCCTGGCTGCAACACGCGCAGCATCTCGGCCAAACCAGCTTCCAGATTTTCAAAATTGCGGACGCCAAATGCAACGGTCACAGCGTCGTAACTATTGTCTTCGAAGGGCAAATCTTCACTGTCGCCTTGCTGTAAAGTAATCACCGCTTCCAGCCGCTCCCGGTCAATTTTTTTCTGACCGTACCGCAGCATCTCAGGACTCAGATCTAGGCCCGTGATGTGCGGAATCCCGAGTCTTTTAGCCATTTGTATGGCCACATCGGCTGTGCCAGTAGCAATATCCAGCACGCGGCGGTGTTGGTTAGCATCCAACTGAGCAATCATTTTTTTTCGCCAAAGCGTATCTATGCCCAGGCTGGTGCCCCTATTGAGCAAATCGTAGCTGGGTGCGATGCTATCGAACATCTCCCCCACTTCTTCTTTCTTGGATTTTCCCTTGCCGTAGGGCTTCACTTCTTTCTTAATCATATTGGCTTAATTCAGCATTACAACCCTCTCAAAACGACCGCAAAGCTAATTGGTTGTGGGTGCTTGGCCAATGGCACGGCTCAAAATAGTGCACTTTGCTCCCGCGAGAGCCAGCAAATGCATACTGTACCCGCCTAGGTGTACACGCCGTACCAACTTCCCAATACCTCCTGGCGGTGCTTGCCTGTATCGCGGCTGTCATCTTGTGGAGAAACTGCTGCCCATGGTGTTGGTAAGATTACCGCTTCGTCTCATACGACTTGGGAGTTGGGGCACTAGGTGCACATCCATACGGACACGGTACGCGCCGGGGGCAGGAGCCAGTATTTATCGAAGGAGCAAAGTATCTGGAAAAAGCTTTCCGAGCATCGAGTAAATCTTCCTTTTACTTGTATTTCCGCCACTTTGTTTGTACCTTCGCGGTCGGTTTTTAACTAAGTTAATTGAATGTCTCCAGATCAAAGAATTATCCCGGTAAACATCGAGGATCAAATGAAATCTGCCTATATCGATTATTCGATGTCGGTGATTGTCTCCCGCGCTTTACCCGATGTTAGAGATGGCCTCAAGCCTGTTCATCGCCGTGTTTTGTTTGGTATGAACGAACTAGGACTCACCTTCCGCAGCGCCCACAAGAAATCTGCCCGTATCGTCGGGGAAGTACTGGGTAAATACCATCCACACGGTGACTCCTCGGTATATGACACCATGGTTCGGATGGCTCAGGATTGGTCGCTGCGCTACCCCTTGGTAGATGGCCAAGGTAACTTTGGCAGTATGGACGGCGATAGCCCAGCGGCTATGCGCTATACCGAAGCTAGGTTGCAGAGAATCAGCGATGATATCCTTTCTGATATCAATAAGGATACAGTCGATTTTCAGCTCAACTTCGATGATACCCTCAAGGAGCCCAGCGTTCTCCCCACCCGCATCCCCAACCTGCTTGTGAACGGTGCCAGCGGCATTGCCGTAGGTATGGCTACCAATATGATGCCCCACAACCTCACGGAGGTGGTAGATGGTATCGCCGCAACGGTTGATAACCCACATATTAGCATCGATGAGCTGATGCAATACATCAAGGCTCCTGACTTCCCCACCGGCGGTATTATTTATGGCCTCGATGGTGTTCGGGAAGCCTTCCGCACCGGCCGAGGCCGGGTGATCTTGCGCGGAAAAGCGGATATCATCACCGACAACAACGACCGCGAAACCATCATCATCAGCGAAATCCCCTACCAGATCAATAAAGCGGTCTTGGTAGCCAAGATTGCTGAGTTGGTGAATGAGAAAAAAATTGAAGGCATCAGTGATGTCCGCGACGAATCCGACCGGGATGGCCTGCGCATTGTGATCGAGATCAAGCGCGACGCCATGGCCAGCATCGTACTGAGCTACCTCTACAAATACACGGCGCTGCAAACCAGCTATGGCGTAAACAACGTGGCTTTGGTCAATGGCCGCCCCATGACCTTGAACCTCAAGGACATGATAGAGGAATTTATCAAGTTCCGCCTAGAGGTCATTGTGCGCCGCACCCAGTTCGAGCTCAACAAAGCCCTCAGCCGTGCTCATATCTTGGTAGGCCTCACCATTGCCCTAGATTACCTCGATGAAATCATCGCCCTCATCCGTGCTAGCCGAACGCCCGACGAGGCAAAGGCAAGTCTAATGCGCGGCGACTTCGTGGAAGACAAGCCCGCCTTCTGGGCTAAGTTCGGCGACCTCGTCAAAGAAGTCCAAACAACGGACTATATCACCCTAGAAGGCGATGTCCTCAGCGAAGCCCAGGCCAAGGCCATTTTGGAAATGCGCTTGCAGAAACTTACTGGCCTAGAGCTGGATAAAATCCGCGAGGAGTACGAAGAAATTCGCAAGCTGATCGACCAGCTGCGTGCCATCTTAGCCAGCGAAGAGCTGCAGCGCAACATCGTCAAAGACGAGCTAGCAGAAGTCAAAGCCGCTTTTGGCGACGAGCGCCGCAGCGTCATTAGCCTTGATACCTCCGACATCAGCATCACCGATATGATTGCCGATGAGGATGTAGTCATCACCATCAGTCACTTGGGTTATATTAAGCGCACGCCTATTACGGAGTACCGCCTCCAAAGCCGCGGCGGGCGCGGAAGCCGCGGCAGCAAAACCCGCGATGCCGATTTTATAGAACACATGTTCGTGGCCTCCAACCACAACTACGTCTTGTTCTTCACCGAGTCGGGGCGCTGCCATTGGCTCCGGGTCTATGAAATTCCCGAAGCCAGCAAAGATAGTGGCGGCCGGGTGATTCAGAACATCATCGCCGTCCCAAAAGAAGATCGCATCCGCGCCTACATCATCATTCAGGATCTGACCGATCAAGAATTTCTGGATAATAACTACATTGTTTTCTGTACCCGAAAGGGCTTAGTCAAAAAAACCAGCGTGGAGGCCTACAGCCGCCCAAGAGCCAATGGCATCAACGCTATTTCCATCAACGAAGGAGACCAGCTGTTGGAAGCCAAACTCACCAACGGCCACAGCCAAATTTTCCTCGCCACCAGCCAAGGGCAAGCCATTCGATTTGAGGAAAGTAAAGTTCGCGGTATGGGGCGCAATGCCACCGGCGTGCGAGGCGTAAGCCTAGCGGATGAAAACGACCACGTAATCGGTATGGTCTCCCTCGATCCGGAGCTAGATGCCGATAAGTCCATCATGGTCGTTTCAGAGAAAGGTATGGGTAAACGCACCCACTTCGATGATTACCGCATCACCAACCGCGGTGGTAAAGGTGTGCGAACCATCAAAGTAAGCGAAAAAACGGGCGAACTCGTAGCCATCAAAGCCGTCACCGCCGAGGACGAGCTCATCATCACCAACAAGAGCGGTGTTATGATCCGGATGAAAATTAGCGATGTCCGAGAGATGGGCCGCGCCACTCAAGGTGTGAGAGTGATCCGAGTAGATGCCGACGATAGTATCGCCGATGTAGCCGTGGTAACGCGCGACGAAAGTGAAGAAGAAGAATAAAATAACATTTTCTTAACAAGCAAAGCCGGCTTCTTAACGTTCAATTAGTATCCAAGACTGAAAAACAAACGTCGAAACAGACGGAATTCAACTACATTCAAACCAACCAATTATGAAGAACCTTCTCCTTAGTTTCTTTGTGCTGCTGCTCACAGTAGCGGCCGTATCAGCGCAAGGAAAATCAGAACTCAAAGCTGCCTCTAAGGCTTTTGATGCCTACAAGCTTAGCCAAGACTTGGATAAGCTCAATGATGCGGCTACCAACATTGCTTTGGCCGTGAAAGGCACCGAAACAATGAGCGACCCCAAGACCTTCGTAGAGGCCGGCGATATCTACGCCGCCGTCATGAACCAGCTAGTTATTATCAAGACGAGCGGCATCGGTTCGTTGGCAGACCTACCCAAAGTCGATCAGCCAGCCGCCATGGCTGCGGATGCCTACATGAAAGCCTTCCAGCTGGCTGATAAGAAAGGCGACCAGAAAGCTGCTCTCACAGGATTGACTGATCTGCAAGGCAACCTGAGCAACGCTGGCATATTTGGCATCCAAGACAAAGACTACGAGGCTGCTTATGCCAACTTTTCCAAGAGTGCTGCTGTGCACGATTTCCTACTGGCCAACGGTGGTGAAAGTAACTTGAGTGCAGAAGACAAAATCAATGATGAACTCTTCTACGCCGCTGTGACAGCCCAGCTAGCTGATAAGCTCGACGCCGCAACACCGCTGTTCGAAAAGCTGCGCGCACAAGGCTACGACGACTCCAGCGTATATGACGGTCTCTACAAAATCTACGCAGCTAAAGGCGACAAAGAAAAAGCCTTAATGCTCCTTAATGAAGGCCGTGAGAAATATCCAGACGATGCCCAACTGCTCTTTACCGAAATCAATTACTACCTGGCCGAAAAGAAGCTAGATGTACTAACAGGCAAGCTAGCAGCGGCTATCGAGAAAGAGCCAGACAATGTTAGTCTGTATGCCACCACCGGCAGTGTGTACGACAACCTATACCAAAGTGCCGCCGCCGCAGGAGAAGAAGACAAAGCGGCCGAGTATTTCCAACAAGCGAAGTCTTTCTACGAGCAAGCACTCGAGAAAAAGCCCGACTATGTTTCCGCTGTTTACAGCATCGGTGCTTTGTACTTCAACCGCGCTGCTGCTATGACGCAAGAGCTCATCGCCCTCAATGATGACCTCTCTCGCGAGGGACAGAAAAAATACGAGGCCCTAAGCAAAAAGATCGACGAGGAGTTCGCCGCTGCCCTTCCCTACTTCAAGCAAGCCGAGCAGATGGATCCTACAGACATGAACACCCTCATCGCTTTACGCGAGATCTACGCCCGCAACGATGAACTGGATGTATCCAACGAATTCAAAAGACGCATCGACGTCGTCACAGAAGGTGGCACGCTAGAAAGCTACTTCAAAAACTAAAGCGGCCTCTTGTCTTGGTTTAATAAAAAACGCCCAGCGGTTCTTCGCTGGGCGTTTTTTATTGGAAAAATTAAAAGCTTTTTTAACAACTCCCGACGGTTCATTCGCCCAATAATCTAGCTTAATTCTCTCTCCACTAATTTGAGTTGACATCTCTGGCTAGGCTATCTATTTGTTATTGCTTAGCTTTGCTTTTTCTTATGATCCGATAGTAGCTTACATATTCTATTATCCGCTGAAGCTCAGATAGCAGTATCTCGTTTCCTACATCTGGAATCCTAATTACAATCTCATTATTTTCTCTAACGACAACCATAGCAGCAAACTTGGATGTAAAACTTATGCTTGGCCTAAAAAGCTCGGCTTAAGGTAAGCCACAGTATGCTTCAGCTCAAAGTCGAACGACCGAGCATCCCCCTGCTCACCAAAAAAACACTAGGGAGCAAATTTACAAAATCAACGTACTTTTGTACCAGTTTAAAAAAAAGATCCATAAAAGACCAACAACCATCCACTATGTTACAACATTTTTTGAGCTTACTGCTCCTCTTTACAACTAGCCCGCTAGCAGCCCAGACCAAGGTTGTCTTAAGGCTCGATGACCTCACTACACAAGAAGCAACCTTCTGCATGCCCGTCACAGCAGATAGCTTCCCCGACATTGTGGCAGCCCAGTTTTCTTTGGTCTGGGATCCGGCGATCGTCCGCTTTAGTGATATTGAGTTTGGCAGCAATCCGCTGAGCTTACAACCTGGCAATATCTTCTCCCCTAATGATAGTACCTTAGGCGTAAGCTGGGTAGCTAGCGACTTAGTAGGAATCACACTAGCGCCGGGAACAACGCTCCTTTCGTTCTGCTTTACGGCACAAGTAAGCGCAGGCAGCACCCCGCTCAGTTTCGATGGCTACCTACCCGGAGAGTTCATCCAAACAAACAGCTCCATGGCCTTCCCCGCTCAATTACTGGATGGCAGCATCACCCTAGAAGAACCTAGCAGTATACGCGCGGCTAATTGGCCACAAGCCATCACCCTCTTTCCAAATCCCAACCAAGGATATTACCTGGAAATCAGTGGCCTCCCCGAAGGCCTCAGCGCCATCAGCCTCCACGACAACAGCGGCCGGCTCTTGCAAGAAGCATCCGTCGCCACCTCCCGCATCGCCATCGCCCACCTACCCAACGGCATCTATTGGTTACTAATCCGAAAAGGCAAGGAAGTAAGCCGCCAAGCTTTCGCCATACAACGCTAGAAGTCCCCCGCTGCTGACTAAGTACTCGGACAAATTTAATCACACCTTTGCACTCGGCATCTTTTGCTCCCAGCCAGCGTTAAAAAGCCTCGTCTTAGCACCACTAAGCCTACTTTTTTTTCCTCGGCTGAAAGCAAAACCTACCAGATTGACAAGTCGCATTAAATTTGTCCGAGTACTTACCATACATTTTTTGCCATTCGGCAGGAGCAGTGCTACCTCAAAGAAGCAACGTAATAGGACAATAAAAAAGCGATGCAAAGACCCCCAGCTCTGCATCGCTTTTTTATTAGCCTTGTTTGACCTGACCGAGGTCTCTGCTATTTTAGTTAAGCTTCTCCAGCTCAACATAGAACATCAGTTCGGAGTTTTCGGGAATCGTACCATCAGGCGTCCCCATCTCGCCATAACCCAGTGCAGATGGAATAAAGAAGGTAGCCCGCGTTCCTTCTTTGAGCAAGAGCAAACCTTCATCCCAGCCCATAATCACACGGCCTTCCCCGATCGGGAACTGAATACCCTGCCCCCGCTGGAAGGACTGGTCAAAAACCGTACCATCGCTCGTGAGCATACCGATGTACTGTACCGTAGCTATATCGCCTACCTCCGCTTGGGGTCCTGTACCCTCTTCGTGGATCACGTACAGGAGTCCACTTTCGGTGGTTTGTAAATCAGCTATTTTATTCAACAGATAGCTTGCGTGTACTTCCTCCGCAAAACGAAGCATCTCCGCCTCCCGTTCTATCACACGCTCCGTTGCGGCTTGCATTTCTTGCTGTTTGATGGCCATGCGCGCCGCGTAAGTCTCGGCATCCACCACTTCCTGAATAGCAAGCGTGTAGTACATATTGTCCACGTCCTCTAAGCCCGGTGGCTTAATTTCTAGTGTATCAATACGCACGATCAAAGTGAGGCTGTCGCCAGCTCTTCTACCGCGCAGCACATCCTCCACAGGACCAGCCCCTCCCGGGGAGATACTTCCAGGAGCAGGAATCTGGACAGCCGTAGCTTCTCCCCCACCCTTGCGGGTATCAAACAGAATGCTGTCGTTGGCCGTCAAGATGGCGTGAACATACACATAGGCATCTGTTTCGGCTGCTACTTCCCCCTTGCCTGATTTGTGAAGAATGTATTGGTTGCCCGCCTCGGTAACTTGTATCTTACCGGTCTTGTCGCAGCTTGCAAAGGCCAAGAACAGACCCAAAGTTAAAATAACGTAATTTCGCATAAAATTGAATAAAAGTGTGAAAAACCTGACTAAACTAGCAAAAACCTAGCACTAACGCCGTACGAAAGCTTCGTAGGCGTCTTGAATAGCTGCTGCGTAGTCGGGCAATAGTTTGGTGAATTTATTAATGGTAGTACTTAAAGGCACAAAGCTAGCACCGCCAGAAGCATTTTTATGCCCGCCCCCTCTAAAATGTTGTTTGCAAATATCCTGCACGTCCACATCGCCTTTAGAGCGAAGACTTAGCTTTACGATTGTCGGCTGCTCGTGAATGAAAGCTGCAATCATCACATTGGGCATCCGGAGAAGAAAGTTAACAACCCCCTCCGTATCGCCTCGCTGTATATCAAAATCCGTATAGTCTTCCTTCGTTAGATAGACCATGGCCGTATGGTACTCAGGATATACTTCCATGCGGTTGGCCAGGCAATGCCCCAATAGGCGTAACTGCTTTTCCGTCATGCTATTCCAAATGCGATCCTGCACCTTGTAGTCGTCCGTACCGATTGCTAGCAGCTTACTAACGGTAGCAAAAAGCTTGGCCGAGGTGGCATACTTGAAGCCGCCTGTATCGGTAACAATTCCGGTGTAAAGGCAATCTCCAATAGTTTTATCCAGCTTCTCCTCGTCTCCAAGTGCCACCACGAAGTCCACCACCATTTCGCAAGTGGAGGAAGCCGTGGTATCCGAGAACATATAATCCGCAATTGGCTCTGGAAAAAGGTGGTGGTCAATCATCACCCTGGGCCGGGGGTCATCGTGCAAGGTCTCTGCTACCTTATCGATCCGATCAAAAGAATTGAGGTCGAGGATGAAGAACATGGTAGCTTCCTTCAGCAAGGCGTTGGCTTCCTCCGTTTCATCATCGAAGACAACAATGTCCCCCACAGCAGGTAGCCAGCTTAGGAAATCAGGATAATCACTGGGAACAATCACATTGGCGCGGTGCCCTAACTTGCGTAAATAATGCAAAAGCCCTAGGCTCGAGCCTATGGCGTCGCCGTCCGGATTTCGGTGGCTCAGGATTACTATATCTTGTGGCTGGCTCAACAAGGCCTTCACCGCTTGTATATCTGTTTGCATCACAATGCCTTTTGGCAGCTAGGTCCTTTGTATTACTAAAAGAAATAGTTGCTAATAAAACAAGCCTCAAAGGTCATAAAAAAAAAGGATAGCTGCTGAAATTTTCCTACTTTTGCGGCGCATTTGGCGTAGGCTAGGTGTAATTATCCCGATTTTTATCAAATTTTTGAACTGATGACAACCAACCGTACCTTCACTATGATCAAGCCGGATGCTGTCCGCAACGGTCACATCGGCGCTATCTTAGCCCAAATCAACGAAGCGGGCTTCAAAATTGTAGCCATGAAATACACCCAACTGAGCGCTCAGAAAGCAGGTGAGTTCTACGCTGTACATGCCGAACGCCCCTTCTATGGCGAGCTCGTTGAATTCATGAGCAGCGGCCCCATCGTAGCAGCTATTCTGGAAAAAGACAATGCAGTAGCCGATTTCCGCACCCTCATTGGCGCCACCAACCCCAAAGAGGCAGCTCTTGGCACCATACGCGCCAACTACGCTACTAGCATCGGCGAAAATGCCGTACACGGCTCTGACAGTGACGAAAATGCCGCTATTGAGGGCGCTTTCCACTTCGCTGCTACGGAGGTATTTGCGTAAGAATGCGCGCTTACTGATAAAAACCGAATCTTGGCCAGGCTGAGATTCGGTTTTTTTTACGGCTCTCTACTCGTGCGAAACGCAAAGGTACTGGCCCTGAATGCTTATACGGGTATTCCCACAGGAGCAAAGCTAACCAAAAAGAGCAAGCATCTTTCAAGACATGGCTCTTAACCGAAAACTTGGCTCCTGCGACAGCAATAACTTATAAGGCCTCCTGACTACCCACCGCAGCAGAGAGGTATTCTCGGTTCAGCGCAGCGATGTGAGAGACCGAAATGCCTTTGGGGCACTCTGCCTCGCAAGCCGTGATGTTGCTGCAGCGGCCAAAGCCCTCTGCATCGTGCTGGGCTACCATTTTCAAAGCGCGCTTGGTCGCTTCCACTTTTCCTTGCGGGAGGTGCGATAGGTGACTAACTTTGGCGGACGTAAACAACATCGCCGAGGCATTTGGGCAAGCGGCCACACAAGCGCCGCAGCCGATACAAGCTGCCGCATCAAAGGCATAGGCTGCCTGGTCTTTCTCGATCGGAATCGCATTGCCATCTTGGGCTTGGCCGGTATTGACTGAAACGTATCCACCCGCTTGGATGATGCGGTCGAAAGCATCGCGCCTGACCACCAAATCTTTTACCACCGGGAAGGCCTTGGCGCGCCAAGGCTCGATGGTGACGGTATCACCATCTTTGAAGTGGCGCATGTGCAATTGACAGGTAGTTGTCCCCTGCTGCGGGCCGTGGGCATAGCCGTTGATGACCAAGCCACAAGTACCACAGATGCCCTCCCGACAGTCGTGCTCGAAAGCGATGGGGGATTCTTTTTTAGCGATGAGCTGCTCGTTCAGCACATCCAGCATTTCAAGGAAAGACATATGCTCGGTGACATTGTCTAGCTGGTAGGTCTGAAAGCCACCTTTTGCAGTTGCATTTTGTTGGCGCCAAATTTTGAGCGTCAGTTTCATAGCTATATTATTTATAAGAGCGTGTTTTCAGCTCTACATTTTCAAAAATGAGTTCTTCTTTGTGCAAGATGGGCTCTTCGTCGTTCCATTCCCAAGCAGAGACGTAGGCATACTCCTCGTCGCGGCGCAATGCCTCACCGTCTTCGGATTGGTACTCCTCGCGGAAATGGCCGCCGCAGCTTTCGTTCCTATCGAGGGCATCTACGGTCATGAGCTCTCCCAAATCCAGGAAGTCTGCTACGCGCAAAGCTTTTTCTAGCTCTGGATTGAACTCGTCGGCTTTGCCAGGAACAAATAGATCGCGATAGAATTCTTCCCGCAGTTCACGGATCATTTTCCTTGCCGTAATCAATCCTTCTGCATTGCGGCTCATTCCGCAGTAATCCCACATAATTTTGCCGAGTCGGCGGTGGAAGCTTTCTGCACTTTGGCTTCCTTGTATGTTCATCAAGCGATCGATGCGCCCCTGGGTGTCGGCTAGGGCAGCTTGGAACTCGGGCGCCGTATTGTCGATTTTTGGTGTCCGAATTTCATCCGCTAAGAAGGTACCGATGGTGTAGGGCAAGACGAAGTAGCCGTCTGCCAAGCCTTGCATCAGCGCCGAAGCGCCGAGGCGGTTGGCACCATGATCGCTAAAGTTAGCCTCTCCCGTGGCGAAAAGACCGGGGATGTTGGTTTGCAAATTATAATCTACCCAAAGGCCTCCCATAGTATAGTGGATGGCGGGATAAATTTTCATCGGCATCACATAGGGGTTCTCCCCTGTAATTTTTTCGTACATCTCGAAGAGGTTACCGTATTTTTCGGAAACGACCTCCGTACCTAGTTTCTTTACGAGCTGCTCGTCGTCCTCGTTCAGGCCTTGGCTGTGGGCTTTGGAGCGGCCATAGCGCATGATGGCATCACTGAAATCGAGGTACACGGCTAAGCCCGTGGCACTTACGCCCAAGCCCTCATCGCAAGCTGTTTTGGCAGCGCGGCTGGCTACGTCGCGCGGCACTAAGTTGCCGAAGGCAGGGTAGCGGCGCTCTAGAAAGTAATCGCGCTCTGCTTCGGTGATATCGAGACCCGTTTTGCGCCCTTCGCGAATAGCTTGGGCGTCTTCTTGCTTTTTGGGCACCCATACGCGGCCGTCGTTGCGCAGCGACTCCGACATCAAGGTCAGCTTCGACTGGTACTCGCCTGAAACGGGAATGCAGGTCGGGTGGATTTGGCAGAAGCAAGGGTTAGCCATGTAAGCACCTCGCTTGACAGAGCGCCAAGCAGCGGTGACGTTGCAGTTCATGGCGTTGGTAGAAAGGTAGAAGACGTTGCCATAACCGCCCGTACCCAACACTACTGCATGAGCGCCGAAGCTCTCCAGCTTGCCCGTGAGCAAGTTTCTGGCTACAATACCTCTGGCCTTGCCATTTTGGATAACCACATCCAGCATCTCGTGGCGGTTGTAGAGTGTTACATTGCCAAGGCTTATCTGACGGCTTAAGGATTGGTAAGCCCCTAGCAGCAGCTGCTGACCCGTTTGACCGCGGGCGTAGAAAGTCCGGCTCACCTGCACCCCACCGAAAGAACGGTTGGCCAACAAGCCGCCGTATTCCCGTGCGAAGGGAACCCCTTGCGCGACTGCTTGATCGATGATATTGGTGCTCACCTCCGCTAGGCGGTGTACATTCGCCTCGCGGCTTCGGTAGTCTCCACCTTTGATGGTATCATAGAAAAGGCGATAGACGCTGTCTCCGTCGTTCTGATAGTTCTTGGCTGCATTAATACCTCCTTGGGCAGCAATAGAGTGCGCCCTGCGCGGGCTGTCGTGGAAAGTAAAGACTTTTACTTTATACCCCAGCTCGCCCAGTGTAGCAGCAGCGGCACCACCAGCTAAGCCGGTGCCAACTACAATTACTTCCAATCTACGCTTGTTGTTAGGGGCCACCAGCGGCATGCTAGAACGATATTTCGTCCATTTCTCGCCTAGAGGACCGGGAGGTATGTTTCCGTTTAAAGACATGATGCACTATAATTTAGATCGCAACTAGCGGACTAGTACGACAGGTTATCAAAATAATTGATGTACTAGCGATTCAAGTACATCAAAATGGGGATGATAGCAAAGCCCAAAGGCACTGCCACGCTGTAAACTTGCCCTATCAACTTGATGAGCGGGCTATACTTTTTATGGTTTAAACCCAGCGTTTGGAAAGCTGACTGGAAACCATGCCACAAGTGAAGACCGATAAAAAGCATGCTACCTACATAAAAGGCCACAAAGAGCGGATTGTTGTAAGCTGCTGCCACCAGTGTGTAAAGATCTTTAACAGCATGATCACTTCCCGCATAATTAATCATCTCCACATTACCCAATTTCATCTGTAGCCAGAATTGGTATAAATGCACCAATATAAAGATCAAGATGATGGTTCCCAAAGCTCCCATTCTGAAGGAAGCCTTGCTAGCGCCTGCAGTTCGGTTTACTTTTACAGCATAGCCCTCCGCTCCGCGTGCAGACCTGTTCTTTGCCCATAGGGCAAGCCCTTGAACAGTGTGGATGATAATGAAGGCATACAAACCATAGCTGGTAAATTGGATTACTGGGTTAGTAGTCATGAAGTAGGCATATTCATTGAAGGCCTGCCCGCCATCGCCAACTAACAACTGAAAATTGCCCAGTAAATGCACCGCTAAAAAGGAGATAAGGAAGAGCCCTGTGAGAGACATCACCAGCTTCTGACCAATGCTAGAGGTAAGAAAACGACCAAGCCAACTGACCATAATAAGTATTGTTTTTTGCTTTGTTTGTTTAAAATAAGCGATCGTAAAAAACACGAAACCCGAGAACCAATCGCTTCGGCTACAAAGGTAACATTAAAAAAAATGTGAACAAAAAATGTTGCATTGGCAAGTTCTTTAGCGTACTTATTTAGAAAAAATCTATACAACATTATTCCAATAGTACTTGAATCTTCACTGGCTGATGGTCGGCGTAGGCGAAATCTTGATCAATACCTTCTACCGCCAGTAGCTTGACATTAGGACTAAGGAGAAAGAAATCGATCAGGGATTTCAAGGAGCTTGCCCGGTCATAAACCTTATTCATCTTTCGATTGGTTGGCACATTGGGATCGTAGGCCCACTGCCAGCCATCCGGAGCGAAATCAGAGGGGATACTGATTTGCTCGAAGGCAGCACGTTGGTCGGGGTTGTAGCTGGCATAATCGAAGCCGGGCGGAACTTGGTTCCAATCGCCACCAACAATTACGTAGGCTCCTTCGGCAAAATCTTTTTGCATGAGCTGCTGTAGCCATTCCATTTGTTGTTTTTTCACCACCCCTCCTTCGTCGTAGGCCGCTAGGTGAATGTTGTAAATCACCAGATTTTTTCCCCAGGCGGTGGAAAACACTTGCCGAAGTACGCAGCGGTCTAACTCAAACAAGCGCGTAGGCCAATCCAGATCGCCTGGTAGCTGATACCGTCTAGCTTCTGCTGCTGCGTACCGACTGTAGCTCACCAAACCACCGCGCACATATCCGTAGTGATCCCAGAAATGGAATACCGGTATAGGCACCCGCTCATTCTGATAGTTCATCGCGAAGTAAGCCTCATAGCCAACTAGCCGCGCGTGCATACTATCTAGCTGATGGGTGTACCAAGAACGGCGGCTGCTGGTATCTACCTCCTGAAGCAGGTAAAAATCTGAAGCCAAGGTGCGCATAGTGTTTTCCATGCCATCCACGTACCGCTCCACACGTGCTTCCGGCACTCTTACCGAACCAGGCTTTGCCCAAAAGAAATAGCCCTGATCATAGAAGAAAGCTTCTTCTTTGCCTAGCCCACCATAGCCTACATTCCAGATAGACAGCGATAGGGTACTGTCTTGAATCGTTTTTTGCTGGCTCCCCTCCCCTATCGGTTCCAAGGAGATCACGTCTTCGGGCACCCAATCAGTCAGTGTGCCATAGAGCAAAAAACCACCAACATATAAGATCAAAGCCGCTGCTAACCAAAGGATCCACTTCATTACGTAGCGCATAAATTCGATTTTAAGCTAAAAGATAAAAGTTTTAAAATATGCACCAGTCCACAAATTTCCCCTTATCGCTAATAAAGCCTGGAATGACGTGGCGCGGCGTGGTGGAATACCCTGCGGCTTCCATGGCTGGCAGCAATTCTTCTAAATCTTGCGCTTGTATCAGCAAGGCTACATGCGGTTCTGCAAGAGCCTGAAGACAATCCGCTGGGCTAACTGCTGTCTCGAATGCTAGGCCAGCGCGCAAAATGTAAAACGGTAGGCTGGGTAGCCGATAATTTTTCGCTGCTACCAGCTTGGTGAAATGACCTTCCTCCACCACCCAGGTCGTCGCTGTCTTGGTGGCCGAACGCTGCTCCTCTACCAAAGGCATCACGCCCCAAAAAATACCCAATAAAAGCGTAAATGCTTGCAATAACAAAACCGAAAAAGCCCACGAAAAATCAGCCCGTAAGAACAAAATAATGGCCCAACTGCCCAAAGCCAAAAACAAGGCTGCCACCAAATAAAAAGGCCATAAAGCCTGGCCGCCAATTAATCGGATAAGTACCCGATCGAGCTGAGGAGCCAATATCAGTAAAAACGCTAAGGTTACCACGAGCAAAACATAAAGCCCCAAACCAAAACGGTAGATTGTTTGGCGAGGGGCAGCCTTATTTGGCAGTTTTTCCCACTCCCTCGACAAGAGCAAAGCAATAGCTGGGTAAGCCCCTATAGCGTAGGCAGGCAGCTTGGAGCTCATCAACTCGTAAATCAGCCAGCCCGAAGCCAACCAACCAAGTAGCAAAACTTGGGTAGGCTGCCATTTCAGCAGCGACAGTGGCCGTAGTAACGAGCGGAAAGCCGCTGGTAACACCAGTAAAAAGGGCATAAACGATATCAAAATAAAAGCAAGATAGTAGCCCGGCGGCCCCGTTTGCCCCAGCACCGCTTTAGAGACCCTGCCGAAGGTGTACCATTCCAACATCCAACCAATAAAAAACCCCTCATCTCGCTGCCAAGCCAAGCTCCCCCAGTACAACAAGGGAATAGCCGCCAAGGGCAACAAAAACCAGGGATGAAAACGAAGCAAGCGCCAGCGCTGCGGATGAAAAAATAGTAGGAACCCCATCATCCCCAGGGTCAATATCAAAACCGGAGGCCCTTTCACTAACAGGCCACCAGCCACCCCCACTACAAACCAAGCGTATTCTCGTTTGTCTTGCTGATGCATAAAATTTACCAAAGCTAGCGCAGCCATCGTTTCAAAAAAAAGCAGCAGGCTATCCGTCACCGATATCTTAGTGATGAAGACCAATAAAAAATTAGCCGATAGCATCCAGGCTGCCCGCGTCGCCACAGCCGTCCCAAAAACAGCCGTCGCCCGATAGCGAAGCAGCAAAAAAGTACCCAACATAGCCAGGATAGCCGGCAGCCGAACCGCCAGTTCTGTATAAGCAAAGAGCCAAAAAGAACAAGCAATAGACCAGAAATGTAAGGGCGGTTTGCGGTGGATATCGCTCCAGGGAAAATCGGGAATCAGCCAATCTGGGCGCCGCAGCATCTCCATCGCAAAACCTGCGTAGGCGGCCTCATCCTGATCCCATAGCGAAAGTTGTGTGCCCGCCAGCCAAGCTAGGCAGCCAAACAAGAGCAAAACCAGTTGAAACCAACTAAAATAAGAAAATAGCCTCCCCTTGATTGCCATATCATCAACTTAGTTTCCTACAAAAGTACAGCAAAAATCCGCTACCTTTGATACATCAATAGATTTAAATATACCCAGCATGCGTATTTTTTCCTTTCTCGCCAGCTATTTTCTCTTCTGGATTTTCACGCCCTGCTTCCTTTTTTCACAGGCTTTTACCAGCTTTTTTACCGGCGATACCAGCGATGTACAAAGCAATAGCTACCAGCCAGGCATCGTGCTGGCAGGCGGCGGCCCAGACAACGATGATGCCATGCGCTGGATGCTAGCCAGGGCTGGCGGTGGGGATGTATTGGTTCTCAGGGCCAGCGGCAGCAACGGCTACAACGACTACTTTTTCCAAGAGCTAGGCCTGCTGGTCAATTCCGTGGAGACCATTCGATTCAACAACGCCTCCGCTGCTACCGACCCCTATGTGCTACGGCGCATACAAGAAGCCGAACTCATTTTCTTTGCAGGAGGCGACCAAACGAATTATGTAAACTATTGGCGCGGAAATGCCATTGGCGCAGCGCTCAATGAGGCCATCAACCAGAAAGGCATCACGGTAGGAGGCACCAGTGCAGGTATGGCCATCCTAGGGCAGCTCTACTACGCGCCTAGCAACCAAAGTTTGGTATCGCAAGAAGCCCTCAGCAACCCTTTCCACCCCAATACCCAAGGTTTTAGTCAGTTACCCTTCCTACAGCTGCCTTATCTGGAAAACACCTTCACCGATACCCACTTTGAGCAACGCAACCGCACGGGACGCTCGGCGGTGCTCTTGGGCAGAAGCACGGCCATGGTTGGCCAGCTCGCCAGAGGGATTGCGGCCAACGAAGCCACCGCCATTTGTGTGGACGAACTAGGCATCGCACGGGTATTTGGCGAGCATCCTGCCTTTCCTGATTATGCTTTCTTCTTCCTACCTGGCTGTAGCAACAGCGCCTTTGAACCAGAAAACATGACCGCCAACGAAGCCTTCCATTGGGATAAAGGCGGCAAGGCCATCAGCGTCTATCGCGTTCCCGGAACGCCCGACGGCAGCCACTTTTTCGACCTAAGCAACTGGGCAAGCGGCAGCGGCGGACAATGGCTACATTGGTGGGTACAAAACGGTACACTACAAACCAATCTCAACGGTAGCGAACCCAGTGATTGCAGCCCTAGCAGCACGCAAGAAACAACCGAATGGAAGGCAATCACCCTCGCCCCCACCCTCGTGCAGACACACACGCAGTTGCTGGGCGAACTGCCCGTACTGCAGCGTGCTAGGCTACTTTCGCTAGATGGACGCACCTTAGCCCACTACCCGGCTAGCCAACGTACCTTTGATCTCACAGCCTTCCCCCGCGGCGTATATTTTTTGCAAATCGAAAGTGTGGCAGGCCAGCAAGGCATCTGGAAGCTCGTAAAGCAATAGAGTTGTTTGGCGAGTCATAAATGAGCGACCACGTAGTAGCGGCGAAGCCAAATCACAGCAAATTTTATACTGAACGAGGCGAAAAACGCAGGCTCAGTGATGCTGCGGCGAGGCTTTTCAACGAAGTGCAGTATAAAATTTGTCGATTACAGCCGTTTGATGACCCGCCGAACAACTCTAATAGGCAAGGGCGAAGGCTCTAGAACGAACTTGGCTCCTATTGATGAGCCTTGCTCCTGTCGGAATACCCGCCTCCAGCCCGTATGGATCTGGGCATTTTTGCCAGCTCAAACCCCTTTCAATGAACACGTGGGAGGATGATCAGCTACGAATAAATTTATGAGGTCAATGGCGTTGAATGGCTCACGCTGGAGCCGTGTGGAACTATTTTGAGCCATGTTTTAGTTAATGGTGTCCTAACTATGATGAAATATTTATCCTTTATTCGAGCAGCTATTCGGGGCGACGAATATGATTTCACCCAGGGAAATACCCGCCGAGCCATCGCCATCCTGGCTATTCCTATGATGCTGGAGATGGCCATGGAATCTATTTTCGCCTTGGTAGATACTTTTTTTGTGGGTCATTTGGGCGTGGAAGCACTAAGTACCATCGGGCTTACCGAAGTGGTGCTTACCCTAATTTATGCGGTAGCGATCGGGCTGAGCACGGCTCCGATGGCGATGGTGGCCCGTTATATTGGCCAAAAAGACGAGGAAAATGCCAGTAAGGCAGCCAGGCAGGCTCTTTGGCTAGCCATCCTGATTAGTTTGCTCATTGGTGTGCCAAGCTTTATTTATGCCCCCGACATCTTGCGCCTGATGGGTGGCAGCGAAGCCGTTGTTGCCCAGGGCCAGAACTATACGCGCATCATGTTTGGTAGCAATATCGTGATCATGCTACTTTTTCTCCTGAATGGAATTTTCCGAGGAGCAGGAGAGGCGGCCAAAGCGATGCGGGTGCTGTGGTTGTCTAATGGGATCAACCTTGTGCTGGATCCTATTTTCATTTTTGGCTGGGGGCCTATCCCCGAGATGGGCGTTACGGGAGCGGCGGTGGCCACCAGCATTGGCAGGGGGGTGGGCGTTCTGTACCAGCTATATATTCTTTTCGGGGGCTTTTCTGTTATCAAAATGGCTGCTGGCCGCTGGCAACTTGATTTACCCATCATGCGCAGACTCAGCCGGATTGCGGCCAATGGAGCTTTTCAATACCTGATTTCTTCTGCCAGCTGGATTTTCTTGATGCGTATTATTGCCCAGTCAGGCGATGCCGCTGTGGCGGGCTATACCATTGCCATCCGGCTCATCATTTTCACCCTGCTGCCCGCTTGGGGACTTGCCAATGCCGCCGCTACTTTTGTAGGACAAAACCTAGGTGCCCAGCAGCCTGCCCGCGCAGAAAAAGGCGTCTGGGAAGCCACTTTCCTGGTTATGGCGTATATGCTTGTTATCGGGCTCTTCTATATGGCTTTTGCGCCTTATCTCGTGGGGCTCTTCACACAAGACCTACTAGCATTAGGCTATGGTACGATTGCGCTGCGCATCTTAGGCGGTAGCTATATCCTTTTTGGCCTAGGTCTCACCATGACCCAAGCTTTCAACGGAGCAGGCGATACGAAGACGCCGGCCAGAATCAACTTCGTAGCTTTTTGGTTGCTGGAAATTCCATTAGGCTATTGGCTGGGTATTCATCTAGGCTATGAAGTAGCCGGTGTCTGTTGGGCGATCGTACTAGCAGAGGGTTGGTTGGCCTTAGCGGCCTATTACTTCTTCAAACGAGGAAAGTGGAAAACGACCGTGGTATAATGTAAAAAGGGGTCGATGCGATGCATCGACCCCTTTTTACATGGTATTATATAACCTTATCGCACTACCACCATCTTGCGCGTGGCGGTATGCTCGCCCGCTACGATGGTGTAGGTCATCACACCGCTCGCTCCTTTCAGCTCGATGCTGTTAAGGATCGCCGTGTTGTAACCTGCAGCACCTTCGATCTGGCGAACCAGTATCGTACGGCCTTGTACGTCTTGTACCGTCAGCGTTACCTCGCCAGCGGCGGGTAGTTGGAAGCCGATCTTCGTCACCTCAGCAAATGGGTTGGGCGTGTTTTGCTCAAGAGCAAACAGCGCTTCCGTGTTGCTGCGCAGGAAGTTCAGATTCAAGTCGGCTACACCACCGTTGTTCGGGTAGGCTTCGCTGTAAGTAATGCGGTTGCTCAGTTTCAGCAGCTCGCTCAGTTGGCCGTCGGTAGTGGCGCGTAGCTCCAAGGTGAAGCTGCCTTCGCCTATGTGGCTGACCGCGATCAGCCCCTCGGCTGCTTGCTCCAAGTTGAAGCCCGTAGCTTGGGCGTCTTCTATCGTTACATCCACCAGTTCTAGCCCAGCACCAAGCTCGAAAGTAGCTTGGTAGCCTGCCAGATCAGCCGCCTCGAAACGCACCTCGTAGCTGTTGCCAGCTACTAGGGCGATGTCTTCCACTTGCAGGCTTTCCAAGCCACGGCCAGTGGCCGTTTGAGCGTTGGCGATGGCATCACTCACATTACCCATCTCTACGGCTACGAAGTTAGCATCGGTGATCGCTCCCACGAGGTTGTTCTCGTTGATGACCTCGGCACCGTCGGCAACAGCGTAGAAGCGCCAGCTTGGCGTGGTCGTGAAGGCTGGATCTAAGCCCAAGATAACCCGACGGATGCGGATGATATCCACTACGTTGATGTTGTTGTCTTGGGTGACGTCGGCAGCCAGCAACTGGTACTGCCCTGTCAGCGGTGCCAAACCTAAGATATGGCGGCTGATCAGGATCAAGTCAGCAGTGGTTACTCTAGCCAAGCTAACAGCTGGGTCATGCGCGGGCTGTACTGTATAGTCGTTGCCTTGTTCCAAGTTGGTGAAGGCGTACTGGCCGCCGTTCTGGCTCAGCATCATGATGTTCATAGAAGCAGCATCCGTGATGTTCACTTCCACGCCATTCATGCCTTGATTGCTTGGCGTGGCAATCCGACCCGCCAGCGAGCCATTGCCACCACCGGCACATACGCCGTCTTGGAAGGCTTGTACAAACAAGCTCGTTTCGCAGTAGTCGGCATTACCGAATACGT
>DAITME010000073.1:0-21959 GCA_036835305.1 Lewinella sp.
CGCCGTGCGCACTCGCTGAAAACGCGCTAACAAAGTAGCGTCGTCCTCTGCTTGTTCCCGCGATTTGAAGAAGCGTAACATAAAGCCGAAGGTAAAACCTTTGTGGATAAAAAATGCGCTTTGCTGGGTAAAACCCATGAAAAAGGTCAGTTGGACTAGTCCAACTGACCTTTTTCGCTTGCGTAGCCTCCCTGAAAAAAGCCTACAAATTCACGCTCTAGCACACAGCAAAACCCAACAAGAAGAATAGACGACCATTAAATTGATACCGGCTCGTACTCCGGTTTTGGCATGGTATCTCCTCGGGCGCAAACCCAATTGCGAAAAAACTACCCTCCCCACAAGCCAAAAAGTCTTCCTTCGGCGTTACTACTAGTATGATCCACTACTGCTCGCTTTTTAGCCTGCTAGGTTGCCTATTTTTTGCTTGCCTGAGCGTGCCAACGACCTTGCCCGCTCAGGCGGAAATACCCTACCAATTGCTGGCCGATATCACCAAGAAGAAAGACCTCAACCAATTGCATACCGTGCGGCAACACTTCCAATTGGATAATTTCAAGCAAGCCATCGAAGGCCTCACTCCCCTACTGGCGGCTTACCCCTCCAATATTGACTTGCGCTACATGCGCGCCGAGGCCCATCGTCTTTCTGGCCAAGTCGCTGCCGCAGCCGAGGATTTCCAACAGGGCATACAAATTGCTCCTGATTATAAAATCGAAGCTTTCCTCGACTTGGGCAAGCTGCGGCATCAATTGGAAGACTTTTCCGCAGCCGAGCGTGCCTACCGTGCTTTTTTGCAGCGCATCACTGCCAGCGACCCCCAGTACGAGGAAGTCATGCAGCTCATCGCCAATGCCCAAACTGCCGCAGCCTTGGCTGCCAATCCGGTGCCTTTTGAGCCCAAAAAACTGCTAGGCGGCGTCAATACCGAACAGCACCACGAATACTTCCCCAGCATCAGCGTAGATGGGCAGCGCTTGCTCTTTACCCGCAATGTCTTCAAGCGCAACGAAGATTTTTATGAAGCCTTCCGACAGCCCGATGGCAGCTGGTCGGAAGCCCAGCCCCTGGAAGCCATCAATAGCGACTACGATGAGGCCGCCCAGACCATCTCTGCGGATGGCAACCTCATTGTTTTTACTAGTTGCGGGCAGCCCAAAGGAATGGGTAGTTGCGACCTGTATTACGTGGAAAAAACCAATGGCCGCTGGGGGCCTGTGCGAAATATGGGCCAGCAAATCAATAGCCCTCAATGGGATTCTCACCCCAGCCTCTCAGCCGATGGGAAGCTGCTTTTCTTTGCCTCCACGCGCCCTGGTGGCCTGGGTGCCTCCGACCTCTGGGGCAGCGCCCGAAGAGCCGACGGAAGCTGGTCGAAAGCCGTCAACCTAGGCCCCACTCTCAACACCAAAGGTAAGGATGAATTTCCCTTCCTTCACCCAGATGGGCGGACGCTCTACTTCACCTCCAACGGCCACCCTGGCATGGGCGATATGGATATTTTTCAGGTACAACTAGGCAACGACAACCGCTGGAGCCAGCCCCAAAACCTTGGCTACCCCATCAATACGCCCGGGGAAGAAACCAATCTCATCGTTAGCCTCGATGGGAAGGAAGCCTTCTTCGCCAAACGCGACGGAAGCGCTCAGGAAGGTGGCATGATCAATATCTATTCTTTTACTTTGCCCGAAGCCGTTCGCCCCATCGCCGCCACTTTCCTGGAGGCCACCGTGGTAGATGCCCAAACTAATAAGCCTTTGGTAGCTGAAGTTCGCTTCCGAGCTTTAGACCAGGAACAGCTCGCTAAAACACAAGAAACGGCCACGAATGGCAGCTTCCTCATTGTATTGCCAGCTGGACACACCTATGCTCTCAGCGTAGAGCTGGCTGGCTATTTGCCCTACACCCATACCTTCAACCTCAGCGGCGCCTTGGATATCAGCGATCCCTACCGCCTGCGCATCCCCCTCACGCCCGCCGAACAAGCCACTGCCAGCAATTCAGCGCCCATGGTGCTACACAATGTCACCTTTGCCTCTGGCACGGCCGAGCTGCTAACAGCCTCCCATGCCGAGCTAGATCGCTTGGTAAGCTTGCTACAAAATACTCCCAGCCTACGCATCGCCATTGATGGACATACTGATAATGTCGGTAGCCACGAAGCCAACCAAAGCCTCAGCGAAAACAGAGCCAAAGCCGTATATGACTACCTCTTACAAAAAGGCATCGCCCCTGATCGCCTCCGCTACGCCGGTTTTGCCGCCACCCAACCTCTGGCCGATAATGATACAGAAGCAGGTAGAGCACAAAATCGGCGCACGGCCTTTCGGATATTGGAATAAGGACAAAGGCTTTCTATATGATTCTTGTTTGGCTCACGCAGGAGCCGTGTTTTCTTTTTAGGAGCAAGGTCTTTAACAAACATCCCACTCGGTTGGATACCTCCAACTGCATGGAAAAGCTTTATTAGCTCAACCGCTATAATAATCGTTTTTACTGGGAAAAACCACCAAAAATGGTCGGTTGGATGGGTCCAATCATACTTTTTCACGTTTGCGAAGCGCAACTACTTACTAAGCTGAACCTTGCCCTACCCAATGTAAGCTAGATGACAGTCTAGTGGATCGGGCGCCAACCAAATTGTCAGTGCATATTTGGCCTCGGCTGGGTCTGTGCTCATATGAGATCTGGATATACGACCATTTTGTTTGTGCCCCTCGAAACATGGCTCTTCCGGCCAAAAACTTTGCTCCTGCGCGAGCCAAATCCTTTAAAATTTGACTACCTTTGCGGCTCAATAGTACAGCCATGAGCGATTTCATTAAGCACGAATGTGGCTTGGCCATGATCCGCCTGCTTAAACCCCTTGAATACTACGAGGAAAAATACGGCACGCCCATGCACGGCCTCAAAAGCCTGCAGCTGCTGATGCGCAAGATGCGCAACCGCGGGCAAGACGGTGCTGGTATGGCCAACATCAAGCTGACGGTGGAGCCGGGCAAAAAATTCATCAGCCGCCGCCGCAGTGTTGCCAACAACTACCTAGATGACCTCTGGGACGGCGTTTGGCACCGCTTCAACCAGCTTAGCCCCGAACAAGCGAAAGACAGTCAGTGGCTCTACGACAACCTCCCCTACAGCGGTGAGCTGATGATTGGCCACCTCCGCTACGGCACCCATGGCGATAACGGTATCGAGACCTGCCATCCCTTCCTGCGCCAAAGCAACTGGATGACCCGTTGCCTCATTCTGGCTGGCAACTTCAACCTCACCAATGTCGATGAGCTTTTTCAAGAACTTGTAGAACTAGGCCAGTACCCCAAAGACCTGAGCGATACCGTCACGGTGCTGGAAAAAATTGGTCACTTCCTCGACGATGAGGTGCAGCGCCTCCATACATGGTACAAGCCCGAAGGCTACAGCAACATGGAAATTAACCAGCTCATCGCCCAAAATCTCGACGTTGCCCGCTTGCTTCGCAGAGCCAGCAAAAAATTCGATGGCGGCTACGTCATGGGCGGCATGATCGGCCATGGCGATGCCTTTGTAATGCGCGACCCGGCCGGCATACGGCCAGCATTTTGGTTCCAAGACGAAGAGTTCGTAGCCGTGGCCAGCGAACGGCCAGCTTTACAAACGGTCTTCGCCAAACGCGTCTTCGAGATAGAAGAAGTAAAACCCGGCCACGCCCTGATCATTAAAAAAGATGGCCGCGTGAGCCAAGAGCCATTTGTTGACCCCCTCCCCAGAGCCGCCTGCTCCTTCGAGCGGATTTACTTCAGCAGAGGTACCGATCGCGACATCTACCTGGAGCGCAAAGAACTAGGCCGCCGACTCGCCAAAAAAGTCTTGGAGGCCGTTCAGTACGATTTTGATAAAACCGTTTTTAGCTACATTCCCAATACGGCCGAAACGGCCTTTATGGGCTTGGTAGAAGGCCTGGAAAGAGAGTTGGATCACTGGAAAAAAGAAAAAATCAAAAAAGCCCAAAAGAAGGGAAAAGATAAGCTTTCCAAAATTCTCTCCACCCGCGTCCGCAACGAAAAACTAGTGGTGAAAGACGGTAAAACCCGCACCTTCATTGCCGATACGAATAGCCGAGGCGAAATGGTCAGCCACATCTACGACGTCACCTACGGGATTGTGAGAAATGAAATAGACACCTTGGTGCTCATCGACGACAGCGTGGTGCGTGGTACCACTTTACGGGATAGCATCATCAGCATCGTAAGTCGCCTGCGACCCAAAAAGGTGATCATCCTTTCCTCCGCCCCCCAAATTCGATACCCCGATTGCTACGGCATTGACATGTCGAGAATGGGAGAATTTGTGGCTTTCAAAGCCTTAGAAGCCCTCCTGGGCGACAAGGGAAAGAAAAAGATGGAAGCCGTCTATAAAAAGGCCAAGCAACAACTGAGCCTTCCCAAGGAAGAACAGGTAAATGTCGTAAAAGAACTCTACGCCCTTTTCTCCTACGAAGCGGTCTCGGCCAAAATCGCTGAAATCGTCACCCCCAAACACATCAGCTTCCCCGTGGAAATGATCTACCAAACCGTGGAAGACCTGCGCGAGGCCTGCCCCGACAACAACGGCGACTGGTACTTCAGCGGCAACTACCCCACCCCAGGAGGAACGCGTGTGGTTAATCAGGCCTTCGTGAATTATATGGAGAAAAATGATAAGCGGGCTTACTAAAATCTCCACCACCAGCTAGCCAAATACAATACATGCGTTTTTCCGAACTGAATTTATCCAATCCCCTCCTGAATGCCTTGGCCGATGCCGAGCTGGAACGCCCTACCCGCATCCAGGAGCGCGCTTTCCCTGTCATTATGTCGGGCAAAGACGTGGTGGGCATTGCCCAAACGGGCACGGGAAAAACCATTGCCTACCTGTTGCCTTGTCTGCGGCTCTGGAAATTTCAAAAGCATCGCTTCCCGCAAATCCTCATCATAGTGCCCACCCGCGAGTTGGTTGTGCAGGTAGTGGAAGAAGTGGAAAGACTCAGCACCTACCTCACTCTGGCCGTAGGCGGTGTTTATGGCGGCGTGAACATGAAAAACCATGTGGAGCTGGTAGAAAACGGTCTCGATGTGCTGGTGGGTACCCCCGGCCGCTTGCTCGATCTAGCGCTGCACGGCTGTCTTAAATTCAAAGAAATAAAGCGGCTGGTGGTAGACGAAGTGGATGAGATGATGGAGCTAGGCTTCCGCCCCCAACTGAGCCGCCTGCTCGATTTACTACCCGAAAAACGGCAAAACCTGCTCTTCTCCGCCACCATGACCCTAGAGGTGGAGGCCGTCATCGAGCAGACCTTCGACCTGCCCGAATTCATCGAGGCCGCCGCCTCAGGCACCCCCCTGGAAAATATTCAGCAGCAGTACATCCACGTGGCCAATTTCAATACCAAGGTCAATTTGCTCTGCCAATTGCTCGAAGACCGCAATAGCTATCAAAAAGTACTCGTCTTTGCCCCCGGCAAGCGACTGGCCGATCTCATTTTTGAGCGCATGGAAACTGCCTTCCCAGGCGAAGCCGCGGTCATCCATGGCAACAAGAGCCAAAACTATCGCTTCAACAGCCTGCGTGGCTTCCAATCGGGCGAGCAGCGGATACTGATTGCTACCGACCTCGTCTCGCGTGGCTTGGATATACAGGAAGTTTCCCACGTCATCAATGTGGATATGCCCGAAATCCCAGAAGATTATATCCACCGCATCGGGCGAACGGGGCGCGCCGATAAAACGGGCGTAGCCATTACCTTCGTGAGCGAACAAGAAGCTCCACTACTGAAGGCTGTTGAAGCCCTGATGCAGCAGCCGGTGGAGCAAGTCCCCTTCCCCGAAGGTGTTCCCATCTCGGATGTGCTTATACTCGAAGAAATGCCCGAGCAGCGCGTGGCCAATGTTCGCGTCCAGCTCGACACCACCCAAGCGGGTGCCTTCCATGTGAAGCGCAACAAAAAAGTGCAGCTCAACCGTCACGAGCTGCGCGAAAAACGCTCGCGTCCCAAACCCAAAGGCAAGAAAAAAGGGAAGTGGAAGAAATAAAGTGCTACAAACGCATCCCGTCATAGCCTAGCTCCACGCCTGGAGGAAGCTTTACTTCCAAGTCCGAGTGTAGCCCAATACGGTGACTTAGGTGGGTGAACACGGTTCGCTTCGCGCCCATCTCTTCTGCCAACGTCAAGGCCTCCTCCAAATTCATGTGAGCATGGTGATCACCATATTGCAAGCAGGTTATCACCAGTACTTCCAAATTGGCCAAGGCAGCTTTGGCGGCTTCGCTCAGGCTTTTCACATCGGTCAAGTAGGCTTTATCGCCGCAGCGATAGCCAAGTATGGGGAGGTCGCCGTGTTCCACCGGGATGGCCTGCAAACGCATCCCACCAAGGCTAATCGTATCAAAAGCTTCTAAGGTTTGCAAATCTAAAACAGGTGCCCCGGGATAGGGATTATCAGAAAAGGCGTAGGCATATCGCTGCTGAATGTCGGCAGCTACTCTAGGTAAAGCGTACATTTTGATAGCACAGTTTTGCCGAAAACAGAAGGGGCGTACATCATCCAAGCCCGCCACGTGGTCATTGTGCTCGTGGCTATACAATACGCCAGCAATTTCCTTTATCTTAGCTTGCAGCATCTGCTGCCTAAAATCGGGGCCAGTATCGATGATCACATGCTGCTCGCCCAGACTGAACATAGCACTGTTGCGCAAACGCTGATCGCGCGGGTCGCTACTTTTGCAGGCTGAACAGTCACAACCAATCACTGGAACGCCCTGGGAGGTGGCCGTCCCCAATAGTCTGAGTCTTATTTCAGCCATTAGAACGCACTTTTTCCCAAGCCCAGGCGCTGGCCATAATCTGCTCCACGCCGCGTTGTGGTTGCCAGCCTAACACTTCTCTGGCCAGTCGGTTGTCGGCGTAAACGGCTTCTACATCGCCCGCCCGACGATCAACGATGCGGTAGTTAAGCGACTGCCCCGTCACGGCTTCGAAGGCGTGGATCACCTCCAATACACTCAATCCCTCGCCAATGCCTAAGTTGAAAAGGCTGGGGTTCTGCTTGGCTTGTCCGCCTAGCAGATACTCCAGGGCTAAGGTATGCGCGTGCGCCAAATCCATCACATGAATATAGTCGCGGATACAACTCCCATCGCGCGTGGCGTAATCGCTGCCAAACACTTGCAGCTCCGCTCTTTTGCCGATGGCCACTTCGGTGATAACGGGCACCAAATTATTGGGCGGCGCACTAGGCGATTCCCCAATCAAAGCACTCTCATGAGCACCAGCAGGATTGAAATAGCGCAGAATCACCGAGGCAAATTCTGGGAAGCTGCGGCAGTAATCATAGAGGATATCTTCCCCCATTTGCTTGGTGCGGGCGTAAGGGCTTTCGGCATCCTTTCGCGGCGTTTGCTCGCTCACGGGCAGCTCATCGGCATTGCCATAGACCGAACAAGAACTAGAAAAAACCAGATTTCCATTTCCGTTTAACGCCTGGCCTTCTATTACATTCAGTAGGCTATTGAGGTTGTTGCGGAAGTAGGCCAAAGGCCTTTCCACCGATTCGCCCACGGCCTTCAAGGCTGCGAAATGAATCACGCCATCAAAGCGCTGAGCCTTAAAAAAATCTAGGGTAGCCGTTCTATCCGCCAAATCTATGCGGTGGTTCACCAGAGCGGTGCTAGGCTTTTCGATCTGCCCCTTGGCTACCATATCCGCTACAATTTGCTCTATGCCCGCAAGCGCTGCTTCAGTAGCATTCAGGAGATTATCCACACAAACCACCTCGAAGCCATTGGCAATCAAGTCCACGATGGTATGGCTGCCAATGTAGCCGCAACCGCCAGTTACCAATATTTTTCCTTTACTCATGCCGTAAATTTACGTCTTTCTCGGCGATCGCAATACCCATTTGTGCCATCAAGACCGTAGCATTAAAACTTTGGCTCACCCCGCGCTTGATTTTGTAGTCGAAGACAAGCTGCCCCTCCACCAATTCCACTTCCATAGCGTAGTTGATCACTTGGCCAGCGGCGGCGGCTTCCATGGCCGTCAGCTCCAGATCGTGGGTAGCGATCAGGCCAGCGCCTTGGGCTTTGATGAGCTGCTGAATAAGCGCCCGCGCGCCCGTGTGCCGGTCGCGGGAGTTGGTGCCTTTCAGGATTTCGTCGAGCAGGAAAAAGACGTAGGTCTCGCCAGCCGTCACGGCATCAATAATGGCTTTTAGTCGTTTGAGTTCTGCAAAAAAGCTGCTGGTGCTTTCCTGCAGATCGTCTTGGGTGCGCATACTCGTCCAGACTTGTAGCGGCGGCATCTTCAGGGATTGCGCGCACACCGGTGCCCCTGCCATCGCCAACACCATATTCACGCCAATGCAGCGCAGCCAAGTAGATTTCCCCGCCATATTGCTGCCCGTCACCAGATGAATTTGTCCGCTGGCCGCTATCTCGAAATCGTTGGCTACCCGACCTGTTGGCGGTAGCAAAGGATGCGCCATTGCCCTAGCAGCAATAAAGGGTATAGACGGCGGTTCATGGATTGCTGCATCGTCTGTGGTGTTATCTTTTTGGCTAAGCGCAGGAGCCGTGTTCTCTTTTTGAGTAGGGAGGGCCGTATGTTCCCGCGCCAGCGCCAGAGCCGGAAAGACCCAATCGGCTTGATTAAGGCGTACATTGGCTAGGCTAATCAAAGCATCCACCTCCGTCATAGCTTCCAACCAAGCAGCCAACTCACTACCGTAGCGGCCCCGCCAGCGGTCGAGGCTATACAGCCACTGCAAACTCCACAGCACACTAATTTCCAGCAAAAAAGAAAAAGGGTTACTGCGCACATCCAACTGGCTCAACGCATACTGCAAACTGCGAATAGCCGAAGCCGCACCCCGCGCTTTTTGCAGCGGCGCTTGCAAGGCCAGCAAATGCGGGTGCCTCCACTGGGCGCTTTGTATCCATTCCAGCAGCGCCTGGTAATGCCCCAGCGCTTCGCTCATAGCTGCGGTATGCTCGTGCAGTTCCCTGATTTTTTGCCCATAGCGCCGCAGCAGCAACACCGCTGGCAACAGCGCCAAAACCCCTACTTGCCAAGCAGGCAGACTAATAAACAAGTAAATAGCCAAGCCAAAAAACAAAGGAGCGATCAACAAAGCCGCGCGCAACAGCCCATTACTCGCCACCAAAGGCGGCAAAGCAGCCCAACTCAACAGACGCTGCTGATAGCTTGGCTGATCTTGCAAACGCGCCCCCCGTGCCCGAAACTCGTGGCACCACTCCGGCTGCAAAGCCAACTCCTGCGCCACCGCTTGGCGTATAAAGATGCTGGCTACTCCGCTCGGATCCAAAAGCCACGCCGCCAAACGCCCCCGCCCCTGGGCCGTGTAGCTGCGGCACAAAAACTGGAAAAGCGAATACGACCCAAAAATATCGAGATCTGCCGCGTAGGGATGTAGCGCATCTGCATATTCCTCCCCTTTAGGCCAAGCGCTAAAATCGTGCTCCAAAGCCGCCAGTTCTAGTCGGGCTTGCCGCGCTAGCTCCGCCGCATGCGCGCTTTGCGCCTCGATGCCTTGGTGCCAGCGCATAAAAGCCCCGAACCCCAGCAAACACAGCGGCAAAGCCAAAAAGCCCCAGCCCCAATGCCCCGCAGAAGACCACAAGACAATCAGCAAGGCGATGCTGCCAAAAAACAAGAGCAAACGCAACCACGACAAACGGTTGTAGCGCTGCTGCAAAGCCTGCGAACGCCGCTCCTGCTCCTCGGCCTGTAATAAATAGAAAGATTTGGGCATGGTAAACGGTATCTTTTGCAAACCTACTACCTTTTAGAAAACTACCACACCAAGGTTCTACAATTATAAGTCATATTTTGCATATTTAAGCTTGTAGTCCTCTTGAGTCTCAAAATGTCCGGTCTTTGGGTTATACAAATACACCAGGCGGATGCGAGCTTTTTTGAAAGGGTTTGCCATTCTATAATCCCAATAATCCTCGTAATCCTCGTATTTCTCTCGCTATTCGTCATACTCGATCCAGTCTCCATTTTCTGCTCGTTTTTGTATTTGTAGTATTTTCCCGCTAAAAACGAGGTCATTGAAACCGTCCTTATTAAAATCGCCCACCCTCAATTTTAATTCATACGGCTCATAAACAAGGTGATCGAGATAAGCATCATGTGTTTTTAGCCCGCCTCTGTTGTAGTCTTGGAGCGTATGTTCCAACGTATCAGCAGACACCTTCAACAGCACATGACCTCCATTCCCTCTGTATCCTCCATAAAAACCCAACAGAAAAGGGTTCTCTTTAGGAAAAACTTTGAACATTTTCACCTCTTCTACATAGAGTTTTCCTACTAAATCTCCAGCTTCGGTGAGTACCAACTGCACCTTCCACGGATAATTAATCCCAGATATTCCTCCAAAATAGTATTCTAGCAAAATAAAGGTGCTATCCGAACCGTAGATCTTTACCTTCTTGTATTGCGTTATTTTGCTCTTTTTATAGGGACTCTCCTCCTCTAAATCAAAGATCTTCACTAGTTGGGCCATAAAGCTTACCGAATCCGCGATATTGGGGTAGTTGGCCACCTCTTCAAAATCTTGGGTATCTCAGGTTCTGGCTCGGGTTCTAGTTCTGGTTCGGGTTCTACTAAGATGGGGCCAATGAAACCTTTTTCCTGCACACTTCTTGCTGGGTTCCTATCTTCAGACGAGCAGCTAACGATGGCTAATGCGAAAAGCAGCCCTGCTATGCCCCAAGCACCGCGTATGGAATTTGATAAAACTTTCATGTCCTATTCTCAATATCAGGTTTAAAACTATTCCGTTTCCTAGGTATCCGCGCGCCCCTACTTCTCAATCCCCTCCCCCAACACACGGCTGCCTGTGGCGGTAATCAATACATTATCCTCTAAGCGGATGCCCCCGAAGTCGCGGTAGGCAGCGAGCGCGGCGTAGTTGATGAAATCGCTGTACTTACCCTCTTGCTGCCAAAGATCAATCAGCGCGGGGATGAAATAGATGCCCGGCTCGACGGTCAGGACAAAACCCGCTTCCAAGCGGCGACCCAACCGAAGCGAGCGCGTGCCGAACTGGCTGCTGCGCTGAATTTCGTCGTCGTAGCCCACGAGGTCTTCGCCTAGGTCTTCCATGTCGTGAACATCCAGGCCAATCATATGCCCCAGCCCGTGGGGAAAGAAAAGGGCATGTGCCCCCGCCGTCACGGCTTCTTGGGGGTCGCCTTTCATCAGCCCAAGGCCGCGCAGGCCTTCGGCAATAATCAACGCCGCTTGCTGGTGGTAGTGTGCATAGGGGACGCCCGGCCGTAAATCGCGGATGACATCTTCTTCCGCTTTTTTGACAATTTGGTAGATCTCCTCTTGCTGTTGGCTCCGAATGCTACCTACGCAGATGGTGCGGGTAATATCGCCAGCATAGCCACTGGCCGATTCGGCACCTGCATCGATCAGTAACAAATCGCCTTTTCTCAGGATATTGCCATGGTAGTGGTTGTGCAGAATATGGCCGTTGCGCGTGACAATGGCAGGATAGGACAATCGCCCACCCGCCGAGATGGCGATGCCTTCTAGGTCCCCAGCTACTTGCGCTTCTGACATACCGGGTGCGGCAATTTCTATGGCGCGGTGGTGCATGGCGCGGGTGGTGTTAACGGCTATTTCCATTTCCGCGATTTCCTCCGCACTCTTGATGGATCTTTGCTGGATGACGCTGCGAATGAGCTGGAGATTGCCCGGCCGCTGGGTGAGCATCTTAAAAAACACGGCTGAATGCATAGGCATTGCTCCCGCGTGAGCCACCCCCTCCTTGTACAATTGCTGAAAGTCTGCCCGATCGCCGAGCCAGCCCAGCAATTGCTCGCGCCGTTCCGCGCGGTAAGGCGGCAGGAAGTAAACGGGCTGTGTGCCGCTGGCCAAGCGCTGCCGAAGCGCTTGCAGATCGCCGTACTCGCGAATGCCTGCCTGCTCCGCCAGCTCGGCTACCGACGGCTGCTGCCCCATCCAGATGGTATGATCTATACCAAAATCTTCCCCATACAAAAAGCTGTGACCCGTATCCGCATCTATCAAAAGCACCAAATCAGGCAAATTCAGACCCGTAAAATAACGAAAATGGCTATCCTGCCGAAAAGGATAGATATTATCAGCATAATTCATGGGCGCCTCCCCATTGGCTGGCAAGAGCAGCAGTCCCTGCCCCACAGATTTGGCTAATTGTGCGCGGCGGGCGCGATACGTCGTAGCAGAAAACATAATAAATTTTGAGGTACAATATACAAAAAAAAGACCCCTGCCGGTAGGCAGGGGCCAAAACAAATCATAATCTCATGAAAAAAAAGACAATTTCTTGCAGGTTTTTATACCCAACACTTGCGCCCTATAAAAATTTGACCTATCTTTGGCGCATCTTTAGTGCTTTATGTTTAATCCCATGAACAGTATTCGACCAGCTTCCCCCAAAGAAGCTGGTCTTTTTTTGTTCACTTTATTCTTTCAAGGGAAAAAAGGTAGTCGCCCAAACGGGCGACTCACCACTAACAAATTATAATCCCATGAACATATTTCTTGTCGCTCGATATACACTTATATCCTTCCGACAATACAAAGATGCAGCAAGACTAAGCCGACACCAATAACAGAATTTAGTATTTGTGAATAAAATTATTCTATAAAAAATAACAAATCATTAAAAATCAATAGATTACAATTCATTTTTGTGAAAAAAAATATCTATCACCTTCTTTATTTTTTTCATTTTTCTTGAAAAAAAAGTAACGATTGGCCTTTTTAGCGCATAAATTTACCTTCCTAAGCTTTTTTTCAAAGTCTATCCGGATCTGCCTCCCACACTTCTTCCTCCAGTAGCCCATAGAAGGCCTCCGATAGAGCATACACCTGAGCCGCTACCCGCTGCCCTTGGCTAATTACTTCAATGGCTACCAAAGTGTATTCCTCCCCCTCGTAGGCATCCAGCCGCGCCATGTTATCGAGGTCTAAGCCATACAAGAGCAAGCCTTTCGTCTGGTAGCCAAGGCAGGGAACAAGGCCGGGGTAAGGGCGACCGCTCAATCGACGCGGACAAAAATCGGGTAGCAGCGCTGTTTCATATTCTGGGCAGCGGCCACTTACTTGAAAGAAAACATCGGGGTACATCAAAGTACCATAAACAAATAGTGGTGGGAGCATCATCGTACCTAAGCGCGTGTCTAGACCTTCCAAAACCGAAGTAAGAGCACTTCGAGGACTAGGAAAAGCAGCGTTGCCCAAATGAAATAGCGCCACAGCGGTCGGCCCTGCTCGCTACTTTGCAATTGACTGGCAAAGGCCGCCTCGTTGGTGGCATTCAAGATGCTTAGCTGTTCGCCAAGCAGTTCCCGCAGTCCTTCATCGGTAAAAAAGTCGAGGACACTCTCTCTGCGGTCGAAGTTGAAGGCAAAAGCATCCACGGCTTCATCGGCTTGGAGGCGCAAATCATAGTGGCCGGCCTTGGGTACCTGATTGCCCACATCCAGGAAGATGCGGTTGCCTACTATCCGCTGGCCGGGAATAAACTCCCCTTCGGGGCTACTGAGTTTATAGACCAAGTCGGCGGTAGCTTGCCGGCGAGGACTCTCGATGATTTCATCGGCGCCGATGGTGTAAGCAATAGGCCGGTTTCTGCCGCTACTAATCGCCATTTTGTAGAGCATGGGTATGAAGACCTCCGCATTGAGGGCTAGGCTGTTCTGCGGTAGATCAAGCGGAGCGGCTGATAGATATACATGGCCTTGCGCTACTTTGTATTTGGCTAGGGCTGTGCTGCCATCGCGGTAGCGCAGCAGGGCTTCCTGCCGCTGACTCCCCTGGCTAGCGATCAGGAAATTTCCCTGAGTGGTGGGTAGCCGCAGTGCGGCCGCTTCGTTGCCAAAAACGTCTTTGAAGACAAACTCTTTGGTGTTGATAAAGCTCACCTCCCTCTCTTTTTCCTCAAAAGCGCCTAGCACATCGGTAGGGAAGCTAGCCAGAAAGTCGCGATAGCTGTTTAGGTTGGCTTTCACCGGTGGGAAAACCAGCAAATTGCCGCCTGCTGTAACATATTCGTTCAAGCGAGCAACCAGGCCGCTACTCAGCTGATCGAGATCGGAGAGGATGATGAGTTGATAATCGCCTAGCTGCCCATAATCCAGTTGTTGGCTATTGGAAAAGTCGGCCTGAAAAACGCTCAAGCCCCCGAGTGCTGCACGCAGGTTTCGGTCGGTAGTACCTGCGTTGATATTCAGCACCCGTACGCGGTCAGCAACATTGAAAGTGAGGTAATAGGTATCATCAAACTGTATAGGATAGTCAGTTATTTGAAGGGCTACCTTGCCCACTCCCGGGTCTTTGATATTGAGGTAGATGCTATCAACGCGGTAAGAAAGCGCAGGAATACGCAGGGTTGCCAGGGGCTTATTCTCGCCTTGGTAGCGCATGCTCAGGCGGATATTGTCGAGGTCTTCCTGGCTGTGATTCCTGATTTTCACCAGCAACAAGTTGTTTTGGTTGAGCTGAGGCACAGGCGCCTCAAACCAAGCGGAATCGATGCCTACATTTTGGTTGCGCAGCGCACGCAGCGGCAGCAATTTGAATTGGAAAGCCGTATCGCGGTAGGCGGCTAGCGAATTATTGGCCAAGGCGGGAGCAGTGTTTTCGGCAGGAGCCATGCTCTTTTGAAAATCGGATAGCTGATAGACGATTCGGTTGGGGGTATTGGCTCTATCCAGTGTGCTTACTTGGCGTTCCACAATCCGATCCAACGAGCGGGTAGCAGGCTGCGGGCTGATCTCATCAATGAGGCCAAGGGCTTCTTCCTTGCCTACTAAGCGTTGTTGGCGCCCTGCAAACTCGTTGGAGAGCACCTGAAAGCGATCCTCCACACCATAGGCATTGACAATATCGCGGGCGCGGTCTTTGGCAACTTCCAACAAGGGCGCACGGTCATTTTCCGCCTGCATCGAGTAGCTGTTATCCACATAGATGCTCACCGCCTTTTGGCCTCTGAGGACGTCCTGCTCGCTTGTTGGCAAAAAGGGCTGCGCGAAAGCAAACACCAGCGCCGCCAGCGCCAACAGCCGGCTCAACAAAACCAGTAGATTCCGCAGGCGGCTACGCATGCTCGTCTCTTCCTTGATCTCGCGCAGAAACTTCACATTGCTGAAGTAAATCTTGCGAAAGCGCCGAAAGTAGAACAGGTGAATGATCACCGGGATGGCCAGCGCGGCCAAGGCCCACAAAAAAGTCGGGTATAGAAATTGCATATCAAAGGGCGAAGATAAAGCTTATTGCTTTAAGAACAGCATAAAGCGGTAGGTAGTATCGTGCTTCATACTTATACGCAGGCTGTCAGTGCCCAACAACTGGGCTGCTACCACCCTTTCCTGGCTATCCGTATGGGTGGTATCGCTGGCAAACAAAAAGCCCCTTTCGTAGCGATAATGCCCCGCTTCCTGATAGTTGAGCGTTGAGCGATAATGATAGATGCCATCGGGCTGGAAGACAAAGCCCACTTCGCTGGGATCGAGGCGCATGCTGTCGCCTGCCTGCTTAATTTCTAAGGCTTGCCAGCGGCCGTGAAGCAGATCAACCTCTTGGCTACAGGAGAGCAACACTAGCAATAAACTTGTCAGGCTAAGCCACGGCCAACATAAATGGCTTTTCATTCCCCTTTGGGTATTGCGCATACAAAATTGGTTCTTCTATACCCAAACCTCTTTAGATAAAAGATGGTTGTCTAATGCCCGCTCTTTGGAAGAACTTTTCACTAGCCGTTGGGCTATGCTTGGGCCTAACACAAAGCGCCTGGGCGCAGAATGAATTATCGATGCATATCCGTTCTCGGCTGTTTCTATGCTCATCTGAGGTCTGGACATACGACAAGTTGGTCTGCGCCCAAGCACCTTCCAAAGACTGAACCCCAGCAAAAAGGTCAGTTGGATGTATCCAACTGACCTTTTTTGTGCTACTGGACGCATCCAACGACCCGAAATGCCTGCTGCCCCGCCAAAGCACTAGTCCTGCTACGGTAAAGCATTGCTCAAAAAAGAGAGACTTGCTCCTGCGCGAGCCAAGCAAACGACAAAGCACTTGGTCAATTGGCAAAATCAAGACTTTTACCTAAGCATGAAAGATACTCTCGATGGCCAAAAAGGCCATAGCTCCCGCAATAAAGCCTAAAAAGGCCAACCAAGCGATTTTCTTGAAGTACCAGATAAAATCTATCCGCTCCATGCCCATAGCCGCCACGCCGGCAGCCGAGCCGATGATGAGCATACTGCCACCCGTACCTGCCGAGAAAGCAATGAAGTGCCACAGCTTGGAGTCCACAGCGTATTGCGACAGGTCGTACATACCCATACTCGCTGCCACCAACGGCACATTATCAATGATAGCCGACAGAAAACCCAAAACAATGATTACCACGTCTTGATTAGGCACCGCATTATCCAGCTTTTCCGCCACAAAGCGCAAGGCACCAACATTACCCACTACGATGGTTTCCAAAGCCGCAACGGCCATCAAAATACCAAGGAAGAATAAAATCGAGGACATCTCGATACGCGACAAAGCTTTGTGGGCCGAATAGGATGCTTTTCGCTCTTCGCTAAAGTCTTCCTCCGGATGAATGTACTCGGAAACCAGCCATACCACTCCTAGGCTCAGCATCATCCCCAAATAAGGAGGCAGATGGGTAATCGTCTTGAAAATGGGTACAAATACAATCATACCCAAGCCCAAAAACAACATAGTGCGGCTAGAAAGCAGCTTGATCCCGTCGTCTTCCGGGGCTTCCTCTAGATTGATTTCCCCTTGAAAAGGCTTCATGAAAGAGGCAACAAGAAACGGCAGAGCAAAACAAACAATAGAGGGTATAATCAGATACTCAATCAGGCCCACTGTGCTGACCCGCTTGCCAATCCAGAGCATGGTGGTGGTGACATCCCCAATAGGCGACCAAGCGCCGCCAGCATTGGCTGCAATCACGATAAGCGCCACAAACCAGATGCGCTGCTCGCGGTCAGGCACTAGTTTACGCAGCAGGGTAACTAGCACGATGGTGGCCGTGAGGTTGTCGATAATGGCCGATAAAACGAAGGCCAGAATGCCCATAATCCAGAGCAAGCGCTTCTTGGAGCGGGTTTTTACCCAAGACTTGAGCACATCGAAGCCTCGGTGCAAATCCACAATTTCCACAATCGTCATGGCACCAATCAGGAAGATCAGGATCTCGGCGGTCTTACCCAAATGATGCAACAAGCCATTAATGAAGCCTTCCTCTTGTACTTCGTCGAACCCGTTCGCCATGCTAAAAACGTGGTCGTGGGTATCAATGACACTCAGGCTGCCACTGTGAAAACCCAACGAAATAAGCGCCCAGCAGATAGCGCCCATCAGCAGGGCGGGAACTGTTTTGTCTAAATGTAGCGGGTGTTCTAGGACAATGGCTATGTAGCCTATGATAAAACAGGCAACGACGGCTGTTAGCATGATGCTGATTATTTTATTCTCAAATAAGGCGCTATATTACGAATCATTTGGCGTTTTCTAACTGTTTACTCAATTGGTAGGCAGAAAAAAAGGCACCCCAACGAAGATCGAGGTGCCTCAAATAACTATAAACAAACAAAAAACATTAGTCTTGGCTAGCTGTTTATTTACCTGATAATCAGCTATTTTGCAGCGAGGCTACTGTGCCTCCATTTAGGGCACAGCGGTGTAACAGTCCTTTTTTTAAAGGGTTTAAGTCTGCGTTAATTTTTTTTAAATCCTCGGCGTGACTGAAGAAAAAACTTCCGACCAGCTCCTTAAAATGCTCCTCCTTTTGATGGGCGCCCTGCTATTTGTACGCTTTTTTCCTGCCTTGTGGGGTGCGCTGGCTTTCGGTGCGCTGCTCTTTCCCCTGCTACTACTAGGCTTGCTCGCCCATCGCTTCTGGAAGAAGAAGCAGGCCCCTAAGCTAGCCAATAGTAATTCAGCCAACAGCCTCGAGCAAAAAATAGCGGAAGCTCAGCAGCAAGCCGACCACTTCCGAACAACTGCGCAGCAAATACAAAAAAGCCGCCAAGAACTGGCCCTGCAGCTCGATAAAACGAAGAACCCTACGCCAGCCGTGGCCGAAAAAAGCCAACGCTTGCTGCGGGAGTTGGATGAAGAGCAAGCCCTCCGAAATGCCAAAGCCAACTTCTTCGAGGCTCTGGTAGTAGGATTGCAAGATTTGCGGGAGCAAGGCCTCCTACAAGAGCAATTATCGTGTAAAGAGGCAGAGCTGGAAGCATTACGCGCCAGCAACTACGATGATATTGCCCACATGGAAGAGCTACGCTATGCCCTGGAACGCGACAAAGCCTACCTAGATACCATCGGTACGCTCACCCACCGCGCCGCCAATAGCCCCAACCTCAACGATACTCAACAACTCCGCCTCGATCTGGAGGAACAAATGAGGATGCTGCGTTGAAAGTCCTAGGCATTCATCACTTTGCTCCCCCCGTGGCAGTAGCCGCTTCCCGCCGGCTCTATCTGCTATACAAAGCCCTAGAAGCACAGGGCGCAAGCCTTCACCTCATCACCGCCCAGCAGCACCACCAACGCCCACTAGAAACCGCCTACCAACACGCCTGGCCGCTCTATCCAGTTGCTAGCCGTGGGCTACGGGCAGCACTGCAAGCCCCCACTACCACCAGCTTACCCATCGGCCTCAAGACGAAGCCTGGCCTGGGCAGCCTCCTTGCCTTAAAACACAGCTTCCCCTTCCTGTATTTTACCGACGAGGGCGGCCTAAGCTACCGCCGATCGGCCTACCAACAAGGCTGCCAGCTCGTAGATCGGGAAGGCATCACGCATTTGCTTTCCTCTTATCGCCCTTGGGCAGACCACATCATTGCCGCCCAACTCAAAAAACGCTACCCTCGCTTACATTGGATAGCCGACTTCCGTGATCTGCCCATAGACCCGATTAGGAAGGATGTCTGTTGGCCAAGGATACAGAGCGCCTGGGCGCGCCACATCCTACGCTCCGCCAGTGAAGTCTGGGCTGTCTCCGAAGGCCAAGCGCAATGGCTGACAGCGCTGCACCCCAAGGTAAAAGTGGTGTATGGTGGCCTAGCAGCCTTACCCGAGGCCAGCAATGGCCAAACCGATCACTTCCTCATCAACTATACTGGCAGCTTGTATGCCGGCTTGCAGTCTATTGCCCCCCTCGCCCGAGCGATCCGCCGGCTAGAAGAAGAGAGAAAGAAGGCTGGTGATACAAGTCCACTGCCCCTAAAAATTCGATATGCTGGCAAAGACGGCGAGCTCTTGGCGCATTGGGTACGGGCACAGCAGATAGCGCACTTCGTAGAAATCGAGGATACCATTCCTTTAGCTGCGGCGCTACAAAGACAGCAATCCGCTACCCTCAATTTGCTTCTCACTTGGTCGGCACCCAACTACTATGGCGTGCTCACGGCCAAACTCTACGACTACCTCGCCGCTGGCCGGCCTATCTTAGCGCTCATTAATGGCCCAGATGATCCAGAACTCTCTCAACTCTTCCGCAGCAGCCAAGCTGGCTTCGTCCAGCATTCCCAACAGCCCGAAGAACAGCTCTACCAATGGCTACACACCCAATACCACAGCTGGCAAAAGCAGGCTGGCCGGCTCGACTGGGCCATGCAGACGATCGCCCTTCAGCCTTTACTCCATAAGCCCTAAAAGGGCGTAATACCCCACCTAGCCCTGAAGGGGCATAGTACCTCTAGCCCTGAAGGGGCGGTAATAACTTCTAGCCCTGAAGGGGCGTAATACGCTAACGAGGGGTGCAGCCCCTCGGATAAGGACGCAGCCCCTCGGATAAGAACGCAGCCCCCCGAGGGAGCACGCGCAGCCCTCCACCCTACCACCCAATCCAAACCGCCACTACCAAGCCCAGCATCGCCCAAAGAAAAAGCACCCCCGTGAGCGGCAAGATAAAGCGCAACCAACGATCAAAAGGTACCCGACACAAGCTGAGCATGGCAATGAGCCCTCCTAGTGAGGGATTAAACAAATTCGTCACCCCATCCCCAATCTGAAAGGCCAAGATACTGGTCTGGGCACTCAGCCCGAGCAATTCCCCCAGCGGAATCATAATCGGCAAAGTGGCCAAAGCCTGCCCGCTACCCGAGGGGATAAGCAAGTTCAAACCCGACTGCCCCAAAGCCATGCCGATGGCCGACAAAGTGGTGGGCAAGCCACCAAGCGCTTCCGAAAGCCCATAGCAAATCGTATCTTGGATAAGCCCCTGTTCCATGACGACCTTCACCGTGGCGGCCATGCCGATGATAAAGGTGGCAGGCGCCATTTGCGCCACCGATTCCATCCCCGCCGAAGCGATGGCTCGTCCGCCCAAACCACTTGCCAAAGCCAAAAAAAGCGTAACCGTAAGAAAGACCGCCGAAATGTCGTTGATGAACCAAGCATAAGCAAAAACGCCGTACAAAACCCAGACTAAACCCAAGAGAAAAATGCCTAGCAGCAGCCAGTTGCGGCTTGTCAATTGGTATTCTTTAATATCTTTGCTAAGTACCAAACCACGCACATCCAGATCTGCCCCGATGGCATTTTCCGGATCGGCTTGTAGCCTACGGTAATAGCGGATGTTGTAGAAAGCCGTAAGCAAAAGCGCCCCAAAGCACAGCAAAGAACGCAGCTCCCAGCCGCTAAAAAGCTGCATCTCGGCAATATTATGCCCCACGCCCACGGTGTAGGGATTCACGGGGGAAAGGCCAAAGGCCACCGTCATGCCGCCTACGCTCACGCCTGCGGCCAGCACCAAATCGCCACCTAGCGCCAAAATAACTACGGCTGCAATCGGGATAGTAGCGATATTGTTCTCGTAGCCCACCATGATACCCAGAATGCCATAGACCAAAGTCAGCAGAAAGATAATCTGCTCTGCCCCACCCTGCCCCAGGCGGCGCAGCAAAACCCCTACGGCATTTTCGATGCTGTTTGTTTTTTCCAGCAAAGAGAACATCAGGGCGCTGGCCAAGCAGATAAAGATGATCGGGGAAGCGATTTTGTAGCCTTCGGGGAAGGCTCGAAACATTTGCAGCCAGCCCACGGCTTGGGCTGGCTGCAAGCTGTAACTTCCTGGCAAAACTTGGGTGCGCCCCCCTACTGTGATGCGCTCGTAGGTGCCTGCTGGCAGCCAGTAGGTTAACAAAGTTACCAACACCACAATACCGAATAGCATCAGCATCGGGTGCGGAATGCGAGCGTACCAGGAGGAAGAGGAAGGAGCGGCCAATATCTTATATTTTATTGGCCTAAAGGTACTACAAGCCTAAGCTTCCTCCAAAATTTGTGCGGCGTGGTCTTTCGTGTTGACTTTGGTAATTACCTTCTCCAGCTTACCATCCGCACCGATCACGAAGGTCGTGCGGTGCACGCCGTCATATTCCTTGCCCATAAATTTCTTTGGTCCCCACACCCCATAGGCTTTCAATACCTCCTGATTCTCATCGGCTAATAGCGGAAAGGGAAGGCTGTATTTTTCCTTGAATTTTTGGTGTTTCTTCTCGCTGTCGGGGCTTACCCCTAGCAGTTCATAGCCTTGTTCCCGCAGGCTACTGTAATGATCGCGCAAGCTACAAGCCTCGGCCGTACAGCCGGGCGTATCGTCTTTGGGGTAAAAAAAGAGTACCAACTTTTTACCTGCAAAATCGCTGAGCTGCACCGTTTCGCCACTATCAACTGTGCCACTAAAATTGGGAGCGGCATCCCCCGTTTGTAGATGTGTCATAAAATGTGTACTTTTACAGTATATGCCGCTGGTGAAAAAAGAACGGCTCTAGCTGTGTCAACAAACTTAGTGGCGCGGGGTTGTAAAAGGTACTAAAGTGTAAGTACTCAGACAAATTTAATGCGACTTTTCAATCTGGTAGATTTTGCTTTCAGCCGAGGCAAA
>DAITME010000074.1:0-21769 GCA_036835305.1 Lewinella sp.
AATCCGGCGCTAAAAACCTGGCTCTTTTTTACTAACTTTGCTCCCGCCTCCCGGCAAAAATAAGCATACCATCATGAGCAAGCTTCCCTTTTTTACTAGCCTATTATTGCTAAGTCTATTACTTGGGCTCAGCAGCTGTCAGACGCCACTCGCGAAACGGAATATCCTCATCATCGGGGATAGCAACGGAGAAGATGCGAAAGGGTGGGTCTTCCAGTTTCAGCAATTGCGTAAGGGCGGTCCGGTGGTGAATACGGCAGTTGGCGGCAACACGATTGGTTTTGATGGGATGGGCAGTGCCCGATTGAATACGATTCAGCAACTGACAAGCTACCTTCGGCGAGGCTATGCAGAGATGGGGGGAATCGACGAGATTATCATCGGTTTGGGAACCAACGATTGTAAACAGCAGTATCGGGGGCTAGATGCCGAGCGCCACGTCAATTACCGACGACTGTTGAAAGAAATTACCGATTTTTTCGAAGAAAGGGGGCAAGATATACCCCGCATCGTACTACTTTCCCCACCCCCCGCGGGGGAAGATGGGGTGCTGAGCGAGGAGTTCCAAGGAGCGGCGGCTTGTGTGGCGGAACTCACTATTTTTTTACAAGAATTGGCCGAGTCCGCTGGCTATTGTTACGTAAACCTGTTGGAAAAGCCCGGTAGTAAACTGCTGGAGCATAGCCCGGATGGCATTCACTTCCAAGCTAGTGGCCACGAGCTGATTGCTCGGCAGTTGCTGAAGAAGTGTTATTAAGCAAGTAAAATAGCTGGCTGCCGCACCCACCAAAAGAGCCAGGACAGACATCTTAGAAGTGTAACAGGAGCTCCTACTTGTTCACCTCGGCAGTTGTTTTTAGCTGCTGGCAAAATCAGTACTTATGTGGTTTTTTTTACTCAACAGTGGCATTCAGTTGCTGCTAGTTATGGCTCTGCTATGCTTGTTGTTCTGGGCTTTCATCTATTTTGGTAAGCGCTGGCTCGGTGCTGCTCAGAAGGCTGGTTCTCCTCAACGGTTAGCAAGCGAGCGAACAGGCGTCTTTTCGCTACGCCCCACTATACATAAATTGGCTTTGTGCGTGGCTTTGGGGTTGGCGCTGTTGGCCATTAATTGGACAGCGCGTAGTGCTCCTGTTTCCCCCGACTTCTACGTGGAGGCTTATGAAGACGATTTTACTGAGGAGGTACCCATTACTTTTCATGAGCCCCCGCCGCCCCCACCGCCGCCGCCGCCACCCGTTTTTGATGTAAGCGACGAGCCATTCGATGAGCCAATTGTTTTTGAAGATAATGAAATTGAGGCGGAGACTAGTATATTGGAAAAGCCCACAGCCGCTCCCCCTCTGTTAAGCCCAACACCGCCTCCGCCACCTCCAGCAGCAGCTGTGATGGAGGAAGACCTCCCGATGATTTTCGCCGAGCGGATGCCTGTTTTTGGTGCTTCTTGCCAAGAACTACCGACCGAAGCCGAACGCAAAGCTTGTTCAGATCAAGCCTTGTTGCAATTTCTGAGCCGAGAGTTGAAGTATCCTGCCTTGGCGAGGGAAGTAGGTTTGCAAGGCCAAGTGGTGGTGCAATTTACGGTAGAAAAAGATGGCCGTATTGCCGATATGAAGCTGGCAAGAGGTCTGGGTGGTGGTTTGAGCGAGGAAGCACTGCGTGTGGTGGGGCTCATTGATCAAAAAACATCGGGCTTTAGTCCGGGTAGGCAGCAAGGCCGAACGGTCAGGGTGCGTTATACGGTGCCGATTAAGTTCAGGCTAGAGTGAAAAAAGTGCTTATTTTAGGCAGGCTCTAAAGGCGAAGAGTATTTCCTGCCCAATCTGCCGGAGCCGTTCGTCATAACGACTACTTTCTTCGGGGGTGTCGTCGGCTGCTTTAGGGTCTTCGTAAGTGAGCGGCAGGCGCAGTTCCACTCCTGGAATAAAAGGACAGTTTTCGTCGGCATCCGAGCAGGTCATGATGGCTGCAAAATCGCTGCTTGGGTTGACGGCATCATCGTAGGTCTTGGAAAAACACAGCAGCGGTGGATACTCGGAGCTGAAATATACCTGATAGTGTGGGTTCTCTCCGCCAGGATTTTCTACCCGAAAACCAGCTCGCTCTAAGGCTGCTACGGCTCTGGGATTGAAGGCAGTAGCTTCGGTGCCGCCCGAGAAAGTGCGCACATGATCTAGCCCAAAATAAGCCGCAGCGACCGCTGCCCAGATTTGCGCTAAGTGACTTCTTCGAGAATTGTGGGTGCAAATAAAATTGAGAAGGGCAGGCCGCTCTTGCTCCACATAATGGCTAAGTTTTTGTAGCAATGCCTTACGGTCTTCACTGATGGCTATTGCGTCTTGCAACAAGCGGCTGACTAAAGCATCCAATTCGGGATAGAGCATCGGGAATAGTTTAGATTTTATTGCTGGGGAGGGGCGAAATGACTATTTGCCCCTCCAGCGAAAGACTTATTGGGTAGAGGGGAGGGCGTTGCAGCAGAGATCGCCATCGAAGTCATTGAACAGCGACTGCAGCATCGCTTGTATGGCCCGCCATCGCTGGGGATGGATACAGTAACTAATACTGGTTCCTTCCACGGTGCCGGCGATGATGCCAATGGCTTTCAGTTCCTGTAAGTGCCTGGAAATAGTAGGCTGTGCGAGGGGAATTTCGTTGGTAAAATCTCCACAGATACAGCATTCCTTACTCAACAATTGCTGGATGATAGCCAGGCGAGCAGGATGGCCTAAGGCTTTGAGAATAATCGCCAGCTCATTCTGCTGATCGGTATAAATGGCTGTTTTGGTTACGCCCATGATCTTATTTTTAGCAGCAGCCACTGCCTGGTGCACAGCCGCCACTGCTGATGGGGAGGCTCAGGTCGGCTAAGGATACTTTTTGTTTGGTAGGAGGTAGGCCACAGTTTTCTTTAGCGAGGCAATCGGTCATCTTAGTGGTCAGTAGCAGGCCGTGCTGCCCAATTTCCAAGCCGTATTTCCCGATGGTTTCCCCTTGGTACTCCACTTCCACTTCATGGTCGCCCATGCCGAGGGTGCGTTCGGATAGCTCGATAATACCGAGAAGTTTTTGAGGTGCCAAGCGGTGATCGTAGTCGTCGGCCTGCCAGAGTTGGAAATTAGCAACGGTTTCTTCGCGTACCGTACCGCCACAATCGATGAAGTGCTTGCGGATAACGCCCACTTCCGTCACATGAAAATGCTTGGCAACAAGCTGGCCATTGGGCAGCACAAAATTCAGTTCTGTTGAGGATTGGAGATAGTTTTTGACAGCGGATAGCTTCATATTTATTGTATTTTATACAAATATAGCAATATTACTATCAAAGAGCAACTTTTGCTCAATTATTTTTTCTAAAGATGATATTTATGCGTTGGTTCGGGCTTTTATGGCTTTTTGCTCTCGCAGGAGCCGTGTTTTTTCTTAGAAGGAGCAAGGCTCAAGGTAGAAAGCTAAAAGTCAAGGCTCAAGCTTTACACCTTTGTACCTTATCCCTTTTTTAGCTTTTCGCCTTTGCCTACTGCTTTAAGTAATTTTTAGGCATTGTAAAACACGCCATATCTATTTTGGTGAATTAGAATGGAATCGGCTACATTTGTATAGTTGCAAAATAAGATCACACAGTAAGTATGTTGGTTTTGCTTTTTATTTTGTTGGGCTTGTTGTGCTTTGGGCTACTGCGCCCGAACATGGTAGGTCGGAGGAAAGCTGCTAAAGCTTTTGAGATGTAGCAACAGCCGCTTCCCCAATTGAAGGAGCGGCTTTTTTATCAGCAAGAACGAAGAAAGTTCCTCTGTTCTGTCCAGCATTTTTATACCACCAACATCGCAGGGTATTTTATTGATTAACCACCGCCCCATTGAGGGCTAAAAAGGATTTATGAGCGAATTGAATAAGTATAGCAAGACGATCACGCAAGACCCCACCCAACCAGCAGCGCAGGCGATGCTGTACGGCATCGGCATGACGGAAGCCGATATGCACAAAGCACAAGTGGGCATTGCCTCTATGGGGTGGGAGGGTAATACCTGCAATATGCACCTAAACGGCTTAGCGGAGGAGGTGAAGCTGGGGGTAAATGCGCAGGAAGGTTTATATGGCTTAATTTTTCATACCATTGGTGTGAGCGACGGCATCAGCATGGGTACAGACGGTATGCGCTTCAGCTTACCCAGCCGTGATATTATAGCAGATAGCATTGAGACAGTGGCTAGCGCACAGTGGTATGATGCGCTAGCTACGGTGGTAGGCTGTGATAAGAATATGCCGGGCGCGATGATAGCACTTTGTCGCTTAAACCGGCCTGCGATCTTAGTTTATGGTGGCACCATCAGTCCGGGCTGTTATGAGGATCGTAAAAAACTGGATATTGTCTCTGCTTTTGAAGCTTTGGGAGAGAAAATTGCTGGGAATATTAGCGAGGCCGACTTCAAAGGCGTGATACAGCACGCCTGCCCAGGAGCAGGGGCCTGTGGAGGCATGTACACCGCCAACACGATGGCTTCGGCTATAGAGGCGATGGGGATGGCCTTGCCCTACAATAGCTCCATCCCAGCCAATCATGTGGACAAGAAAGCGGACACGGCCAGAGTAGGGGAGTACCTGCTGGAATTAATCAGAAAAGACATCAAGCCAAGGGATATTCTGACGAAGAAGAGTTTTGAGAATGCCATCACCGTGGTTTTGGCCTTAGGAGGATCTACCAATGCTGTTTTGCACTTGTTGGCCATGGCGCGCAGTGCGGGAGTCGATTTGACAATTGACGATTTTCAGCGCTTGAGTGACCAGATACCTTTTATTGCAGACCTGAAACCCAGTGGTAAGTACGTGATGGAAGACCTCTACTACGTCGGTGGTGTACCAGCAGTGATGAAGTTGCTGCTGGAAAAAGGAGTGCTACACGGCGATTGTCTTACCGTAACGGCTAAGACCTTGGCCGAAAATTTGGCGGAGGTGGCGGCTTTACCTAGCGGGCAGACGATCATTACCCCCTGGGAGCAGCCTATCAAAGAAACAGGCCATTTGCAGATTTTATATGGCAATCTGGCAACAGAAGGCTCCGTAGCTAAGATAACCGGTAAGGAAGGCGAGCTGTTCATTGGCCCTGCTCGGGTTTTTGATGGGGAGGCAGCAGCGAATACGGCCATTAGCAACAAGCAAATAAAAGCGGGCGAGGTGATTGTCATTCGCTACTGCGGCCCGAAAGGTGGCCCCGGTATGCCAGAGATGTTAAAGCCCACCAGTGCCATTATGGGAGAGGGATTGGGTAAAAAAGTAGCGCTCATAACCGATGGCCGATTTAGTGGGGGGACGCACGGTTTTGTAGTAGGGCACATTAGTCCAGAAGCTCAAGTAGGAGGGCTGTTGGCGCTACTAGAAGATGGCGACATTATTACGATTGATGCGGCGAATAATAAAATCGAGGCGGAACTAGACGAAGCCACCATTGCTCGGAGGCGGGCAGTTTGGCAAGCACCGCCCCTCAAAGCTACTTTTGGAATTCTTAAAAAATATGCACAAACGGTTAGCTCAGCCTCCTTAGGTTGTGTAACGGATTTGTAAGCAAAAATTAGGCTGTTATGAAAACAACAAGCACAATACAAAAGGACAAGGCGAAGCTCGCTTTGGCTACGGATAAACGTATCAAAGGCGCAGAGGCCATCTTGCGATGCTTGATTGCGGAGGGGGTGGATACGCTGTTTGGCTACCCGGGTGGAGCCATTATGCCCGTATATGATGCGCTAGTTGATTACGAAGACCAACTGCAGCACATTTTGGCACGCCACGAGCAAGGTGCTATCCATGCGGCGGAGGGCTATGCTAGGGTAAACCGTAAAACGGGTGTTTGCATCGCTACTTCCGGCCCAGGCGCTACCAATTTGGTGACAGGCATTTGTGATGCGCAGTTAGATTCTGTTCCTTTGGTTTGCATCACAGGGCAAGTGCCTAGTCATTTACTGGGTAGCGATGCTTTTCAGGAAACAGACGTCATCAACTGCACCTTACCGATTACGAAGTGGAACTACCAAATTACTAAACCGGAGGACATCCCTTGGGTATTCAAGAAGGCATTTTTTGTGGCCAACTCGGGCCGGCCAGGGCCTGTGTTGATTGATATTACCAAGGATGCGCAGCTAGCGTTGATGGATTTTGAATACCCTTCCAAACTGTCTATCCGGTCTTATCAACCATATAATAAGATAGATGCCAAAGCTATACAAGCAGCGGCTGATCTGATCAATACCGCCGAGCGCCCTATGATTTTGGCAGGTCATGGTGTGCATATCGCTAAAGGGCAGCAAGCTTTGCTTAAATTGGTGGAGAAGGCCGGTATTCCTGTGGGGGTCACTTGCCACGGTCTCTCTAGCATTCCCAGCAACCATGCCTTGTGTATGGGGATGCTTGGGATGCACGGTAATTATGGGCCTAATTTCTTACAAAACGATGCAGATGTTATTATTGCTATCGGGATGCGTTTTGATGATCGGGTAACGGGCCGCTTAGATCGCTACCTTCCCAACAGCAAGGTGATCCACCTAGAGGTAGATCCAGCAGAGATTGATAAGAATGTGAAAACTACCGTAGCCGTTTTAGGGGATGCGAGGGAAGCTATGGAGGCTTTGATTCCTTTATTGAAAAAGAAAAGCTACCCAGAGTGGGTTGGCCGTTTCTATGATTGTGCAAAAGAGGAAGAGTGTAGAGTGTTAGTGGAGGCTCTGCAAGCTACTCCCGAAGGTGAGCTGCGGATGGGGCAGGTTATCCGAGCGGTAAGCGACCAAACAGCCGGCCAGGCTATCGTGGCTACGGATGTAGGGCAGCACCAAATGATGGCTGCCCGTTACTATGAATATAAGGGTCACGACCAATGGGTCAGTTCCGGTGGGGCTGGGACGATGGGTTTTGGGCTGCCAGCAGCCTTCGGCGCTAAATACGCAGACCCCTCCCGCCATGTGGTCGCTTTTATTGGTGATGGAGGCTTTCAGATGACGATTCAGGAGCTAGGGCTATGTGCTCAATGGAACGTAGCGGTGAAAATCGTCCTCTTAGATAACAACTTCCTGGGTATGGTGCGGCAATGGCAGCAGCTCTTTCATCAAAAGCGCTACAGCTCGGTGGAACTCACCAACCCTGACTTTGTAACTATTGCCAAGGGCTTCGGAGTAGAGGGGAAAACCATCAGCCGAACCGAAGAATTAGAAGCAGGTATTGCAAGGATGTTGGCACACGAAGGCCCCTATCTCTTGCATGTGAAAGTAGTAAAGGAAGACAATGTATTCCCCATGGTGCCCTCGGGGAAAGGCATACAGGAAGTAGCCCTAGGGCCAGAGGATTTGGTCTAGAGGCTTGGCTACTATTTTTCCATCTTTGAAAATACAAAAAATGACTACTTATACCATCACGGTATTTACCGAAGACCAAGCCGGGCTTCTAAGCAGAGTGGTGAGCATATTCAATAGACGCAACCTGAATATCGATAGCCTCACCACCAGCGCTTCTAGCGACCCTGATATTCACCGTTTTACCATTTCTTTGCAAACAACAGAGGAAATAGTGGAGAAGCTCATTGCTCAGTTGGATAAACAGGTGGATGTACTGAAAGCTTTCTACTATACAGACAAGGATATCGTTTTTCAGGAAGTGGCACTTTATAAAGTGCCTTTTAGCTTTTTCAGTGAAGGTAGTACGGTAGAATCGCTCATCCGGCGCCACAATGCCCGTGTTTTGCTCATTGAAAAGGAATTTGTGGTGATAGAGAAAACAGGGCATGAGTACGAAACAGAAGCGCTACTCAATGACCTGAGAGCAGTTGGAGGCATATATGAGTTTGTGCGTTCCGGCCGCGTTGCCATCGTGAAGCCTATGGAACGCTTGAACAATTATCTAGAGGGACTTAGGTTAAAAGCAATAGCTAGGTAGTTTTTGTCAGCTACTAGAGGCTGTGAATAAAAAAGGTCTTTGGCCGAAGTAGCCAAAGACCTGCTAAAACACTATGAACAACACAAAAATGATCCACAATGAAAAGCATTGTGGAATACTCCTTAAAGGGTTTAGCTGATAGCTGACGCAAAGAAGGGAGGGCACGGGCAGCCAAGACGCCCAACGCCAACACATTCCGTGGATCCGTTTTGAGAGTGGGTGGTGGCTCTTTGTAGCAAAGAGGGAATGGGGTACTAAACTTTATAATATTTATAACTCGTACAAAGATACTTTATTATTTTCATATTTTCAAGAAAGTAAAAAAAAAAGCTGAACTCTATTCCTAGAGTTCAGCCACAAACATATCACATGAAAAAATTACGTCTTGACTAATGAAGGAATAGGTATGGATAAGACAGGGCGGCTTCTTCCCGATCCCTGAACTTTTTACGCCGCTCTCAATAAGTTCTGCACAAAAATAGGGCATAAAAACTCAAAAAAGTAGGTTGCAGCGAAAGCTTGCTACTTTATTTAACATATGTGAAATAAAAGGGTGCTCCTACTTGGTCTTTAGTCTAATAACCGGACAGATGATCTCTTCTAAACTAATGCCTCCGTGCTGAAACGTGTTCCTATAATAATTGTTGTAATAATTATAGTTATTCGGATAGAGGAAGAAGGTATCCTCCTTGGCAAAGATATAGGAACTGCTGATGTTGGGCCTTGGGAGGTGGAAAGCCTTGGGGTCCCTAGCTTCCAGCACATCGCCGCTGTCGTATTGAAGGTTGCGCCCAAGCTTGTAGCGTAGGTTGGTGCTAGTGTCGCGGTCTCCCACTACTTTGCTGGGCTTATTGACTCGGATAGTGCCGTGGTCGGTAGTGATAATCAGTTGAATATCTCTATCTGCTAGGCGGCGCAGGGTAGCCCATAACGGGGAATTTTCGAACCAGCTACGGGTGAGGCTGCGGTAGGCTTTTTCATCGCCAGCCAGTTCTTTGAGTACTTCCATTTCCGTGCGGGCGTGGCTCATCATGTCTATGAAGTTATAGACGATGATACTGAAATCGTTGTTGAGAAAGTCGAGTGCGCGATCTTGCATCTGCCGAGCAAAGTTGGTACGGGTAACCTTCATGTAGTCCCACTTGAGATCTCCTTTGCGGCTGATGCGCTCTAGCTGTTTGCCAAAGAGTTCGGCCTCGAAGTTGTTTTTCCCTCCTTCATCGGTTTCTGCTGCCCACCATTCTTTGTAGTGTTTTTCGATTTCGGAGGGCATCATTCCTGCGAAAATAGCATTCCGGCTATACTGAGTGGAGGTAGGTAAGATGCTGTAGAAAAAATCTTCTTCCTCTACTTTGTAAAGGCTAATGATCATGGGTTCGATGACCTTCCATTGGTCATAGCGCATATTGTCCAGTAGCACCATCACCGTAGGGATTTCCTTGCTCAGGTGAGGTAAGACCTTTTCGCGCATCAGGTTATCGGACATAATGGGCCTATTCTGTCCGCGCATCCAGTCTTCGTAGTGTTTGCTGATAAACTTGCCAAACTCCTTATTCGCCTCACTTTTTTGCATGGCAAGGATTTCGCCCATTTGTTCGCTGTTGCTATTGTCTAGCTTGATTTCCCAGTTGATGAGCTTTTTGTAAGTATCCACCCACTCGTTTACATCCAGCCCACTGTTGATTTCCATCAGAAGATGCCGGAAGTCTTGCTGATAGTCGCTATTGGTTTTTTCTTGAACGAGCCGCTTTTCGTCCACCAATTTTTTGATGGTGAGCAGAATTTGGTTAGGGTTGACGGGCTTGATGAGGTAGTCGCTAATTTGCGACCCGATGGCTTCCTCCATGACATGCTCGGCCTCGTTTTTGGTAATCATCACCACGAGAGTAGCCGGGTGAATTTCTTTCAGCTTACTGAGGGTCTCCAGTCCTGTCATACCTGGCATGCTTTCGTCCAGAAACACCAGATCGAAGTCGTGCTTCGTTCCGAGCTCTTCCAGTGCATCATATCCATTGGTAACGGTGGTGACCTCGTAGCCTTTCTTCTCTAGGAATAGTAATTGCGGTTTGAGGAGGTCGATCTCGTCGTCGGCCCAAAGAATTTTAAGACTCATGCTAGTTGTTTAGTTCACGTTCATTTTCAAGAACGGAGAATAGCGGAGCCTAAGTTTAAAAAGCCGCCACTATTTTCATTTTTAATTTGCTAGTGGTCTATAAAGCCGAAGTTTTAGCCTTGACAGAGCACAGGACTATGATAAAACAAAAAAAGCCGCTCCACGAATGGAGCGGCTTTGTAGCCCGTACGGGAATCGAACCCGTGTTACCAGAATGAAAATCTGGCGTCCTAACCCCTAGACGAACGGGCCGTTTGTCTGTTTAGAGAACTACCTTTTTTCTAAGGCGATGCAAATATACGGTAAGTCTTTTCAAATTTGCAAGTCTTCGGCAAAAAATTTTCATTTTTTTTTGAAATAGCTTTTAAAAGCCTCAGGAGGGAGCCTCCTTCAACATGGCTAATGAAAAAGAGAACATGGCTCCTGCCCTTGGGGCGCGTCCTGCTAATTACCTCTCCACCAACGCTCCGAACAGGGATTGAAATTTTGGTTTTGATCAGCGGAAAGACGAGCCCCCGCCCTCGCCAGCTGCTTTAGCTGTGTAGGAAAAGAGATATAAAAAATACTTTCCTGCATAATTATTGTTAAATTTACACTAAGTGTCTTATCTTTGGCGTGTGAATGAAAAGTATCACACAGTTTTAACCTCAATCAACGCTACTATGGCCAAGAAAATAGCCATCAACGGATTCGGTCGCATCGGCCGCCTCACGTTCCGCAATCTACTCGAAATGGAAGGAGTAGAGGTCGTTGCTATCAACGATCTAACCGACAACGCAACCTTAGCCCACCTGCTCAAGTACGACAGTGTTCACGGAAAATTTCAGGGAGACATTAGCTCCGACGACGACTACCTGTATGTGAGCGGTACCAAAATTGCTGCGCTTGCTCAGCCCGACCCTTCCAAATTGCCATGGAAAGAACTAGGGGTGGATATTGTGCTGGAATGTACCGGCCGTTTTACACACAGCGACAAAGCACAGCTACACATTGATGCCGGCTGTAAGAAAGTTATCATCAGTGCACCCGGCACAGGGAATGTAAAAACGGTTGTACTTGGTGTAAACGACGAAATACTCAATGGCGAAGCCAATATCATCTCCAACGCGAGCTGTACGACGAACTGCCTGGCACCTTTGGTGAAAGTACTAGACGATGCATTGGGGGTAGAGAAAGGCCTCATTACCACCGTACATGCCTACACGGCGGACCAGAATCTTCAGGATGCTCCGCACAAAGATTTGCGCCGTGCAAGAGCTGCTGCCATTAATATCGTGCCTACCAGCACGGGTGCTGCCAAGGCCGTTGGCTTGGTACTGCCCCACCTGAATGGCAAACTAGACGGCGGTGCGATGCGCGTGCCGGTACCTACGGGTTCTTTGACCGACTTTACAGCCATCGTGAAAAAAGAAACGACGGTAGAAGAGGTAAATGCTTTGTTCAAAGCTGCCGCAGAAGGCCCCATGAAAGGTATTTTAGAATTTACTACCGAGCCATTGGTGAGTACCGATATCGTTGGCAGTAAATTTTCTAGTATTTACGATGCTGACCAAACGAAAGTAATGGGCACGCTCGTGAAAGTGGTAAGTTGGTACGACAATGAGGCTGGCTATAGCGCCCGCCTTGCTGATCTGTGCGTGAAGGCTGCACACATGGCTTAGGAAATAAGCTGCACATAAAGATGGGCTGTTTCCTTGTGGGGATCAGCCCATCTTTTTTAGTGGGCTGTGGTAATTATAAGAAGTCAAAACAAATATTATGCAATTTCAAGAACTAGCGGTTGAAGGCCAGAAAGTACTGGTGCGGGTAGATTTTAACGTGCCTTTCAACGAAGACAAGCAAATTTCCGACGATACGCGCCTACGCGGGGCGGTGCCAACTATCAAGGACTTACTGGCGCGGGGTGCTGCTGTTATTTTGATGTCGCATCTGGGGCGGCCTCAGAAAAAGAAGTTGGAGGATGGTAGCATCAACCGAGCTGCCAATACGCTGGCTCCGGTAGCACCTGCCCTATCGGCTTTATTGGATACACCCGTTAAGTTTGTAGAAGATACCGTAGGGGAGGAAGCGCAGCATGCGGCTGCAATGCTACAACCCGGCGAGGTCTTGCTGCTAGAAAATACGCGCTTTTATGCCGGCGAAGAGAAAGGCGATGAGGAACTGGCTGCGGCCATGGCTAAACTCGGCAGCGTTTATGTCAACGATGCTTTTGGTGCGGCTCACCGGGAGCATGCTTCCACGGCGACGGTTGCTAAATTCTTTGCTGCGGATAAGAAAGCCTTTGGCCTCCTGATGGCCGCCGAAGTAGCAGGGGCGGATCGTTTGCTGAACAATCCTGCGCGGCCGGTAACGGCTATTGTGGGAGGCGCCAAGGTGAGCGATAAGATTCTGCTTTTAGAAAAACTGATGGACATGGCGGATCATGTCTTGGTTGGTGGTGCGATGGCCTATACCTTTAGCTTGGCACAGGGCGGAAAAGTAGGTAAATCCCTAGTGGAAGCCGATAAAACAGACTTGGCCTTGCGTTTGCTAGAGATGGCCAAAGAAAAGGGCGTTCAGATACTCTTGCCCGTAGATACCAAGGTTGGTAAGGATTTTAGTAATGATACGCCCTCCGCCATTGTGGCAGCAGGCGAGATTGGTGATGAGTGGGAAGGGCTAGACATTGGTCCGGAGACGATCAAGCAGTTCTCGGAAGTGATTCTGAAAAGCAAATCTATCCTCTGGAATGGCCCGATGGGGGTCTTTGAAATGCCCAACTTTGCTATTGGAACGAATGCGATTGCCGAGGTAGTCGCTACAGCGACACAAGCCCACGGTGCCTATACCTTGATTGGTGGTGGCGACTCGGTATCGGCCATCAACCAGGCAGGTTTGGCTGATGCGGTGAGTTTTGTTTCCACAGGTGGCGGCGCGATGCTGGAATTGTTGGAAGGAAAAGAGCTGCCAGGTATCAAAGCTATTGGTGCTTAGAAGGTCGAAAGCGCCTGCCGGTCTTTGAACGCGTATGGGGGCGGGCACGGCTCTGACCAGTTGAATACTGGCATAAGCGTACATCCATACGGGCACATGCGTGTACGTATGCACTCTGTGGCTGTCGCAGGAGCAATGTTTTGACGCCGCTCAAGGCGAGTGCTTTTTTTGAGGAGCAAGGCTTCTTCAAAAAAAACCAGTTTTCCTTTTTTATGCTATCGCATTGTTTTTGAGGAATATAAATAAGAGGGATGGGGAAAAAGAGGAAAAAATATCCTTTGCCACGAACCTTTTTGCTCCTGCTGCTATTTATACCTTGTTGGCGAATTGAAAAAAATGAAAAAAAAACTTGCTTTTGTTTTTTTAATTGCCGGCAAAGGGCGTATCTTTGCATCGCCTTAGAAAAAAGGGTATGATTCCTTAGCTCAGTCGGCTAGAGCACCTCACTTTTAATGAGGGGGTCCTGGGTTCGAGCCCCAGAGGAATCACAGAGCCTCCAGCCGTTTGGTTGGGGGCTTTTTTGTGCTTAGTCGGGAAAGGGAAGCAGGAGTTGGATACCTTCTCCTTCGTGTTCTTTTTCTAGGTTGCTGATGCTGAGCCCCAAAAGTCGTACGCTGGGTACGCTTTGAATATTTTCCAGCAGCAGCTGATGCGCCAGGCTGGTAAGCAATTCCAGGTCTTTTATTTCGGAGGTAAGGCTGCGGGAGCGAGTATGGATTTGGAAGTCGGGACTTTTTAGTTTCAGGGTGATGGTGCGGCCGAAGTTGTCCTTTTCCTGCATATACTGAAAAATTTTTTCGGCGAGGAATTGCAGCTTTTCTTTCATTTCGCTGACGGTTGTGAGGTCTTGCTGGAAAGTACGTTCGGCGCCAATACTTTTGCGAATACGGTGCGGGTTGACGGGGCGCTCGTCTTGGGCGCGGACGATGCGGTAGTAGTGGCGGCCAGCCTTGCCGAAGCGGGTGGCCAGTTCAATTTCTGTTAAGGCTCGTAGGTCTATACCATGGTGGATGCCCATTTTGTGCATACGCTCGGCTGTTTTTTTACCAATGCCGTGAAATTTCTCGATGGGTAGTTGGGCGAGGAAGTCTGCTGCTTCTTCTGGCATGATAACTTTCTGGCCGTTGGGTTTATTGATGTCGCTGGCTACTTTTGCCAGGAACTTGTTGAAGCTGATGCCTGCCGAGGCGGTGAGTTGGGTTTGTTGGAAGATTTCTTCGCGGATGGCTTGGGCGATGAGGGTGGCACTAGCGGGGCCGCGTTTGGGTTGGCTCACATCGAGGTAGGCTTCATCTAGCGAGAGGGGTTCTACCAGATCGGTGTAGCTATAAAAAATTTCTCTTATTTGGTCGGAGACGGTTTTGTAAACATCGAAGCGATGCCGCACGAAGATGAGGTGGGGGCAAAGCCGCTGGGCTGTCACACTGGGCATGGCAGAGCGCACACCGAATTGCCGGGCTTCGTAGCTAGCTGCTGCAACGACCCCTCGGGCGCTTCCGCCTCCCACAGCGATGGGTTTGCCGCGCAGCTCAGGGTCGTCTCGCTGTTCTACGGAGGCAAAAAAGGCATCCATATCTACATGGATGATCTTTCTAGCTGGCTTTTGAGCTGTTTTACTGATGAGCGGCTTCGAACTCATTCATCAATATTTCTGTGTTTTTGCTGAGTTTTTCTAGCTGTTTTTTAGCGGCGGCTCGTTCCTCTTCGCTGCTACTTTCGAGTTGCTTCACGATGTCTTTTCGTTTGGCCTCCAATTCTTTAATTTGCTTGATGGCCTTGCTATCTTTTAAGGCGATGGCTTTGTTTAGGAGCGATTCGTAGAGTCCTGCCAGCTTATCTACGGCATCATCGTATTTCCCCTCTTTGAATTTGGCTTGTTCGCCGCGCAGCAAATTCCAGGCGTCCTTACCAAGGTCGGAGGCTTTGCCGATGATTTCTTTGCTTTGCTCTTTTTCTGCTTCATCGCCAAAGAGGTAGTTGTAGCCTACCACAGCAATGACCAGGAATACCGCCAATTTGAAAAGGGAACGTATCATCGTTTGCTCTTTTTAGTTGGCTAAAGATAGGAATTTTCCCCTATTTTGCCTAGGACTTTCTACCAAGGGCTTCTTTTATCTGATCTACCAGCAATTGTGCTGCTTGGCTGTTGGCGGCTTCGGCGTAGATTCTTAGGATCGGTTCGGTATTAGAGGGGCGCAGATGTATCCAGCCTTGGGGGAAGTCGAGCTTCAGTCCGTCGATCGTATTGGCTTGAGCCTCGGGGAATTGGGCTTGGAGCTGGGTGTAGATGATAGCGAGGTCTTGCTGGGGGTCCCTATCCATTTTGTCTTTCACCATTTCGTAGTGGGGGTAGGTGGCGCGGAGTTCGTTGATGGTCTTGCCCGAAGTGGCCAAGTGGCTCAGGACGAGGGCTAAGCCAATAAGGCTATCGCGACCATAATGCAAGCGGGGATCGATGATGCCGCCATTGCCTTCGCCGCCGATGCTGGCCTCCACTTCTTTCATTTTGGCCACCACATTTACTTCTCCAACGGCTGAGGCGTGGTAGCTTTGTCCGTATCGCTTGGCCAAATCAGCTAGCGCACGGCTGCTGCTGAGGTTGCTCACTACAGGGCCTGCTTGGTGTTGGAGGACATAGTCGGCTACGGTCACTAAGGTATATTCTTCCCCTATCCACTGCCCGCCAGGCCCCACCAGCGCCAGGCGATCTACGTCGGGATCGACGGCTACTCCCAGGTCGGCACCCTGATTTTTCACGGCGTTGATCAGATCGCCCAAATGCTGCGGCAGCGGTTCGGGGTTGTGGGTGAACTGTCCGTGGAGCTCGCCATGTAAGACATCACAGTGTACGTCCAGCGCTTCGCAGAGCGCGGGGATGGCAATGGCACCAACACTATTGACCGCATCCAGGACAATCTTGAAGCCTGCTTGCTGGATGGCCTCCACTTTTACTAGTGGATGAGCCAAAACCTTGGCGATGTGCTCCTCTAGTGCGGTGGTATGCTGTTGGATTTTACCAAGGGATTGGACTGGCGCATAGTGTATTTGGCCTCCATCCAGCAAAGCTAGCAAGCTTTCGCCATCCGCAGCGGAGATGAACTCGCCTTGGCTATTGAGGAGTTTCAGCGCATTCCACTCCACCGGATTATGGCTGGCCGTGAGGATGATGCCGCCACCTGCTTGCTGGCTCACCACCGCCATCTCTACGGTAGGGGTGGTGGCTAGGCCACAGTCTATTACGTCTATGCCCATCATTTGTAGGGTGGCAGTCGTGAGGGCACTCACTTGCGGCCCACTCGGGCGGCCATCTCGGCCAATGACCACTTTGGGGCTGGCACCGCTCTGTAATAACCAAGCGGCAAAAGCGGCTACACTGCTGACAACGTCCTCGGGGGTGAGGTTTTCGCCGGCAGGGCCTCCGATCGTACCCCGAAAGCCAGAAATAGATTTGATGAGTGGCATAAATGCAGATTTTTATTTAAAGACGGGCAAAATTGTACGTCCATACGGATGTTCCATACGCACTCGATGGCTCTCGCCCATACGGGTGTTCCGAAAGGAGCAGAACTGGCCGATAGGAGCAATGTGGGTGTTTTAGTTCTATCCCTTGTTCTCACTTGGCTCAAAAGAGCGGGCTTTGCTCCTGCACTTGGTGCCCATTCCTTTACGGACAGGGTGGGCGAGCGATCCATACTCGTGTACTAAATTTTTACCAAAAATAAGCTTGGTTTTAGCGGTTTTTAGGAAATAGCTGCTGCTATCAGGTCGCCCATTTCTTCGGTGCCGATTTCGCCCTTAGGCGGGCGCAGATCTCCGGTGCCGATTCCCTGGCCGAGTACCTCATTGACTGCTTGGCGGATGGCCTTCGCTTCCCGCCGCAGTTCCAGATGATCCAGCAACATCGCCGCGCTGAGGATGGTGGCGATGGGGTTGGCCTTGTTTTGGCCAGCCAGATCGGGCGCGGAGCCGTGGATGGGTTCGAAGAGCCCTACGCCTTCGCCGATGCTAGAGGAAGGCAGCAGCCCCAAGGAACCCGCCAGGACGCTGGAAGCATCCGAGAGGATATCGCCAAACATATTTTCCGTGACGATAACGTCAAACTGGGCGGGGTTCAAGATCAGCTGCATGGCGGCATTGTCCACGAACATATAATCCACCTGGATATCGGGGTATTGTTGTGCCATTTGGCGGAAGACTTCGCGCCATAGGCGGCTGCTTTCCAGTACGTTGGCTTTGTCCACTAGCGTGAGCTTACCTTTTCTGGCGGCGGCTTCCCGGAAGCCGATCTCGCAGATGCGCTCAATTTCGTAGCGGTGATAGGTGCAGGTATCGAAGGCGGTGTTGCCATCTTCGCTGCGGCCGCGCTCGCCAAAGTACATACCGCCGGTGAGCTCTCTGACGATCAGCATATCCACCCCTTTGATGCGTTCGTGTTGCAGTGGGCTCAGATGGGTAAGCTCATCATAAGCAGCTACTGGGCGAAGGTTGGCAAAAAGCCCCAGTTCCTTTCGGAGTTTCAGCAAGCCTTGCTCGGGGCGCACTTTGGCGGAGGGGTCATTGTCATAGCGCGGGTGGCCGATGGCGCCAAAAAGGATGGCTTCCGACTTTTTACAAAGCGCCAGTGTTTCATCGGGCAGGGGCGAGCCAGTTTTGTCTATGGCTACAGCCCCTACGGGCGCGTAGGTATAGTGAAACGCGTGGCCAAAAACTTGGCCGATTTTGTTCAACACTTTTATGGCCTGTGCTACCACCTCAGGGCCGATGCCGTCGCCATCCAGAACCGCTAATTGAATGTTGCGCATAGATATATTGGGTATTGAAAAACCAGAGGACACCTCCTGGCAGCGCAAAAGTAAGGTATGCTAGGAGAACCTTGGCCAAAAAAACAAAAACTTTTAGCTATCTTTGTCCTTCATTAAGCCCAATCAATGGCCACAGTAATATCTTTATTGAATCATAAAGGCGGAGTGGGGAAAACCACTAGTGCCATTAATATAGGTGCCGGACTGGTGGAACTCAAGCAAAAAGTTCTGTTGGTAGATCTGGATCCCCAAGCTAACCTGACCTTGAGTTTAGGTATCGGTCGCCAAGCGGTTACGATCTACGAGAGCTTGATGGGGGAGAGCGATCTGGCGCCCGTGAAATATCGCGAGAACCTCGACGTCGTTACCAGCTCTTTGGATCTTTCCAGTGCGGAGATGGAGTTGGTGAACGAAGCGGGGCGGGAGTTCATCCTGCGCGAGTTATTTGCTGGTGTGAGCGATCAGTACGATTTTATCATCGTGGACTGCCCGCCCAGTTTGGGCTTGCTCACACTCAATGCCCTCACTAGCTCGCAGCAGGTGATTATACCGCTGCAGACAGAATTTCTGGCGATGCAGGGACTGGCAAAAATCAAGCAGGTGATCCAGAAAGTGAAGCTGCGGCTCAACAAGCAATTACACATCAGCGGTGTGCTAGCTACGATGTATGATGCCCGAAAGGTGCTGAACAGAGACGTGGTGGAAACGATCAAGAAATACTTCGGTCCTTTGGTCTTCGAAACCTACATTCGCGATAATGTAGCGCTAGCAGAGGCGCCTGCCCAACAGCAGGATATTTTTGCTTATGCCCCCACCAGCAATGGAGCAGAAGACTATCTGGCGCTCTGTAAAGAAATACTAAGGCGCACGGCCAATCCCATCCAGGAACGCAGCCGAGAAGTAGAGAACACCCCCGAATAATCATGGCAAAAAAACGCTTCACCGACGGTCTTTCCGACCTTTTCGATCAGCCTACTTTTGATCAGCAAGTTTCCGACCCAAAGGAGACCTACGAAGGTCGTGATATGGGGAATGATGAGGTGAGCTTTGAGGTAGATATTCCCGTTAGCAAACAAGAAACCAAGAACAAAATATCGGGTAAGGGCTTTTCCGGAAGCTTGGATAACTTCCTCAACGACTCCTTCAGTCAAATGGGGGCTAATAGACAGCGCCGCAAAACAGGCTTAGATTTCTTTATTCGCTCTACGGTTCAGCCCGACGAAGAAAGTGATGCTGCCGCCAAAGCCAACACGCCCGATACCAAGCGCGTTACCCTGATTTTCCGCAAGGACCACTTGGAGGAGCTCAAAGAGCTGGCCAAACAAAGAGAAATTTACCTCAAAGACCTGGTAGGCGAGATGGTCAGTCAGTTTTTGGACGGGAAAGAATAATTCTTTTAACGGCGCGCGAAAAAACTCCTCAGTGCCAGCACATAATCCTCGGTCGTGGAGAGGCTCATCACATCGGCTTGGCTTTTTTGGAAGGCATCGCGGAAGTAGTCCTTATTCTTTTGATACCATTTGGCGTAGTGCGTACGCACTTTTTTGCTACCGCTGTCTATCCAGCTGGCTTGGCCAGTTTCGGCGTCGCTGGCCCGAATGAGGCCCATATTGGGTAGTTCGGCTTCTTTGGGGTCGTAGAGGTGCAGGCCGATGAGGTCGTGTTTTCTGGCGGCTACGCTGAGGGCACGCTCGTAGTTGTCGGTGAGGAAATCGGATAGCAGGAAGCAGATGCTGCGCTTTTTGACCATGTTGGTGAAATATGCCAGTGCCAGCGATAAGTCGGTACCTGTCCCTTCAGGCTGGGTTTCCAGCAGCTCGCGGATAATGCGCAGGATGTGGTGTTTGCCTTTTTTGGGCGGGATGAACTTCTCAATGCGGTCGCTAAACAGCAGCAAGCCCACCTTGTCGTTGTTGTTGGCGGCGCTGAAAGCCAGGACGGCACAGATTTCGGTGATGATTTCGTTTTTCATCTGTTTTACCGTGCCGAAGAAATTGGATTTACTAATGTCCACCAGCAGCATCATGGTGAGTTCGCGTTCTTCCTCAAAGACTTTTATGTGTGGGCCACCGGTGCGGGCTGTGACGTTCCAATCGATATTGCGCACATCGTCGCCATACTGATATTCCCGCACCTCACTAAAGGACATGCCGCGCCCTTTGAAGGCCGAATGGTATTCGCCAGAAAAAATTTGCTGGCTGAGCCCGCGGGTCTTGATTTCAATGCGCCTCACCTTCTTGATCAATTCGGCAGTATCCATGGCATAGTTTTGATTAGCTTAGCACAAAGATAGGGAAAGCGGTTGGAAAGGTAGAAAGCCAGCCCCACACTAATTTGGGTGTAAAAATGCAAAGGAAGAAAGTGTCACGGAAATGTCAAAAAAAAACATAGTGAATGGGCAGAAATTAGACCTGCTTTTGATTGCTTTTTTTGCGCTATAACATTTTTAAAATGTTGATAATCATAATTTTGATTTAAAAATGCATGCGATTAGTGGTTAAAAAGGGGGTACTGTTTTGCTTTTTTGCTGTGTTGTGGGGGAAGTTTTGGGGGCGTATTTTTGTGGAGTACGGTAGTTTTGAGAATCAAAATTAAGAAAGTCCGATCGAGCGCTTTGGCTTTGCCGCTACTACGGGGTCGCTCGTTCATGCCCCGCCGAACAACTCTATTTTTGATATTGACCTTGTGTAACAAAGAATGACAAAATTCGCTTTTTATCCGCAAATGGACAGTATGGACTGTGGCCCCGCCTGCTTGCAGATGATACTGAAACATCATGGGCACTACTATCCCTTGCCTTGGCTACGATCGGTCTCTCACCTTTCAAGAGAGGGGGTGAGTTTGAAAGGTATCATCAGAGCGGCCGAAAAAGTTGGCCTCAAGGGTATGGCTGTCAGAATACCTTTTGCTGGAGGCACCGAGGCACCTTGTCTGTTGAATGCGCCCTTGCCATTGATTGTCCATTGGAATCAAAACCACTTCATCGTTGTCTATAAAGCCAACCGGAAGTATGTGTGGGTAGCCGATCCGGCAGATGGAAAACACAAACTCCCCGTGGATGCCTTTCTCCAGAGTTGGCAGGGCGATCAAGATAAGGGTGTTGCGCTATTACTGGAACCCACGCCTAGTTTTTACGATCAAGATATTCCAGCCTCAGACAAGCTTAGCTTCCGATTTTTCTTGAATTACCTACGTCCATTCAAGCAACTGGGTTGGCAATTGCTGATTGGCTTAGGCCTCGCATCTATTCTAGCGCTGATCTTTCCTTTTCTGGCACAGGCCATTGTGGATGTGGGTATTGTCAATCAAGACATTGATTTTATCTACATCATACTGATTGGGCAGTTATTCTTGTTCACCACCCAGATCGTAATACGATTTATTCAAAGCTGGATATTGCTCCACATAGGGACACGCTTCAATGTTTCATTGATTAGTGATTTCCTTGTGAAGCTGATGAAGTTGCCTATCGGATACTTCGATACCAAGAAGCAATTGAGTCAATTTTATTCGGGGAAAACAGTGGTGATCGTTGCGCATAGGCTCTCAACAATTCTGCACGCTGACCAAATAGTGGTCTTGGACAAGGGAGAAATTGTGGAATTAGGTACACATCAAGCGCTTACCGCCAAGAAAGGCGCTTACTACACTTTGGTAAAAAATCAGTTGGAACTGGGCACTTGAGTCCGTTGCAGCGAAGATATAAAGTTTTAGAGCCTGTATGAGTATGGCTCGCGCCCAATGCGGGCACTGCGTGCAGGAGCAGGGTTTTCTTTTTTGAGCAATGCATTTGAGCCTAGGAGGAACTTTTGCTCTTGCGCATTTACACCTAGGAGGAACTTTTTTGTCGTTCACTCCAAAAAAGATACCTACTAGGAGAAATGCAGCTTCACGTACCAAAATTTTTAACGAATGCCATCACCAAACCACCACTCGCCCTACAGAGATGCCGCTATTGAAGATA
>DAITME010000075.1:0-21095 GCA_036835305.1 Lewinella sp.
AACTTAGTTGGAAGTGATATATTCGGGAGCAGATTTTCTAGATCCTGCTCGACTGTATCCTCCACTGGCGTCTGCTCTGACTGCTCTATACTGGGAGCAGAAATGCCCAGCCTAGAATTGGAGCGAGAAATACGCCTTGTCTTTCACTTTCCTACTGACGATCCTAATGGTACTTACACCAAACAAGGCGGCCTTGTAAATAACGAATGGGACGCTGACTACGTGGCCTACGAAACAGTAAATTGGATGAATAATCTGATGGCCAATTTGACGACACACCCCGGAAATGGAAACAATCCTCAGTTTGTAGGAGACTCCAAAATTCGCTTTAAAATTGTTCCCTCCAGCGCCCCACTTGATAATGGTGTTTATTTGTATTCGGGAACACGTCCGGTCAATATAGAAGATAGGAATGTTATTAATGTTATAATTGAAAAAGCCAGCACTGCTGGTTCTAATCCGTTTTTAGGAGCCATATTGTACAACGGTATGCGGGGTAGTGAAATGACCTTGCGTACCGTGACAGGTCGTAATGTGTGGAGATCAGGTAGCCTGTTCTTCCCTGAAGATCTTGGCCCCATAGTGCTTCACGAGGCGGGACACATATATGGTTTGGGACATTCTTATTGTCTAGATGAACAGTTTAATCCTGGCATCAATGTTGACTTAGACATATTGCTAGAGTGTAATGTAGATGCAGAGCCAACCTCACATAGTTGTAGTGGCCCCTTGGGTAATATTACGAGTTGTGTCCCGTGGGATAGCCCGGGCAGGAACATTATGGGAAATAATTTAAGCAACCGAACCTTCTCTCCTTGCCAATTAGAACAATGGAAACAAAATATGTTTGCCAATCATTATCATTATTTCGATTACGCCTCTAGCCTTTCTGGTATCCCATCTGTAGTTACCCTGCCTGCTAATGAAATAACGATAATAGAACAAACAACTCTGGGGCTATCTGATATTGTAGTACCTGCCACGGCAACGCTATTACTTAAAGGAGAGCTCCGCATGGCCGACGGTAAAACCATAGAAATTAAACGAGGCGGCAAGATGATAGTAGATGGTGGAACGATAGGCGGTATTCAAAGGAGAGGTAGGGTTAATAATGTAGGTACTCCTATAAACGCAATATGGGGTCCTATTTATGTAGAGGGTAACAGAGATAGACCGCAACCCGATGGATATACAGACGTTATAAATTACCAAGGGCAAGATTTGCTAAATGCAGGTGTTTTGATCTTACAAGATGCCTGTATTCAGCATACTAGAACAGCTATAAGTACCTCTAAAAAAGGAGAACACTGGAATGATGCTTACTACGGAGGCTTGATACAGTCTAGGCGATCTTCCTTTAACCAAGTACTGCGTGCGGTCGAGTTTATGCGATACCGGATACAGAACAAAAGTTTTTTTGAAAATACTACTTTTACTCTTGGTTCGAGTACTTTTATACCTTCGATATGGCGGGATACTCCAGCTTCAACGGGGGTCAGCATTTGGGCTTGCTATCCCATTCGTTTTCATGCTTGTTCTTTTAGTGGCTTCAAAACGGCTGCTATAAGGGGAATTGATTTCGGAGCAGATATTGCCAATGCTACGACCTTCGACAATAATAGATATGGCATAGAGGTAGGCAAAACCCTACCTATAGCAGGGCACAGTATCCACGTAGGCCCCAGTCTTTCGGTGATTGAGCACATTAATAGTCAGGTGCAGACCGATTTTCTTCCAAGCAGTGCTGTGGCTGGAAATTTTTTCAATACCTACAGCACAGCACAAAGCCGAGCGGATGAAAACGCAACGGCCAATATTTATGTAGAATCGGTCTTTGAGTTGAGGGGGATGAGTGTCAAAGAAAATGACCTTCGTGGAGCAGATTACGGCATATACATGAACGGAAAAAGCCGGGTAGATATAGTTGATAACGGCGTTAATGCAGTCTATGCTCCATTTCATTTGCAGTATATCAACACAGATGTTGGTTTTCCAAGTCAAATTGTGGGCCGTGATAGATGGTTTTCACGAGCGCTTGGTTTTTGAGGGGGATACAGTTTTGAACGGGCAAGTTTATAAGAAGGCGCAAAATCGCTATGTCTGCGCTAATAGTGCATTTGCAGATAGGTTTTGGGCTTATTTTAGAACGGATGCCACCAACAGCCGCTTGTGGATATATTCTCCTCAGACCGGCCAAGAGACGCTTGTCATGGATCTGAATCTGGCGGTAGGAGATGTGGCAGATTTAATGGTTGATGGCTTACCCCTATCTGTAGTGAGCGTAGAACAAATAGATGGTAGGAAGGTAGTTAATTTTTGGAACGATGAGCTAGCGTCCCTTCCATATGGACTGCAGCAATTTGGCTCATTTCGTTATATCGAAGGTATTGGACCGACTTGGATTAGAGGAACATCGCAAACTACTACATATGATTTTCCGATTGGCTTGAGCTGCATTAAACAGGATGGCGAAATCATTTTTGAAAATTCAGAGATGCATCAAGAATTTCAGTACTGTGCGGATACTTGCTGGGTTGTTATCCCGATTGCTACCAAGGAAAGGCAGCAAAGCCTCCCCGTCTCCCTTTTCCCCAACCCCAGCAGTGATGGCTTCTTGAACATAAGCTCCGAAGCCCCACTAGCACAGTACAGCCTATATACTTTAGATGGCCGCTTGCTACAGACGGCTACGCTTCGCGCTGAGCAGGAACAGCTCGATCTACGGGCATATACTACGGGCATACATTGGCTGCGTATCCAAGACCAGCAAGGGCGTTGGGCTTTGCGGAAGGTGTTTCGGCAATAGCGCAACCAATACAAAAAAAAAACACCCCAACTAAAAAGAAAACGTATATTTGGGCGTTCTCCAAGCATAGAAGCTTGTTCGCTAGGGCATTACGCGCTAGCAAGTGGGTCTCTTTTTCAATCCCCTAAACTATCTGCTGTATGACAATGGTACTCAATTGCGCCACGGGCACGCTTAGTCCGTATGTTCCTTCCGCTACTGCGCCTTGGAATTTGGAGCGCGCGCGCCACCTCTACCGCCGCATGAGCTATGGTGCTACGCCCGACCAGTTGGAGGTAGCCCTAGAGCTGAGCCCAGCACAGCTGGTGGATCAGCTCCTGGACGAGGCCATCGCCCAGCTACTACCCGAGCCACCAGAATGGGCCAATTGGGACCACAATACTTTCGTGGCCAACGGCATAGAAGATACCTTCCCCGTTTATGTGGAATACATGATGAGCTATATGCAGCGCGCCATGCAGAATGGGGTGCGCGAGCGGCTGTCTTTGTTTTGGCACAACCATTTTGTTACCCAATACGAAACTTATAGCTGCCCGAGCTTGCTGTATCAATACTTCCGAATACTAGAGGAAAATGCCTTTGGCGATTTCAAGACCATGGTAAGCGATATTGGTCGCACCCCTGCCATGCTTTTTTACCTCAATGGCTTCGAGAATACCCGCTTTTCCCCCAATGAAAACTATGCCCGCGAGCTCTTTGAGCTTTTCACGCTGGGCGAGGGCAATGGCTACACCCAGCAAGATATTGTGGAGGCCAGCCGCGCGCTGACCGGCTTTAATGGCTGGACGACCTACTGCGGCCCCGTACAGTTTGTAGGCTGGGGTTACGACGATGGTGAAAAAACGATCTTTGGGCGCACCGGCAATTTTGGCTATCCTGCTTTGATGAGCATCCTTTTCGAAGAACGCGCCAGCCAGATCGCCCACTTTATTTGTGGTAAACTATACCGCTACTACGTCAATCCGCAAATAGACGAAACCATTGTGGCAGGTTTGGTACAGACCTTCCTGGATAACGACTTCCAGATCGCCCCTGTGCTGCGGCAGTTGTTTCACAGCGCGCATTTTTTTGATGAGCATAACTTCGGCGTGCAGGTAAAAAGCCCCTTGGATATGTTCTACCAATTGCAGCGGGAAGGCGGCTTTGGCGACTTCGAGAACCGTTTGGTTTGGATGTTTTGGGCTTCATCACAACTAGGGATGCAGCTGATGGAACCGCCTGACGTAGCTGGCTGGGTGGGCAACCGAAGCTGGATAGATTCTAGTCGTCTTACCGGGCGCTGGGAAGTTTTGAGTGGCTTTTTGTGGAACTGGTACAATGCCGATGAGTATGGGTTGGTGGAGTTGGCGCGCCGCCTGACCGATAACAGCAACTCTCCGGAAGTAATTGCCCACGCGCTCACCAATCACTTTCTAGCGGGCGGCTTGGTTGGCGAGAATGCCTACGAAACTGCCACCGATGTACTGAAGTGGGACATCCCCCAAAATTACTACGATACGGGTGCCTGGAACCTCAACTGGGAATCGGCGCGCTATCAGCTAATTTTGCTGATGAACCATCTTTTCCGCCAGCCGGAATTTCAATTGTACTAGCCTTTCTTTTTTAACTATTTGATACACACAGCAATGAAAAAGCAAATAAGCGCAGCAGCGCAGAGAAAAGGGGCTAGTCTATCGGATCCCAAAGCCCACGAAAAAGACCACCTGCTGCATGGCCGCAGGTCTTTCCTCCGGCATCTCGGCTTGGCAGGCACGGCGGGTTTGATGCTCAACAAGCTGCCCGTTGCGGCGCTGAGTTCCAGCTCCCTGGCGCAAGCGCTAACCAATGCCGATAGCGATCGGATTCTGGTGATGATTCGTTTGAAAGGCGGGAATGACGGGCTCAATACCATCATCCCTATTCACGATTTTGGTACCTACCAGAGTGTTCGGCCCAATATTTATATACCGCAGGCCAATACCTGGTCGCTCAATGGTGCCCTGGCTGCCAACAACAGCCTCAGCGGTCTCCAACCGATGTGGAACGAGGGCAAGATGAAGGTGATCAACAATGTCGGCTACCCCAGTCAGAACCTGAGCCACTTCCGCTCTTCGGATATATGGGCCAGCGCTTCGGATGCGGAGGAGCTAATCAGCAGTGGCTGGCTAGGCAGGATGATAGAAAACGATTTCCCTGATTTCTTAATCAATCCCCCAGCCGATCCGCCCGCTATGCAGATTGGTGGCACCAGCAATTTGGTTTTCAATAACAGCAATAACTTCAACTACGCTATTTCCACTGAAAACCCTGCTCAGCTGTATGAGATTGCCCGCACAGGACAGCTTTATGATGTTCTAGACGTGCCAGAATGTACTTTTGGCGAGCAAGTGTCCTACCTTCGGGCAGTAGCCAACACTACCTTCCGCTACGCTGGTGTATTGGCCGATGCCTTTGATGCCGGCCAAAACAGCGAAGAATACCAAAACGACCGCCTCGGTGATCAGCTAGCCCTCATCGCCCGCTTGGTGCGCGGTGGCCTCAAAACGCGGCTGTATATGGTGGAGTTGGATGGCTTCGATACCCACGCCAACCAGCCCGATTGGCATACCTACCTACTGGAGAGCCTGGCACAAAATACCGCAGCCTTTTTCCGCGATTTATCGGCTGCTGGGCATGCCGAAAGAACCTTGGCCATGACTTTCAGCGAGTTTGGCCGCCGAATAGAACAGAACGGCTCCACGGGTACCGACCACGGTGCCGCAGCGCCCCTGCTCGTCTTCGGCGAAGGCCTGAATGGGAACGGCGTTCTAGGCGGACTACCCAGCCTACAGCAAGTGGATGCGGCTGGTAATATGATTCATCAGGTGGATTTCCGCTCGGTCTATGCCACTATCTTGCATTACTGGTTGTGTTTGGATGGCGATTACGTAGATCAGTTGCTGGGTAATAGCTTCGATCGGCTAGAGGCTTTGGGGCTTTTCTGCGAAGGAACCACCTCCACCAGCGATTTGGGCAAGGCGGATAGCCTAGGACTCAAAGCTTTCGTATCTAGCGGACAATTGATGCTCCAATACGACTTGCCGCAGACAGGCAACGTCAGCATCCGCCTACACGATGCGCTGGGTAGGGTAGTGAGTAGCCCTTTTCAGGGGCGGCAATATGTTGGGGCACAGCAGCTGCAGTTTCCGCTATCGGCCATCAACTGGTCGGCAGGGGTCTATATCGTCTCGTTGGAAACAGCCGGACGGGTATATTCCCGAAAGGTGGCTTTGTTTTAGACACGCGCTTAGTCGTTCAGCTTCTCGTTGTTGCGATGCCGATCGGCATCGCGCCGCGTTTTCTTGTCGAGGCTCCGTTGGAGGGCTTCGGTGAGATCCACGCCAGTTTGGTTAGCCAGGCAAATGAGGACAAAGAGGACGTCGGCCATTTCATCGGCTAATTGTTCCTGAGCCGTCTCGGCATCCGTGGGGTTTTTCCAAGACTGCTCGCCATAAACGCGGGCCAGAATGCGCGCCATTTCGCCCACTTCCTCCATCAAAATAGCCGTATTGGTGAGCTCACTGAAGTAGCGGATGCCTACGCTTTTAATCCACTCATCCACGATCTGCTGTGCTTCTTCAATATGCATGGGCTTTGTTTTTGGGCGGCAGGTAAATGCCACGCCTGGCAGAAGGTTGTGGGACTATACGTTGAAGCGGAAGTGCATCACATCGCCGTCCTGCACCACATATTCTTTGCCTTCCACGTGCATTTTACCCGCTTCTTTTACCGCTGCTTCGGAGCCGTAGTGGATGAAATCTTCGTAGTGAATGGTCTCTGCGCGGATGAAGCCTTTCTCGAAGTCGGAGTGAATAACACCCGCTGCCCCAGGGGCTTTGGTACCTCGGCGGATGGTCCAGGCGCGGACTTCCTTCACACCAGCAGTGAAGTAGGTAATTAGATCCAACAGCTCGTAGGCTTCGCGGATTACGAGGTTGACGCCCGGCTCTTTCAAGCCTAGATCTTCGATAAATTCTTGGCGTTCCTCGGCCGTTTCCAGCTCAGCGATATCGGCTTCGATACCAGCAGAAATGAGAATAACTTGGGCGTTTTCAGCCGCTACCGCCGCTTGAAAGGCCTGGGTGTGGGCGTTGCCTGATTGAATGCTCTCCATATCCACGTTACAAACATAGAGGATGGGCTTGGCCGTGAGGAGCATCATTTCTTTCAGGATGTCTTGGCCTTCTTCATCCAGTTCTAAGCTGCGAGCAGGATTTTCCGCTAGCAAGTGCGCCAAAATAGCCTCGCCAGTTGCCACAATTTTTTGGCCGGCTTTATCACCGCTCTTGGCTACTTTTCGGAATTTATCCACCCGTTTTTCTACCGTTTCCACATCCTTTAGAATCAGCTCGGTATCGATAATCATTTTGTCGCGAACGGGGTTGACGCTGCCATCCACATGCACCACATTTTCGTCTTCGAAGCAACGCACCACATGAATGATAGCATCTACTTCCCTGATATTTCCCAGGAATTGGTTGCCCAAACCTTCGCCCTTACTAGCACCTTTAATAAGGCCAGCAATATCTACAATATCCACGGTGGTGGGCTGTACTTTTTGAGGCTTGACTAGTTCAGCGAGTTTATCTAGGCGCGGATCGGGCACAGTAATGACCCCAACATTCGGCTCTTTGGTGGCAAAGGGGTAGTTGGCTGCCAAAGCTTTTGCAGAGGTCAGCGCATTAAAAAGGGTTGATTTACCAACGTTGGGCAAACCAACGATACCACATTTAAGGGCCATAGTTAGATTGTTTTGGCTATACGCGGCCGCAAAGGTAGGGACAATTTTTGAATTTATTATGCTTTGCTTCTTATCCTAAACACGGCTCCCGCGTGAGCTATCTCCTTCCTTCAAACAGCCTTGAGTACAAAGAAATAAGTGCCGCTGTCGTTATTTTGCCTAGCGGCTTGTATCTTTGTCAGTGTTATTATTACTTACGCCCAATATGGGCACTGCGTGTATATACGCACTCGCTGGCTCTCGCAGGAGCAGTGCCACTTAAATAGGAGCAAGGCCTTTGATAAATAAACCAAACCATGGAAAATACGCCAACAGAAAAAAAAAAGCTTTCGGGATTCAAAATCTTCCTACTGATTTTGTTAGGCCTGCTATTGATTTCCTTTCTCCTACAGCAAACCGACAAGGCTAAGGTGATGAAGGTGCAGGAAAAAGACGAAATCCTGCATCGTCCCCACGCCGATTAAAACTAGCCGGCTCCTGAATGGTGAAAGTACCGTCTAGTGTTCACTGCTCAGTAGCCTAGTTTTCCAACTAAAAGTAACTTGGCTTTCACCACGCCGGCTGCGTCTGTCATTCGAATGAGGTAAGAACCAGTAGAAAGTTTGTTGGGTAAATCAAGGCGGTGGCCTGCATCATTAGTGGTTAGGGCTCGTTGGAAGAGGTGCCGGCCGTGGGCATCGAAGATCTCCAGCGTCAGCCTATTCCCTAATGCTAGGCCTGAGGGGAGTACATTCACTTGGCTGCCGGTGTTGGGATTGGGGAAGATTTGGAAGTCCCAGTCGGCGTGTACATCCGAAAATTGTACTTCCACAAGGTGGCTCAGCGAAATAGCGCCATCAAGATCTGTTGTTTTGAGCCGATAGAAGGAGCTACCCAAATAAGGCTGCCGATCTTCCAGCTCGTAGTAAAGTCTTTCTCCGGCTTCGCTGAATCCAGCTGCTTCGGTTTGCCCAACGAAGGTAAATTCGTGCCCGTCGCGGGTCTTTTCCACGGTGAAGTAATTGGTAGTCACCTCCTCTTCTGTTTGCCAGCGGATCAAGACATAGTCTTGTTCGGGGAAAGCATCAAAGCGTATGAGGAGCAAAGGCAAGGGAACGGAGCCGAGATAAGTGGCGTGATCAAAGCCATCGCCCGATCCGCCACGGTAAAGCCCTGCTAGGTTGAATCCATCGAGGGTAGCCGCACCAAGCGCCCGATCAAAGCCGTCGCCCGGCCCGCCACTGTAGAGCATAAACATAGTTCCGGCTAGGCTGCCAGCAAAAAGCTCTTCACTGAAACCATCTCCGAGCCCGCCACGATATAAGACGGCCAAGGCTTGCCCGCTGAGGGTAGTGGCTTGCTGCGCTTGGTCAAAACCGTCACCTTGGCCTCCACCATAGAGGACGGCTATGGCTTGCCCACCCAGCGTTGAGGACTCACCCGCCCGATCGAAGCCATCGCCTGATCCACCGCCATATAGGATGGCCACGGCTTGGCCTCCAAGGGTGAGTGAGCCGACCGATCGATCAAAACCATCGCCTCGCCCACCCGTGTAGAGGACGCTGAGGGACTGTCCTGCCATGGCAAAAACGCCTCCCGCTTGGTCGGCGCCATCGGCCGTACCGCCAGCGTATAAGGGACGCACCCCAAGGGGGATGCCTGTAAGATCAAGTTGGATGCTGAGCCGCAGGGAGAACCCATCTCCCGATCCTCCGGAAAATTGAGCCAGTAGCGGCGAAGAAAGGCCAGCCAGCGCCAGCGACAAAATCATTAAGTAGTGCATGGGAGCTCGTTTTGGAACTATTGAGCCGTGCGTACACCCCGGAAGCCAAGGCGGCCATTTCCGTTATTGATGACGGTGGCCGCATCAAAGCGGTCGCTGACAGCGCAAAAGAAGATGCTATTGCTATAGCTGCCCCCGCGGAAACCAATCCCTGTAGCGGAGGTGGGCCAGCCTATAACGTTGGCAGCACCAGCAGTTGTAATGTTACCATCTCCGTGAGCCCCATTGAAGGCACGGCCTACGGGGTTACCAACGGTAATGGCTCTTTCATAGACATTGCCGGAGAGCTCCATGATGCCGTAGTAGCTGCCGCCACTTTCCTCGCGGGTGCTGTTGACGGCACTGGCGGCAAGGGCTCCTACTCGCAAGGGGCCATTGAATGCTGTGGCAGTGGCGGAGTACACGGCGTTGCCCGTGCCTTCCCCTGGGTTGCTGATACCTTCGTTGGGCTGCCCGGCATTGCTGAGGGTGTAGGCTGTGGTGCTCACATTGGCCGAGCCCCAGGCTAACTCTCCGGCTACGGCAGGTAGAGGGCCACGGCAAGCTTTCTCATATTCCAGTTCTGTAAAAGGCCGCAGCCCTGCCCAGTCGAGGTAGGCCAAAGACATCACCCCGCTTACGAAATTCAGTGCCACGTTGGGCAGGCTGGTAGTAGCGTTGCCATTGTCGGCCCAGCTAATGCCGTTTCTGGTGACCACCTCGTCGCTGTTTTTTCCAGCGGTGCCAGTCACGTCCAAGTTCTCTTTTTGCGTTTGGGTTAGGGTATTGAAGAAAGCGACCCATTGTTCTTGGCTGGTCTCGTACTTCATGCAGTAGAAGGCCCTGAATCCTTTTGGGAAGGCAGCAGGGATAGGTCCCAGCTGGTCGCCATTGCTGGCACTACTTGGCTCGTTATTGGCGTAGAAGAGGTTGCCTGCCGAGTTGGCTATTGTAATAGCCGCTTCGCTTGCTACTTGATAAGGCAATTGGATGTTTAACGGCGAGGCCGACCGGGTGAAAAACTCGGCCCGGATATCGCCCGCACCAGTTAATGGCGTGCCCACGAAAAAGGCTCCCTCGGGTACATACACCATCTCGATAGCGAACAGTTGTATGTCCACCACCGCATTGTTGTCCACGCCATCCGCTTCGTAATCCCAGCGGACTTGGAGGCCTTGCCAGTTGACATCCCCAGAGCCATCACCGGAGCGGTAGATGAAGGCGCCAACGTTATCGACAACATCAATCGAGGAACCAGTAGCGGCCACAATACCTGCGTTTTGTAGCGTTGCATGTAGCCAGTTTTGTCCGTTGACGCGATATTTGGCAAAGACCCAAGCCGCATCGTAGTTGCTGGGCCCAACGCTGATGCGCCAGGAGTTCTCCCAGCTGAGATCGAACTGGATTTGGGTAGTACCTGCTCCAGCGTCTTGACTAGCCAAGGTCACGTTACTGACAGTAATGTTGTTGGCGCTTAGGGTTCCCCAGACGCTAACGACAAGAAGAAGAAGGAAGGTCAAAGCAATTTTCATAGGTGGGAATTTTTGCCATTAATTCCGCCCCAATTAGAAATGTTACATATTTACAATCTAGTAGATTTCGCTTTTAGCCGAGGTAAAACCACGACCGCCGGAGGCAGCGTGAAGCGAATTAACCGTAGAGCGCCTAAATGTAGCCGCCTACACGACGATTAGAACCAGCCGGCTCCTAAATTGCGGAAGGGCCAGGGGATGGAGAGCATCATCACGATCAGTCCCAAAGTGTAGAAAACGCCGATCGTTTTCCAGCCTTTATTGAGTTCTGCTTGCTTCTTGGCAAGGATGTAGCCCACTGTTATCAGGCCAATGGCAATCAACATGCCCGTGAGGTGCTCGACGGTATAAAAACGGGTGACAGCATCCCCCATAATGGCTTTCATACCCCCTTCGAAGCGGACGAGCGGAGAAAAAACGAAGTAAAGCAGCAAGCCTAGCAGCAACTGAATGTGTGTAGCCATAAAGGCATAGAGCGCCAGCTTGTCTTTTCCAGGGTAGAGACTGCCGCCTCTGCGCTTGCTAAAAGCGTGGAAAATAGCAGCCAAAAGCAGGCCGAGCACTACGTAGCGAAGCCCGGAATGGGCGTGTTGGAGAACACTGTAAAGAGACATAAGAATTAATTTTTTGAATTATTGTACCTGGAATAAGGCATTGGTGAAGAGGAATTTTCCCTGCTCCCAAAAACCTCGGAAGAGGGGGTTGTCTATCAGATAGACTACTTGGCCACGGCCTTTATTTTCCACGCCAAAAGATAGGCTCTCTTCCAGATTTTTCGTGGCTTTGCTACCCATAAAACCCAAGGTAAGAGCATTGGTTCTCACCCGACCGGCATTGACGCCATTTTCTAGGAAGGCATAGGCATCTGAATCCGTTTTTAAGGAAAAATATTGCTTTCCGATGCCGAAACTGAGTGGGTAGGTATCGTCCATTTCCGTAGCCACAATAGCGCCGGGGACATAGCTGCTGATGTAACGCCTTTCTGCACCGCCGTAGGGTAGCAATGGGTCCGTATCTTCTTCTTCACCGGTTTTTTCTTGTAGCCCGAAGCCATTTTGTCCGGCTAGGGCTGCATTCGCAGCACCGAGTACGATGAGCTTACCACCTTTTCGGATCCATTCGTTGAGCTCGCTGCGTTGGTTTTCACCGAGACTGAAGTAGCCCTCGGATAGGATGAGGGTAGTCATGCCATCTTCGAATACGGCGCTCATATCGTCGTAGTTGTAAATATGCAGCGGGTATTGAAGGTCTTGTTCGAAGAAGTGCCAAACCTGGCCGAAGGCATTGGCATTGAATTGTTTGCCTGCCAACAGGGCGATTTTAGGCTGGCCAATAAGGCTGTAGTTGTCGCTACCTAAATCATAGCCACTGCTGCTGAAGCCCGTTTCCACCACTAGGATGTTGGCTTCGTGTTCGGCTACGGCTTCGGCCAGAATATTGGTAAAATTGGTAAGTTTCAGGTTGTCGCCTTTGTTGATGATCAGGCTACCGGCAGGAAATGCTTGGCCATTGATGGCACCCGCTTGTGTGGCGGTGCGCACCTGAACGCCTTTGTGCAGCAGGGAGGCTAAGAACCGAGCGCTGCTCAGATCTGTCCAAGGCAAAATGAAGGCGTAGGCCTTACGGATATCTACTCCTTGTAAGGGATTATTGAAGGTGGCTAGTTTAAATTCCTTGTTTTTTAGCGCTATTTTTTGGGTAAAGGCGTAGGCTTCTAAACCATAGGCATGCGGCAGCGACCAAGCAGTGATATCGTAGGTGAGGGAATCTTCTAGCTTGGCTTCTGGATCAAAAAGCACTTGGGTGAAAAGCCCACGAGGCTGGTGGGCACTGATGAGTAGATCGCCAGCGTTTAGGGCAACGGCTGCTGTTTGTCCATTTTGATAGTGGTAGCCGGATAGGTTGGCGCTAGCATCTAGTTGTTGGTACTGGATACCGTTTTTATCCAGTAGTTGGGTGAGTGCACGGATTTTTCCCACTGGATTATTGGCGCTCACGACATAGCCTTTGTACTTACCGGGAGGGTTGCTTTGGCTATTGGTGAAGAAGCGGCCGAATTCGCTTACGAGTTTGTCTTTTTGCTGGTGGGCAATCTCTACGGTACTCAGGGAAGTGGTGCGGTGGTGGAGCACCCGATCGGCGAGGGTGAGGGTATCGCCATTCGGGAGTTGGATGGCGCGGCCAGCGCGGCTGTGGCCGGCTTGTTCGTAGGTCATCCCAATAGCGCCATTAAAGGTAGGGTAGGTATCTCCATAGCTAGGGTAGAGCAGGTCGAATTGTTCGCGGGTGAAATAGAGCCAGCCCGCTTGATCGAAGTATTTAGCGTGGTTTTTGCCGATGTCGGTCTGGAAGTTGCGCTGCCATTCTGTGATATATTCATGATAGGGGGCTGCCGCAGGAGCAAAGTAGTAGGGGGAGGTATAGTCCTGTTCATGAACATCGGCGTGGATGTGGGGCATCCACTGCCGGTATTGTACCATGCGCTGCTGGCTTTCCACTTGAGTCTGCCAGGCCCAGTCGCGATTGAGATCAAAGAGGTAGTGATTAACGCGCCCGCCTGGCCAGGGCTCGCGGTGTTCGCGGACGCTCGGCAGCGGGTCGATATGTTTGTTGGCCATTTGCCGATGCCAGTTGGTGTAGCGGTTGTAGCCATCGGGGTTGAGGCTGGGATCGATGATGACGAGGGTGTTTTGTAGCCAGCTACTACCTCTGGGGTCTTGTGGGTTCACCAGGTCGTATAGTACACCCATACTGGCTTCGGAGCCAGGGGCTTCGTTGCCGTGTACGCTGTAGGATAACCAGACGATGGCTACATCCAGGCTGGGATCTACGGCTCCGGGGGCTAGTCCGGTTCGGCGTAAGTTGTTGAGTCGGATGGCTTCTAGGCGAGCGATGTTTTCTGGGCTGGAGACGAAGGCTAGCAGTAGGGGGCGATCCTCATTGGTTTTACCGTACTGAATGAGCTCCACTTTAGGGCTGGCCTTAGCCACGGTCTGGAAATAATCCACCAGCAGATGATGCGGGGTGAATTGCTCTCCGAGGCGATGAGGCAGGAAATCGTCAGGGCTAGGGATGGGTTGTGCCCCCAGGGAAGCATACAACAGAAAACTGAGGAGTAAACAAGCAATGCGCATCATGGTATGTTTTTTGAAGCGGTGAAGTTAGGGTTTTATTTCGATTGGCTACGAATGGCCATTAGTCCTTTTTTGTAAACCGCTAGTTGACTGCGCTGTTGTAGCACTTAAAGATATGCTATGTACCTTATTCGCCTTGTGCCACTACTTTTGCTGTTGTTGATTGGCCTTAGCCATTGCTCAGCCATCCCCAAAGTTACTGCCTACGTAGCATCGGATGTCCCCTCGCCCCCCGATTACGCTTCGATGGATCACTGGGCAGCACTCCCCACCAAGGCGGATGCGGCGGATCGTACGCCTAGCGGACTGAAAGATGAGCAGGGACGAGCAGCAGCAGACGTTTTCTACATCCACCCCACGATCTACACCAAGACTCGTAAAGGAAATGATGCTTGGAATGCCGACCTAGGCGATGAGAAACTGAATAGAGCCGTAGATGAGTCTGCTATCCTCAATCAGGCTTCTATATTCAATGCCGCAGGGCGGGTCTATGCACCGCGCTATCGGCAGGCTCACATTCGCGTATTCCGGCAGCGGGGAAGTGATGTAGCAGAGCGGGCCCTGGATATGGCCTACACCGATGTGTTAGCAGCCTTCGATCACTATTTGGCCAATTACCACGAAGGGCGCCCAATCATTCTAGCAGCGCACAGCCAGGGAACGGTTCATGCGGCACGCCTGTTGAAAGATCGTTTTCTGCGCACCAAACTACGGGATCAACTGGTGGTAGCTTATCTAATCGGAATGCCTGTGCCCGAAGATGCTTTCGAGGGGCTGGAAGTTTGTGAAAATGCCGAAGCAACCAACTGTTTTGTTTCTTGGCGTACCTTCCGAGACGACTACGAACCGACAGCCGAGGCCGAAAAAGTAAAAATGGCCGTAGTGAATCCTTTAAGCTGGCGCAGAGACGAGCAACTTATTCCAGCTAGTGAAAATCAAGGTGGCGTGCTCTACAACTTTGATAAGGTATTGCCCAATTTGGTAAATGCTCAAATCAAGGGCAATCTGCTCTATGTTAACAAACCAAAGTTCTTTGGCGATATTTTCTTCAACCGCAAGAACTACCACATCGGCGATCTCAATTTATTCTGGATGAATGTTCGCCACAATGCCCAACAACGAACACAGGCGTACCTACGGGAGTAGATACGCCTGTGTCGTCAGTACTTAGGTACCGAAAAATCAGTCTCTAGTGCTCGTGACCGTCATGGTTGCTGTGGTCGTGGCCGGAGTGTTCATCAGCTTTCATCTCTGCCGCATCGCCAAGCACTTCTTTCGCTACTTGCAGGCCTTTCCCGGTATAGGCTTCGATTTTAGCCATCGATTGCTTTTGACCCTCTAGGTATTTCAGGATTTCTTCATGGCTCATATTTGTACGAAGGCTGTCCATAGGTTGTATTTCCTTCATCCAACCCATCATACCGTCATAGGCCATTTCCAGCATGTTGTATGGTTCTTTGAGTATGATTTTGGCTTCATCCGTCATTTTTTCCGTCTCCATCTTGTTGATCAGCGCCTTTTGCAGTTGGGCAATTTGTCCCATTTGTGGCATAACGCGGTCGTGGGCATCCATCATTTCTTCGTAGGCTTTGGCTTGTGCTTCCACTTGGGCAGCATCAAACTTTTCTTCGGCAGCATTAGCTTTGTTGCCTTCGCCACTGCAAGCGGCGAGGAGAAGGGCTAGCAGGGAGATCATTATAATTCGCATAGTTCAGTAGTTTTGTGGTAGCAGCAGCTACCATTTGATTTGAAGCCGCAAAGATATGCAATTTACATAGCTTTTACAGGAGCTTTGAGTAAATAACTGTCTTAATCGAGTGCTACCGTTTTCAATTAGAGAGCATCCCCCAGAATTTGGATAGATCAAGGGCGTTAAGCGGTTTTAAGACCGAAAATGAGAATTTATCCAAGAGTTTGAGGAGATTTTTAGTCTGGTATCTTTAGTCGCTAGCCTGAGGGCTTCGCAAATCTCAAAAGAGTCAAATCATTGTCCATTGTCAATTCTTTAACCGCGCGGCACCGGAATCTATACAAATTCTTGAGGGTGCTCTATTTTCAATCCTCCATTTTCCATTTTCAATTTCCTACCGCCACTCCAAGCGGTAGCTTAAGATAGGAATGAGGCCTTGTTGAAAGCGTTGGCGGCTACTGTTAGTGAAATTATCGAAATAAATAAAAGCTTCGTTTTGCTGGTTGCTGAGGTTCTGTATATCCAGTGCCAAGGTATGCGTTGTTTTAGGCCGGAACTTGCGGCGGTAGAGGCGTAGGTCGGGTCGGAAGTACAAGTTATTTTGAGCCGCGAAGCCCATGGGGTAGCGGTAGGTATCTTCCAAAAGTCCGCTAAGGAGGGATTGATTTTCCGCTACAAAAGCATATCTTTCTCCGCCGTGGGCAATCAAAGCTAGGTTGAAGCCGAAATGGCGTTGCTGGGCCCGCTTACTGTTACCCATCCACTCTTTACCTACGATGGCGCGGAAGGTGAATTCCTGGCTGTAGCGTCCTTTTTTCCAAGTGGATGAGGAAGGTAAATCCCGATAGCGAGACCGGAAAAAGGCAGTACCTATTTGGTAGTACCAATCTTGTTCGCGGATGCTTTTTTGGAGATTGAGTTCAAGGCCATAAGACTGGCTTCTTTGCTGATCGCCAACCCGAGCACCCAGCGGAAGGGCTAGGGAACTGTTGGCGGGCAAGGCGAAATTGTAGGCACTATTGATAGTGAAATCGTTGGGGGTATGTTGGAAGTAGGCCGTTGCGCCAAAGCTTTTGTTGGCGGGGAGTGTGTAAGACCAAGCCAAATTAGCGCGATAGCTGGTGGGGGGGGCAAAAGTTGTGGCATCCGAATTGAGCCCGGGTAGCCGAAGGCCCAGCACCTGGCTCAGCCGTTCCAGCGACAAAGTATAGCGCTGCCGCTGTCGGATATGAGTAATCATTAGGCTAGGCTCTAGGACGCTGCCAACGCTCGCCTGCTGGGCTAGGGTATAGCGCAGCCCTAGGGTGTATTGCCAGGCTTCTTTGCGGTGAACCCAGCTCAGGTAGGGCACGCTGAGGGTTGTGACCAAGGGGCTGGGAAAAATCAAATCAAAGCCACCGTAATAGTCGGACAGCACCATTTCCTCTCGGATCCACTCCACGCCTCCTTCTAAGTTGCTGTAGCGGCCGATGGCTTGCTGCCAACTGGCGCGGGCAGTGAGCCTTTCCAGACCCAGTCTGCGTTGGCTAGAGGCCTCGATGAGTTCTCCTGGCAAAAGGCCGAAGGCTGCTGGGGTGGCGGCTTGTACCCTTTCCGAACGTTTCCTAGAGTAGGCGGCGCCTAGGAGCAGCTGGTTTCGACCAAAAGATTGCTGATAAGTGGCACCGAGGATGCGCAGCTTGCTGGTGAAATCAATATCGAAGAGTTCTTTTTCTTCCGTAATGAGGGCTGTGGAATCGGGCCCAGCGAATAGGTTCTCACTGGCGCCTTCCAGTGCAAAAAACGAGAGCGACCCATTGTTCTTCAAAGGCTGGTGTAGGTGCAAGCTCAGATCATGAAAGCGAATTTCCTCACCTCCGAAATCTACTCCCATATCGGCCAAGAGTCCGGTAAAGCTGTAGCGGGCATTGAGGAGGTAGCTGGCTGCTAGTGGTCCTTGGCCAATAGGGCCTTCGGTGGCCAGATCGAAACCGATGAAGCCGGCTTGTAACTGGTGCTGGGCATGCTGGTTGTTGCCAGGCCGCAGCCGCATATCAAAGGTGCCTCCGAGGGATTGGCCGTAGCTGCTGGGGAGACCAGCCGCGTAGAAGGTGGAGTTGTCGAGTAGTTGTGCGCTCAATGCATTAACGCCCCCACCGCTGAGGGTGGGTGCATCGGTGATGGTGCCCGCATTGGCGGTGTGGTTGGGGTTAACGATCGCCAGGCCTTGCAGCCGCCAGAGGTTGCGGTTGGGGCTATTGCCGCGCACGCTGAGGTGGTTGGCTTGGTCGTTGGTTTGAACAGCGGCTGGTGATAGGGCAATCAGCCGTGCAGGGTCGTAGAAGGTGGCGGGTAAGCGGCGCACGGCTTCTAGGGATACGGAGCTGGCCAAGGGATCCAGCGGCCGGGGGCTGGCGCGCACGGTGATGTAGTCTAAGGCAAAGCTTAGTTGCGGCTCTAGTGTCAGATCAATAGCTGCATTGGGGCCGCTACCCAAAAGAATACCCTCCAGCAAAAGCGGGCTATACTGATCGGCCTCAACCCTTAGCTGGTAACGGCCTGCCCGCTCGGAGCTTAGTTGATAATAACCCTGAGCATCACTGCTTTGGGTATCCAATATATTGGGGCTGGCTCCCGCTTTTGCAGTAGTTTGAAGTTGTATGATGGCCCCCGCTATCGGCTCGGCCGTGTAGGCATTTAAAACTCGTCCACTTAGGTAATACTGGGAAAAAAGAGCATTAGACAGGAATAAAAAGCCGAATAAGCTTAGAAAAATACGCATGTTTGTTACTTTGGCAGCAAAATTAGCGCATTTTACACGATTGATAAATAAAAACAATGATTCTTCCCCATTTTGAGGTTTGCTTGGCTTCGCCCACCGATGCCTTCGTAGCACAAGAAGCTGGCGCCCACCGAGTGGAGTTGTGTGCAGCGCTCTTGGAAGGGGGACTCACACCCAGCTACGGCAGCATAGCTCTTTGTCGGGAGCTGCTACAGATCGATATGATGTGTATGATACGCCCCAGAGGAGGCGATTTTTACTACCACCAGCAGGAAGTGGAGCTCATGGCCAAAGATGTAGCCAGCTGTAAGGAAATTGGCGCCAGCGGAGTGGTCTTTGGCCTGCTACTGCCCGATGGTGGGCTGGATTTGGAGCCGCTAAAAAGACTCATCGATTTGGCAAAGCCGATGCAAATTACCTTTCATCGGGCTTTTGATGTATGCCGCGATCCCTTCGAAGCCTTGGAACAGCTGATTGAGCTGGGGGTAGATCGTATTCTTACCTCCGGCCAAGCGGCCACAGCAGTAGAAGGGAGTAAGTTGATTGGGCAGCTAATTCAGCAAGCCGATGGGCGCATCGGTATTCTTCCCGGCGGTGGTATTACCCCGCAAAATGTTCGTCAGCTAGTGGAACAGACAGCGGCCAACGAATTTCACGCCACGGCTTTCAAAAGGCTGGATAGCCCGATGGTGCATCGAAACGATAAAGTCTATATGGGCATCCCCGGCTTGCCGGAATATGAAAGAGAGATAACAGATGCAGAGACGGTGAAGGCTTACCTAAACGCCTTGAAAGTGGGGGGCTAGGAGTGCGGTATTGTTGCTCACGCCCATGCGGGTGTGCCGACAAGAGCAAGCATTTCTTGAAGGAGCCTTGCTCTTTTCTCCAACCTTGCTCCTGCGCGAGCCAACCCAAGAAGAATACCGAACTACACATAACTAGTATTAGGAAGATGAGAAAACTAAGTACATCGGCTGTTTTGCTTTCGGGCTTGTTGGGGGCTGGCCTATTTCAAGCAGGGAGTCATGGGCAAAACAAGCCCAGCACAGTTGCCGAGGTGATAAGCTGCGATGTTTTGGCCTATGCTGGCGAAGATCAGGCCGTTTGCGCTGCGGGCGAGACCATCACGCTAGCAGGCGAGGCTATCGGGAACATTGTGGATGTTCGCTGGACGCCGGAGGCTTTTCTGGATGATCCGACTAGCCTGACCCCCACGGCAACCGTTTTCAATACCACCACTTTTACGCTTACGGTTACGGGTTTTGACCCCAATGCGCCCAGCTTGGTAAATAATGGTGATTTTGGACAGGGAAACAGCGGTTTTAGTTCTAATTATATCTTTCGCCAAGATTTGCCGAATGTGGGAGATGAAGTATATGATGAATCCACTTATAGCATTACCAGCAGCCCGGCCTTGGTACACCCTGATTTTGCCGATTGCTCCGACCAGGACGGCAACAACCGCATGATGGTCGTCAACGGTGCTGGAACCGTCTCCAACATCTGGTGCCAGAACATCTCGATCAATGCCTTTACCAGCTACAATTTTTCGGCTTGGGTGGCCACGGTGGTTCCAACCGCACCCGCTCGCCTACAATTTACGATCAATGGACAGCAGATAGGGCAGGAATTCCAATCCAATGGCATCAATTGCAGCTGGGAGCAATTCACGGGCAATTGGTTTTCTGGCAATAGCAGTACGGCCACGCTCTGTATTCTAAATCTCAACACGGCCTTGAGCGGTAACGATTTTGCTTTGGATAATATCCGTTTTCAAGAATCCTGTACCAGCACCGACGAGGTGACGATAGAGGTGGTAACGGTAGAAGCGCAAGTCGATGGCTCTACGACTATCAGTTGCAACAGCTCGGAAGACTGCGTAGAACTTTCCGCCACCATCACCGATGCCAATGCTGCTGATTTTGCTACCTACTTCTGGTTCGCTACCAACGGGGGCAGCATTGCTAGCAACCCCAATGCCACTACCGTTACTGTTTGTGGGCCAGGACGATACTGGGTGAATGTTACAGAATTTTTCGGCGCTTCTGCTTGTGAAGGAACCTTTACTTATGATGTGGACTACGATAATGCCGACCCAGCAGTGCCCCTCTTGAGTGGCCCCGCTGTTTTCTGCCCGGGGCAGGCGACGTTTAGCGTAGCCCCAGATGACTCACACGCTACCTACTTGTGGATTTTGCCGAGTGGTGCTACGGCGATTGGAGCCCTCCATACCGCTTTGCTTACGGCCGACTTCACTGCCGCAGCGGATGGGGGAGCGGTCTGTCTTCAGGTAGCCAATTATTGCGGCTGGACACAGCAGCGCTGTCTTCCAATTTCCATCGGTGGTGCCGATACGATTTACAGGGATTCCACAGTCTGCTCGCTTCAAGGGCTTGGGAGTGGAATTGATACGTTTCCTAGTTTAGATGGCTGTGATACGATTGTAATTACACAATTTTTGTTGGGTCTTGATACCATTTATCAGACCGCGAGCAGTTGCTCTCCTTTGGATACTGGGATCGTGGGTGTTTTGCTTCCCAGCGCCCAAGCTTGTGATACCTTCTTAATTACAGCCACTTTGTGGACGCCACCCGATACCCTATACGCCCAGACAAGTACTTGTATCGCCCAAGACACGGGCACTTTCCAAAGCATCCTTCCCGGCGCTTTGG
>DAITME010000076.1:0-19970 GCA_036835305.1 Lewinella sp.
GGTCAGTTGGATACGTCCATTTGATCAAAAAGTGGATATTTGGATACATCCAACGGTACTTTTTTTGCTTGTCTGCCAAGCAATTCACCTTATCTTTGATGAATGATACTCCACTGTCCACTTCGTTGTTTGTTGCTCTATCCTTTGCTGGTATTATCCGCCTCTTGGCTGCTGGGCCAGTCATCGCCCGCTGATAGTAACCTCCTGGTCTATGACCTAAGCGGGCTTACTGTGGCCGCCGCAGCTACCCAGCTACCCATAGCAGCGCCCGTAGCACGCCTAGACGCAGCGGCCGTCGCTCGGTACGACAATACCAGCCTAGTGGCCAGCCTCAACAGCTTGGCGGGTGTTCGCTTCGAGGAACGATCACCCGGCAGCTACCGCGTATCTATCCGAGGTTCTTCCCTCCGAGCACCTTTTGGGGTGCGCAATGTAAAAATATATTGGAATGGCCTGCCGCTCACCGAACCGGGAGGCGATACCTATCTCAACTTCCTAGACCCCACCAATGTACAAGACGCCCTGGTCTTCAAAGGTCCTGCTGGCAGCTTATATGGTAGCGGTACAGGTGGCGCGATCTTACTCAATAGTCAAGGCAATGAAGTGGCTAGCCCCCAAGACGAAATAGGCCTACAAGTGGCCTCCTTCGGGGGCTACCGAGCAGATTGGCAACACAGCCGCAGCAGCTCGCCGGGCAATAGCCACCAAATCCGCTTGGCGCATCAGCGCAGCGATGGCTACCGCGACCACAGCAGCTTTGAGCGCAGCGTGGGCGAACTGAGCCTCTACCAAAAGGGGCCAAAAGGCGGCGGAAGCAGCTACCATGTACTCGCTACCGACCTGCACTACGAGATCCCCGGCGGCCTTAACCCTACACAATTTGCCGAAAACCCACGGCAAGCCAGACCGGATAGCGAAGCAGCGCAAGCAGCCATCAACTACCAAAATTTGCTAGTAGGTGGCCGCTTCTTTGGCCAGCTCCTGTCAGGTAAAATTCGCCACCAGAGCAGTATCTTCGCCTCCGCTAATGTCTTCGATCACCCCTTCAACAACGACCACAAACGCGAGCGCAACCTCGGTGTTGGGCTGCGCTCCACCCTCCACTACGATCGCGAGCTTCTAGGGATCGGACAACTAGCCCTCACCGCCGGACTAGAATCCCAAGTGGCCAACAAAGCCGCCCGCAACTACGCCCCCAACGCTGGCCGCCCCGGCGAACTGAACTTCATCGATGATATTGTCAGCTACCAAAGTCTCCTTTTCGCGCAGGGCGTGCTAGATTTCCAGCAGGGCTGGCAGCTCACCGCTGGTTTGAGTGCTCAACAACTCCAATACCGCGTAGATCGCAGCTTCAGCCGCACTGCCGATGCGGGAATACAGGAGAGCGATTTCAACTGGGTATGGGCACCACGGCTAAGCCTGGCCAAAGCTTGGCCGGCGGCATCCGCACAGCAATCTTACAGCGCCTTCCTCTCTTATGCTTTGGCTTATGCGCCGCCTACCCTCAGCGAGTTCCGTACCAACGAAGGAAGCATCAACACCCGCCTCGCCCCCGAACAAGGCCACAGCCTAGAAGCAGGACTGCGCCGAAACAGCGCCCTAGGCTTTGATGTGGAACTCAATGTCTATTACCAATGGCTGCTCCAAAGCATTGCCACCTATCAAGACGATAGCGGTGTGCAACTCTTCCGAAATAGTGGAGGTAGCCAACAAGTCGGTGTAGAAATTGCCCTAGAGCGAGAACTCTTGGGTTCCACTGCCAACAAGCGCTTCATCAACAGCCTACTCACCCGCCTCGCCTACACCTACAACGAAGGCCAATACAGCGGCTACCAAGTAAATGAGCAAGACTTCAGTGGCCAAGCGCTGCCAGGCCTCACGCCCTCTACCCTCGATTTGCAACTTAGCCTCCAAACTAACAAGCAATTCTATGCCCGCCTAGGACTCTACAGCGCCTCCAAAACACCCCTCAACGATGCCAACGAAGTCTTTAGCGATGCCTTCACCCTCGTGCGGGCGCGCATCGGAAAAAACTTTCAGTGGAAAGAACGCCCCATGGAAGTCTATATCGGTGGCGACAACCTCCTAAACCAAACCTACAGCCTCGGCAACGACCTCAACCCGCAGTTCGGGCAGCGCTACTTCCAGCCTGCCCCAGGCATCAATTTCTTCCTGGGGTGGCGGGGGCATTTTTAGTTTAGAACACGGCTCCTAAAAATCAAATCTGGCTCCCGCGTGAGCAAACATACTTTGTATTCCATCCACACAGATATAAGCTTTTCCAACGGCCCAAAATCGCTCCAGCAGGTGGCTAGCGCCCATACGGGCATAAATGCAGGAGCAAGCTTCACTAAAACGAGCCATGATTTAATGCTTTTTCCCGACATTTGCGACTCACTTCCTTCGCGTATGCCCCGCTTCCACATTCGCCCGGCTTCTAGCCATGATTTCGCTAGCATCACAGCCATCGCCCAGCGCACCTGGCCCACTACCTTTGGTACTATTCTCTCTGCTGCACAAATTGCCTATATGCTGGAGATGATGTATGCCCCTGAAGCGCTAGAAAGACAAGTAGCCCAAGGCCATCGCTTCCTGCTCGCCCTCCAGACCGAGCAAGCCTTGGGCTATGCGAGTTATGAACTAGATTATCTGGCGGGTGTTACCAAAATACACAAATTGTACGTGCTGCCCCAAACCCAAGGCAATGGCCTAGGGCGGCAATTAATCGATCGCGTGACAAGCATAGCCGCTGCGGCTGGGCAACAGCGCATTCGCTTGGATGTCAACTACCAAAATACAGCTGTGGGCTTTTACCGACATCTAGGCTTCCAGATCGTCAGCCGCCAAGATACCGACATCGGCCAGGGTTTCCTGATGGAAGATTATGTAATGGAAAAAAATCTGTAAGCCCCCCTCTCAACTTCAAATGCCGCTTATGCTTCGTGTTCCCACTTTTTTAAGCCTCTTGTTCCTAATCAGCTGCCAGCAGACACCGCCCAACAGCATAGCTTTGGACAAAGCTGCCTCCCACCACCGCCAACACCCTATCGACCCCAGTGGGAAGTATTTCTTACTCGATAGCCTGGGCTACCTAGGTAATTTCCCCGAAGACGAAAATGGAAAGTCGCTGCCCCAACCCGTCCGCGATTGGCGCTACGTTACCCAATTAGGCGACACCGTCACCAACAAAGACCTCCTGGGCCAGGTCTATGTAGTAGATTTCTTTTTCACTTCCTGCCCCACCATCTGCCCCACCGTCAAGGCGCAGATGCTGCGCATCTACGAGCGTTTTGCAGACAGAAAAGACTTTAAGCTCGTCTCTTTCACCATCGATCCCAAGCGCGATACGCCCGAAGCCATGAAAGCCTTCGCCGAAAAAATTGGCATCCAAGCACACGATCGCTGGTGGTTTCTTTGGGGCGATCGCTTCGTCACCTACGAACTCGATGCCGACTACCTCAGCATTGCTGAAGAAAACCCGGACGCACCCGGCGGCTTTGATCACTCAGGCTACATCGTGCTGGTAGATAGAGCTGGTTACGTGAGAGCCTACGGCAGCGGCTTAAAAACCGAAGAAGTAGATCACCTGATGGAGAATATCGAGCTGCTGCTTTCCAAGCGCTAAACTATCGGCCCTTCAAGCGTTCCCATAGCCCACCAAAGGCGGCGCTCATATCGCCATCTTCCCCGGGGCGCCGCCCCTGCAGCAGTTGTATAGGTTGGCGGTTAGTATCGATCACCCAGTTAAAAACATATTGGCTTGGCGAGGAAGGGTCTCCGCTGCCCAGCAAACCAAAGCGCAAGTCATTCACCTGCACCCGCCCGCTATCTAGCGGAATATAGCTGATATAACCATCCGTAAACCAGTTTAAAATACGCAGCTCGCGGGTGTCTTGATAGTTCCGCAATACATTATGTTGGCCTGCAATAGGCTGCAGAGTATCGAAGGTTCTAGGCCGATCCAACAAGGAATAACGGCCGAAATAATAGCGGTCTCCCTGCCCTTGTATGATGCCTTGCCACAGAATATTATTGAAGATCGTAGGTGTAACGATGTAGCGGCTTGCCTCAATGTGCTGCACCTCAAGACTACGCTCCAGCACTGCCGCCACGCGGTGGTGGTTGATAAACGTAAAAAACAAGTAGGCCGAGCTGATCCACAAGCCCAAACGATTAAGACGTTTCCGACTTTGGCTGCCCTTCACACGCCGCGCCGCCGCAATCAACAAAATTAGGAAGGGCAGCGTATAGAGCGGATCGACCACAGAGATACTGTGCCAGCTAATCCGCCAAGCGCTGAAAGGCTCCAAAAACTGCGTCCCATAGGCCGTAAAGCAATCCAGCAGCGGGTGGGTAACAATAGCCCCGAAAAATAGCCAAGACCAAGCAACAGCACTAGCATTGCCGTTGGTAGATAGCCGTGTTCGCCAGCCTTCCCGCAGGCTCACCAGCGCAATGAGCACAAAAGTTGCCAGTGCAACAGTCGCCGCAATGCGGCCAATACCCAAAATTTCGATAGGCATCAGATAACTCCCCACGGCCAACAAGACAAAAAAGGATGAACCCGCTACCAAAAAAGCCTGATAAAAAGGCCGATTTCTAAGTGGGCCATCCACCCCACCATACAAGCGATGTATTAAGTAGCCCAATATCGGCGAAGCCAACACCCCAAAGGCAAAACTGTGAGTGAAAGCCCGGTGGTAAGCCAGGGAACTCAGTGGGTCGCTGGCCATATTCGCAAAGACATCTAAATCAGGAATCGTGCCCGCTATCCCGCCCCAAAGCATGGCGCGATTGCCCACTTTCCGCCCTAGGATAGCCTCGCCAACCGCAGCGCCCAGTACAATTTGTGTTAGTGAATCCATGCTGTTGGTGATAATGGAACAACCGACTTATTGATCCGGCGCGTAAAGTAGCGAAAAATTAAAATCTGATGCCCGCGCTCAGAATCAGTTGGTGCCTATTGAAACTCAAAGAAACATCCTGCGGCTCCACGGCGAAAGTAGGATAGGGTTGGAAATTTTGTGCCCGCGTCAGGTACTGGTAGGCCGCATCCACAAAAAACTTACCTTTCTGGTAGCCCCCTCCTACACTAAAGAGCATGTTTGTCTCATTACTGCCTTGCACCGGGAAATTTTGCATCCCCACGCCTGCTCTCACCTGGAAAGGCTGTAGGTTCAGCTCGCCGCCCACTCGTGCGGAAAGCGCGCTCTTCAGCAGATTATCAATTTCTTCATTTACGGCTGTTGCTTCGCTGGTAAAATCATCGTAGCTGAACTGATTGGCTGCATAATTTACATAGTCCACATCCAAAGCCACAAAGCCCTTCTTACCGATAATTGTCCCGATACCGCCCATCAGGCGCCAAGGCGTTTGCAGATTGTAGCCGAATTCTCCTCTTGGACTGAGCGCCGTGCCCCCTAAGGCCTCATTATCCACCGTATAGGCATAGCTAAAAGTGGTTTCATATACCTCGTTAATAGACCAGAAAGTTGGTGAATGCACCGCCAGACTCAAACGAAGTACCTGAGAAGGCCGCAGGATAAGACCAAATTTAAAATTCACCCCCGTACCATCCGTTTCCAGCAACTCCTCGAAGGAAAGATCGTCGAAAAAATCGATTGCTCCATCACTATCAATCTCCGTATAATTGCGCAGCTCTGTATATTTCATATAAGGTATTCCAAGTGTGAAGCCCCACATCACCCGCTCGCGATAGTTACCGCCAAACGTCAATACAAACTCGCTCATACCACCCGTTCTAACTACCTGCCCGTTGCGGTTGATAATGCCATTAGGATTGCTAAAGAAATCCGAAAAAAAGCCCTCATCGTCCTGCAAAATAGCTCCTGTTTCAAAACCTAAATTATTGCGAAATTCATTGAAAATTCCGTCATTGGCGTCCTCCACAAAAGCATCGAGTAAGCTACCCGCACTATTGCCCCTGTAAGAAATGGTTTCGTTAAAATCTGCTAGGCGGTTGATACCCAAACCAATACTGAAAGTAGGCCAGTACAAAGAGCGGGTACTCCCCTGAAACACAAGGCCTATGTTCGGGATAGTGAAACGGCTCCTGTTGGCATTCAAAGCCGTGTTGCCCGGTTCATTGAGCAGCGTAGCCGCGCTGTTCTCGATTTTAAAACCGGGTGTGACAACAGCATAGCCTTGCCTAACCCAGCCAATGCCCGCGGGGTTGGTACTCAGGGTGGTGAAATCTACGCCCAATGGTGTCATTGCGCCCGCTGTTCCAGCAAAACGCGCCGTTCCGCTGGGCGAAATAAACGAATAGCGAAGCGCATCTTCCGCTGTTTGGCTAAAGAGCTGCAGGCCTAAGCATAAAGAAATAAAGAGCAATAATGGCTTTTTCATATCACGAGTCCTTCTGTTCATCATTCTATACGATTGGATATTTGTTTTTGTTCTACTGCCTCGCGCCAAGATGGGCACAAATGAAATGTACACCCACACGGGCACGGTCTGCGCTCGTTGCTCGCGCGGGAGCCATGCCTCAATAAGAAGAGCCATGACCCGCTTTGTCCAAAGACACAACATAATCGCTGAACTTTTTCCTCAGCCGTCTGCACAGTAATAATATAACGAAAAGGAGGGAGACAAACTGCCTCCCTCCTTATAGTCCTATTAATTTTCTTGAGCAAGATACTTAGTCTCTATTTACCACCACGGCCACCACGGCCTCCGCTAGGGGCGGATGAGCGACTGGGCGAAGTAGAACGACTTGGAGCAGGCGAGGAGCTTCTGCTTGGCGTATAGGAACGACTTGGAGCAGGCGAGGCACTTCTGCTTGGCGTATAGGAACGACTTGGGGCAGGCGAAGCACTTCTGCTTGGTGCGGTACTTCTGCTTGGTGTAGCAGAACGGCTAGGCGCGGTGCTTCTGCTGGGCGCAGCAGAGCGGCTACTAGGGGCGGGAGCAGGCGCTGCACTTCTACTGGGTGTAGCAGAACGGCTAGGCGCTGCAGAGCCATCGTTGTAGCGGCTTCTGGCTGTAGGAGCTGGGTTCGTATCAGCACCGCCCCGTGCACTGCGTACGCGGCTTGCACCATTGGTAGAAGTAGGTCGGCTGCTGCTACCTCTTACAGACTCAGCTGGGCGCGTGCTGGTGTTCTGCTGCTGCCGAGCAATGCGCGGAGCAATAGAAGTTGTGCCCGTGCGCGGCGCATTTACCACCGAGCGGGTGCTGGCATTAGTAGCACTGTTGGCCGCATTGTTGGTATTGATCACGTTTACCGTATTATAGGTGTTGCCGCCTCCCCAAGTGGGTGGGCAATAGTACGCTCCGCCGCCGGCAAAAGCGCCACCGCCCCAGCCACCGCCGAAAGCACTACCACCGCCCCAGCCACCGCCGAAAGCACTACCACCGTAAGGATTATTCCAGCTGTTCCAGCTATTGAAGCGGTTCCAACCAATGTTCGGAGCCCAGGGATTGTTCCAACTATTCCAGCTATTCCACCGATTGAAGCGATTTACCCTCCTGTAGGTAAAGTAGCTGGCTGGACCAAAATTGTCGTAAATTAATACGGTCGTAGCAGCTGGGCGGAAGAAAGGATCATAGTAACCTACATCCACATACACCGGATCGAAGTAACTGAAGCCACGGTAAGGGCGATTGAAGCGGCGAATACGCGAGCTGTAGTAATAGTCGTAGTAGTCATCGTTGGCGTCGTAGTTACTAGCGGGGCGATCGAAGTCGCTTTCATAGTAACTATCGTTGTAGCCGTCGTTGGCATAAGTGGTAGTGGTGGTGGTAGTCGTTGTAGTCTGATAATCTCTCTCCGGATTGTAGTAGATATCATCAAACTGAGCCACCAAGGCAGTGTTGACCACTAGCAGGGCTAGCAAGGCAAGACCGAAAGAAAAGAGCTTTTTGATAGTCATCATGGTTCTAAAATTTTGAAGTAAACAATAGGTAAGTTTCATTTACGCTGCTAAATTACTACTTTTGTGCCACTCGGGTAGTTAAGAAAGACTTAAAAGCTATGTTAAATGCTGTTAAAGTGTTGAAAACTACTGATTTTCACATAGTTAAGACGAATAATCGCCAAGAAGTAACAAGCGTAAAAAACTTATTTGGTTACCAATATACGGAAAAAAATTGAGAAAACCAAATGTTACTTCCATAATTATAACCTCCGAACAATAAAATAAGTTTAGCCACATGGCAAAGGTCATTACCCCACGAGACGAAGACTATTCACAATGGTATCTAGATGTTGTGAAACGCGCCAACCTAGCAGATAATAGTGCAGTGCGCGGCTGCATGGTCATCAAGCCTTACGGGTTTGCTATTTGGGAACGCATGCAACGGCAACTGGATGACATGTTCAAGGAAACAGGGCACGTCAATGCTTACTTTCCGCTTTTCATCCCCAAGTCTTTCCTTAGTAAAGAAGCGGCTCACATCGAAGGTTTTGCTAAAGAATGTGCGGTGGTTACCCACTACCGCCTCAAAAACGACCCAGAGGGTAATGGCATCATCGTGGATCCGGATGCCAAGCTAGAAGAGGAGCTCATCGTGCGCCCCACCTCCGAAACCATTATATGGAATACCTACCGCGACTGGATCTCTTCCTACCGTGATTTGCCCTTGCTGGTGAACCAGTGGGCGAATGTGGTGCGCTGGGAACTGCGCACCCGCCTGTTTCTTCGCACCGCCGAATTCCTATGGCAAGAGGGGCACACGGCTCACGCCACCGCAGAGGAAGCCGTGGAGGAAACGCTGCGCATGCAGGAAGTATATGCGCGTTTCGCAGAGGATTACATGGCCATGCCCGTAGTCAAAGGCGTAAAAACCCCCAATGAGCGCTTCGCTGGCGCCGTAGATACCCATACCATCGAAGCCCTCATGCAGGACGGAAAAGCCCTCCAAGCCGGAACAAGCCACTTCCTAGGGCAAAATTTCGCCAAGGCCTTTGATGTGCAATTCTCCAATCAGCAAAACCAAATGGAATACGTTTGGGCCACCAGCTGGGGGGTTTCCACCCGCTTGGTGGGCGGCCTAATCATGACGCATAGCGACGACAATGGCCTGGTATTACCTCCCAGACTAGCTCCCATCCAGGTCGTTATCGTCCCCATCCCCAAACCCAGTGAAGCATTGGACGCCAAGGCCAAGGAGATTATGGATCAACTACGCCAAAAAGGTATCCGCGTTAGCTACGATAACGACACCCAGAAGCGCCCCGGCTTCAAGTTTGCTGAGAATGAGCTGAAAGGCATCCCCATCCGTCTTGGCCTAGGCAGTAGAGACTTGGAACAAGGCACCATCGAAGTTGCCCGCCGCGACACTGGCGAAAAGCAAGCGCAAAATCTGGAAGGCATCGCCGACTATGTAGGCCAACTGCTCGAAGACATACAAAACAACCTCTTCCAACGCGCCCTCCAATTTCGCGCCGAAAAAACCACAGCGGTTGATACCTTCGAGGAATTCCAAAAAATCATCGAAAGCGACAAGCCCGGCTTTATTTCGGCTCACTGGGATGGCACTACCGAAACAGAACTTAAAATCAAAGAACTCACCAAAGCCACCATCCGCTGTATCCCCAACGATGCTGCAACCGAAGTAGGAAAAGATATGTTAAGCGGTAAACCTAGTCAACGAAGGGTCTTGTTCGCAAAAGCGTACTAAAAAACGCCCTTTTGTTTATTACACAGACAAACTGACAGTTGGCATGCAAAAAGGAAAACCATCAGAAGCTTGGAACAAGCTCACACCAGAGGAAGAATACGTGATTGCGCGCAAGGGAACAGAAAGACCTTTTGTAAACGAGTACAACAACTTCAAGCTAGATGGCGTCTTTGTATGCCGCCGCTGCGAAGCTCCTCTGTATGATAGCCGAGACAAGTTCAGCAGCGGCTGTGGCTGGCCCAGTTTCGATGATGAGGTGGCGGATGCGGTCAAAAAAGAAACCGATGCGGATGGGCGCCGTACTGAAATTCTTTGTGCCAACTGCCAAGGTCATTTGGGGCACGTCTTCCACGGGGAGCGTTTTACAGCCAAAAACACCCGGCATTGCGTTAATAGCCTATCTATCAAGTTTGTTCCTCGGGCAGAATACTCCGAATAGGTTCTTGGGCTACAGCAGCTGGCTCCCGCCCATACCCAGCCCGTCCGTTTGGATACGGGCGTCTTGGTTCTTGGGGCGGGTATGTATTAGGTCTTCCGACGGGAGCTACGTCCTATTGCACAGCAAAAAGTAGCTACGAAGGGACATCTCACACTGCTCTTCCTACTATTTCTGCTCCTGCATTTATGCCTGTATTTAACCCGCCTCAGTATCTGTATGAGGCCTCCAACTTAGTAGGGTGTGTGCAACAAAAACACCCGTATTCGATCTGGTGTGGAAGCCTTTTCAAAAATTTTAACACTTTTTTAACACTTTTGCAAAAGTTCCCTTGTTCTTCTTCATTTTTGGGATAAAATTTTGTCAAAAAAATATATCCCTAGTGTTTGTAGGGTCTTACAGCAGCTGCTCCTAAGCAAAATTATTTTCAGCCTACACAATAAGTTGCGCACAATCAGTGTTTTAGGTTCTGATTTATCCATGAGTGCCAAAAATGCAGCGTAGCAAGAAAAATGCGCGTACCTTTGCGCCCGATTTTGAACATATTAAAAGAAGTTGCCGTTTGCAGCTCGCGTATAATCCCAGGGCAAAAGCCCACAAAAGCCGGTTCACCTAGCAGGTAGGCGTAAGCCCTCAGGTTGGCCAAAACCGGGATTGTTGAACGAAACCAGTTATAATGATTTCATCCCTGCGGCTCGCCGCTTTATTTTGCTTAGTTTTAGGCAATTTATACACTACGAACGCCCGTCCATCCTCCTCAGAAGCCCCCAGCAAAGCCAAGACTATACAGCATCTGTACGCAGATCGCTTGGCTAACTTGGATCTTCCTTTAAGGGCAGATATGGACAAACAGCTCAGCAAAAAGATCAGCGCCTACATGAAGCATGGCGTTAGTGGAACAGAGCTAATGCTAGGTCGGGCGGAACAATATCTGCCCATCTTCGAGCAGTACCTGCGCCGGCATGACCTGCCCGTCAGTCTTAAGTACCTCCCTATTGCCGAGTCCTTACTCCGATCTCGGGCGCAATCACCTGCCGCTGCAGCTGGACTATGGCAATTGATGCCAAGCACGGCTCGTGCCTATGGTCTTAAGGTAAATGAGGTGGTTGACGAGCGCCTGAACATACATTTAGCCTCGGATGCGGCAGCGCGTATCTTGAAAACCACTTATGAGGAGTTCGGGGACTGGACGCTAAGTCTGGCGGCCTACAATGCTGGCTCGGGACGGGTGCGCAAAGCTATCCGTTTGGCTGGTAGCCGCGAGTATATCAAGCTAAAGCGCTTTTTGCCTCGGGAAACACAGCAATATGTTTCAGCTTACCTGGCCGCCGCCTACGCTGCTAACTACTACAACGACCACGGTTTGTCTCCCAAACGCAGCCGCTATACGGAGCAGCCACTGATGTATGTGAAGGTCTATGAAGAGGTGAGTTTCCGCAAACTAGCTAAGGCTACTAGCTTGAGCTACAGCTATTTGGTAAAAACGAATCCTGCCTTCAAAAGAGGATATATCCCCCAAAACAGCCAAGGGTACCAACTTTGCATTCCAAGAAGCGCACACCTACTAGTACATCTGATGTTAGAAGAGCAGAAAGACTATGTGCAGATAAAAAAACCACAGCTTTTAGAAGCCTATCAATTTGCCAGCGAGCAAGGCTTCAATCCCTATCAATGGTTGTTTGGTGTGCAACAGACAGAATTTGTCTTCAACAACAAGCACATCGGCCACCTGAAGCCTCTGGCCGATGAAATGGTGCTAGCCTTCGCGCAAGCGCAGCAAGCACTGGCGATCCACCCTTAATTTTTATACATCCCTATTCAAGGGCTTTTGCTTCGTAGCGACTTCGTTTACACTGTATAAAAAAAGCTTAGCCGGCATGCCGGCTAAGCTTTTTTTTATACTCATTGCCTTTGCTCTATTGTAGCACCTTGATCAAGGTACCTGATGGCAGAGATTGATTTAGCTCCATACCGTTCAGGATAGAAAATTCCTGCAACCTGTTTTGTGGAATGCGTTCGGCCTGTAAAGCAGCTTGTAAGCTCATATTGCTTTTTAGCGTGGCGATGCGCAGTCTCTCGGGCTGCTTATTGAGTTTAGCCGGGTCGGTTAGCTGCCGAAAACTGGCGATGGAATTATCGAACGTGAGTTCATAGCGCGTAAAGTCTTGTTGGCTCGTGAGCCCCAACAACATGTAGATATTACCCTGATAGCTGATAAAGCCCGCCTTGATTGCGATAATTTGTTGTTGCTGTCCTTGTTGCTGCGCTTGCGGATCGGGCGTGGTTTGTGCCTGCATAATCACCGCTGGAAAGCCATTGATATTTTGCTGGCGGCTGCCGATCACTTGGAGCTTATTCTCCTGTGCGAACTGCTGCGCAGCTGTCATAGGGTCGCTGCCTTGTGCCAGGCGGAGTTGAAGCGCTGCCTTGCCGTTGGGTTCCACGGTCTGCACCATTTGGGGGCTATTTTGGGTTTGCCAACCATTGGGCAGGGCATATTGGAACTTTAAATCCGGATGGTAGAAAGTGCTTTGCTCCACAAATCCTTGTCGGGGGTCTTCGCCGTAAAGCATACCTTCCAGCATCCGCAGGTAGCTTTCGCGGCCAACCTCAAATTTTGTGATACCTTTTTGCGACAATGCTGCTTGCTTAGCGCGTGCCATTTGCTCTACTTTTTGCTCTCTATCCAACGGATCCGGGTGAGTACTCATGAAGGTGGGTACCCTACCCTCTGGCCCACCAGAAAGGCGATTGAGGGTAGTAAAAAAACCGGCCATCTCCTTGGCATCATAACCGATTAGGGTAGAATACTCCACACCTAGTTCGTCTGATTGGCTCTCGTCGTCGCGGCTGAACTTCATAAACAACAACCCCATGCCTTGCATGAGCGACTCCCCCATGCTGGCTACCTCGGGTGAAAAAATCATCCCTCCCATCAACCCTACGGTGGCTAGCGTCTGCTTGGTTTGTTGCTGTACGGAATGGCGAGCCGTTACGTGGCCAATCTCGTGGCCTAGCACACCGGCAAATTGTGCTTCGTTGTTGAAATGAGCCATAATACCACGGGTGAAATACACATAGCCCCCTGGTACGGCAAAGGCATTCACGACGGGTGAGTCGACCAGTTCAAAATTCCACGGCAGATTCGGCCGATGAGATTTAGCAGCCATTTCCCGCCCTTTAGCATTGAGGAATGCTTGTAGCTGCGGATGATTGAACTTGCCGAACTGAGCCATTACTTGCGGGTGGTAGCCTTTCCCCATCTCTATTTCTTGGCTTTCGGACGTCATAGAGAACTGCTTTTTGCCCGTTACTGGATTCACCGCGCAGCCCGAAAATAATAGCCCCATCGCCAGCGCTAAGCCTGCAAAGTGAGCATAAAAAGTTTGTTTCTTCATCATTATATATGTTGGTTGGTTAGTAAAAGCTTATGACACTGCTCCTCTCAAAAAGCACGGCTCCCGCAATCTTGCCATTACAGCGCATAAGCTATGCATGTTGCAGATATCTGCAGGCTGCCCTGACAAAATCAAGCTTGAAAAGCCTTGAGGTAGGCTTCAAAAATGCGGGGATGCTGCTGCTTAAAAATATCGGCATGGGTAAAGCAGAGTAGCATGCCCAATTCGCTCGTTTGCAAATCGGGTAGTCCTATATAAGCACTTAGCTGATCCGATGGGAAACGGCTGATCGTGCTCACATCGGCCCAACTTAGGACGGGAAAATTTGCCTCCGGATACATTTTAGTATAAACGTGGCAATATGCCCACAAGCCCAAATGTACATACTTTTGTGGCTCTACAGTGCCGTGTACTAGTTTTTTCATGTTGAAAATAAGTGTTCCTTCGGGCTGATAAACCTCTACCGCATGCAGATCGTTGGGGTATTGCGGACTGGGGAAGTCATGTTGGTAAAGCACGATGGTTTCAAAATCGCCTGGCAGAAAATCTTTGCGCCTGAAATTTACAACCGTAGCCGCTACGGCCAACATCCATTGCACATCATCCGCGACCCGATTAATACCCTTCCCAATAAACTGTGCCGCCTCCCGAACGAGAAAGGCACGGCGGCGAAACTCCCGCTGCTCCTCCCTATCCAGCTGCTGATAGAAGGGGAACATCGCTAGCACAGGCGCGGCCATACGCGGCATATCCGGGGCATATCGCTGCCAATACCACCACTTGATCTGCGGCCCAAAAACATAGGCGGGCACTAGCAACAAAATGGGCAATACGATCAGCCAAGACCAGTCTTCGCCATATTGGTTGGTTAGCAAAAAACCTAGCGCAATAAGCAAGCCCAAGGGAACTAAAATATACTTCAAGGGGTTCATAACATAGAATGATTTTCAAAGAAACGAAAAAAAAATGGCATTTTACTTGTTTGTATGAAAATTTGCCATAAATTTGCGTCGCTTTAGAAATAAAGTACACTGCTAGGCAAAAGTGCTGGCAGCAAAAAGTAAGCAGGTGCGGTAGCTCAGTTGGTAGAGCAATGGACTGAAAATCCATGTGTCGGCGGTTCGATTCCGCCCCACACCACCCAAGTAAAGAAATCATGACGCAACTATGGCATTCTCATCACGCACTAGCATTTGCACCGGTGGCAAGTGGTGAGGCTTGCGTTGGCTAATTTCTTCTTTAGACTTCAAAAAACTTTACCCTGGGTCTGTCGGTTATCACCGGCGGACCCTTTTTTATTTCCATCTTTTTCGTTTTTTTTTAAAATTACCCCCTCTTGTTCACATCACCCGTACTTAAATTAGCCGTTCAGAAATCCGGTCGTCTGTTGGATGACAGCATCGGCCTGCTAAAAGAATGCGGCATCAAAATCAATAATGGCAACGACCAACTTAAGGCAGTTGCCAGCAACTTCCCCCTCGAAGTCCTCTACCTGCGCAACAGTGATATCCCGCAGTATTTACAAGACGGCGTAGCGCATATCGGCATCTTGGGGGAAAACACCCTTGTTGAAAAAGGAAAGAAGGTGGAGGTTATTCACCCTCTGGGTTTCTCGAAGTGTCGCCTTTCTATTGCTTTGCCCAAAGGTCAAGCCTATACAGGCGCCGGTAGTCTGGAAGGACTAAAAATAGCCACCTCCTACCCCAATTCCCTACGTGATTTTCTGGATAAAAACCAAGTAAAGGCCGATATCCACGAAATCTCAGGCTCTGTAGAAATCGCCCCCAACATCGGCTTGGCAGACGCGATCTGCGATCTGGTTTCCAGCGGCAGCACTTTGTTCAAGAATGGATTGGAGGAACAGGAAATCATCCTACGCTCGGAAGCCGTGCTGGCGGCCTATCCGCAGCTAAGTAGCGAGCAAAAACAAACCTTAGAGCGCTTGCTATTCCGCATCAAATCGGTGCTCACAGCGCGTGGCAACCGCTATTTACTAATGAATGCCCCCAACGAACAGGTGGGTGCCATCACTAAAATCCTCCCGGGCATGAAAGCCCCCACCGTGATGCCCTTGGCCGACGCTGGCTGGTCTAGCATACACACGGTGATTGCTGAAGATAAATTTTGGGATATCATCGATCAGCTCCGCGAAGCGGGCGCCCAAGGCATCCTGATCGTTCCCATTGAAAAAATGATCCTCTGATGAAAATTGTCTCTTCGCCCCACAAAAACCAATGGGCCAGCCTACTAAGCCGGCCAGCCAAGGACTTCCGCGCACTAGAAGACAGCGTGGGCACTATCCTGCAAACCGTAAAAACGCAGGGCGACCAGGCGCTGCGCGACTACACCCAGCGCTTTGATGGCGTATTGCTACAAGACCTTAAAGTGCCCCAGGCGACCATCCAAGCGGCTGCCGATCAGCTAAGCCCTGAGCTACGGCAAGCGATGGAAACGGCCATCAACAACATCCGCCGCTTCCACCGTGCTCAAATCAGCGAACCTGTAAAAATAGCCACCATGCCCGGGGTTGTTTGCTGGCGGAAAAGTGTGGCAATAGACAAAGTAGGGCTATACATCCCGGGTGGCACGGCACCGCTTTTCAGCACCGTCATTATGCTGGCTGTGCCCGCCAAACTAGCGGGCTGTGGACAAATTGTCCTCTGCTCACCTCCAGGGAAAGACGGCCAAATCCACCCGGCTGTGCTTGCGGCGGCTCACCTCTGTGGCATCCAAGACATCTACACCGTGGGCGGAGCGCAGGCCATCGCAGCCATGACCTATGGCACCGAGAGCATCCCGGCCGTCTATAAAATCTTCGGCCCTGGCAACGCCTATGTCACCGTTGCCAAACAACTGGCCGTCAACGAAGGCTTAGCGATTGATATGCCCGCAGGGCCTAGTGAGGTTTTGGTTTTGGCTGACGCAGGAGCAAGGCCTGAACTGGTAGCCGTGGACCTGCTGAGCCAAGCCGAACACGGAGCCGATAGCCAGGCCGTAGCCGTGGTGTTTTCGGAAGAACAAGCCCAAGAAATTGTAGCGGCCGTTCACCGAATCCTCGCCGAACTGCCAAGAAAAGAAATGACTGCCCAAAGCATTGCCAACAGCCTTGTTGTGGTAGTCAAAGACGAAGAAGAAGCCGCCCAAATCATCAATGCCTACGCCCCCGAGCACCTCATCTTGAGCATGGAAAATGCCGCTGCTTTCAGTGAAAAAATCACCAATGCAGGTTCGGTTTTCCTAGGCTACCACAGCCCAGAAAGCGTAGGCGACTACGCCAGCGGCACCAACCACACCCTGCCCACCTATGGCTATGCCCGCCAATACAGCGGCGTGAGCCTAGATAGCTTCGTGAAAAAAATCACCTATCAAGAACTCAGCCCCGAAGGCTTGGAAAACATCGGCCCCGCGGTGATGGCCATGGCCGAAGCCGAGCAACTAGAAGCTCACCGGCTGGCCGTTCAGTTCCGGCTGGAAAACATCAAGCAAGCAACTACCAAATAATTCAAGCAGTCCAACCTCCACCACCAAGATGCAAAAGACAAGTATCAACCCCAAGGCGCTTGTTCGCCAAAACATTCTGGAGCTAACGCCCTACTCCAGTGCCCGCAGCGAGTTCAAAGGCAAGGCCGAAATACTCCTGGATGCCAACGAAAGCCCCTTCGAGACCGGCGTCAATCGCTACCCCGACCCGCTAGCTACCGAGTTGCGCCAGAAAATTGGCCAGCTCAAGGGTATAAACCCCCATCGAATCATGCTAGGAAACGGTAGTGATGAGCTGGTGGACTACGTCACCCGCATCTTCTGCCGGCCAGGGATAGACAATGTCATCGCCCTCCCCCCTACCTTCGGGATGTATAAGGTAGCGGCGGGCATCAACGATATTGAATGCCGAATGCTGCCCCTCACGCCCGATTTTGGTCTACCTCTAGAGGCTATCGCCGCTGCTACCGATGTCAATACCAAGCTCCTCTGGCTCTGTAGCCCAAACAACCCCAGTGGTAACCTGATGCCACAAGAAAAAATTGAATACCTGTTAGATACGTTCCCTGGTATCGTGATCTTAGACGAAGCGTATGTGGAATATGTACCGGAGGCTTCCTTCTTGTCCCGCCTAGATAAATATCCCAACCTCATCGTGATGCAGACCTTCTCAAAAGCTTGGGGCATGGCGGGCATCCGCTTAGGGGCGGCCTATGCTTCCGATTTCATCATCAGCATGATGCGCGCCATCAAGCCGCCCTACAATATCAATATCCTCACCCAGCAATATGCCTTGGAAGCCCTTAACAAAGAGGCTGAAACCAACGAACGTATTGCCTATCTGGTAGCGGAACGCCAACGGCTAGAAAAAGCCCTCCTAGCGCTGCCTGCTGTAGAGCGCGTTTTTCCCTCCGTTACCAATTTCTTGCTCGTGCGCTTTGCGGATGGATTGAAGGTGTATCAACATCTCCTAAACCACGGCATTGTCGTGCGCTACCAAGGCCAGCAGCCCAACTGTAAAAATGCCTTGCGCATCACCGTAGGGACCCAGGCGGAAAATGATTGTCTGTTAGAAGTATTATCTTCTTACGAATAAACAATAGTACATGTCCCCCCAAAAAATCCTTTTCCTCGACCGCGATGGCACCCTGATCTTGGAGCCAGCAGATTACCAAGTGGATAGCCTAGAGAAACTAGTCTTTTACCCAGGGGTATTTCGCTGGCTGGGTCGTGTAGTGCGCGAGCTCGACTACCAACTGGTGATGATAACCAACCAAGACGGGCTGGGCAAGGCCGATTTCCCGGAGGCGAGCTTCTGGCCTGCCCATGAGCTAATGATGAAAACCTTTGCAGGCGAGGGTATCCACTTCAAGGAAGCGATCATTGACCGCACCTACGCAGCCGAGCAGCAGCCCAGCCGCAAACCAGGAACGGCCTTACTGACCCACTATCTGACAGGCGATTATGACCTAGCCAACAGCTACGTCATTGGCGATCGGCTTACCGACATGCAGCTCGCCAAAAACCTGGGCTGCCAGGGCATCTGGCTGGCCAACGAACCCGATTTGGGTGCAGAAGAACTGGCGGATAAGCAACTCGCAGCTTTGGAAGGTCATATTGCCCTGCGTACTACAGACTGGGCCGATATTTATCAGCGGCTACGCCTCGAAAACCGAACGGCCAGCCTGCAAAGAAAAACCAAGGAAACCAATATCGAAATTGAGCTAGATCTGGACGGCAGCGGGCAAACTGACATCCAAACGGGGCTTCACTTTTTCGATCATATGCTCGATCAACTGGGGCGGCATTCTGGCTGTGATTTACGCATCCGCGTAGCGGGCGATCTGGAAGTGGACGAGCACCACACCATCGAAGATACAGCGCTGGCCTTGGGAACAGCCTTCCGCCAAGCCTTGGGGGATAAAATGGGTATTGCCCGCTATGGTTTCCACCTGGTGATGGACGACGCCCTGGTGCAGCTAGCCCTAGATTTTGGCGGCCGCCCTTGGCTAGTGTGGGAGGCCGATTTTAAACGGGAAAAAATCGGGGATATGCCTACGGAGCTATTTTTTCATTTCTTCAAATCTTTCAGCGACGAAGCCCGCTGCAACCTAAATATTAAGATAGAAGGCGACAACGAGCACCACAAAATAGAAGCTACCTTCAAAGCCCTGGCCAAAGCCATCAAAATGGCCAAGCAGCGCGATGTGGATAATATGCAGTTGCCTTCCACGAAGGGAGTGTTGTAAAAGGTGGCATCTGCCTAAAAGCTGTTTGCTAAGGCAAAAGGCGAAGAAAGCCAGCAACGAGGAGCCAACAGCTAAAAACCTTGCTCAAAAGAGAAAACACTCGTGTTGAGTTGCGTCGAAACATTGCTCCTGCGTGAGCCAAAAAAAATGACTAAAACAAGCCAATGATAAGCGTCATCAACTACAATGCGGGCAACATTCGCTCGGTGCTATTTGCCTTGGAGCGGCTGGGGGTGGACTATCAGCTCACAGCGGATTCGGGGGTTATTCGGCAATCGGATAAAGTCATTTTTCCGGGGGTGGGGGCGGCAGGCACTACCATGGCGCACCTACGAGAAACGGGTTTGGATACAGTCATTAAAAGCCTGACACAGCCCGTATTGGGTATCTGTGTCGGCTTGCAGTTGCTGTGTAGCCACTCAGAGGAAAATGATACCGATTGTTTGGGTATTTTTCCAGAAAAAGTGAAGCTTTTCCAGCCTCGCCAAGGAGAGAAAGTGCCGCATATGGGCTGGAATAGCCTGAAAGTTGGAGCCGATAGCTGGCTGCCAGCATCGCTAAATGGTGCTTATTGCTACTATGTGCACAGCTACTATGCCGAGTTAGGCGAGCATACCGCCGCCACGACTGATTATTGTCTGCCCTTCAGCGCGGCGATGCAGAAGGATAATTTCTATGCCGTGCAGTTTCACCCCGAAAAATCAGCTAAGAGCGGGGAGGCGGTATTAGCGGCTTTTCTAGCCATTTAAATTTTAGCCTTTA
>DAITME010000077.1:0-19223 GCA_036835305.1 Lewinella sp.
CAGTCGAGCAGGATCTAGAAAATCTGCTCCCGAATATATCACTTCCAACTAAGTTCGTATCGGAAACGATGATTGCCCCTGAATTGTAGGTAGCTGTGCTATCCTCCCCAACCCCATAACATATCTGTGCAGACAAAGAGGTGAGCGTTAGAAGAAAGCATAAGAGAGCTGCGGTTGTGCGGTTGTGCGGTTGTGCGGTTGTGCCATAGTACTACGGATTTTAATTTTTATTTCTATTACAGATAAGTACTCGGACAAATTTAATGCGACTTTTCAATCTGGTAGATTTTGCTTTCAGCCGAGGCAAAAAACGTAGGCTTAGTGGTGCTAAGACGAGGCTTTTTAACGCTGGCTGGGAGCAAAAGATGCCGAGTGGAAAGGTGTGATTATTTTTGTCCGAGTACTTATAGGACTATTATTTCAACAATCCAAATTCGAGTAAAATAAAATTAAAAACCTCGACACCTACCGTACCCGCCCCCCTAATGCACCCGCAACAACAAACCCTCCGCTATGGCTATTAAGGGTTGCTTGTGGGTATCAGGAACGGCCACAGCGGCCAGGTGTTCGTAGGCTTTGGCTTGGTAGTCGTCGCGCAAGGCGACTACGGCATCGGGGATGCCCAGAGCCTGCATAATTTGGGTAACGTCGGCCACTTTTTGCCGTGGGTCGGCGGGCGATTGGGTGTAGTAGCTTTCCAAGATGGCGCGCCTGGGGGCGTCCGCTAGTTCGAGGGCTTTGAGGTAGAGGAAGGTTTTTTTGTTGCGGACGATGTCGTTGCCTACTTTTTTGCCGATCAGGGCTTCGGAGCCGAAGGTATCCAGCCAGTCATCTTGCAACTGGAAGGCAATGCCGGTGTAGCGACCAAACTCAAAGAGATGCTGCGCATCTTCGGCGCTGGCATCGGCGGCTAGCGCGCCTAGTTCCAAAGCGCCCCCTAGTAATACCGCTGTTTTTAGCTCGATCATTTTCAGGTAATCGGCAATGCTGACCGCCGCGCTCGTTTCAAATTCCACATCGTATTGCTGGCCTTCGCAAACCCCGATGGCCACCCGATTAAAAACAGCCAGCATCTCTGCTAGCCGAGCGGTATGGGGGCTTTGGCAGAGGCATTCATAGGCCTTGATGAGCATCAAATCGCCGCTGAGGATGGCCGTGTTCACATCCCATTTTTCGTGAACCGTGGCCTGGCCGCGCCGCAGCGGGGAGGCATCCATAATATCATCGTGCAGCAGGGTAAAGTTGTGAAATACTTCCACGGCCATGGCTACCGGCAGCACCTGAGCAGGGGGCACTTCAAACAGTTGGGCAGCCAAGAGCGACAAGACCGGACGAATCCGCTTGCCACCAATACCCAGTATGTAGTCCACCGGTTCATAAAGCCCCGCAGGCGCTTGGTAAAAAGGATGGCTTTGCAGATGATCCAAGAATAGTGCTCTGAGGTCTGCAGCAGAAAGTATATCGGTCTTCATCAGGATCATTTTGTGGATTTACCAGCCTTTTTTTAGGTATGGCTCACGCAGGAGCAAGGTAAGCTTTTTTGAGCAGTGTTTTTTGAATGGACAATGGACGATGGGCGATTGAAAATTATTTGGTTTTTTGAGGATTTGTGTGGCTTTTAGCTGCCTAGTACTAAGTAAGCTTACGAATCCGGGAAGGCTTCGTAAGCTGCGCACTCAGAAACCCCCAACTAACCAGATACTCACCTTTCTGTACAGACGCAGCACAGCTACATCTCTACTTTCTGCGCTTGGCTCAAAAGAGAAAACATTGCTCCTGCGTGAGCCAATCCAAAGATAAAACACCTGATCCGCCCAAGCGCGGCCGAGCGGATCAGGTTTATAACGCTATGGCCAAATCCCGAAGGCGATATAATCGCTTGCAATTTTTTCGATGGCCGCTACGAAGGCAGCCGTTCGGAGGGTATCTACCGCTTTTTTCTCTTGCATAACAGCGAAGATTTCCTGGAAGCCGGTGATCATGGTTTCCTCCAAGCCGGAACGGATAAGATCTACTTCCTCCGCACCCCTCACGATCATCATGCGATCGCGTTGGTTCACGGTTTTGCCTGTGAGTAGCTCTAGCTGGTCGATGATGCGGCGGTTGTTGGCCTCATCGAAGCGTTTTTCTAAGCGCCCAAAGCGCATGTGCGAGAGGTTTTTCAGCCACTCGAAGTAGCTCACCGTCACCCCGCCTGCATTGAGGTAGATATCGGGAATCACGATGATGCCGCGCTCGGCGAGGATATCGGCCGCATCGGCAGTAACAGGACCGTTGGCCGCTTCTCCTATGATTTTAGCCTTGATACGAGGGGCATTTTCCTCGTCTATTTGGTTCTCCAAAGCCGCCGGGATGAGTATATCGCACTCAAACTCCAGCACAATACGGCGTTGTTCCTTCGGGAAACTCTCTGCGCCAGGGTAGTTCAGGATGCTGCCCGTTTCTTTGCGGAACTTCAGCAAATCGTGGATATCAAGACCATCTTTCTTGTAGATGGCGCCTTCCACTTCCGATACGCCTACGATGACCATATCGCCTTCATCTTGGCTAATGGTTGCGCTGTGGGAGCCTACGTTACCTAGGCCTTGAACGACAATGCGCTTACCAGCGGTGCCTATTGTCATCCCCAGCTTTTTCATGAGTTCGGGCGTTTCGCAAGCCTCGCGAATACCGTAGAAAACGCCTCGGCCGGTAGCTTCGGTACGGCCTCTCACCCCGTTTTGGTTAACGGGTTTACCCGTTACACAACCAGCGGCGTTGATGTCGTCGCCATGAAAAGCCCGATAGGTATCATAAATCCAGGCCATTTCGCGGGAGCCCGTTCCGTAGTCGGGGGCTGGCACATCCACTGCTGGGCCAATCATATTCCTGCGGATCAGCTCGGTGGTGTAGCGGCGGGTGATTTTTTCCAGACTCTGCTCGCTGTATTCCCAAGGATTGATTTTTACCCCGCCCTTGGCTCCCCCGAAAGGAACGTTGACGATGGCACATTTGTAGGACATCAAAGTAGCCAGCGCCACCACTTCGTCTTGATTGACGTGGTTAGAGTAGCGGATCCCGCCTTTGGTAGGGCTGCGGTGGTGGCTATGCTGCGCTCGGTAGGCTTCAATGACCTGCACTTGGCCATCTATTTCCACTGGGAACTGCATCTGATATACGGAGTTGCACACCTTAATTTGAGCTAGCAAGCCACTGTTGAGGCTGGTATGCGCGGCCGCTTTGTCGAAAAAGCTATTAACACTCGCTAAAAACTTTCCGTTTTTATCGTTAGACATGGTGATTAGTTTGGTTCTCTAATTTGGTTAAGCGCCGATCCATCCGCCACACAAAAAGTACCAAACCAAGAAAAACCAAAACGATGACGCCTACCACCACATAAATTTTGCCAAGGGAACGCATAAAGTCGGTGGCAACCTCCGCTTCTTGGGCAAAAAGCGGCGCTATTGCACACAAACAAAAGCAAAATAACAGTGGACGCAGGAAACTATTGATTTGAAAATTCATGGAAAGGGTGTTTTGAAACGACCAGCGGGACAAAAGTCGCTTTTTAGTTTGGTTCAACAAATACAAGTTGGAAAAAACGCTTTATTTTTTACTTTTATAGCCATTTCGTGACATAAAGAAGAGGATGGCTGCGTGCAGCCATCCTCTTCTTGCGTCTTCGGTTTCTTGCGCTATTCCTGTAGTACCGCCTGTACGGCAGCCGCGGCATCTTCCAAGGAGATGGCCGAGCGGACATTCAGCCCAGATTGGTCGATCAATTCCTTGGCAATATCGGCATTGGTACCTTGTAGGCGCACGATGATGGGCACTTTGATGTCTCCTATATTATTGTAGGCATCCACCACGCCCTGAGCCACTCGGTCACAGCGGACGATACCTCCGAAGATATTGATCAGAATGGCTTTGACCCGCTCATCACGCAGAATAATTCGGAAGGCATTTTCTACCCGTTTGGCATCGGCTGTGCCGCCTACATCGAGGAAGTTGGCTGGCTCACCGCCCGATAGCTTGATGATGTCCATCGTGGCCATAGCCAGGCCAGCCCCATTGACCATACAGCCTACATTGCCATCGAGGTTGACAAAATTGAGGCCATACTCGCCTGCTTCCACTTCGGTGGGGTCCTCTTCGGTAACATCGCGCATAGCCGCCAGATCGGGGTGGCGATAGAGGGCATTGTCATCGAGGGCGAATTTGCAATCCACCGCCACGATTTCATCGTCTTTGGCGGTATTGTGCATACAGGGATTGATCTCAATGAGGCCCGCGTCGGCGCCGAGGTAGGCTTGGTAGAGCTTGGTGATAAATTTCACCATATTCTTGAAGGCCTGTCCACTTAGCCCTAGGTTGAAGGCCACTTCTCTGGCGTGGAAGGGCAGCATACCTTGCTCGGGGTCGAGGTAGGTTTTGTGTACGAGGTGGGGCGTTTCTTCAGCTACTTGCTCGATGTCCATACCTCCTTGCGTAGAGTGGATGATGACGTTGCGCTTAGCCGCCCGATCCATCAAGATAGAAATGTAGTATTCCTTGCAAGCGTCGAACTCTGGGGCATAAGCATCCTCCGCAATCAGGATTTGGTTTACCTTCTTACCAGGGCCCTCCATCCCACCGGGTGTTTGGGGTGTTTTGAGCATCATACCCAAGATATTGGTAGCGTTTTCCCCAATAGCTTCGCGGTTTTTAGAGAATTTTACGCCACCGCCTTTACCACGGCCTCCTGCGTGAATTTGTGCTTTTACAATAGCAGCCGTGCCGCCTGTCTCAGCGCTGAGCTTGTCGTAGGCAGCCAAAGCTTGTTCTAAGGTGGTGGCTGTGTAGCCGCGTTGTATGGGTACACCATACTTGGCTAGAATCGATTTTCCCTGGTATTCGTGGAGGTTCATATTTAATACTGATTTTTTCCGAAAGGAGCAGTTGGCACTGATCTTTTCTTGGTAAGGTGCCCGAAATGAAGTTAACTCATTCCAAAGCGGCACAAAGCTACTATATTTTTGGTAGCCTTAAAAATGCTTTTATGGCTTTTTGTGTAGCGAATTTTCGCTAAATTTGTATCTTGTGCCTAAATTCACAATTTATGAACCCCACCGTTGATGCTTTAACACCCACTTTGAATACTGTCCAAGCCCAGTATTTGCGCGACATGCAGACACCTTGGAAGATCCGTGCCTTCTTCTTCCGCCATCTACCAACGATGTGGTGGTGGGGCGGGCGCATCCTATCGGCCAGTCCGGAAAAGATAGTAGCCTCCCTGCCTTTCAGCTGGCGAACGCAAAATCCCTTTCACTCCACCTACTTCGCAGCCCAAAGCGGTGTGGGCGAGCTAGTAACGGGCTTGTTGGTACAGTTAGCCACAAAAGGACAGCCTCAAAAGCTCTCTACGCTAGTGATAGATTTCCAAGGGCAGTTCACCAAGAAGGCCACCGAAACGGTTTTTTACAGCTGCGAGCAAGGTGCCGAAATCTTTGAAACCGTACAAAAGGCGCTAGCGAGCAACGAAGCGCAAACCATTGATTGCTTCGCCGTAGGCAACACCGCTACCGGCTTGGAAGTGGGGCGGGTAAAGGTCACTTGGTCGATTAAGGCTAAAAAATCGTAAACATACAAACGCTGTAAACCTCGTCTGTAAACAGGTCCAATATTCAAAAAAAAGCTACTTTTGCTTCATGCTACAAACAATTCTTTTTCTACTTGTCTCTATTCTTGCCTTGGGCTACGCCTTTTGGCAGTTCAGCCAGTTGCGCGCCAGCATCTTGCTTGGCCAGGATGAAGCAGTCACCGGCCCTAGTGCGGAACGCTGGAAAAATATGCTTTTGGTAGCTTTCGGGCAGCAGAAAATGTTCAAGAAGCTGCTCCCGGCTGTCCTTCACTTGTTGCTTTATGTGGCTTTTGTGATTACGCAAATTGAGCTGATTGAAATTTTCATTGATGGCATTTTTGGTGTCCATCGCTTTTTTGCCAATAAACTAGGTAGCTTCTATACCTTCCTGATTTCCTTCATAGAAGTTCTATCGGTGCTGGCTTTGGTGGCTACGGTGATTTTCCTGATCCGCAGGAATGCCCTAAAGATACCGCGTTTCATCAAGCCCGAGATGGATGGATGGCCGAAGTTGGATGCCAACCTGATCTTGATTTTTGAGATCATTCTATTGGCCTGTATTTTCACCATGAACGGTACGGATGTGGTGCTGCAAGGCCGCGATCCAGCGCACTACCCCGATACAGGTTATTTGGCGGTTTCCTCCACTTTTGGGCCAACTGTGTTCGGAGGCCTGAGCACTTCCGCGCTGATAGTACTCGAGCGGATTGGTTGGTGGGGACACATCGCAATGGTCTTTGTCTTCCTCAATTACTTGCCCAAAAGTAAGCACCTCCATATTTTATTGGCCTTTCCAAACACCTATTTCTCCCGATTAAAGCCACGGGGAGCCATGGACAATATGCCCGCCATCATGAATGAGGTCAAGGGTATGATGAACCCCGATATGGCCTTCGCTAGCAGCGAACCTATGGAAGAATTGCCCGAATTTGGTGCGAATGACGTCATCGGCCTTAGCTGGATCGATCTCCTCGGTGCCTACTCCTGCACAGAATGTGGACGCTGTACCGAGCAATGCCCGGCCAACGCTACGGGCAAAAAACTTAGCCCCCGAAAAATTATGATGGACATTCGCGATCGGGCGGAAGAAGTTCAGCAAAAAATACAAAGCGGCCAGCCGGAATACTGTGCCAAGCCCGACGAACCACTCAGCAAACACAACTTCAACGATGGCAAAACCCTCTGGGACTATATCAGCCGCGAAGAAATCCATGCTTGCACCACCTGCAACGCTTGTGTGGAAGCCTGCCCGGTACTGATCAACCCGCTGGAACCAATTTTGGCACTACGGCGCCACGAAATTCTCACCGAGTCGGCGGGGCCAGCCGATTGGTTGCCCCTCTTCAATGCCATCGAAAATAATCAGGCCGCCTGGAGCATGAGTAGCAGCCGCACGGCTTGGGCACAAGAATAATAAAGTGAAAGGGTGTAAAGGTGTAAAGGTGGGGCATCCGGCTGATCTGTAATTTCTGGGCGCGTAGCGGGAAACTAAAAACTAATAACCGATCCGCTACGACACCTAGGATGAACTTTTTGGCTGCAAAGCAGCATAAAAGATGTATCCGAGGAGCTCCGCTTGCTCCCGAAAGCGCAGCCTCGGCCAACTGAAGACTGAAAACTGATAACTAATTATGCAAGTAAAAACCATGGCCGAATACGCGGCCGAAAATCAAGAACCGGAAATTCTCTTTTGGGTAGGCTGTGCTGGCAGCTTCGATGATAGAGCGCAAAAAGTGACCCGTGCTTTTGCCAAAATCCTTACGAAGGTAGGCATACAATTTGCCATCTTGGGCGATGAGGAAGCCTGTACGGGCGATCCGGCGCGACGGGCGGGTAATGAGTTCCTCTTTCAGATGGTCGCCTTGCAAAATATTGAGGTACTCAATATGTATGGCGTCAAGAAAATCGTCAGCGCCTGCCCCCACTGTTTCAATACCCTTAAAAATGAATATCCAGCTTTGGGGGGCCACTACGAGGTAGTACACCACACCCAGCTGCTACAGGAATTGCTGGATCAAGGCCGGATAAAACTCAGCGATGCTGATAGCTTCAAAGGAAAAAGAATCACCTACCACGATAGCTGCTACTTGGGTCGCATCAATGGCGTATATGAGGCACCTCGGTCTGTCCTGGCGGCGCTAGACAGTGACCTAGTGGAAATGAAACGCAGCAAAACCAAAGGCCTCTGCTGCGGAGCCGGCGGTGCACAGATGTGGAAAGAAGACGAAGCGGGCGACAAACGCATCAATACCGAGCGTGCCGACGAAGCCTTGGCCACCGGAGCCAGCATCGTAGCGGTCAACTGTCCCTTCTGCCTCACCATGATGAGCGATGGTGTGAAAAACCGCGAAAAACAAGACGAAGTGATGGTCATGGATCTAAGCGAGCTGATTGTAAAAGCCTTGTAAATGCCCCCTCACACCGCTAAGGCGCCCCTCCCTGTGCGCGTGCCTCGCCGAGTAGTAATGCGTCGGGTACTACGTTTGGCGCTCAACCCGCTGGGTGGCTTCAGCCGCTATATCCAAGAATACGGCCCCAGTGTACTCTTGGACGTGGGCGGAAGCAGGCGGTCTATTGTCACCACCGACCCTGATCTAATCCAGCACGTTTTACAGCGGCACCACCGCAACTACGAAAAATCGGAAATACAGACCGATCAGATGGGGAAATACATCGGCTACGGACTGCTAACCAATACGGGAGCCAGCTGGCTGCGGCAACGGCGGCTCATACAGCCCGGCTTCCATAAACAACGAATGGAAGGCCTGGTGAAAGAAATGCAAAGCACCATCGCCCAAACTTGTGCCAAACTAGACCAAGCGCTTGAGCAAAAAGCAGACGTGAACATCAGTCACTTCACCCTACAGCTCACCTTCTCCATCATTGCGCGCGCCATCTTCACCGATGGCTTCAACGAAGAAGACACCCGAAAGCTCAATGAAGCCGTGGATAAAATACAGGGCTTTGTCATCTACCCTATCCGCTTACCTTTCTTGCGGCCTATCGTGCGCTGGATCGGGCTAGAAGCGAAGTACCAGCAACTCTCCAACGACGTAGGAGAACAGTTGATGCAACGCGTTAGTACCCGCCGAGCCAGCCAAATCCCCCAAGACGACCTACTCCAAATGCTACTCGATAGCCGCTACGAAGACAATGGCCAAGCCATGGAAAATGCCCAGCTGATCGATGAAATAAAAATCCTCTTCGCCGCTGGCCACGAAACCTCCGCCAATGCCTTGGCATGGATACTTTACCTCCTAGCCAAACATCCCCAAGAGGCTGATAAAGCCAGAGCAGAAATACAGCAGTTGCCCCACCCAATCAGCATGGACGCCCTCCGGCAACTCCCCTATCTCACCGCCATCATCGAAGAAGGTATGCGCCTGTATCCGCCCGCTTGGATCACCGACCGCGTAGCCTTGGAAGACGACCAATTCGGCGACTACCCCATTCCCAAAAATATGGTAGTAGCGCCCTACATTTACGGGCTGCACCACAGCGAAGCCATTTACCCCGATGCCGAAAAATTTCTGCCCGAACGAATGCTGGCAGAAGAAAAGAAAAAGCGCCACGCCTTCGCCTTCATTCCCTTTGGCGGAGGGCCTAGGCTCTGTATTGGCTCCCATTTCGCGATGCTGGAAATGCAACTGGTGCTGCTTCATCTACTAAGCCACTACACCTTTCTCCCGCCAGAGAAGACGATTGTGCCCAAACCGTTTCTTACGCTTCGTCCGGCGCAGCCCATACGCTTGCGCTTGGAAAGAAGAAGCTGAGCGATATTTAAAGCCAGCCAATCACAAAAAAAGCCGATATTTGTGTATTGGTAAAATGCCCGTTTCCTCGTCAGTAATCTCCAATGTAGCTGGAGGATAGCTTTTTGAGCACTTTAAAGGCTTTGTTTCTGTGCTATTTTTATTAAAAGCACTGCTCAAAATGGCATTTCCTTGCTCCTGCGCGAGCAACGAATCCATAAGAAGACCCGAGCCAAATTAAACATTAATATCTATCTACCCCATTCACAAAAGTCCTCCTATCTTTTTGGCTCTCGCAGGAGCAAAGAATAAGGTAAAAGAGCCATGTTTATTTTAAAAAATCAATTATTCCTGTTATGCTAGCTGCTCATTTCGATTTTTTCCGCCGTCATATTATTGGCATCGATCGACAGATAGATACGCCCTTCCAAACGCAGCTTCCGTTGGTGTATGCCGATTGGACAGCCAGCGGCCGCAACTTTGCCCCCATCGAAGAACGCATACAGCAAGAAATCCTCCCGCTGGTGGCCAATACCCACACGGAAACCAATGCCACAGGCCAAGCCATGACCCATGCCTACCACGAGGCACGGCAGATCATCAAAAAACACGTCCATGCCTACCCCACCGATGTGCTGATCTCCTCCGGAGCTGGCATGACGGGCGTGATCAATAAATTTCAGCGCATCTTGGGGCTTCGGGTGTATGAAAAATTTAAAGATCGGCTGCAACTAAGGCAGGACGAACGGCCGGTCATCTTTGTCACCCACATGGAGCACCACTCTAACCAAACCAGTTGGCTGGAAACCATCGGTGAAGTAGTCGTGGTGCCGCCCAACCAGGAAGGCTTGGTTTGCTTAGAAAAATTCCGCCACCTCCTTGGTCAACATGCCCACCGTCCGATTAAAATGGCAGCGATCACCTCTTGCTCCAACGTAACAGGCATCTTCACCCCCTACTATGATATTGCCGAAATGATGCACGAAGCAGGTGGCTACTGTTTTGTGGACTTTGCTTGCTCCGCGCCCTACGTAAAAATTGATATGCATCCCGAGGATCGGCCCAATGCCTACCTGGATGCGATCTACTTCTCGCCTCACAAATTCCTGGGTGGCCCCGGCGCAAGCGGTATTTTAGTATTCAATGAGGCGCTGTACAAGAACAGCGTCCCCGACCATCCGGGTGGCGGCACGGTGGACTGGACCAACCCCTGGGGACAGCACAAATTTGTAGATGATATAGAAGCCCGCGAAGACGGCGGCACCCCCGCTTTCTTGCAGACTATCCGCGTAGCATTGGCCATACAGCTCAAGGAAGAAATGGGCATCGACAATATCCTGGCCCGCGAAAAAGAACAGCTCGCCTTCGTTTGGGATCGCCTCGCGGCCATCCCCAAGCTCCACATCCTAGCCCCCGAACAGCGGCAGCGGCTTAGTATCATCTCTTTGTATATCGATGGCTTACACTACAATTTGGCCGTAAAAATGCTCAACGACCGCTACGGTATCCAAACCCGTGGTGGCTGTTCCTGCGCCGGCACCTACGGTCATTTCTTGCTCAACATCGAACAAGACTACTCCAATTCCATCACCGATATGGTAAGCGCTGGCAACTGTAGTCACAAACCGGGCTGGGTGCGGCTATCCTTCCACCCCACCACCACCAATGCGGAGCTACTCTACCTCGTGGAGGCGCTGGAAGAATTGGCCGCCAAGCACCAAGATTGGCAAAAAGACTACCAGATGGACTACCTCAGCGGCCATGTGCAACACCGGCAGCCAGCGCAAGATGAACAACTTAAAAACGAAATGAGCGAAGTACTTCGGCGGCCTTTTATGGTGGCTCATAGCTTTGTAATGCAATAAATGGAAAAGCCAACGATCGTTATAGCCGGCGCTACAGGCTTTGTAGGCAGCTGGTTTATAGAACAGTATCACCAGGAGTTCAACATCATCGGGCTCAGCAGAGGCCGCCTCGAAGACGATCCCAGACCCAATGTCAGCTGGCGGCAAGTGGAAATGTATTCACTATCAGACATGATCAGAGGAACAGCAGGTGCCGACTACGCCCTCTATTTGGTGCACTCCATGAGCCCCTCGACCCGTCTGCATCAAGGAAGCTTCGAGGATACAGATTTGCTTTTAGCCGACAACTTCGCCCGAGCAGCCAAAATCAACGGCCTACAACAGATTGTTTTCATGGGTGGCATCCTACCTAATAACACCAGGGTGTATTCCCGCCACCTCCGAAGCCGGCTGGAGGTTGAACGAACCCTGGGAAGCACAGGCGTCCCCACCACGGCCCTGCGGGCGGGCATCATCGTTGGCCCTGGAGGCTCCTCCTTCCTGATGATTAAGCGGCTCGTAAAGAGGCTGCCTATCATGGTCTGCCCATCCTGGACGATGACCCAAACACAGCCCATTGCCCTGCAAGACGCCTTGGTGATTATTCGCCACTGCCTCGGCAACGAAGCTACCTACCAACGTGCCATCGATATCGCAGGACCCAAAGTCACCACCTACATGGAAATGCTGCAAACCACCGCCGATGCCATGGGGCTCAAGCGTATCATCAGGCCACTCCCCTACCTGCCCATTGGCTTCTCCAAACTATGGGTAAGCCTGATTACCCAAAGCAGCCAAGCATTAGTCGGTCCCCTAGTTGAAAGCCTGGAGCACCCCATGATTGCACAAGAAAACGAGGTACTGGAAGCCTTTCCCCATCGTTTGGACTACGCAGCGGCAGCGCAAGTCGCCATACAAAATGCCGGCGCGAAACCACAGCAACCCAGACGCATCCATGAACTCAAAGAAAAAAACACGGTCCGTAGCGTCCAACGGCTACCCAATCCCGCCAAAAAACCTGCTCCTTGGGTGGCGCGCATGTATCAGTTTTGGCTTCCCAAATTCTTCCGCACCCTCCTAAAAGTTGAAGCAGTGGGCGATAGAGCAACCTTCAAACTCCTTCACTGGCCTTTGCTAACCCTCCAATTTATTGAAGACCGCAGCGACGACCGGCGACAACTCTTCTACGTCGTGGATGGCCTGCTAGTGAAAAGGAAAGACTACGGTTGGCTAGAGTTCCGCAATGTGCTCAACGACGGATACGTCATCTCGGCTATCCACGAGTTTGTGCCCTCCCTTCCTTGGTATGTCTATGTCCTCACCCAAGCCCGCATGCACGAATTTGTAATGCATAATTTCGGCAAAATGCTGGAGCGGAAAGCCTCCTCAATCACCTCGGATTGAGCGGCTGATTCCGCTGCGCACTCAGAACGGATTCGTCTCTGCGCATCAAATCGATGAGTTCTTCCACCTCCATCAAGCCCGGATCAACTTCAATCAGGTAGTAGCTGCCGCTGGGTGTCAGTTTTTCTTTAATCTTGGCGCTTTGTTTGGCATATTTAACAATCCAGGCATCGAGATTGGTAGTTGGCTGTAGGTGTACGATGATCTCCTCTCTCTTTGTTTCAATAGGCAAACCGATCAAGTTTTCGCCAGTTCTGACGGTGTCTATATATTGCCGAAAGCCACTTCCTTGAGCCAAGGTGCGCATCCGCTCAGCCATTTTCAGCAAATCATCAGGCGCTTCTTCCTTAAAAGCGGTAACAAAACGTTCACCACCTGCTGCCAGGTCTATAAAACTCAAGCTTACCGTAGCCAAATCGGGCACACGACTAGGAAAAGACGCTGGAAACCGACCCATATTTAGTGCAACAAAGCTATCTAGTACTGCATTCACCTCCGTGCGCCCCAGCAGTTTGTACCAAGTTCCTTCTTTATCGGTAAAGCGCTCGCCCTCGTACACCAATAAACCGTTCTGATAAAGATTCAGCGTATAGACAGGGCATCTACCAAAGCAAGGCCCTTGCCGATAGGTGGCGCGTAACTGATAATTTCCCAAGTGCTTTGGTGTGGGCGCTAAAAAGGCACAACTGCCCAGCAACAAGAAACACACAGCCGCCAAAAAAAAGTAGGTTTTCAAAAAAAAAGAAATTTGAGTTGAAAGATAGAGATCAACTGCTACTAGGGTAAGGTGATGCGGATTTCCGTTCTGCGGTTGGCCGCCCGATCGGTCTCTGTGGTGTTGCTAGCTACTGGCATATAATAGCCTCGGCTAGCAGCCAAGATATACTGAGGGCGAATACCGTGGCTGATCAGGTTCTGCGTTACCAAGATAGCCCGATCGGTACCTTGTTCAAAGGCCGCGACCGCATCCACCGCAGCGTCGCTGTGCCCTACCACCTCCAACTGCGCATCGGGGTGTGCCTGCAATACTAGGGCAATCCGCTGTAGGAGTATCCTCCCTTCATTGCTGAGGGTGAAACCATTGGTGAACAGACTTTTCTCCGAAAGGCGCAGCATCAGATCTCCTTCATTCGATGGGCTGATACTCACCTCGTTGCGCGGATAGGCCAGCAGGCTTTGTACCAATTCGTTCTGTAGTTGGTTGTGCTTCAGGGCTTGTTGCTGAGAGGCTGAAAGTGTCTTAGCACTTGATTCATAAGCTATGGGGCTGCTTACTTGGCTGTAGGTAGCAGGCGCTTGGGCAGTATTATCAAACCCCACTTGCGATAGTTGTTGCTCCCTTGCTTGTAAAGCGATTTCCTTTTCCCGCAAGGTGGCTTCCTGCTGGCTTACCTGAGCTACCCGATCGGCCAGATTTTGCTGCAACTGAGTAATCTGCTCGCCACTACTAGATAAAAGCGCCTGGTTTTGTACCAGCAACTCATCATAACGCGCCTTGATGTCCTCAAAACTGCGGTTCAAGCTCATATTCGTAGCCGTCAGGCTCTCTACCTGCTGTATGCGCCTAGACAACTCCACATCCACCGCGCCGCCTGTATTATAGGTACTAACTGCCTGGCTGGCTTCTAGGGAATCGGCTTTCTGCGCCTGAGCACGGTAGTAGCTTAGCTCCGTCACCGTAGCATTGTATTGGTTCTGAGGCACGCAGGCACTCAGCAGCAGGGCAAGCAAAAATAGGGCGGCTACTGTTCTCATAATTTCGTAGTTTATAATTTTTGTGGGCAAATAAACCCAAAAAGATGGCTTTAGCAAAAATATCTGGGGGTAAAAATACAATTTCTTATTGAATTAAAACAGCCGGCGGAAATTAAGCCTCCTTCCCCTCAGCGCGGTACGGAGGTAGAACATGGCTCCTTAAAAAAACATGGCTCCTGCACGCAGTGCCCGTTTTAGTAGGGCAAGAGCCAGCGAGTGCGTACCGTGCCCGTCTGGGTGTACCCTTGGGGCAAGCCTCCATTAGTGCTAGCAACTATTTTATGGCTATATGCCCCCCAGTATGGGCAAGCAGTACCCAGACGGGCTATAGGCGGGTACTGCGTGCAGGAGCAGGGCCAGAAAAAAGAGCCGTGTTTCGCAACCCGAAGCAAAAAATACCATTCTAAGCTTATTCCCGTGTGGCTGTGCTCAAAATAGCCGGATGGTCACAAAGCGTGTATATTTGTCCCGTAATTTGATATACCCCCCTTATGCCGCGTATTGAAGATGTTTTTGAAAAGCGAATTTTAGTGCTGGATGGTGCCATGGGTAGCCTCATACAAGGCTACGGACTACAGGAAGCCGACTACCGTGGGCAGCGTTTTTTGGATAGCTCCATCGATTTGAAAGGCAACCACGACCTGCTGGTACTCACCAGGCCGGATGTGATTGAGGAAATCCATCGCGCCTATCTGGATGCGGGCGCGGATGTGTTGGAAACCAATACCTTTAGCGGTACCGCCATTGCGCAGGAGGACTACGGCATGGCTGCTGCCGTTTATGATATCAACTACGAAAGCGCCAAACTCGCCAAGCGGCTCTGTGAAGAATATACCGCCAAAAATCCTGATAAACCCCGCTTTGTAGCTGGTGCGGTGGGGCCTACCAACCGGACGCTATCCATCAGCCCCGATGTTAATGACCCGGGCTACCGAGCCATTACTTTTCAGGAGCTTTCGGATGCTTATTACCAGCAAATTAGCGGGCTAGCGGCTGGCGGCGCGGATTTGATCCTCATCGAGACCATTTTCGATACGCTGAATGCCAAAGCTGCTTTATTTGCCCTAGATCGGGTGCGGCAGGAAATAGATCGCGCGCTACCTGTGATGATCTCCGGCACCATTACCGATGCCAGCGGCCGTACGCTCAGCGGGCAGACGGTGGAGGCCTTCTACATCAGTGTGGCCCATGCGCAGCCGCTTTGCATTGGCCTCAACTGTGCGCTGGGCGCTCAGGAAATGCGACCACATTTGGCGGCGCTCAGCAAAATTGCCAATTGCTGCGTCCACGCCTACCCCAATGCCGGCCTCCCCAACGAAATGGGCGAGTACGACCAAGGCGCCAGCGAAATGCAAGGCTATATCCGAGATTTTGCCGCCACCGGCTTCGTGAATCTGGTGGGTGGCTGCTGCGGTACCACCCCCGCACACATTGCTGCTATGGCCAAGGCAGTGGAAGGAATGCCCCCCCGCCAACTACCCAAAAAACTGGGCTATACCGCCCTCAGTGGTTTAGAACCCTTGATTATTCGCCCGGAAACGAACTTCGTGAACGTAGGCGAAAGAACCAATGTCACCGGTTCCAAGATGTTCGCTCGCCTGATTAAAAACGGTGATTACGCCGCCGCCCTCGATGTAGCCCGCCAGCAAGTAGAAGGCGGCGCCCAAGTGATAGACGTGAATATGGACGAAGGGCTACTGGATGGTAAAGAAGCCATGACCACCTTCCTCAACCTCCTCATGGCCGAGCCCGATATCGCCAAACTCCCCATTATGATCGACTCTTCAAAATGGGAGGTCATCGAGGCCGGGCTGCAGTGCGTACAGGGTAAGTGTATCGTTAATTCCATCAGCATGAAAGAAGGCGAGGTGGAATTCCTCCGCCAGGCTCGGCTTGTGCGCCAATACGGCGCCGCCACCGTCGTGATGGCCTTCGATGAAAAAGGACAAGCCGATACCGCTGCGCGAAAAGTAGAAATCTGCACCCGTGCCTATCAGCTCCTCACAGAGGTGGTGCACTTTCCGCCGGAGGATATTATTTTTGACCCCAATATCTTCGCCGTTGCCACGGGCATTGAAGAGCACAATAACTATGGGGTGGACTTCATCGAAGCTACCCGCGAAATTAAGCGGCGCTGCCCGGGCGTAAAAATTTCGGGTGGCGTCTCCAACGTCAGCTTCAGTTTTCGCGGCAATGATGTGGTGCGGGAGGCCATGCACTCCGCCTTTCTCTACCACGCCATCCAGGCAGGTATGGATATGGGCATTGTGAATGCGGGCATGATTGAAGTGTATGAAGACATTCCCCAAGACCTCAAAGAGCGGGTGGAAGATGTCCTCCTCAACCGCCGCGACGACGCTACCGAGCGCCTCATGGAGCTAGCCGAAGGCCTGCGGGAAGTGGGCGGCCGCCAAGTCACCAAAGATCTCGCTTGGCGAGAAAGCACCGTGCAGGAGCGGCTCCGCCATAGCCTGGTGCGGGGTATCACCGAATTTATTGAGGAGGATACCGAGGAAGCACGCCAGGCCTACCCCCGGCCGCTGCACGTCATCGAAGGCCCGCTAATGGATGGGATGAACGTGGTAGGCGACCTCTTTGGCAGCGGTAAAATGTTCTTGCCGCAGGTGGTAAAATCCGCGCGGGTGATGAAGCGAGCCGTAGCCTATCTGGAGCCCTTCATCGCCGAAGAACGCGAGCAGCTCACCGCCGAAGCCCACGCCCGCGGCGAAGAAACCCAAGCTGCCAGCCCCGATGATGCCTTCAAAGGTACCATTCTACTCGCCACCGTAAAAGGTGATGTACATGATATTGGCAAGAACATCGTGGGCGTGGTGCTGGCTTGCAACAATTACAAAATTGTTGACTTAGGCGTGATGGTGCCCGCTGCCAAAATACTAGACGAAGCCCTCGCCTGCGGTGCGGATATCATCGGCCTAAGCGGTCTTATCACTCCTTCCCTCGACGAAATGGTGAACGTGGCTGCCGAAATGGAACGCCGAGACATGCGACTCCCCCTACTCATTGGCGGCGCCACCACCAGCAAAACCCATACGGCTCTAAAAATTGAGCCGGCCTACAAAGGCCCTGTCCTGCATGTGCTGGATGCTAGCCGCGCCGTGACGGTAGTAGGCCAATTGCTGAACGAAAATGAGGACGAAAAAAACACTTATCTACAAGACATCCGCCAGGACTATGAAAAAGTCAGGCAGCACCGCGCTGGGCAAAGATCGAGCAAACAATACCTCACCATCGGTCAGGCACGCGCCAATCGCTGGGCTTTCGACTGGGCCAGCTACAGCCCGCCCCGTCCTAGCTTCCTAGGCACCAAAGTCTTCGAAGATTTTGACCTGGCCACGCTCGTTCCTTTTATTGATTGGACGCCCTTCTTCAGCTCCTGGCAGCTAGCGGGGAAATTCCCCGATATCCTCCAAGACGAAATCGTAGGCAAGGAGGCCTCCAAGCTCTATGAGGATGCTCAAAAAATGCTGGCGCAGATCGTGGAAGAAAAATGGCTTACGGCCAAGGGCGTTATCGGCTTTTGGCCAGCCAACGCCCTGCCGCAATCTGATACCATCCAAGTTTTTGCCGATGAAGACCGCCGCCAGCCCCTCAGCGCCCTCTACCACATCCGCCAGCAAGCCAAGAAAGCCAAGGGCCTGCCCAACCAAAGCCTAACAGACTACATCGCCCCCCAAGATAGCGGCAAGGCCGACTATATCGGTGGCTTTGCTGTCACTACGGGCATCGGCATCGAGGCGCGGGTGAAGGCCTACGAGGACAATCACGACGACTATGAAGCCATTCTCCTCAAAGCCTTGGCCGACCGCCTGGCCGAAGCCTTTGCCGAGTGTATGCACCAAGCTGTCCGCCGTGAATACTGGGGCTATGCTCCCCACGAAGCCCTGGATAATGAGGCGCTCATCGCTGAAAAATATCAGGGTATTCGCCCCGCTCCGGGCTATCCAGCTTGCCCGGAGCACACGGAAAAAGAAAAGCTCTTCGCGCTCCTGGATGCTCGGGCGGCCACGGGCATGCAGCTCACCGAAAGCTTTGCGATGTACCCGGCGGCCAGCGTGAGCGGCTGGTATTTCAGTCACCCTGAAGCCAAATATTTCACCGTCCGCGGCCTGCAAGATGACCAAGTAGCCGACTATGCCCAACGCAAAGGCTGGGATGCCGAAACGGCCGAGCGCTGGCTGGCGGCGATCCGATAAAGCGGTGCTACCATGCTTTCTTCCTATTCGAAGTTTTCTGTTTGATCCATTGAACTGAAATATCAAAAGGCATGGTATCCTTGCTGAATCCTGTAGAATGTCCTAATGCTGAAAACAAAGTATATTCGAAAGGCTTGCCCTGCACTTTAAGTGTATTCAATTGCTCGATGCATAGCTTCGCGGGAATCTGTATGTCTTTTTCACCAAAGAGCCAAAGCCCGGGAATGGAAAGCTTACTTAAATACATTTTTGGGTCAAGCGCAGGGAATTGGTACCTGTCAGGGTCATTTTCGATATGCGCTCGGGCATCTGCCTCCGTGTGATGATCCCAGAAATTATCGTCTCCATTGGTATAAAACTGAAACCGAAGTTGTTCCAAAGTGGTAATCGTTGGACAACTAAACAAAACCATGAATTTTATTTTTGGATTTTCGCTTGCCGCCATTGGGATAATCCACCCTGCCTGGCTAAAGCCCACTAATCCGATAGGAATCCTTTTAGCTTTCAAATAAGTGCTAAGCGTATTGACGGCCGCCTTGGCATCCTTGGACAATAAAGCAAGATTCGTTGAGTCAATGTTATTGGTACCAACGGAGGGCCCTACATAAACGCCCCCCGATTCCCCAACGCCACGCTTGTCGTAGGTCAAGACCGC
>DAITME010000078.1:0-17789 GCA_036835305.1 Lewinella sp.
AAAAAAACTAAAAATTACTTGCCATCGTTCTAATGTAGCACACCCCCAACCTACTTAGTTCTTCACATCAAACCATTGGCCATGCTATTTAGCTATCTTCCTTTTTTATTAACGGCGCTTGCACTAAGTGCTTGGTTCTGGCGCCGCGAAAAGCGCGATGCAAGCCTATGGATGGTTCTGACTTACGCAGGAGCAGGGCTTATGCTTTGGGAGCCATATTCTCGGATGGGCACGTTGGCAGACGGACTCCCCATTGTGGTGCGCGACTTCCTCCTCATTGGCATTGTGGGTTTGGTACAAAGCCTAGCCGTAGCCAAGCGCATTCCGATCTGGATGGCAGTTGCTATTATTTTTGGCTTGTTTGTCTTGGCTTATTCCCTGCCTTTTGGCCCGCAAATGAAGCTAAATACTTCCGCTGATTCCGATAATCCCTTGGCCGAAAGCTGGGCGGCAGCCGATCCGGAGGGCGAGTATTTGATCGCAGCTAAAACGGGTATCTCCCAGGCCGATCTACAAGCCTGGGCAGCACAAGAAGGTTTTAGCCTCAGAAGGGCTTTCCGCATGGCGGATGAAGCCGCCACCGATCTGGATGATTTCTTCGTCTTGGATGTTTCCCAAGCCAACCAGGCTACCGAATCCCTGATAATAAATAGCGGTCTGGTCGATTACCTAGAAGTAAACGAGCAGGTACAGGTGAGCCCGCTCAACGCTGATCCCATCCGCAACAAGAGAAAGGAAATCTACGGCATCAACGACCCCGCTGCCAGCGAGCAGTGGGTAATGGAGGCGCTGGGTATGCCTGCTTATTACCAGCAACTACGCAGCTTAAAGCCTCAAAAAGTGGCTCGCATCGCTATTTTGGATACAGGCATCGATGCCGAACACGAAGACCTGAAAGCCAATTACCACAGTACTAAAAAGACCTACGACAACGACCCGCAAGGCCATGGCACTCATTGTGCCGGCATTGCAGCAGCCGCAACGGACAATGGCATTGGTATCGGCAGCTTGGCCGGCCCTGGAAAATTTGTGGAAGTCACTTCCATAAAAGTGCTCAGCAGTGGTGGCATGGGTACGCAGAAAACCATTATTCAAGGCATACTGGAGGCCGCCGACAGTGGGGTAGATGTGATTTCGATGTCCTTGGGCGGCGCTAGTAACGCCTCCCGCCAGCGCGCCTACAACCAAGCCGTTTCCTATGCCAATCGCCAAGGTGCCATCGTGGTGGTTGCGGCGGGCAACAGCAACCGCGAAGCCACCAATTTTGCCCCAGCCAATGCGGCAGGCGTGATCTGCGTTTCAGCTATAGATAATTTACAGCTACGTGCGCCCTTCAGCAATCGGGTAGGAGGCATCCGCATGGCCATCGCAGCGCCTGGGGTAGCCATCTATTCTACGCTACCCAACAGCAAATACGCCGCCTACAGCGGCACGAGCATGGCCTGCCCTTTCGTAGCGGGCTTGGTAGGCGTTATGAAATCGCTGCGCCCCGAACTCACCACGGCTCAAGTCTATGAACTCCTCAACAGCACCGCCAAGCGCAGTAGTGAAGTGGAGCAGTTGGGCGGCATCGTTCAGCCAGCAGCGGTACTAAAGGCGATGGAAAACTAAGCGGTTGGTAACATCACTCCATCCAGCTCTCCCAATAAATACCGTCATCAATTTTCAGGGCCGCTTCCGTGATTTGTAGTGGCTTAAACGTATCGATCATCACAGCCAGCTCCTCCGTTACGGTTTTCCCGATACTTCGCTCGTAGGCGCCTGGATGGGGCCCATGGGGGATACCTCCCGGGTGGAGCGTGATGTAGCCCGGCCCGATATTGTTTCGGCTCATAAAATCGCCATCCACATAGTAGAGCACTTCGTCGCTATCGATATTGCTGTGGTTGTAGGGGGCAGGGATGGCCTTCGGGTGATAATCATAAAGGCGCGGACAAAAACTGCAAACTACGAAGGTCTTGGTCTCGAAAGTTTGATGGACGGGCGGCGGCTGATGTACCCGGCCGGTGATGGGCTCGAAGTTGTGGATACTGAAGCCATAGGGGAAGTTATAGCCATCCCAACCAACCACATCAAAGGGGTGGCTGGTGTAGATGTAGTCCGTAAGCGTACCTTGTTTTTTGATGCGGATACGGAAATCCCCCAGTTCGTCGTGTGTTTCTAGGTCTGTGGGTAGCTTGTAGTCGCGCTCGCAATATGGGGAGTGCTCCAGCAATTGCCCGAAGTGATTGCGGTAGCGTTTAGGGGTATAGATGGGGTGGAAAGACTCGGTGATGAGCAAGCGATTGTCGGCATCATCAAAGTCTATCTGATAGATCATGCCTCGGGGGATTAGCAGATAATCACCATACTCGAAGCGGATACTGCCCAACATGCTGCGGAGTGTACCACTGCCTTTGTGAATAAAGAGCAACTCATCGGCGTCGGCATTCTTGTAGAAATAATCGCGCATAGATTGCTGTGGAGCGGCCAGCGAGATGTGTACGTCGCTGTTGACAAGCACCGGTACGCGGCTATCCAAATAATCTGGAGCAGGCGCCACATCAAAGCCTACGAGCTTTCTCGATTTCATGTTGCGCTCAACGGCTATCTTCGGGCGTACATCCAAGCTTTCCCCTACGGATTTGACCATAGTAGGGCGGCGGAGGTGATAGAGCAAGGATGCCATCCCGTCGAAACCAATAGTACCGAACAGCTGCTCATAATGCAGGCTGCCATCTGGTTTCTCGAAAATTGTATGGCGCTTCGGGGGGACTTTGCCTAGGTGGTGATAAATGGGCATGATTCGTCTGTTTTGTACTACTAGGTAAAGTCATTTAGTCAAAAATAGTTGTTGCAGCAACAAAAAAAGAAAGCCGCAGCATATACGTGTCCCTAGCGGACTCGGCAAGGGACACCTCCGTAGTGTCGTTTTTGTTGCGCGCTCATACTTGGCTTTTCTGAGCAGACTTGGCTCCTGCCTCCGGCAAAAAAGTGGCAAAAGCTTTCCAAACAGACCAGAGTATGCCTCCAAATGGCAAGATCCAAATTAGATCATTGAAGAGGGTGATCCACCAAAATGCGGGCGGAAAATTGCCCAGCCAGAAGTGATAGACAAAACCGATGGGACCAAAAACCTTCCCCAGAAAACCCACCAAGACGATGGGCCAGTGCCGATCCGGATCGAAAGCTGCGATGCCATAACCCAAACCATAGACCCCTACAATCATCCCCACACTCTGCCAAATCATTGGGTAGGTAGGCAGGCTCATCCCCGTAAGGACGAAAGCATGATTCGGGAAAAGTACCACCCAAGCACCCCACAAAATATTGTAAATGGCCGCGGCAGCCAGAACGTAAAAACGCCAATTTCTCTGTTGCATACGAGGCATAACCTATCTACAGGAAAATAGTTGTTCCCTATTCCGCCCACAAAAGTTCTAAGCCCACGCTGGTACGCGGTTTGAAGCCTGGCCATAATTTAGTGGGGTCTTCGATGCGAAGGTAGCGCTCCCGATCGCTTTCTTCCTTGAGTTCGCTATCTAAGAAGGCGGTGATAAAATGCTGATTGATGTTGTTCATCCGGCGGGTATCCCAAACGGAGTCGGCGTATCGCAGGTACTCATCTATGTGCAAGCTTGCTTGCAGAGCCGCTGCCGGTGGAGGATTGGGGGCTACATTGTGGCGTGCGCCTTGGAAAGTCAGCAAATAGCGCTTGGTGCTTGTTACTTGCTCGTAGATAGCCTTGATGCCGTTTTCGTAGCCGGAAATATCGTCTTGATCGCCAGCAATAAATAGGGTGGGGGTTTTTAGGCCAGCCATTCCCGCTTCATCCCAGGCTTTGTAGTTCATGCCCCAAGGGGCGAAAGCTACGACGGCTTTGATACGGGTATCTGCTGTTTTGGGATAATCGGGGTGGCCTGCACAAAGGGACTCTATGGCGCTACAATTCTTGGTTTGCGCCTTGAAAAATCCGGCCATCTGCGGACTAAAACCAGCACCGGCAGCATTCAAGGAGCCATAACCGCCCATGGAATAACCAACCAAGGCCGTTCGGTTAGCATCGAGATAGTAGCGGTTCTTAGCTTTGGCTTGTTGATCCATCTGATCTAGGATAAACAAAATATCCCGCGAGCGGTGGAAGAGGGTAGCATGGAAAGGCCCGGGATCGAGGAAAGTGGACTCCGGGTGATCCATCGCCACCACCACATAGCCTTTGGAGGCCAGATTTTCGGCCAAGTAGGTCATCAGGAAGCGGGAACCCACATAGCCATGCGATAGAATAACGAGCGGGTACAAGTCTTTGCTCGGCAGCGCTTGGGCATCGCGCTCGGCCCTGCCCAAAAAGGTAAAAGGAATATTAGGGCGGCTGGTATCGCCGGCAATGCCCAGAACTTCTTGGTAGGTCACGATAGGCGAATCGCTTTTGCTTTGGGCTGGATACCAGATTTCTACCGTGATCTTTCGGTTGTAGGTAGGCGTTTCATCACCATTGGCCAAGCGCAAATTGAGCTGATCCAGGCGGGTAAATGATTGGGTTTGTACACCAACTTGGTAGGCTCCTCTGGCAGCAAGCTCGGGTGCGTCGGGCAGCATATCACCAAAAATAAAGTCTGTTTGAGCGCCTAAGTTGCCGCAGAGAAGAAGGAGAAAAAATAGATTGCGTAGCATGGTGAGAAGTTGAAAGTGAAAAGTAGAAAGTAGCGTTACTACTTGTGTATTTTGTAGTTAATTGTGGCTCGCGCAGGAGCCATGTTTATGTGTAGGATCAAGGTTTTATTTAAAGCTTTAAGGCGAAGCAGATACTTTGCTTCTGTAAAGGGATGTGATAGGCAGGCAGTGGTGGCGATAGCCAAGAATCGATGCCTCCCAGGCCCATTTGGGCAATGTCTAAGCACACGGAAACGCCTGCGCTGGGCGGTAAGGTTACTGTGTGTAAGTCACCACGTCTCGTTCTAGTCAGTTGCTCGGGTGTGTAAGGCCCTAGTGTTAGACCAAAAGGTTGGCTGCCGTTTACGGACAGCTCGATACCGACCTTGGCGCAGAGCTTTGCCCAGCGGACACCTTCTCGGTTACCACATTCCTGAGGGCTGATATAAGGCTCGAAAGCATCTGCTATCAACAAATCATAGTGCCCTAAATGGGCAGCGGCACAGCGGTCTGGATAGTTTTCAAAAGGGCCTTTGCCGTAGTAACGCAGAAGTGTGAAAGTATCGCTCAAGACCGTGTGCAGCCCCAAGCGGGGGAGTGGGGGCAGATCGGCCTTTCCTCCGGGATCAAAAGTGAAGTGAAGCAGCAGCTCCCCGCTGTCTGCTAGCTGATACTGAAAGCTTAGGGTAATATCCAATTCACTTGCGTAAAGAGCTGCTAAAATACTGTCTTCCTGTTGTTTAAAATCAGTAAGCTTTAGTGATTGATGCAGCTTTTGCCAAGGAGCGCACAAGCTAGGCATTTGCCAGCCGAAGTCATTGTCCACGGGGGCGCGCCAGAAATTGGGCCGCAATGGTTGCCGTAGTAAATAGCGCCCTTGATGCCGAATCTGAGCGAGAAGCCCCTGTTCGCGGTCAATGAGATAATCGGTATTACCTGAACGCAATACGGCATAAGCACCTTCTTCTTTTAGCGCTAGTGGTTTAGTTTGGTATCGGGGTGCTTGGAATGTTCCCAGCAGGTACTGTTCTTCTGCCAGTAGGTGGCCGATATTGAAAAAAGCCTCATCCATGCCGCTTTTGATCTGCAAGTCGAGCTTTATTTCTTCGTTTACAATCTGGGGTGCCGCATCAATTTGGATGTCTTGTAGATCGCCAGGGTGTAAATCGGGCAGCGTTAAAGTTCCGGAAGAATAGACCGTCTTTTCGCTAGACCAAGACCAATGTAGCTGCGGCCTGAGAAAGGGAGCAAAAGGATCTTCATTGGTGATGGTGAGGAGTCCTGCTGATAGCTCGGTTGCAAGGAAGGAAATGGGTTGGTATATTTTCCGTACTTCCGCTGCCATGGGATGAAGACTTCGATCCGGGAAGACGAGGCCATTGATGCAGAAGTTGTTGTCGCTGGGTACGTCCTCTGGGCCGTAATCGCCGCCAAAGGTCCAGTATTTCCTACCATCGGCCGTTTGCTCGGCGAAGCCTTGATCTACCCAGTCCCAAATGAAGCCACCTTGCAGGCAATCGTGCTGTTTGATGACTTTCCAGTAGTCAGATAAGCTACCCAAGCTGTTGCCCATGGCATGAGCGTATTCACACATGATGAGCGGGCGATGAGGCTTCTTGGCAGCATAGGCCGCTATCACATCGGGGCTAGGGTACATAGGGCAGACGATGTCGGTATAATCTTCTTCAAAAGCCTGCTCATACTGGATGGGGCGGCTGGTATCTTTACTTTTTAACCAAGTAGCGCAGTCGCGGAAATTTTGCCCACTGCCCGCCTCGTTGCCCAAGGACCAAACAATGACGGAGGCGTGGTTTTTGGTTCGTTCCCACATGCGCTGTACCCGATCGAGATGAGCCGCTGCCCAGCGAGGATCTTTGGCCAAACTCTCTTCGCCATAACCCATGCCATGGGATTCGATATTGGCTTCGTCCACGAGCAGTATGCCATATTGATCGCAAAGTTCATACCAGCGTTCGCAGTTGGGGTAATGACTATTTCTGACGGTATTGATGTTCAGCAGTTTCATCGCTTGAATATCCTGATGCATACTCGATTCGGAGATGACACGGCCGCGCTTTTCGTCGTGCTCGTGGCGGTTCACACCTCGAATACAGAGCGGCTGCCCATTCAAGCATAGCTGAGCCTTTTCAATGCTTACTCGCCTGAAACCTAGTTTACAAGACTGTACTTGTAGCGTTTTCCCCTGCTCGTCTTTTAAAGTCAGCCGGAGCTCGTAGAGGTAGGGATCATAGCTATTCCAAGGTAACACAGCTCCTGCGTGAGCAATTATATTTATACATTTATTTTCCTCATCCAGGATATTCTTGTGCTTTATAACTACAAAATCATTAACGGAAAGATCATCTAGTAATTCTACAATAAGCTGCAGCTGACGGCTAGGGTAGTGCTGATTTTCGACTTCTACAGAGAGCCGTAGTTCCCCCTTTTCATTGTCTTCCAGCAGCAGCGCCTGAGCGAAATAGTTACGAATTCGCAAGCTGGGGCTTGTCCAGAGCGTCACGTCCCGTTCGATACCGCTGATGCGCCAAAAATCTTGGCACTCTAGGTAAGAAGCAGTTGTCCAGCGGAAAACCTCCACACAAAGCGTGTTTTCACCGGTTTGAAGGAAAGGCGTTAGCCGAAACTCTACCGCTGTTTTACTATCGGTATTATAGCCCAGATAATGACCATTGAGCCAAAAGCGGCTGCCACCGCTGACGCTACCAAAGTGAATGAAGACCTCTTGGCCAGTCCAGCTTTGGGGTAATTCAAAGCTCGTTTTGTAGCTACCTACTGGATTAAAATCGGTGGGAGCGTAGGGTGCATTCTTGGGAAAAGGGTAGCGATCGTTGACGTAAATGGGGTAGCCATAGCCTTCCAGTTCGATATTCCCCGGTACGCGGATGTTACCCCAATTTAGGCTAGGGTAGGGAGCTTGATGGAAATCGATTGGCCGCTCGGCAGGCTTGTTGGTATAGTGGAATTTCCATAAGCCATTGAGGGACATGACCCAAGGGTTGTTGTCTTGTTGTAGATATTTCGCATCAGGAAAGGGAAAGCCATGCGTTCTGGGCGCTTCTTGCCCTTCACTAATGGCTGTGGGATCAGATAGGAAAGCAGGAAATAGTTCGTGCTGCATTTGGTGAGGAAGTTAGCGGCTTGTTACCAGAAGAAGTAGAGTATGGAGGCCATTAGCAAGACCAGTAGGACGGCATGGAAGCGATAATCCAAATACCAGGGCTGGTTTTGCATCCCATCGCTGAGCAGCTCTCGGCGATAGGTGTAATTGTCAATTTGCGCCTTCGTTGGTGCGGAGCCAGCCAGACTAACACCAATAAAGATGAGCGAACTAATGGCTACCATGATGCCTACGTTGGTGGTATAATGCAAGGGCCAGTAGCCTGTTTGACTGGCTATTACGAGTGCTAAACTAATGGCGGTTCCGCCGTAGAGCGTATAGAAAGCGCCATGTCTATTGCCTCGCTTGAAGAAAATCCCTAGCAGGAAAATGACCGCAATCGGCGGCACTACGATAGAAAACATGAGCTGCAGGTAGTCCCAAAGGCTCTTGAAATTCCCTATTTGTGGTGCCCAAAGTGCTGCAATAACTGTTAGGATCAGCGTGACATAACGGCCGTAGTTAACCAAGCTTTGGTCATCTGCTTTGGCCATACGCGGTTTTACGAAATCCAAGACTACTAGTGTAGAGGACGAATTCAGCGTAGAATCGACGCTAGACATAATAGCGGAAATGAGACCAGCCAATACTAGGCCTAGTAAACCAGCGGGAAGCAATTCCATCATGGCAGTAGGATAGACCATATCGGGTTCGCTCAGTCCGGGAAGTACACTGATAGCGATCACCCCAGGTATAACCATCAAGAAAAGGGGAATCACCTTTAGGAAACCGGCAAACATCATCCCCCAGCGGGCATGCCGGATATCCTTGCTACCAAGAATTCGCTGCACGATGAATTGGTTGGTTGTCCAGTACCAAAACCCTAGGAAGGGAACCCCTAGTAGTAGCCCCGTCCAAGGCAAATCATCATCGTCAGCAGGCCGAACCATGGATAAATGCCCTTCCGGAACTGAGGCGACGACCCGATCCCAGCTAAAATCTACGCGCTCGAACAGCAGGTAGGTGAGCACACTACAGCCTACAATTAGAATGACTGCTTGCAGTGCATCGGTGATGACGACCGCTTTGAGACCTCCCACTGCTGTATATAAACCCGCCACCGCTGCTAGGAAGAGGGTTGTTTGCCAAAGGATAAGATCGGGAAAGAAAGTCTTCAGTACCAGTGCGCCAGCGTAAAGCCCCCCCGACATTTCTACTACCACACTCATAATAATGGTAAGGGCAGAGAAGTAATTGCGAGAGCGAGCATCGTAGCGCAGCTCTAAAAATTCGGGGATGGTAGTGATTTTTGCCCGTAGATAGAGGGGGATGAAAAACAAGGCTGCTATGATGAGGGGTATGCCCGTCATCCATTCATACACCGATTGTACCACACCGGAGCTGTAAGCCCTACCTGATAGGCCAATGATGGTGGAGCTAGAGATGTTGGAGGCAAACAGGGATAAGCCTACCAAGCCCCAACCAAAGCTTCGGCCGCCGAGGAAAAGGTCTTCGGTGGAGGGTGACCGCTTAGCCACCCAAAAGCCCAAGCCTAAAACAAGCGCAAAATAGCCGATGATAACCGCTATATCAAGGGTAGCAATACCAGTTGTTTGCATACTGTATTCTATTTAGAATGATATCCGCCTACAAAGTAAGGTAGGGACGATGGTTTGAAAAATTTTGCGTTCCTCCAGGAAGGTATTGGCTAATTGGGCCATTTCTTCAAAATTGCCAGAAATAGTTGTGATGCCGCCCATGATGAGTTCTTTGACAGGCGTATCGTCTTGAGAGATAATTCCTACCTCTTCACCCAGCACAACACCTTGTTGCCGACAGTCCTTCAATAGGGGCCAAAGATCGCTATCATTGATGGTGTAATAAAGTGTTTGAGGTAAAAGGCTTCCTGGCGTGTAGGCGCGTTCCACTCTTGCTTTGGTGAAGCCATGATCCTGCACGAATCTTCTAAAGGCCAAGGCAGTGCCAGTGGGGTAATCTGAATCATCGCGATAAAAAAGAACAAAGCGATCGAAACAGAAAATTTGTTGCTTCAGTTTTAGCAACCACTCATAAATAGGCTGCTCGAATTGCTGGGCAACAAAAGCATATTGCTTGCCGAGGTTCTCGTATCTATCCACCAACAGTAAACGTTTTGGTGGGATAAGTTGGAGGACTTCCCTCGAGAACGCATGATGTATAGGGGCTACGACATAAAGGCCGTACTTGCCCAGATTGTCCAGCACGAAGGCTCTAAAAACCTTCGGGTTGTTGTGATGAAAAAAAGTATCTATCTGCACATGCGGGCCGGCAGCTTCTCGGAAAGCTTTAAAAAAGCTGCGTTGTACAAAATCGAAAGCGTAGAGCAGCAGCATCACTTTCACGGTCTGTTTTGTATCGGTATGACAAACAAAGTAGCCTTGCCGATTCTTGGCTTCTATGAGTCCGCGATGTTTGAGCTCGGTGTAGGCCTTGACAATTGTTTTGCGAGCAAAGCCCAGTTGTTCAACCATGGTATTAACAGGGGGTAGCATATCACCAGGCAGCACCAACTTCTCATCGATGGCATTGACGATGCCCTGCACAATTTGCTGGTGCTTGGTAATGCTATGGATGAAGGCCAATTCTTTGATTTTATGGAAAATATCGCTCATTTTTTATTTGTGCTACTTTATGCTACTTGCAAAGATACCGAAATTTATTCTATAATTGCACTGTCGATTAGAATTTATGATGCAATTGGTTATTTTTACTTAGCTTTTGCATCGTTTGTTAGAGAGGACATCGAAACGTGATTATTCTTAATACCACTAAAGTTTACGATTATGCACAGTAGATTTACTATTCTTTTACAGCGTACCTATCTAGGTATGATGCTGTTGGCGATAGCGGCCTTAGGTTCGCTTTCGGCTGCGGCCACACCTGGTTTTGACATTCATGCGGTAGAACGCATTTCGGGATCCGTGAAGGATTCGGCCGGAGAGCCGCTCATTGGCGCCTCTGTGATGATTAAGGGTACGGGCTCGGGTACCGTTACCGATGTTGACGGTAGCTTTGTTATTGATGCGCCCAGCACGGCTACTTTGGTAATTACCTACACAGGTTATACCACTGTAGAAATTCCCGTAGGCACCCAAACCAATATCATGGTGGTAATGCAGGAGGACGTTCTTTCGCTATCAGAAGTTGTAGTAGTGGGCTATGGTAGCCAGCGCAAAGAAAACCTTACCGGAGCCGTGGGTTTGGTGAGTGCAAAGGAGCTGGCAGCACGCCCTATTACCAGTGCTTCGCAAGCCTTGCAGGGCAAGGTGTCGGGTCTATGGGTTAACCAAGATTCCGGTGAGCCAGGCGAAGACGGCGCCACCATTCGCATCCGCGGTATTGGTACGCTGAACAATGCTGACCCACTGATCTTGGTGGATGGTATCGAAGCACCTTTCAACAACATCAATCCCAACGATATTGAGTCCATTACGGTCTTAAAAGATGCGGCATCGGCATCTATCTACGGTTCCAGGGCCGCGAATGGGGTAGTGCTAGTGACCACCAAGCGCGGCCGTGCTGGCGAAAAGCCTACTATCAATTATACTGGTTACTATGGTGTCGCCTCGCCAACGAATTTACCAGGGATGGTAACAAACAGCCAACAATTCATGGAGCTGCGAAACATTGCAGAGGCGAATCTGGGGCTTCCTGCTGTTTATAGCCAAGACCTAATTAACACCTATGGAAACATCGGGCCGAATACAGATTGGCTCAACGAGGTGTTTAGCTCCTCGTCTATACAACAGCACAACGTATCGGTTTCAGGAGGTAGTGCGAAGACCAATTTCTTCATCTCTGGTGGTTTTCTACAGCAAGACAGTCCACTGGCCAACGTAGATGGTGCCAGACGCTACAATACCCGTCTGAACTTAGATACGGACATCACCGATCGTTTCCGGGTAGGTACCAGCATCTATGTGAGCCAAGATACGCGCAACCTGGATAACATCCAGCAAGACGGTGGCGTTTTGGCCAGAGCCATCCGCCAAACGCCCAACTATCCAGCTTTCCTATCGGATGGTAGTGGTCGTTTTGCGCAGCGCGAAGCAGGTTTCCCTGAATTTTTCTCACCCAACATTTTTGCCGAAATTGCCTCTGAAACGCGCGATGAGACAGACAACCGCTTGCTAGCTAGCCTCTTTGCCGAATACGAAGTGCTTCCACAGTTGAAAGTGCGAGCAACAGTAGCCGCCAATCAACAATCGTTTGACAGAACGTTCTTCAACCGACGGCAGGATATGTTCGATTGGCGCACCAACGAGTTTATCGTGTCTGAAAATCAACTGCGCCGTTTGGAAAATTATTTCGAAAAACGCCTCAACCTCACTTCTTGGATTCAGGCTACCTACGAGCGCTCCTTCCAGCAGAATAACTTTAAGTTCTTAGTCGGTTTCAACCAAGAGAGCTTCGATCAAAGCTTCTTTGGAGCCGCCAGAACGCAGCTACCTACCAACAGCCTCCCAGCGGTAAGTACCGGTAACCCAGAAACGGCCACCAACTACGGTGGTGGTTCGGAATGGGCACTGCGCTCCTTTTTCGGTAGGATCAACTATGACTACGACAACAAGTATTTGCTAGAAGTTAACCTTCGGCGAGACGGTTCTTCTCGGTTTGGTGCCAACAATCGTTGGGCAACTTTCCCTTCTTTCTCTGCTGGTTGGGTTCTGTCTAGGGAATCCTTTTTGGAAAATAGCAACTTCATCGATTTCTTGAAAATACGCGCCAGCCACGGACAGCTCGGTAACCAGAATATTGGTGATTTCCCTTTTGCTGCGCTCATTTCTTTTGCTCCGGCCTATAACTTTGGCGGCGCTATACAAGGTGGCGCCGCGCAAGTGACCCTTCCCAACCCCAATGTACAATGGGAAACCACTACCCAGACCGATATTGGTGTAAACATGGCCTTTCTGAACGGCAAATTAAGTGTGGAGGCCGATTACTTCATTCGCAATACCGAGAATATTCTTTTCAACCAGCCTAACCCAGGTGTGACGGGGGTTCGGGAACCCACTACACGCAACATCGCGGAGGTGAGAAACGTAGGCTGGGAAACAGGTATCCGTTGGAACGAGCGTAAAGGGGATTTCTCCTACGGTATTGGCCTGAATGTTACAAAAGTAGAAAGTGAAGTCATCCAGCTTGATCCGGCCTCCTCTGGAGACGCGGATAGGGTAATTGACGGCCGTTTCGTTCTGCAGCGTGGTTCCCCCATCAATGCTATTTATGGGTTGGGCGTTCTGGGTATTTTCCAAAACCAAGAAGAAATCAACAGCGCTCCGGATCAAACTGCTTTTGGCATCCCACAGCCAGGTGATTTGCGCTACGAGGATTTCAATGGCGACGGCATTATCAACATCGACGACCGCAAGGTATTGGGTAAAGACAACCCTTCTTGGATCTATGGCCTCAACCTAGATCTATCCTACAAAGGCTTCGATATTTCTGCTATCCTCCAAGGCGTGGGTAGTGTAGAAACCTACGGAGAAGGGGAGCTTTTCCAGCCTTTCAACAACAGTGCGGGCATTTCCACTTATTGGTTGGATGCTTGGTCGCCTACCAATGCCTCCACCACCATCCCACGCTTAGCGACCAATGGCGGCATTGCGGCAAACGTAACCAACGAGTTCTGGGTACAAGACCGTTCCTACCTCCGACTTCGGAATGTGCAGATCGGCTACAATTTCAACCCAAAACTTTTTGCCAATAATTTTATCGAGTCACTCAGAATCTATGCCAACGGACAGAATCTCTGGACGAGTACGAACTATCTCGGTTTCGACCCTGAAAGAGCGGCGCGCGATACCGATGGTGGCTCAGGCTATCCACAGCTGAAAATATTCACTTTCGGCCTAGATGTTCGCTTCTAACTAAACAAACAAAAGACATTAGAGATCTTTTAACCAGCGGACGAGGTAGAATTAGGTTTCCTTTTTACTTCATCCGCCACAAAAAACTGTTATGAAAACCATACTAAAAACTTTTGCAGGATTGCTTGTCTTGTTGCTAGCTGTAAGCAGTTGCAAAGACTCTTTTCTCGAAACTGCGCCGCGTGACCGCGGTAGTGTGGATGCCTTCTTCGAAACAGAAGAAGACGTCTTGCGCGCCATCAATGGCATTTACGATGTTTTTCAGGGTACTGTTTGGGGCGGTGCTTTCTACATGATGCATCCGCATATGGATATCATGACCGATAATGCGGTAGGCTGTTGCCCCTGGGAGTATGAATACCTCACAATCGCAAGGGGGCAGCACAACCCTGCAACCGGTGGTATCATCAACTTGAAATGGGATTTCGGTTATGAAGGCATCTTCCGTGCTAATTCTGTATTAGAAAACATTGATGGCGTGCCGATCGATGCAGACGATCGGGAATTGCTAAAAGCAGAGGTGCGTTTTTTGCGTGCCTTGATGTATAGCGACATGACCAGCTTTTTTGGGGATCTTCCTATTGTAGATCGGGTACTCACCCGCGAGGAGGGTTTGGAAATTACCCGCAATCCCAAAGCTGATGTGCTGACCTTTATCTACGAAGATCTTGACTTTGCAGAGCGAACACTGGGCTTAATGCCTTTCCGTGGTGAGCTGGGCCGCCCCACACGGCAGGCGGCTATCGCCCTGAAATCTCGTGTTAAACTCTATAATCAAGACTGGGGTGGGGCAGCTGCCGAAGCCAGAAAAGTGGTGGATCTGTCGGAGTCGAACCCTGATTTAATTGGTCTCTTTCCTGTCTATGAACAAGTATTCTCCCCCAACAATGAGAACAACAAAGAGGTTCTTTTTGACATCCAATACACGGAGGGTACGCAGGGAGAAGGCAACTTCATTCAAGTCATGCTAGCTCCCGGGCCTGAGGGCAATCCAGGCAGTGGCTGGGGTTCTATCACACCGCTAGATGGACTGGCTGATGCTTTCCAAATGACCGACGGCTTGCCAACGGATCAATCGCCGCTGTTCGACCCCAACAATCCTTATGCCAACCGCGACGAGCGCATGTATGCGAACTTATTCGTGCCTGGTATTTCGCTTTGGAGAGGGCAAATCTATTCGGAAGCGCTTTCAGGCTTTTCGCCTTACTTCGCCATCAGGAAGTGGGTAGATTTGGATGCTACCATCGGAGAAGACGCCTGTGCATGTAACGAGACCAATATGATCCTATTGCGCTACGCCGAAGTACTGATGAACTTAGCTGAAGCCGTAAACGAACAGACTGGCCCTACAGCAGAGGTTTATGCCGCTGTGAATGCTGTTCGCCGCAGAGCCAATATGCCAGATGCACCAGCAGGCATGAGCCAAGCTGCTATGCGCGAGTATATCCGCCACGAGCGGCACGTGGAATTCCCATGGGAAGGACTGCGCTACCACGACCTGCTGCGCTGGCGTACGGCCGAAAACGTGATCCCGCGAGCTACACTTTTTGGAGAGTCCCGTGATACCCGTCAGTTTGATCCAAGCAAGCACTACCTCTGGCCAATTCCACAAAAAGAGATTGACTTAAATCCTAACCTAAGCCAAAATCCAGGTTGGTAGTCAAGTTCTAAGCTTATATACACCAAAACTGCTGCCGACGATTGTTTTCGTTGGTGGCAGTTGTGTTTTTACTTTTACCAATGTTCTGCTCTTTTTAGTTTACATGGCTCCTGCACTTGCCTGCAGCCCGTATTGGGTGCCCGCATTGGGCGTGAGCAATATACCCAAAATTTCTGCTCAAAAAACCGTTAAAGATGCTATTATACTATAAATTTCTTCGCTTACCATTGCTATTCATAGTGATTTTTTACACGCAAAGTACGCTAGCTCAAGGATTTACAGATGTTACTACTCAGGCAGGAATACAACACGCCTTCCGGGTGGATCTGGCTACCTTTGGGGGTGGGGTAGTGGTGATTGACTACGACAACGACGGATGGGAAGATCTTTACATCACGGGCGGCGCAGACCCGGATGTGCTTTACCAAAATCAAGGCGACGGCACCTTTGTCAATCGGATACTCGGCAGTGGGCTAGAGAGCACCCAAGGCTACTATACTCAGGGCGTGGCCACTGCCGACGTGGATGGCGACGGGCTGAAGGACCTAATTATCACTACTTTTACAGACATGACGCCCGCTAGAAGACCCGCCCCCAACCTGATTTTCAAGAACGAAGGCAACGGAAGATTTTCCGATAAAACAGGGGAGTGGGGCTTGCAAAATTACCGAGTCAACAGCTGTGGAGCCAGTTTTGGCGATATCAATAACGATGGTTACCCCGATCTTTACGTGAGTAACTATTATTCCAGCACAGCCATTGGTTTTAATTTGTATAACGAGCAGACCATCACCAATTCCTTCACGCCTGCGCTGGATTATCTGTTCATCAACAATGCTGGAAAAGGCTTCGTGGAAGTGGGCGAGTACTATGGCCTTCGGGAGGACGGCTTTGGCTTTCAGGCCGTTTTTACCGATTATGATCTGGATGGCGACCTCGACATACTCCTAGCCAACGACTTTGGTTTTCGGCGCACCCCCAACCGCTTGTATCGCAACGACTATCCCAAACGAGGCTTCACCGATCGCTCCCTGCAAGCAGCGCTTAATTACGGTATGAACGCCATGGGCATTGCTGTGGCAGATTATAATTTTGATGGGTATCAGGATTATTTCATTACCAATTTAGGTACCAGCGTTTTCTCCGTTAGCCAAGGCGAAGGGGCTCCATTTGCTGATTATACTTTCTTTTCGGGTATCGGAACACCGCAAATTGAAGACAGCTTGTACACGGGAATTCCCATCAGCTGGGGTGCCAACTTCTTTGATTACGACAATGATGCCGACTACGATCTTTTTGTTTGTAACGGCGCACTCAACCCCACTTTGCGCCTCAATCCCAACCTCTTTTATGTCTGCAATGACAACCAGCAATACGAGATGAAAGCCCAAGAAAACGGACTGTTTCACTACGGGATTGGCCGCGGATCGGTAGTGTTTGACTATGACAAGGACGGTGATCTTGATCTTTTTGTAGTCAACCAATACCCCAGAGAAAACACCACTTTAAACGGCACTTTACCCCCGTCCAACTGTGTCTTATACCGCAACGAGACCAACAGTGGCAACTGGCTGCAAATCAGCTTAAAAGGAAGAAAATCGACCACTAACGGCCTAGGGAGTAGGGTAGTGCTCTATTCGGGCGGGCGGATGCAAACGCAGGAAATTGACGGTGGCTCCAGCCATCTATCGCAAAATTCAGACATTGCCCACTTCGGCTTGGGAGAAAATACGCGCGTCGACTCGGTGGTGATTCATTGGATTGGCGGCCAGGCACAGCGACTCACGGAGCTGCCGATCAACCAGCGCATCATCGTGGAGCAAACGGAAAGCGCGGCACCCAGCGTGGAAAAAAATCGCCTCTCCGCATTTCCTACCACTTTTCAGGATTTTCTTTTTTACGAATTTGCCAGCAGCGGTTCAGGTGCTATTCAAATTGATTTGATCGACCAAAGTGGCCGTGTAGCGGCGCTGCTGTATGAAAGCCAAGACGCGCCCACAGAAGCTTTTTTCCGCTGGCAGCCCAGCGCTGGCTTGGCCAACGGCATTTACTACCTACGGATGATACAAGCCGGTCAGGTAACGACGGTGCCAGTTAGCTATATACGGTAGTTGATTCAATTTGTAGGAATAGCAAATTGTAGATATGGCAAATTGCAGGAGCCATATCTAGGTAGGGAGCCATGTTTTTTGGCCTCATTTTTCCTATAATTTATATTATGTTAAGTAGCGTTTTTTAAGGCTAGTAATGCCTGCACCCTCAAATAAATTCAGTGGCTATTTCTACTCATTCCCCGAAATCAATTAATAAGCCTGCCTGCATCCCTGCGCTTCGCTAAATGTGGATTGGTGGCTTACGGTTCTTTGAATCCCCAATCAACCGCTCCCTTATACACATCTGCCTTGTCTCTGCTATAAAACCCACATCCCCTCCCCTCTCAGCAATGCCCAGGTTTCAGAGGCCAAAAAATCAT
>DAITME010000079.1:0-17747 GCA_036835305.1 Lewinella sp.
TACACAGCGGCACCTATCTGCTAGAAATGGAGACAGCGGATGGCCAGCAGCAACAGTTGATACAAATCATGGAATAGGTTGATTCCTCCAACAGGCCGTGCGGCCTGTTGGAGGAATCAACCTAATTAAACAAGCGTTGCAAATCGCCGATGGTTTCGATGTGGCTGGCTTCTTCTTCGGTGAGGAAGTGGCCGTGGCGGCTTTCTAGCTCGGCCACCAGGAGTTGTAGGTCAATCTGATCGAGGAAGAGATCTTCTTTTAGACGGATAAAAGGCTGGAGGCGATGCCCCGGGCGCTTCAAGCTGTGGGCGAGGTTGTGAAGGAGTTGGTTGCCCTTGTTGGGGGTTTCAATAGTTGGAAAAGCAGTCATTCATTGGATTTTTTGAACTTCTTGCACCTTAAGTGGCTACACAGCACTTTCGAGCGGCAAGGAGTGGGGCGCTCATAAACCTAGCGCTTTTGTATATGTTGGGGGGGGAGGAGTTGAGAAAGATAATCACAAACGAAAGGTCTGCTGCCTATCTATTGCCCTACTCGTTAAATTATTGTAAAGAACGCGAAAAAGGGCCTTTGCGTTGCCTGTGGAAAAAAATATATCAACTTTTTAGTTTTGCTAGTCGTTTCTTATTGCTGGCACTTTGCAGCTTCGGTAGGGCTAAAAAATGAAAATTATTTGGCGCTTGGAAGCTCAAGATGGCGGTTAGCCCAAGCATTTAATGGGCTATAACTTTGCTCTTATATGGCAACACGGCTCCCGCGAGAGCCAGCGAGTGCGTATGTACACGCAGTGCCCGTATGGGCGTGAGCCAAAAATTTGAAAGAAACCGAATGAAAGAAATGGAAATTGGCAACGGCCTAGACAGAAACGCCCCCAAGCGATGGAATGAAAATGTAACCGGCGAGAATAGCTGGACGATGTTCAAAGTCATCAGCGAGTTCGTGGAGGGCTTTGAGGTGATGAACCACATTGGCCCTTGCGTGAGTATTTTTGGCTCGGCGCGGACCAAGCCCAACCACCCGTATTATCAGCAAGCGCAAGAGATTGCCCACCTGCTGGTGGAGGAGGGCTATGGGGTCATCACCGGCGGCGGCCCGGGCATTATGGAGGCCGGGAACAAAGGGGCGCACCTCAACGGCGGCGCTTCTGTGGGCCTGAATATAGACCTGCCTTTTGAGCAAAGTAGCAACCCTTTTGTGGATTACGACAAAGACATCAACTTCCGCTACTTCTTTGTGCGAAAAGTGATTTTCGTGAAGTATGCCCAAGCTTTTATCGCTTGCCCCGGTGGTTTTGGTACGCTCGATGAGCTTTTTGAGGTGCTCACGCTGATACAGACCAAGAAAATTACCAAAGTGCCGGTGATTCTGGTGGGAACCAAATTTTGGAACGGCATGAAAGACTGGATTCGGCAGGTAATGCTGGAACAGGAGCACAACATCAGCCCGGATGATATGGACTTGATTCCCATCGTTGATACGCCCGAGGAGGTGCTGGAGATCATCCAAAATTTTTACAACCGGCAGGGGGGGCGTTTGGCGCCTAACTACAAGCTCTAGTGCCTGCCCTAGAAGCGCATTTTGAGCACCTGCACCGCGCCTTTGGGCGGGATGGTGACGATGTAGATGTTCTCGTAGTCCAACTCGCTGAAGCGGGGATAATCGTTCTTTCTGTCTAGTATGCCAGTGAGTTCGGGCGTGGTATTGCTGTGGCCGACTACCAGCACGGTTTCGCCTCGGTGCTTGCTCTTAAGCCTGGCAGCCATGCTGTTTAATTCCAAGGCACCATACTCTTGGATCTTCAGGCCATGGTAGTCGGCCGTTGGCTGTGCCGTTTGCATGCAACGCTTGAAGTAGGTGCTGTAAACCGCATCTAAATCAAGGTTTTGTAGCATTCCGCTCAGCCGCTCAGCACGGGTTCTTCCTGCTTCTACGAGGTTGGGGTCGTCGCCGTAGTCCTTTTCGGCGTGGCGCACCAAGATAAAGGTACTGCTGGGCAAGGCTGACAGCTCCTCTTCACTCAGCCGTCGGGTGGGGTCGCAGGAGGAAAAGAGCAGGCAGAGACAGGCAATAAAAAGGACGGGTCGCATTAGCAAGGACTTGAAATTCGATGATTTGTGTGGAAATAGCGGGGCGAAAATAAGGAAGATTTCTGAAACGCTAGCCTTTGGCTATTCTTGCAATCGCTTGACGCGCCCATCCAAAATGCCTCTGACGGGCTCGGAGGACTGACGGGTGTGCTCGATGATGATGTCGCGCAGGAATTGGCCAGAGCTGATTTGCTTCCGATCGGCGAGCATGTTGGCGTCGCTGCCGCCATTGGCTACGTAGTTGGGCATCGCGATGTAATAGTTGCGATTGAGCTGCAGCACCTCGCCCCCAATAGTGATGTTGGTAGCCTTGCCATCCTGGATGGTGTAGCGCAGTTCTTTGCTTACCGGCCAGCCGCCGTCGGAGGCCATGTGCTGGATAAATTCGTCCACTACAAAGCCATTGGCTTCTACCACTACGAGGATGTTGTCGAAAGGCATGAGTTCGTAAATCTCACCCTTTTCCAAAGGCCCTGCCACCAGCTCTGGTACGCGGATGCCGCCAGCGTTCTGTACGCTAAAAGCGATGCCTAAGTCCGGAAAGATAGCGGGAGCGGCCGCTTGTAGTAAGTCGGCCAGCCAATTGCCGAGGCTGCTTTCGGGGCTTCCTTTTTTCATGGTTTCGGGCACTTGGCCAATCACTTCCCGCATTTGCGCCTGCAGTTGCTGCTGGTAAGGGCTGATGGTGGCCGCTACGATACTGGCGGTGGCGCTGCTGCCGGTTTCCACCTCGGGCCCAACGGGGCGGCTGCCATCGCGGATCGTGCTTGGCTGCTGATAGGTAGTGCAACTCATGAGGAGCAGACTCCAGAAAATCAGGAAAATAAATGTACGGCTTGCTTTCATATGGGCAAAGAAAAGACTTTTGGCGCTATGAAGGTTAATTTTTGCTCACGCAGGAGCAAGGTTTTTGTTCAAGAGCAAATTACGCAGATTTAGAATAGGATTTACAGCGGTGACGTTGACGGAATTTAGACAGGATTAACCCAGACGGGCACGGCAGGATTTACAGGATTTGACATAAACAGCAGCCAACCGACAGCAGCTAAGAGCCAACTGCTCAAAACTTTCCAGCGAAGGCTAAAAAGGTAGAAACGATGGGCGTACATCAAAAACTACCAATTCTATTCGGATAATCGGTAATGATGCCCTCCACGCCGAGGCTTTTTATGCGCTGGAGGTCGGCCACTTCATTCACGGTCCAGGGAATGACTCGCATACCCATTTGCTGTGCACTATCCACTATTGCTTGGGTGAGCGGTACAAAATACGGGCTGTAAATGGGCGGAACAAAGCCAAGTGCTTCCATCTTCTCCGCCAGGGTTCCCTGCTGGGGGAATTCATCCAGATAGGCCATGGATATCTCTGCCGCCACGGCCCGAATATGAGCCAAAACGGGCGGATGGAAGCATTGAAGATTTACCAGTTGAGGTTGCTCGAAGGCTTCTACCTCCGCTAAGACCGCCGCTACAAAGCTAGGAATACTAGGAACTAGGCCATCTTCTTCCCAGGCAGCCAGGTATTTGAGCTCTATATTGAAGTGGGGTAGGGGGCGCTCTTCCGCTTGGCAAAATAGGCGCACGGCAGCAAAAACTTCGGCAAGTGTTGGCTTGGCTACTACCATTTTTTGCTGTTCCGGGAAGCGCGGGTGCCCGAGGCTGCCACAGTCGTAGGCGCGGATTTCTTCGGCGCTGAGTTGAAGTAAAGCTACCTTGGTGGTATCCGGGATGACCTGCCCATCGGGGTACAGGCAGATCAGCGGATTCATCCAAGGCTCGTGGCTCACGATCACTTGCTGGTCTTGGCTCATCACCACGTCTAGCTCCAGTGTCGTTACTGCCGGAAAACTAAGCGCATGCAAGAAGGCGGGGATGGTATTTTCGGGGTATAGCCCCCGACAACCGCGATGCCCCTGCCAATCAAAGGACTGTGTGCTGCTGGCCATATCTTTGTTTTCGCTGTTCCCGGGCTGCTCCGAGCTGCATTGCTGTAGGGACAGGCCTAACAGCAGCAGGCCGCAGCCTATTTTATTTAAGCTCATGTGTGAAGCGTACTTAATTTAATCGATTTCTACCACCAGATCGTCTTGCTCTATCAGGGTTTTTTCCTTCAGATAGATCTTAGCGATGCTACCTGCCACTGGGGCGGTAATGGTGCTTTCCATTTTCATCGCCTCGATGATGAAGAGTGGATCGCCGGCCTCTACATCCTGCCCTTCTTGTACCAGGATACGGCTGAGGTTGCCTTGGAGTGGCGAGCCCACTTCTTTTGCTTCCTTTGCTTTCTGATGGGAACTGATGGCGATGTTTAGTTTTTTGTCTTTAACTTTCACCGAGCGCGTTTGGCCGTTGAGGGCAAAAAAGACCAAGCGATTCCCTTGCTCATCTGGCTCGGTCTTGTTAAGGTACTTAACCGTGATCGTTTTGCCCGGGCCTAGATTGACGAGGATCTCCTCGTTGGGTTCTAGGCCATAGAAGAAAGCAGGGGTCGGGAGGCGTTCCACTTCGCCATATTCTTGGTTGAAGGCATGGTATTCTTCATACACCTTGGGGTAGAGCTGGTAGCTCAGGATATTTTTCAGATCGGTAGGGCCGAATTTGGCTTCGTACTCCGTTTTCGCAAGCTCAAAATCGATGGGCGCCAGGTGGGCGTTGGGCCGATCGGTGTAGGGCTTTTCATTTTTGAGTACCATTTGTTGAATATTGGCTGGGAAGCCGCCTTCAATTTGCCCCAGATCGCCCCGCATCAGCGATTTTACGCTGTCTGGAAAGTCTAGTTGCCGCCCCTTGGCCAAGATGTCTTCCTTGGTGTAGCCGTTGCTGGTCATAAACATGGCCATATCCCCAACTACTTTGCTGGAAGGCGTTACTTTGATAAGGTTGCCAAAGAGTTCGTTGGCGGCACGGTAGTTGGCTTTAATAGTTTCAAACTGCTCTTCCAACCCCAGGCCTCTGGCTTGTGGGCGCAAATTGCTGTACTGTCCGCCGGGTATTTCGCTGTCGTAGATACTGGCGGTGCTGGCGCGTAGCTCTGCCTCGAAAGGATAATAGTAGTTTCGGACACTCTCCCAATAGTTGCTAAACTGATTGAGTTTTTCAAGATCGAAGGGGTTTTCGCGTTCGTGGCTCTGCATCATGGCAACGATGCTATTGAAGCCGGGCTGGGAGGTTAGCCCCGAGAGGGAGTTGATGGCCACATCTACCACGTCCACGCCGGCTTCGATGGCGCGCAGGTAGGTGGCGCTCTGTATGCCGCTGCTATCGTGGGTATGCAGGTGGATGGGCAGGTCGATGCTTTGCTTCAGCGCCGTAATAAGTTGTTCGGCAGCCAGCGGTTTCAGCAGGCCAGCCATGTCCTTGATGGCCAGGATGTGGGCACCGGCATCCTCCAGGCGCTTGGCCAAGTCGAGGTAATACTGTAGGGTAAATTTGGTTTTGCTTGGGTCGCTAATGTCCCCGCTGTAGCAGATACAAGCCTCGGCTAGGCTATCGGTACGTTCGCGGACGGTCTTGATGCTAACGAGCATATTTTCCACCCAGTTCAGAGAGTCGAAGATACGGAAAAGATCAATGCCCGTAGTGGCAGCTTCTTCGATAAAACTTTCAATGAGATTGTCAGGGTAGGCTTTGTAGCCTACGGCATTGCTGCCCCTGAGCAGCATCTGAAAGAGCGTATTGGGGATGGCCTGCCGTAGTTTTCGCAATCGGCGCCAAGGGTCTTCTTTCAGGAAGCGGTAGGCGACATCAAAAGTAGCGCCACCCCAAACTTCCATGCTGAATAAATCGCCGACATCGGCTTTGGCGAAGCCTTCGGCCACCTTTAGCATATCGTAGGTGCGCAGGCGTGTGGCAAGTAGGCTTTGGTGGGCATCGCGGAAGGTCGTGTCGGTGTATTGTATGGCCTGGCTGTCTTTGAGCCATTGGGTGAAGGCTTCCCGGCCCATTGTTTTGAGCCGATCTCTGGAGCCTTGCGGGGTAGCTGCGTAAGGGTCGAAGGCTGGTACGATGGGTCTGAGGAAATGCTTTTGTTTATCTACTTTTTTAACGTCTGGGTTGCCATTCACGATGGTTTCTGCCAGGAAGTGGAGGGTCTTGGTACCTCTATCTCGAAAGGTAGGCAGTTCGAGGAGCTGCGGGTTGTCTGGGATGAATTTGACAGTAACATTTCCTTTTCGGAAGTCTTCGTTCTCTAGTACATTCAGCAAGAAGCCGATGTTGGTTTTCACCCCTCGGATTCTAAACTCCCGTAAGGCGCGGTGCAATCGGCTGGCAGCGCCTTCCATCGTGCGGCCCCAGGCGGTGGTTTTGACCAACAGACTATCGAAGAAGGGACTAATGACCGCCCCGGGAAAAGCCGAGCCAGCATCCAGGCGAATACCCATCCCGCTAGCCGATCGGTAGGCGATGAGGGTGCCGTAATCGGGTTTGAAATTGTTGGCGGGGTCTTCGGTGGTGATGCGGCATTGAATGGCAAAGCCATTGATTTTTACATCCGACTGATCTTTGATAAAGATGGTCTTGTGAGAAAGCGGGTAGCCCATGGTGACCAAAAACTGGGTGCGCACTAGGTCAATACCCGTAATCTCTTCCGTAATCGTATGCTCCACCTGTATGCGGGGGTTCACTTCAATAAAGTAGATGCTTTCATCCTGATCGATGAGGAATTCCACCGTACCCGCACAGTAGTAATTCACCGCTTTTCCCAGGCGGATGGCATATTCGTAGATTTTCTCTCTGGTGGCTTCCGAAAGATTAGAAGAGGGGGCCACTTCCACCACTTTTTGAAAACGCCGCTGTACCGAGCAATCGCGCTCATAGAGATGAACGATGTTGCCGTGGTGGTCGCCCATGAGTTGTACCTCGATGTGGCGCGGGTTCTCGATAAATTTTTCTAAGAAAATGGTGCCATCGCCAAAGGACTTGATCGCCTCGTTACTGGCATCCACCACTTCTACCTTGAGCTGATCTTCGCTGCGCACCACGCGCATCCCACGGCCGCCGCCGCCAGCTGCTGCTTTGATGATGACAGGATAACCAATTCTTCGGGCTTCTTCAATGGCTACAGCAGGATCGGAAATATTGCGTTTGCTGTCTTGAATCAGGGGAACATCAACGCTCATGGCCAGCTTTTTGGCGGCAATTTTGTCGCCCAACTGCTCCATACTTTCGGGGGAAGGCCCTACAAAAGCAATACCCGCCTCGCGGCAAGCCCGAGCAAACTCCACATTTTCGCTTAAAAAGCCATAGCCTGGATGGATGGCGTCCACTTCTTTTTCTTTGGCTAGCCAGATAATGGCTTGGATATCGATATAAGGCCGCAGCGGCTCGTCATCTGGGCCGATTTGATAGGATTCGTCGGCCTTATAGCGGTGGAGGCTGTAGCGGTCTTCGTAGGTGTAGATGGCTACCGTCCTCAACTTTAACTCACTAGCGGCTCGCAAGATGCGGATGGCTATTTCGCCCCGGTTGGCCACGAGGATGCGGTGGAATTTCTTTATCTCGATCTTGGACATGCAAAATTTTCTTTGTCTTTCTAAGTGGTTTACATCTCTGGCAAATGTACTGATTAGTTTGGTTTCTTTCCTATTTTAGCCAATCCTTCTTAGAACATCTTACGATTTACAAACAGCCCGAGCAGGACGCTACCTGCTGCCAAATTCTATTATTTGTCAGGAAAAACGTATGTTTGTAGCATGTTTTAGAAAAGCCTCCATGAACTATAAACTACTTTTCCCAACCTATCGCAACCGCTACCGTTTTGTGCGCCATAGCCTGGGAAGTATAACAAACGGTAGTGGTAGAGTCTTACCGCTGGCGCTCAATCTAGGTACTGGCGAAGGTGATTATGATCCCATGATCAGCCAGCATTGTGCTCAACTAATCGCCTGCGACATCAACGAGCAGGACATTGCCTACGCCAAGCAGCTCAACGCGGCCCTGCCGAAGATCGAGTATCGGGTGGAAAATGCCTTGCAGCTCAGCTTCCCCGACGCCTACTTCGACCTCATCACCTCCGTGGATGTTATCGAGCATGTAGGCCAGCCCGAGCGCATGATCGAGGAGCTAGCCCGGGTGCTCAAGCCCGGTGGTAAGGCGGTGATTACATTCCCGTCCTTAGATTTCCCCCTCACCTATGATCCGATTAATCGAGTACTGGCTTGGCTGGGTAGGGGGGAGATTCCTCAAGGTGCCTATGCCTTTGGCCATGAATACCTCATTTCGCCCGCCGAATTCCGTTCCTGGGCCAAACACCACGGCCTGAGCGTAACTCAAGAGCGCAACCTGAGCGGCTACCTTGTGGGGCTTTTAGAAATGTACTGGACCGGCATTATACAGCGCCTATTCAAGGCCAATGCTACCAACATCAAAGAACAAAAAGAAAAACGCGTCAGCTTACGCCCCTCCGTGCGGGAGCCTTGGTTAGCCAAAATCACAGACGCCATACTCGCCCTGGATCACCTACTGTTCGGCAAAGCGCGCCACTCCGTAGGCAAGGGCTTTATCCTGGAGAAATCATAGCGCAAGCGCCGCACAGCTTGAAACGAGAAGGCTCCCAAAGCTAGGGCATAAAGTACCTCTAAAAAGGAAATAAGCCAGTACCTGCCACTCAAGTGCCGTCGCTAACTTATCTTTACGGCGTTTATCAAACAAAACTAGCACAATATGCGATTGCTACTGGCTTCCATCTTATCTTTTCCTGTTGCGCTGGCTCTACAGGCTCAACTGCCCGTTACGAAGGTTTTTGCCTTTGATTACCAGCAGCGGGATACGAGCTTTACCTTCTCCAACCCGCGCTACCTATCGGCCTTCAACCCCTACGGATACAACAACCAACCCGCTTTTATCGACGATCAAGTGCTGCTAATGGCGGTTCAGTATCCCGATATGCCACAGCCCGATATCTTTTCGCTAGACCTGAAGAAAAAAGAACAGACTCGCGTCACGCGTACTCTGAGTGGGGAATACTCCCCCAATGCTGTTGGCGACGGCACTTATTTTTCGGCCATTCGCCAAGAATATGTAGGCCGCGATACCATCATTCGCCTCTGGCGTTTTCCTAGCAACCGCATCGACAACGGCGAGCCTGTTTTTCCCTACATCAATGGCATCGCCTACCACGAGTGGCTGTCTAGCCGGCAGTTGGCGGTCTTCCTTACGGGGGCAGTAAGCAAGTTGGCTTTGATTTCGGTGGGTAGTACCAATCCGATTCCTATTCAGGAAAATGTGGGCCGCACTTTCCGCCGTCTGCCCAATGGCAACCTCGCTTTTGTGAGCAAAAAACCGCAGGCCGGTGGCGGCTGGTCTTTGATGGAAGTGAACCTTTACCGCTTGTCTGACCCGCCCCGTCTATTGGGGGCTACCATGCCTGGACAAGAAGACTTTACAGTGCTCAGAGACGGGAGTTTTCTGGCAGGCTCAGGCACTAAATTGTATCGATTCGACCCGGTAAATAACCCAAGCTGGCAGGAAATCGTAGATTTTCGCTTTTATGGACTGCGCAATATCAGCCGCTTAACAACCAATAACAAGGGGACGCTTGTAATTGTAGCAGAATAGGCGTATTTTTTCCTTCAATTAATCCGAAAAGTAACATCTTTGCGCCGTCATTGAGTAGGGGGGCGTTTTGTCGCGCTGCTAGGTCTCGCTCGTTTCGTGTTTATGGCTCACGCTGGAGCAAAGCCGACCCTTTTAGGAGCAAGGTTTTGGTCTTAAACATGGCTCTTAATGATGAACACTGCTCCTGCACGGTAGTGCCGAACCAACCAAATAATTTAACCAAAATATACCACCAATGATTGTAGGATGTCCTGTAGAGATTAAGAACAATGAAAACCGCGTAGGCCTAACGCCTGCAACGGTCATTGAACTCACCAAGCGCGGCCATGCTGTTTTGGTACAAGCGGGCGCGGGGCTTGGCTCTGGCTTTTCTGATGAAGAGTACCTTGCCGCAGGCGCTACGCTGCTACCGAGCATCGAGGAGGTCTATGCCCAAGCCGAGATGATTGTGAAGGTGAAAGAGCCCATTGAAGCGGAGTATGACCTCATCCGCGAAGGCCAGTTACTTTTCACCTATTTTCACTTTGCTAGCTACGAACCACTAACGCATGCGATGATCAAAAGCAAGGCGGTTTGCCTGGCCTACGAAACCGTGGAATTGCCGGATCGGAGCCTCCCGCTCCTGATCCCGATGAGTGAGGTGGCTGGCCGCATGGCCGTTCAGGAAGGTGCCAAGTACCTCGAAAAACCTTCTGGCGGCAAAGGTATCCTGCTTGGCGGTGTGCCGGGAACCCGACGGGGGAAAGTGCTGATTTTAGGCGGTGGGGTAGTGGGCTCTAATGCTGCTACGATGGCTGCTGGCCTAGGAGCGGAGGTAACGATCATGGATCTCAACCTCAACCGCCTTCGCTTCCTCAACGAGATTATGCCGCCCAACGTTACCACCATTTATAGCAACGAATACAACATTCGCCAGCACATCAAGACGGCCGATCTCATCATTGGTGGCGTCCTAATTCCCGGTGCCAAAGCGCCGAAGCTCATCACCCGCGATATGCTGAAGGAAATGGAGACAAAAACTGTTTTGGTGGATGTGGCGGTAGATCAAGGCGGCTGTATCGAGACTTGCCGGCCTACTACCCACGAAAACCCTACCTACGAGATAGACGGTATCGTGCACTACTGTGTGGCGAATATGCCAGGCGCCGTTCCTTTCACTAGTACCATCGCGCTCACCAATGCCACCACGCCTTACATACTACAGCTAGCAGAGAAAGGCTGGGAGAAGGCTTGCCAAGAAAATGCTAGCCTAGCTAAAGGCCTGAATATTGTGAAAGGTAAAGTGGTTTATCCTGGTGTGGCAGAAGCCTTTGGCCTGCCTTTGGAAACCTTATAGCCTAGGTGGATGGAACTCACGCAGATAGGAAAAATCGGTAAGCCACACGGCACCAAAGGCGAGCTCAAGATCTTTGTCGAACAATACTTCGAGGATGATCTGTTGGCGGCCAAAGCGGTCCTCATAGGAGAGCCACCCTTTCCCTATTTTGTGGAAAGTATCCGCATGGGGGGAATGGTGATTTTGAAGCTAGAGGAAGTCAATAGCCGCGAAATGGCGGTTTTGCTGGCCAACAAGCCGCTGCTGCTTCCTAATGATCAGATTACAGCGGAAGTCCCTTTGGAAGATCATCCCTTTCTTCATCTTGTGGGCTACACGATTGTAGCGGAGGGCTACCCTCCCTTAGGCCCAGTTGCCGAAGTGTTGGATATGCCAGAGCATTACCTAGCACTGCTGGAAATAGATGGGCAAGAGATCTTTATCCCGTTACACGAGGATTTAATTCTAGAAGAAGACAGCGAACAGCGGCAACTGCGGATGCAGTTGCCGCTGGGGCTGCTGGATGTGGGGGGGGATGACCGAAACATTTGATGTTGGCAACCTTCTAGTATGAATCTTGCTCGAAGCGTAGCGAGGAGAAAGTTCATCCCGGGCGTATTTTCGGCCTCAACAAACAAACTACCCTAGCTCTTTTTTCTTACTATTCTCTAGGGAAACCCACACGCCGGCTGCCAAGGATGTGGCGATAAATAAGAGGGAAAACCACTCGGGGATTTCTATCCAAATAGCTGTCATGAGTTTAATTGAAACGAAGATCAGAATGGCAAAAACGCTATATTTAAGAAATTGGAATTTCTCGAGCATGTTGGCTAGAAAGAAATAAAGCGATCGCAAGCCCATGATCGCAAAAATATTGGAGCTAAAGACGAGGAGAGGGTCCGTTGTGATGGCAAAAATAGCAGGTATGCTATCCCAAGGCGAAAAGTAGATCGGTGAACTCAATAGTGAGCAGTGCACCAAACATACCGGTGAAGACCCACTTGCCATCCTTGAAGGTTCTGTACTTTGCCCCATCTAGCTCTTTACTGATTGCAAAGAACTTAATGATGCTTTTAGGTTGTTTTTGCTCTTGGTTCTCCGTTTCTTCTTTTTCTTCTCGCAGCATATTAAAAGCAGTATAAAGGAGGAATAGCCCGAAGAAAATTGTAATACCTTCTATTTTGTGCACCAAGACTAGGCCGATACCAATGAGGATAGCCCGAAAGACAATAGCACCCAAAATGCCCAAGAACAACAGCCGATGTTGGAAGGCCAATGGGATTTTATAGTTTGTGAAAATTAGGGCAATTACAAACAGATTATCTACGCTCAGCGACAGCTCGATGGCATATCCTGTGAGGTATTTCACTACTGCGGCTGAAGCTTCAATTCCCTGTCTGTTATCCACATAGTCATATCGGAAAAGTACGTAGAGTATTCCTGCGAACAACAGGGCATTAGCAACGAAGAAGGCACTTTCTCCGAGTGCTTTCCTGCTAGTGGGGACAGTATTTTTTTTGTGAAGAATGAAGAAGTCGATTCCCAGAAGGATCGCTATATGAAGGAATAAAATCACCCATGGCAGGTAGGTTGGCATAAATAAATTTTTAAGTCTGAATGACCCCTACATTATAGCGCTCGAAGGGGGCGTTGGAGGCGGCTTCAATGCCGTTGCTGATCCATTGGCGGGTTTCTCGGGGATCTATGATGGCATCCACCCAAAGGCGGGCTGCGGCGTAGTAGGGAGAAGTTTGGTCGGCATAGCGCTTTTCGATTTTTTCTAGCAAGGCCTTTTCGTCTCTGGCGGAGACGGTTTCGCCCTTTGCTTTCTGGCTACTTACTTGTATTTGCAGCAGTACTTTGGCGGCCTGCGTACCCCCCATAACGGCGATATTGGCGGTGGGCCAAGCGAGCATGAAGCGCGGATCATAGGCACGGCCACACATGGCATAGTTGCCAGCTCCGTAGCTGTTGCCCACCACAATGGTGAATTTGGGCACGGTGCTGTTGGCCATGGCACTTACCATTTTTGCTCCGTCCTTGATGATGCCGCCCTGCTCTGATTTGGAGCCTACCATAAAGCCCGTAACGTCGTGTAAAAAGACCAGTGGGATTTTCTTCTGATTACAGTTCATAATGAAGCGCGCAGCTTTGTCGGCCGACTCGCTGTATATAACACCACCAAACTGTACTTCGCCTTTTTTGCTCTTGATGATTTCCCGGTTATTGGCTACGATGCCGACCGACCAGCCGTCGATGCGGGCATAGGCACAGAGTATGGTTTTGCCGTAGCCGGCTTTGTACTCTGTGAACTTTCCTTCGTCCACCAAAGCAGCGAGGAGATGTTTACCGTCGTAGGGTTTGGTGGGGTCGTCGGGCACCACGCGCAAGATAGCATCGGCATCGCCAGCGGCTGGCTTGGGTTGGATGCGATCGAAGTGTTCTTGTGGATGATGCCCTAGGTGGCTCACCAGCTCTCGGATGGTGGCCAGTGCTGTCTGATCGTCGGGTACTTTGTAGTCTGTGACGCCACTGATTTCGGAGTGGGTGCTGGCGCCGCCCAGCGTTTCGCTATCTACTTCTTCACCGATAGCGGCCTTTACCAGGTAAGGCCCGGCCAAAAAGATGCTGCCAGTGCCTTCCACAATGAGGGCTTCATCGCTCATAATGGGTAGGTAAGCCCCGCCTGCTACGCAGCTGCCCATGACGGCCGAAATTTGTGGGATGCCTACACTGCTCATCCGGGCATTGTTGCGGAAAATGCGGCCGAAGTGGTCCTTGTCAGCAAAAATTTCATCTTGCAAGGGTAGGAAAATACCTGCGCTATCCACCAAATAAATAATGGGTAGCCGGTTCTCCATCGCTATTTCTTGGGCGCGGAGATTTTTCTTGCCTGTGATGGGGAACCAGGCACCCGCTTTTACAGTAGCATCATTGGCCACAATGACGCACTGCCGGCTGTGGATGCGACCAAGGCCTACAATGACACCTCCTGCCGGGCAGCCACCGTATTCGGGATACATATCGAAGCCCGCAAAAGCACCTACCTCCAGGAAATCGGTCCCCGGATCTATGAGCAAGGCAATACGCTCGCGAGCGGTCAATTTTCCTTGTTCGTGCTGTTTAGCGATTCGCTTTTGTCCGCCGCCTTCAGCCACTTTGGAGAAGCGATGCTGCAAGCGGGATAGCAGTAGTTTCATGTGATCCTCATAGGCCGCGGCGGTAAGTTCTTCTTTGGTCATTTGGTAGGAATTTTTTTGATCTCAATAGCTGGGGATAAAAGTAGATATTTTTTGGAAATTCAACCGTGAGCTTAACTCCTAGCAACTGATCCTTGGCCAATTGAACAAAGCAGCCCACAAAAGCGTCTTTTCTACTCAGTAATAGAAAAATAATATGACCGCTTACCAGATGTGGGGTTTCATCATCCAGTTCCTATTTTTAGCTATTGGATTATACCTCTACTTATTTAGCCGGGGGCTTATTCGTTTTGGTAGCGAGGAGGTGCGGGGCAAATCCGAGGGATTTCGCAAGGACAACGCTGGTTGGATGCGGGTGCTTGGCTTAGCGCTAGCGGCGATTATGCTGGCTAACATAGTTATTGGGCTGATGGAAGTATCAGCAACTAAGTAAATAATTGTGCGGCTACCCGAAAGGTATTGGCGTGGGCTTCGATAATGTGGGCTAGCTGTTTACTATAGCCACCGCCCATGCTGACAGCCACTGGGATATTTCTTTCTAAGCAGGTTTGTAGCACAAAGCGGTCTCTTTCCTTACAGGCTGCCAAACTGAGGTTGAGGCGGCCAAGCTTGTCGCTCGCCAGCACATCTACACCGCTAAGGTAGAAAACGAGGTCGGGCTTTTGATCATCTAGTAGTTCATCAAGCGTGCTGCGGAGGCGTTCTAAGTAGGGCCGGTCGGTACAGCCGTCTGGCAGCCCTATGTCCAGATCCGAGTGTTCTTTTCGGAGGGGATAATTGCGTTCGCCGTGCATGCTGAAAGTGAAGACACGCGGGTCATTTTCAAACAGCTTGGCGGTGCCGTTGCCTTGGTGGACATCGAGATCCACAACCAAAGCTTTTTTGATTTCTCCTTGATAGAGAAGTTCGTTGGCTGCGATAGCAATATCGTTGAAGATGCAGAACCCCTCCCCTCTATCTGCGTAGGCGTGGTGAGTGCCGCCAGCAATGTTGAGGGCGACGCCATGCCGAAAAGCTAGCCGGGCGCAGGCAAGCGTACCCGCTGCAATGACGCGGCCTCTTTGCACCAATTCCGGACGCATCGGGAAGCCAATGTTGCGTACTTCTTTTCGGTCTAGGCGGTTGTGGATGAGTTTCTCCCAATAGATAGGGGAGTGAGTGCGTAAAATAATATCTTCACTGAGCGCTTCGGGCTGGAAAAAAGCTTCTGGGGTGATGGTGCCTTCATAGAGCAGCTGCTCTGGTAGGAGATCGTACTTTTCCATCGGAAAGCGGTGCCCTGCTGGGAGTTCGTAGCGATAGATGGGGGAGAAGGCAATGTGTAGCATAGCGCTTTTTTCGTATTTGTATCAGTCGAGCAGGAGCTCGACTGCCCCGGGGTGTTTAGCTTCCTTCGTGCCGCTGCTGATACTGTGAAAGCAATGCTTGTTTTTCTTGTGGGCTAGCGCTGTTGTTGTTGGCATACATACCGCGCTTTTCTCTTTCCTGTAGGCCAGTATAGAGTGATACAGCGCAGGCCACACTTATGTTCAGCGACTGGGCCAATCCATACATGGGTATCTTAAAGCTGGCATCGCAGAAGGCAGCGGTTTGTGGGCTGATTCCTTCGCGTTCGTTGCCGAAAACAAGCGCATGACTTTCGTGCATCGGCAAATCGTATAAGCTGATCGATTCTTCCGTTAGCTGCGAACAATAAACCTTATCCACCGCTTTTCTAAGGGCTTCGAAGCAGCTTTCGCGGTCGTAGAAGTAGCGTATATTGAGCCAGCGTTTGCCGCCAGCACTGGTTTTTTGCCCCAATTTAACTTTTTTAAAGCGCAGTTCTTCCTCTGTTTGAAGGATAAAAACTTGCTGTACACCTACGGCATCGCAGCTGCGCAAGACGGCGCCCAGATTATGGCCGTCCACGATGTTTTCCAGCACTACTATCCAGTCGAGTTGCCGTTTTTCTACTACCTGCCGAAAGCGCTCTAGGCGCTGTGGGCTGATGGATTTGGGCATGCCAGATTAATTTACTTTTCGGAACTGGTAGTCGCGGAATTGGAGAATGTTGACGAAATTATTTTCCCAGCGATCCACCCGAGGATTCTCGAAATTGTTGCTGCCTTCTTGGGGCAGTAACACCGCTTCGAACCGAAATTCGGTGTGCAACAGCTTTTCCGGGTTGCGAGGTAACTGATATTGGAAGCGGGTACCGTGCTGTTGGAGCATGCGCACAAAATAGCGGGTAACATCGTAGCCAACGAAGGCTTCCTCCCGCGGTAACGCTTTGAAGCGAGCAAAAAACTGCTCGCGAAAACGCCGCACATCAGGATCTAGGCGATCTACAAAAACGCTGCTACTAATGTGGACGTTGCAGCCTTCGTAGTAGTTGAAGTCTATTTGCTCAAAGTTTCGCCATTGGGGTAAGCCATAAACGGTAGCAAACATATTGCGGCTTTTGGTCTGTTCATAAACTTGGCGCAGGAAGTTGGCAACAAAGCTTTCGTCTTCGTAAACAGGCAGGATGAAAACCACGTTGCGATAGTTGGCATAGGCAGCTATCTTCGCATTTTTATCCGTGATGATGAGCTCTGCTAGAGGAGCGGCATTGATGTCCTTTTTTAGTTCTTTATTGGCCGCTTGGAAGATGCTCAGCCGATCTTTGGTGGCCGGGTTGGCAACCAACACGATTTGGTCGGCATTTTGCGTACTGATGGCATGTGAAAGAATGTTGCGGCAGTGTACTTCCAAGGTGGGATTCACCTGAATGTAGTTAGGGTTTTCGGGGCTCACGGCTGCAGCGGCACTGTATGGAGAGATCATCACCTGTTCCTTGCCTCTAACTTGTTCGCCAACGGCTGCTACGTTGTTGCGCATATAAGGCCCAAAGATGAGGTGGGCATCGCGCAGCGGGCTTTTGTCTTGCAGTGCTTTTAGGGCGTTGAGGTCAGCTTTGGTATCCTGAGCACTGATGTTTAGGCTAGCACTTCCGTTTTGCAGTTCATCTAGCGCAATCTGAGCGCCACTGTAATAATGAAGTGCCCACTGAGAGTTGGCATCAATTTTTGGGTTATTGCCGTTCTCTCCAATATCCAAGCGGTTGGCAAGGAAAGGAAGGAGGAAATTGATATTATAAGCATTAAGTATGCGTGAGCCATCTGCTGCATTGCCAATTTGGTTAATCGGCGTGAAGGTGCCAGTATTGTTATTCGTACCAGCTGTGGGGGCTGTTGGTTGAGGCGCGAAAACAGCCGTACCTTCCTCTGTGATCGGGGGGGCATTGTATTCCGAGATAAGGCGCCATTGCACCGTATCCATTTTTTCTACGGGGGAGTTTTGCACGATGACGTAGGTGCCTGTCACAGGGTCATAAACACGGCGACTCTGGATAGGATCCAGTTGCTGGTCTGTTCGGCTTTTATCGCTGCTGTCTTGCTTGTTGTCGGTGCTAATAGGCTTAAACAACTCGCAAGAACTACTCAGTAAAACGAGCACGAGAAAGCTGAAAAGCCCTAACAATTGGCTCACTTTATTCCCACTCGATAGTGGCTGGCGGTTTGGTACTGATATCATAAACGACTCTGTTTATTCCTTTAACGTTATTAAT
>DAITME010000080.1:0-17676 GCA_036835305.1 Lewinella sp.
AGGGCGGGAGGACTATCTGCCCGCGCAAATCGCCTTATCGCTCTCGCTGCCTGGGCTGGTGCCGGGGATATATTGGCTACATTTGCAGGATGGGACGGGGCGGCGCTTGGTGGAGGCGGTGTCTGTTCAATAGTAAAACAAAATCCCTAGCGAGCACCACTCGCTAGGGATTTTGTTGAATCCGTAGGTCAGACGTGCCCTATTGCTTTATCACTGGCCGGATGGCGCTGCCGCCTTGGCCAATAAATTGCAGCTGATACATCCCGGTGGGTAGTTGGCTGAGGTCTAAGCGAATGGCCTGTCCTCTTGCCCAGTCACTTTGCAGTAGGCGGCCGTTCATGTCAAAGAGCCGATACTGCTCCACTTCGCTACTGGCCTCCACTTGTAGCCAGTTGTGGGTGGGGTTGGGGTAGATTTTTAGCCCAGCAGCCCAAGCGGGCTCGCGGGTAGAGACAATGAACTGGAAACTTTCTGCTCCGCAGGGATACAGTTGGTAAAAAGCATCGAAGGGACTATCAAAATCGCGCTGATAGACCAAGCCAGTGATGGTATATTCGATGGCATTGGGGTTGCTGATGAAATTAGCGAGGAAGCTAGAGTCCACACCTATTTCGTCTTCTACCCGAACGATGATGGTATCGCCATTATTCAGGATCGCTGACAGATTGAAGCCGCCGCCAGCCCGAACGAAGGGGTTGTTTTCCACAAATTGCTGAAAGCTAAGCTCCACATATTGGCTTTCGAGGCTTTCGTTGAGGACTACCGTTGGGATGGCTGTTGCAGGCGCATTGCCTGTGGAAACCACTATGATACTGGTTGGGACAATCTCGAGGAGTCCTCTAAACTGTACCAACTCACCGGTGATGAGCAACTCCTCGCCTTCCGTGGGGTTGGTGTAGCCACTTACGTCTGAGCCGGAGAAGACGAATATACCATCGCCGGTGGCGGGCTCGATAATCCAAAATTCATAGCCATTATTCGCTCTGAAATCGAGGCATTGCACCACGCCTTGTAGGCTGACGGTCTGGCCGGCGCTGGTTGCCACGCCATTGGCATCCACGCCATTGATGTTGGCAATAGGCGTTACCACTACTTCGGTATCGTTGTCCAAAATGATGATGCGGCTATTGGCATTTCCGATTTCTCCGTTGCCACTGAGGACAAAGACAATTTCTTCGGTCATTTCTTCTAGCACATCATCCACGATACTCACTTCGAAGAAGAAGGTATCCAGCATGGTTTCGCCGCTGTTGAAGCTAATGGGCAGCGCGGGGTTGGTGGTGAAGTCATCACCTGGGGTAGCGGTGGAGGCATTGCCATCTAGCGCAACCATAATTTCGGGGCCGAAGCCATTGACGAAATTCTGCGCTACAACACCCACACTGATGGTGCCGGCATCTTCATTGAGCGTTACGCTATTGCGCAGCCAGAAGAGGGCAGGGGTGGGGGCACCACAGGTATTTAAAACGCCGGGGTCGCCCAAGACTTCGAAGCCGTTGATGATGACGCCCGTGCCGGTGCTGGCAGCGCGCCAATTGCTCGCGTCATTGCCATCGGTCGTGGGGTCGCAGCGCACCAAGCTAGGGCCACTGCCATCGGGTTCGGTGGGCCAAGGAGCAACATCGTCGTAGTTGACGGCATCGACCAGTTCGCCATTGGCATCTCTTATTTCTAGCAGCTCACCGCCGTTGCTCAGCGCACCAGCTTCCCATTGGAAGATCGGGCCGCTATAAGAAAAAACATTGTTAAAAGCGGCTTCATTGATAACCAGAATCACAAACTGACCTGCTTCTAGGGTGAATTCTGGGAAGGTAAAGACGAAGCCAAAGGTCGTCCAGTTGGTCATATCCACGGCTTCGGTGCCGTAGTTGTAGAGCTCGATGTATTCCAGCGAGTCGTTGCCAGCTTCTGGAGGGTTGTACATGATTTCCGTGATGGCGATGGTGCCGCCGCTAGCGCCTTCTACGGTGATTTCGCCGACCATACCCAAGCCCAGATGGGGGTCACATTGGTAGTTGTAGGTGCCCGGCGTATCGAAGACAAATTGGAAGGTCCAAGGTGGGGGCATGGCATTGCCGCTGCGAAAGCCTACCGGATTGGCAGGGTAGGTTTGGCTAGAGCCATTGACGTTGTGTACGCCCTGAACATTGGTCCAGGTGACGGTGTCGCCCACTTGTATCGTCAAGCTGGCAGGATCATAAACATTGCTGCGTACCTCCACAGCGTGATTGGTTTGTGCCGTTAGAAACGACGCGATACTGAGCAAAAGCCCCAGTGTAAAAAGCCTCATGGTTGTTGGGTTTGAATATCCTTTAAATTGATTCAGCAAAAGAATGGAGACGCATCCGCCATTCACAGAACGCTAAGGTAAAACAATTCGAGCAGATGAGCGGGAACTCCCATGAAAATTAACGTAGCCTTAGCAATTGATACGGGCACAAGTGCAGGAGCAAGGCTATCAAATAAAATAGCAAGGCTTTTTGGGCGTGGCTCCTACCATAGGGAACATGGCTCCTGCAATTTTGCCAAACTAGAAAATCTCGAACAACTTGATGCCCAAGCTGTGGTACAGACCAGGTGTGCCTTGTTTCGGACTGTACACCTAAGCACTTTGGCGAATGTGGCACTGCTGCGTCTTTGCCATCTACCACTTCCGCCAGAAAATCTACCATTCCAACATTTTAGATAATCTTAAGATTCTAAAAGCAATATGTGGGCATACTATTCAATTTAATAGGTGTATTCTATCCCAAAACATCCTTATCATGAATTGCTGCAAATTTCCCTTTCTCTTTCTATTATTTTCCTTTTTTTCGATGGTTGGCTTGGCCGCTCAAGGGCAATGTACCAAGAACGATTGTAAAAATGGCTACGGTGAATATCGTTTTGCCGACGGTGCGCGCTATCACGGCGAGTTCAAAGGAGGCAAGCTGCATGGTCAAGGCGTACTTTATTACCCAGATGGCAGTAAGTACGTAGGCAACTGGCGCAATCAAATGCAACAGGGTAAGGGTCGGCTTTCCTACCCGGATGGCAGTTCTTACTTCGGGATGTGGCACCAAGGACAATTTCATGGCGAAGGCGAAATGAAATATGCCAATGGCAACCGCCTAGAATCGGAGTTTGTAGCCGGCCAGGCCGTAGGGAGCGGTACCTTCTATTTCGCGAATGGAGATACCTACCAAGGCCAGCTTTTTGATGCAAAGCTGCAGGGCCACGGCGTGATGCAATACACCAATGGCGATACTTATATCGGTGATTGGTACAACAACCACCGCCACGGCCTGGGGCGACTTAATTTAGAAAATGGCAGCCACCTCGATGGGCAGTGGGTCGCCAATAATTACCAAGCTAATTGGGAGCAGCTCGGCTACCACGGCCCAACGGAAGGATTGAAAAACTGCGGCAGTGGCTGCAACAACGAAGTAGGTGAATACCGCTACCCTGATGGCACGGTTTATCGGGGAGAAATTTGCGATGGCGTGCCCAGCGGCCAGGGTTCTATTTACTATACCGATGGCAACCAGTACAACGGCCAGGTAGCTTTTCACCGCCCAGAAGGTTTGGGGCTCATGCGCTATGCCGACGGGCTGATCAAAGGGGGGCTATGGCAAAAAGGCCTACTGTACAGAAGCCTATACGAAGACCGCGGTCGCCCTGCTGCACAGATAGCCGTGGATTATGATCCGGCCGTCAAGGTATGGGCGGTTATCGTGGGCATAGAGCGTTACTACCACATGCCTGCGCTGCGCTACACGAAGAGCGATGCTTTTTATCTCTATTCTCATCTCCGCAGCCCCGAGGGAGGCGCTCTGCCGGCCAACCAAATTCGCTTGCTGGTGGATGAAGACGCTTCTCATCGCAACATCATCATGGCAATGCGGGATGTGTATTTGCGTGCCGACGAAAACGATGTGGTGCTTTTCTATTTCAGTGGCCATGGCTTGGCAGGCTCTTTCTTGCCAGTAGATTACGATGGCTTTGATAACCGACTAGAGCATTTTGAACTTCGGGAGGCCCTGCTAGCCACGCGCGCGCGCCACAAACTCATCATCGCTGACGCTTGCCATAGCGGTAGCTTAGTACCCGAGGCCAACGGCCTGGCAGCCCGCAGCGGGGGCATTGATAACCAATTGCTTCAATACTATCAGGCACTTAGCGATGCGAAGGCTGGCACCGCGCTACTACTTAGCAGTAAAGGCGTAGAATACAGCTTGGAGGATGGTGGACTTCGTTCAGGAGTCTTCAGCCACTACCTCATACGAGGACTCGAAGGCGGAGCTGACCAGAACCGAGACAAGATCGTGAGCATACAAGAACTGTTCGAGTATATCCACCGCGAAGTGCGCATCTACACGGGTAATTTGCAGACACCCGTTCTGAGTGGCGACTATGACCCCATCATGCCTGTATCATTGATTCGGCGCTAGTGGTCTGTCAAGCGTTAATTTTTGGGTTGAACGTTAGCGAATTTTGTGGCTAGTCGAGGCGAAGGTTCCCGCGCATAGCGGGCCTATGTAAGGGGTTCTCCAACGAAGAGTAGCCGCCAAAGCCGCCACGGGTAACCCGAAGTTTTAGCCTTGACAGAGCGCTAGCACTCGGCAACAGCCTCCACGGTGAGAGCTGCAATGGCATTGCGCAGAAAACTAGGGATGACTGCATCGTGGGTAGCTTCTATTTTCTTTTTATCGCCCAAGTCGGCCATAATACGCAACCACTTGGCACGGCCGTGGTCGTGGATAACCTCTGCCTTGATGTCTGGCCGACTAAAATGTGCCATCATGCCTTCTGCATCAGCCTCTGGATGAAACTGCGTTCCAACGATCTCGGGACTCCAGCGGACAGCCATCACGGCTCTTTCCAGATCTATGTGCGGGCGGATTTTCTCCAGCGCCAAAATTTCCGCCCCCAAGTCCTCAAAACGCTCGTCTTGGGGTTCTGTCACTTGATAGCGCCTAAAATCAGCAGCGTAAAAAGGCTGCGGCAAGTCAGTAAAAATAGGTTCTACTTTACCCGCTGTAGTTGGGTGAACGGGAAAGGTGCCAAAGCTGATGCTTTTGCGCGCACTTATTTTTGCTAAGCCAAAGTGATGTATCGCCATCTGAAAGGAATGACAGATAAAAAAAACATGCTTCTTGCGCTCTGCTGTTTTATTGAAATGCCATACGGCATCCATCCAGGCATAGTAAGCCGCATCCCAGTGGCCATCGCCTTCCAGCGGATCGCCCGGCCCGCCGGAGCTAATGAAAATATCATAATCTGCTAGGGAGGGAACCTCCCCCTTCAAGCGAACCTCGAATACATCGAAGCTAATGTGGTCGGAGAATAAGTTCACCAAATCTTTGATACAGCGCATTCCTTGGTTGGGGATACCGTTGTATAAATCTAAAATAGCAAGTTTAAATGGCTGCATCGTTCATGGAGATGTAATCCAGTGGCCGTCGGGCAAGGACGCGGATCGGTTAGTAATACAAGGCTATTAAGCAGCTAATAGCCACAATCATGGTACAAAGGTAGCTTTTTTAAAAAAATATTACTCAAAAGCTTGACAGGAATCTGAAAAACCTGTACCTTAGTGTTAATTATTGCTATAACAACTATTTTACATAGAATTATTATGCGTCAAGAATATAACCATTACCAAAAAGCAGATTACGACGTTTGGCGCTTGCTTTTTGAGCGACAATTGCCCAATTTACAGGCGCATGCCTGCCAAGAATACCTCGATTGCCTAGCGGAGCTACATCCCGTGCTACACCCTGCGGCGCCACCTCGCTTTGATTTACTCAATGAGCATCTATTGGGTGCCCACGGCTGGTCGATAGAAGTGGTAGCGGGTTTTCTGGAGGTCAATGCCTTTTTCAAGCTTTTGTCTCAACGGCGTTTTTGCTCCAGCACTTGGCTACGCAGCATGGAGCAGCTCGATTACCTAGAGGAGCCTGATATGTTCCACGATATCTTCGGCCATATTCCTCTTTACATGAACGCGGATTATGCGAACTATGCACAAAAACTTGGCGAATTGGGCGTCCGCTTTGCCGCTTACCCAGAGATGATCACGCAATTGCAACGCCTTTACTGGTTTACGATAGAGTTTGGGCTGATCCGGCAGGGCAATGATTATAAGGTTTATGGTGCTGGCATTTGTAGCAGCGCTGGTGAGATACGACATATCTATAAAAATCCAGCGGTAGAGATCCTTCCCTTTGATATAGACAAGGTCATGGCCAACGACTTCATTATCTCGGAAGTGCAGATGCGCTACTATGCCATCGAAAGCTTCGAGGCACTTTTTGCCACCGTACAAACGCTGGAGGAGCGTTTTGCCGCAGAAGCTGGGCGGGAGTTAAGCTATTTAGCTGAAGGCTAAGAAAAAGTGCTACGCCTTGAATCATTCCTCTTTTCACCACATATCCCGCTAAAGATTTATCTTTGCATAAAAATAGTGTATGACTATCCCCAAGATACAAATGGTGGACCTAAAAACCCAGTACGAAGCGATACAAGATGAAGTAGATCAGGCGGTTTTGTCAGTGATTCGTTCTGGTGCTTTTATCAACGGGCCGGAGGTGAAAAACTTTCAGGCAGGCCTAGAAAAATTCTTGGGCTGCCGGCATGTGATTCCTTGTGCCAATGGTACGGATGCCCTGCAGATTGCCATGATGGCTTTGGGGCTACAGCCCGGCGATGAGGTAATTGTACCCGCTTTTACCTATGTGGCCACGGCCGAGGTAATTGCGCTCCTCCAGCTCAGCCCCGTGATGGTGGATGTAGATCCCCACACTTTCAATATCACTGCTGAACTTATTGAGCCGGCCATTACACCCAAAACAAAGGCCATCGTACCGGTGCATCTTTTTGGGCAAAGCTGCGACATGGCACCGATCCAAGCTCTCGCTAAAAAGCATAATTTATTTGTGGTAGAGGACAATGCCCAAGCCATTGGCGCCATCTATACCTATCCCGACGGACACACAGGACGCACGGGTACCTTGAGCCACATCGGCTGCACCAGCTTTTACCCGAGCAAAAACTTAGGCGCTTATGGCGATGGCGGTGCCATCAATACCGACGACGACGCGTTGGCGGAGCAGCTTCGGATGGTAGCCAACCACGGCCAACAACGCCGCTACTACCACGATGTAGTGGGCTGCAATAGCCGTCTGGATAGCATTCAAGCCGCCATCCTGAATATTAAACTGGCCCGCTTGGATGCCTACGCCCAGCGGCGCAACCAGGCAGCAGCTCACTACGACGAAGCCCTCGCGGGTATCGCCGGACTGCAAACACCGCAGCGGCAGGAAAACAGCACCCACGTCTTCCATCAATACACCCTACGCATCAGCGATGGCCGTAGAGATGCCTTGCAAAATCACCTACAAGAAAAAGGCATCCCCAGCATGATCTACTATCCCGTGCCGCTCTACGACCAAGGTGCCTTCCAAGGCAAAGCGGCCAATCAAGTCGATTTCCTGCCCACCACCGACCAGCTTTGCAAAGAGGTGATCTCCCTGCCTATGCACAGCGAAATGGAGGAGGCCACCCTCGCTTATGTTTGTGATGGGGTGCGTAGTTTTTTTAGCTGAGCAAGCGAAGCAAGTTCGAGGGATGATTTTTTGTTACACTTTGTAAAAATCGCTGCCATGTCTTTAACTGCCAATGATTTAAAGATGAATATCATCCATATTATTTCTAATATGAATGACCTCGAAACTTTAAATGGCATCTATCAGTCGCTAGCGGACAGTGCTGCTGTTAATCGGGAAGATACCTTTCTGAAAGTGGTAGCTATTGAGCTGAGAGACCATGTCTCGTTTGATGATATTCTGAAAGAACAGAATTACAAGCCCATTTCTTACCAAGCGTTCAGACAAGCTGCTGATGCGATAGAGTGGGAGCACTCCTTAGATGAATTATTGGAAGCTTTGGATTAAATATCTCTCATATTATTCCTACTGCCCCACTGCCAGCAGCAAGCGCTTCAAATCCTCCAATTCTGTGGGGTAGAGTACCTTCTTTTGGCTGCCTAGTAGCAGGCTAAAGTGCTCTGCCAGCACCTCTTCGGGGTGGATAAAGTAGTGGCTGTTGGCCTCGCTGGCGGCGCGGGCATGCCATTCGGGGAGTCGGGTGGCGGTGACGGTATCATTTGACAGGGCGAGGAAGGTAAGGCGCAAATTGTTGGCAAAAGCCTCCTTGGTTTCTGCTGCTACCAGCGTATCGGGGTGATAGAGTAGGGGGAGGTAGCGCTGGCCTTCGTGCTGCAGCGCATAGCTGAAGTTGGGGGCGTCGGGGTTCGTGAGCCGCTGTTGGTAGAGTGGGCTGGCCCAGTGGAGTACAGTAGGCGCGGCTTCATAGTTGGCCAAGGCATACCAGTGAGGACGCGCCTCGGGGTATTGCCGACTGATGAGGTGGAAGAGCTCGTGGCGGTAAATGCCCAGCAATTCTTCTTTGTCGGCCGTTTGAATATCCGTGAGCGGCAGCATCACTGCCCCTTGGCGGGTAAAGTAGATGTGGGCGCCGTAGGGGGCATCTTGCATAGCAATCAACACGATCGTATCGGGGGCTAGGCTGGGGAAGAGGGCTTCGGATTCCGTCAATACTTGGACCCAATCTTGCGCTGTTTGCGCAGCCAAGTCAGGTGGCCAGGGCGCATATTGCTCCAGGAGCCAAGACCGATAAATCGACAAGTTCAGCGTATCGGCGGGGTAGCTGGGCCACTGGAGGCGAATATCGGTCAGGGTGATTTGGTCGAAGTAGCCCTCTTGGGGGTCTTGTAGCAAATAGGGCGCTGCTGCGCTGGCTTGGGTGGGGAAAAGCAGGCGCGCCGCCGGCCGTTGGGGGAGGGGCGCGAAGCTTAGGTAGTCCCCTTGATCTAGTAGGGTAGGAGCCTCGCCAGGCGGTCGGCAAGCGCCCGTTAGGAGCAAGCCTACTAAGAGGAAAAAGCGTGCAAGTGGGAGGAGGCTGGTGGCGCTATGGAGCATCCGATGGAATGGTTTATTTTGTTGCGGTATTTGCTTCATAGGTAAGGCATTGCTCCTGCACGTAGTGCCCGCCGGAACGCCCGTCTGGGTTTTAGTAGGGCGTGAGCAAAAATTACAAAAGGCTTGAGGAGGGAATGAACTTGTCTGCCGCTGCGGTATTTGATAAAAGATGTCTATCATTGCAGCAAAAATAGCTCAAAATGCGATATTTTAGTGCAGACCTTGTCTTCCCGGTGGATGCTGCTCCCATTCGCCAAGGCGTAGTAGCACTGGCCGACGACGGCCGTGTCACCGCTTTGGGTCAGCGAAACGATGCCGATTTTGCTGATCTTCCCCGCGTGATGGTGGATACCGAGCAGCCGCTTGGTGCTGCGGATACGGGTCTTATACCTGCCAACGTCCTCAATATGCTGCCGCCAGGGCAGGTGCTCATTCCCGGTTTTGTCAATACGCACTGCCATCTGGAGCTCAGCCACCTTCAAGCCAAAGTTGCCACGGGCACCACGCTGCTGCCTTTCTTGGTGGGGGTGGTGAGCATGCGGGAGGTGGCGCAAAATATCATCGATGCCGCCATCCAAGCGCAGGATGCCTATATGTGGCAGCAAGGTATCCAAGCAGTTGGGGATATTTGCAATAAGCTCGATACGGCCGCTACCAAGCAAAAAAGCCCTATCCGCTACCACAGTTTTGTGGAGATGTTCGATTTCTTGCAGCCCGAACGCGCCGCTACCGTTTTTGATGCCTACCAAGCTGTTTATGATGGCCAAGGCGGGAGCAAAGATTCAGCGGTGACAGCCGTGCCTCATGCGCCCTACACCGTGAGCGATGCCCTGTACGAACGGATCAATCAGCTCAATCAAGGCCAGGGTACCGTGTGTATCCACAACCAGGAAACCCCCGCTGAAGACCAGCTTTTTTACCAAGGCGATGGGCCTTTTTTGCCCTTTTTTCAGCAATTTGGAGCTTCGCTATCGCACTTTCAGGCACCCGGCCATTCCTCCCTGCGCTATGCCCTTTCGCGAATGGATCCGCAATGCCGCACCCTGCTGGTGCACAATACCATGACGCGGCCGGAAGACATCACCTTCGCCCAGGAATGGGCACAAAATGGCCTTTACTGGGCCACCTGCCCCAATGCCAATCTGTACATAGAAAATCGGCTGCCGCGCTACCAATATTTCTTGGAGGCAGGGGCGAAAATGACCATTGGTACCGATAGCCTCACCAGCAATTGGCAACTCAGCATCCTGGAAGAGATGAAGACCATCAGCCGCTATCAGAGCTATGTGCCCTTTACCACGCTGCTGCAATGGGCTACCCTGAACGGGGCTGAAGCTTTGCAATTCGACGACAGCCTCGGCAGCCTCCGCCTCGGAAAAACCCCTGGCTTGCTGGCCTTGAGCGGACTAGTAGGGCAAGGCTCAGGGCAATGGCACCTCCGGCCAAGCAGCCAAGTACTGCGTTTGGTTTAAGCCGAGAAGGGCTGGTGAAAAATAAAAATCGGCCTATCTTTGCGCTATGTCGATACGAGTACAGCATTTGGTGAAACAATATGGCGAGCAGCGCGCCGTGGATGATATCAGCTTCGAGGCCAGGCCGGGAGAGGTACTTGGTTTTCTGGGCCCCAACGGCGCCGGCAAAACCACCACCATGAAGATCATCACCTGCTACCTCACGCAGAGTGCTGGCCAGGTGGAGGTTTGTGGCCATGATGTGCTAACGGATAGTTTGGCTGTGCGCCGACAAATCGGTTATTTGCCCGAGCACAATCCTCTTTACAAAGATCTTTATGTGAAGGAATACCTCCAGTTTGCTGCGCGCAGCAGCGGGGTGAAAAAACCGGCCGCCAGAATAGCCGATTTGATAGAAATGACTGGGCTAGGACGCGAGCAACACAAGCAAATTGGTGCGCTGAGTAAGGGCTATCGGCAGCGGGTGGGGCTGGCGCAAGCCATGTTGCACGATCCGCAAGTACTGATTTTAGACGAGCCTACCAGCGGCCTGGATCCCAACCAGCTGGCGGAGATTCGCGGGCTGATCAAGGCCCTCGGCAAGGAAAAAACGGTGGTTTTTTCCACCCATATCATGCAGGAGGTACAAGCGATTTGCGACCGGGTCATCATCATCGACCGTGGCAAGTTGGTGGCCGATGATTCCATCGATCGGCTGCAAGCCCGCCTACAAGGGCAAACAGTGCTCCTCGTGGAGTTCGATCGCAGCCCCAGCCTAGCGCAATTGGCCAGCATCGAAGGTGTGAAAAAAGTAGCAGCCCGCGGGCAGCACCAATTTCAGCTCATTGCCGCTTCTGAAACAGACGTTAGAACCGAGGTTTTTCGTTTTGCAGTGGCGCAAAATTTCGTGTTGCTGGGCATACAGCGTGAGGCGATGAGTGTGGAGGAGGTCTTCCGCCAATTGACTGCTCAGGAAGCGACGGTATAATACAATCATTGACGAGGCTGTCTGGAGCGAAGACTAAATTTGGCAGATCGGATACCTAACAGACGCGACCTAACTGTAGCAAGGTGGCTCACGCCCAGACAGGCACTGCGTACAGGAGCCGTACCAACTTAAATGAGCCAGGCCAAAGCGCCTTCAAAAGCAAAAAAATATGAGCGTGAGATCAATACTTCTTCTTCTTTTTGTTTGCACTCTAGGTTTTCTGTTAGGGCAGTCCGAGTCGCAGCCAGCTTTTCGGCTGGTAGATGGTTTGTACAGCAGCCATCAGGAACTTTTGGCGGGCACGCCAAGTCTCGATTGGGAATTGGTAGGCGGAGAAATGGTGCAGTTACCCGATGATTACCGCCTCCAAATAGCAGGCATCCACCACAAGGGGGGAGGGCTGCTGCCCGATATCTATGCCGTTGTCTTGGATAGTTTTCCCTATCGTTTGGTGAGGGAAGATACCCAGCTGCATTATCACGAGTTTGCCGGTTTGCGGCTGGCGGGGCGCTACCGTTATTACAGCTACGAGCAGTACGAAGAAGTTAGCAGCCGGATGTATGCCTACAACCCCGCCAATGGCCGACCCTTCCGACAAGGAATCGTGAGCCGAAAGAAACTAGTGCACAAGCAATACGTAATGGACATGGCGACCGGCAAAAACAGCGATTTCTCGCAAGCAGGCATTGCCGATTTGGTCAGCAGCGATCTCGATCTGGTGGAGGCTATCCGCTCCATCGATCCTGAAGACCAAGCCTTGGAAGACAAACTACTGCAAGCCCTACGGGTGTACAACAAGCGCTACCCGATTTTTCCCACAGGTTTTTAATAGAATTATTACAGGATGCTAGCCATTTTTTGGAAAGAAATCAACACATTTTTCAGCTCGCTCATTGCCTATGTGGTGATTGGGCTATTCTTGGTCATTACGGGGCTATTCATGTTCGTCTTCAAGGATACCAGCTTGCTTAATTACGGCTTTGCCACCTTGGGCCCTTTTTTTAGTCTGGTGCCTAATATATTTATTTTCGTGATACCAGCTATTTGTATGCGAGCCTTTGCGGAGGAAAACCAGAGCGGTGCGATCGAGCTGCTCGTAACAAAGCCGCTGCGGGATATAGATATTATCTTGGGGAAATACTTTGCTTGCTTGCTGCTGGTGTTTTTTGCCTTGCTCCCCACGCTGCTCTATTACTACACCGTCTATCAGTTGGGCGCTCCGGCGGGGAATATCGACGCGGGAGGCACGCTGGGTTCCTATATCGGTTTGGTATTTCTAGCGATGGCTTTTGTGGCGATTGGTTTGTTTGCCAGCTCGCTGACTAGCAGCCAGATTGTGAGTTTTTTGCTGGCTACCACCTTGTGTTTTTGGTGTTATTTTGGCTTCGACTACCTCAGCCAATTGCCGATCTTTTTCGGTACGCTAGATGCTTTTCTGCAAGATCTGGGAATGCTGGAGCACTTTAATAGCCTCGGTCGAGGGCTGATCGATAGCCGCGATCTCGTGTATTTCCTCAGTGTTACGGCCTTCTTTTTGTTGCTGACGGTGCTGAGTTTGGAACGGCGGAAGTGGTAAGAAATCACATATTACACTGGCAATTCTCTAGGCATTCGATGATGAGGCTGACGTCTCTTTCCTTGAGGGAGTACATCATGCTGCGGCCATCCCTTTTGACGGAGAGGATGCCTTTTAGGCGCATATTTTGCAGGTGATGGCTGGTGAGGGATTGCTCGCTGCCGAGGGCATCGCAAATATCCGTAACGCTGAGGCGGGCATGCTGCTCTAGCAGGTGGATGATCCCGAGGCGCAGCGGATGGGCAACGGTCTTGAGGATATAGGCAATCCGCTCTAGTTTATCTGCTTGTTCGGCATTGATAAGTTCAGGTTTGATGGGATCCATAGTCAGACAGTTGAGTATTTTAATATGAGGAAGCACGGCTCAAAATGGCTTGCTTTGCTCCTGCACGCAGTGCCCGTCCCATACGGATTTACAGACCGAGACGCCCGTATAGGTTTAGTAGGGCGAGAGCAATAATTGCGAATATACGCGCAGTGCTCATTTAGTAAGGCGTGAGCAAGAAGTCCGTATTTGCGAGCTGAGTGCCTACAAAAGACAATAAAGAGAGGACTTTGGTTCAGACGGCTATATCAGCTGACAATTCCCAAATGGAGGATGCGCCCGCCTGTTTGGTTGACGGGGTTGACGCTTTTGCCGATGACGATACCATCTTCTGGCGCGTAGTAGGTACGGATGATATCGCCGAAGATATTGCAAATTTCGGCGATAGGTTCCCCTTTTTTGACTTGTTGGGTGATTTTAGGGAAGACGGTGAGGATGCCGCCCGTATCGGTATAGATCCAGTAAGAAGTTTTACAAATGACGATGTCTTCTGCCGCTTTTTCACAGCCTAGGGGGAGGAAGCCGAGGTAGTCTAGCACATTCTGAAGGCCTTTGTATCCGTCCTTGATGATGCCTTTCTGGAAAATATTCGGGTTGCCAACTTCCAGGGTAATGGCGGGTATGTTCATGGCGGCGGCGGCGCCTCTGAGCGTGCCGTCGTTGGGCGGGTTGTGGACAATGATCTGGGGGTTGTGCAGCAGGGCCATTTTGCGGACGGTTTCGCTGGCCATATCGGCGCGAATGTAGTAGGAGTTGATGCGGCCATTGCTAGCGGTGTGCAGGTCAACGAGGTAGTCGAATTGCTGCAATACCCGCTGGGCAAACCGCCAGGCATAAACTTCGCTAACGTTCCCGTCGGCTTTGCCAGGCATGATGTGGTTAAGGTCGGTGCCGTCTATAAATCGTCTTTTTTTCCTCAGTAGCGCGGGTACGTTTACGACTGGAACACCTACGATGGTACCTTGTAATTCCTGTAGATCGAGTTCTTTGAAAACCTTTTGGATAACGGGAATACCATTGAGTTCGTTGCCGTGTACGGCGGCAGTGAGGCCGATGGTTTTACCGGGCTTTTTGCCTTTGGCTACTAAGATAGGGATGTAAACGGGCACCCCCATCCCGTCGGTGACCAAGTGGAGCCAATAACTTTTCAAGCTGCCGGGGGGGACTTCGGCTACCCTGAGTTCTTTTATAATACTAGATCCTTCGGGGGAATTAAAGAGCATGGTCTGATAATTTTCGGTAAATATACTGCCAGATGAACGTAGCCGCGTGCTGAATGATCTGAAAACCTTGATGTTTGGCCATTTGTTCTAAGCCTCCAACGCTGGTGGTGTTGAGTTCTGATAGGCAGCGCCTTCCGTCATCACCTACCAGGGTATCGATCCCGTACATCAAGATACCATTTTCGGCCATTAGTGGATTGACGCGCGCCAAGATGTGCCTTTCTGCTTCCTCCACGGTGGCCGCCTCTGCACGGCCGCCCATGGCAATGTTGCACAACCAGCCTCCTTGTGCTGGCCGCCTTAGGGAGGCACCCATAATCTGCCCGTCCACTACCACAATGCGCTTGTCGCCTTGATCTACCTTGGTAAGGTACTTAACCCCTAGGTAAGCAATTTTGCGGCTTTGTTGGGCGAGCTGCTGCCGGAAAGCCGGATAAGTGGTTTCTTCCTTTCCGATCCAGACGCGCTGCCCATCTATTTTTACCAAGCCTTGTCCGCCGTAGTTGCGCAGTGGTTTTAGTACAATGGGGAAGTGCGCTTTGAAGGCATCGATTGCTTCCAAGCTATGGCAAGCTTGCATGGGCGGGCAAATATCGGGGAAATGGGTGAGGAACAGCTTGCTTCCTGTTTCCCAGATACCAGCGGGGTGGTTGAAGATGAGTTTATCCGGAAAGCGCAGGGAGAGAAAGTCTAAAAAATGTTTGCCAATGGGCGGGGGCAAGCGAACCCATATAGCATGGAAGCTAGCTGGATCTACCCGATCTTGTGGCTGGCTAAGGCTGCTGCCATCGGCTTGGTAGGCAAAGCTTTCGTCTATTGCCGTTGTGTGTAGCCACTCTTGGTTGGTAGCTTGGAAAAAGCCTTGGTTGGAAGCATGGCCACGGCTAGCCACGGCAATGTGGTGCTGAGGCGCCACGCGGAGCAGGCCTTGCAGAAGAGGGTAGAGGGAATTCGTAGGGCCATGACCGCTGTGGTCGGTGAGCACTAGCAAGCGAAGGGAGGAGGGTATCAATACAGCAAGATTTCGTCTATTAGGCTGGGGTCGTCGTTGAGGCTTTTGAACAAGCGCATGCGGAATTTCCCGTTTTTATTCGTGAGGGTTTGTGCCATTTTATCGATGGCCACCATGGATAGTACGGTTTGGATATAGGCTTCGATGAGGTCGTCTAGGCCGATGCCTAGGCGGTTGAAGTCGCGCCGATCCATCAGTAAAAGGCGGTTGGTATCGCTGTTCCAGCTGCCGTCGTCGTTGAGGAAGGAGAGGTTGGTTCCTAGGATAGACCAGCTATCGGCCCCTTCTTCGAGCTTATCCGTGAGGGGGTTGAGGGCGCGGCGCGCGTAGGTACACAGGGGGCGGATGCCCTTGGGTGTGCTGCTGACCATCATGCGGATATCCGCCACGTAGGATTTATTCTTCGGGTTGGGGATGGTCCCCACGTGGTAGAGCTTACCCGCTTGGGTGACGCTGCTCCAGTGAAAATTGCCGATCAGGCTCTGGACGATGAAGAGGTCGTAGTCGAAATCTTTGGCCATAAAGGCTTCTAGCTCTGCTGGGTTGACGATGGTGAAAACACCTTGGCCAGCATTGCTGTAGGGCACTTTGATCACCGCGTGGCCGCCCATTTTTTTCACCCATAGCGGGATTTCGGCCTTCTTTACATCCCAGATGGTTTCTGGGGTATTAATTTTCAAGCCGGCTGGGTGAAGTTCGGTATTATAGACATCATAGGCCTTGGCAGCTACCATTTTGTTGCGCCCACCAGCGAGGCAGGCGAGGGTAGGGTTGAGGACTTTTGTTTTCAGGTGCAGCGGCAGGCGGTTCCAGGGCTTCTGCGTCACGTAGCGGAAGGCGGCTCGTATAGGAACCTTTTGGCCTTCTTCGCTTTGAATATACATGATGCCATCCTGGAAGCTCACTTTATTGTCTTTCTCGTTGTTGAAGAAAGGCACATAATGCACCTTTTCCCCCATTACATCCGCAATCACACTGGCGTAGCCGGAGGCTTCCATGGGGTTTTTATCGTACAAAACGGCCAGGTCGCCTGCTATTTTAGCGCGCATTCCTTTTAGGTAGGGCTTGAAGGTGCGCTCTACCAGGAGGCGGTAGCTACCTTGCTCTTGGTTATCTTCCACCAGCGGCATGGATTTTTGTCCGCTGGGGCAGGAGTTGTTTTCGATCACCACCATTTGCCGTTTGCCACTGGCGGAGGTGACGTTCAGCAAGTCGGCACCGCCCCAAAGGAAATGCTTGCAATCGTACTGCAAAATCTCCTTGAGCTTAGCCGCATCCACGGTGGGGTGGAGGTGGCAATAGCGGCTGATGATACGGCTTTGCTCTAGGTTCAAGAAGAAATGCACCATCGGGTGGATGGTGGCATTGAGGGCTTTCGGGTACCAGTGGCGATGCGCCTCAAAGCTGCCCGGAAGAATGGTTTTGGTTTTCATTGGCTCGTTCTATACAACAAAGCTAAAGGCCAAAGTTGGTTTGAGCAACAGGGGAGGCAAAAAATAGGCGAAGTGATGGAGGGGAAATCGGCTTCCGATCCAGTTTGGTAAGAGGCCGTGAGCAGATTTTTGAAGACTCGGACCAATAGAAATCTCATTGGAATCGCTAAAAGAGGACTGGCTGTTGTGCGCAGGGAGGCTTTCTTTTAGGCGGGCACCCAGTGTACGTCCATACGGATGTTCTATACGCACTCGTTGCGCTCGCCCTATTAAAACCCATACGGGCACGGCGGGCACTGCGTGCAGGAGCCATGTACGATTTAAGGAGCAGTGCCTTCCGTTAAAAACAGGCTCAACGGGGGTATTGGGATACACTTTTTTTCATCCCAAACTTGCCTGTATAGAACTAAAGACCGTATCTTGTGATCGGAATATGTCCTTAATGCCATTAACACAAGTCGCCGCCCTACCCATTCTGGCGCCGATGGGGGAAGTAGCGAAGGTTTGATATTGGTTTTGTGCGGATATAACAGAGTTGAACAAACCCCTACCAAATAGTTCCCCTAAATAGCTCATTACCATTGATTTATACTGATTTTATCTGTATTTTTGTACTGTAACTTTTCACTACAAAAATACCAGCAATTCCCCATTTGAAATTGCCACCTGATCCAAAGTGGCGGCTCA
>DAITME010000081.1:0-17648 GCA_036835305.1 Lewinella sp.
GTGGGGGTGGTAGGATTCGAACCTACTCAGCCAAAGCACTGGATTTACAGTCCAGCCCACCTCTCCAACTGTGGCGCACCCCCTAACTTCTTGGAAAGCGAGCCGGTGGACGGACTCGAACCGCCGACCAGCTGATTACAAATCAGCTGCTCTACCAACTGAGCTACACCGGCTTTTTCCTGTGAAATTGAACAAATTTTCAACGCTACTTCCAGCCATTTTCCGAAAGCGATTGCAAAGATACAGCTTTTATCTAATTTTGCAATAGCTAGCTAAACTTTTTTTCATTTTCTTCTCTTTTTATCGCAAAATCTTGTAAGCAAGATGGCTTACAAGACCGAAAGTGCCTTCTGTCTGTAGCAGAAGGCACTTTCGGAAGATCTCGCCAAAGCAGTCATACCCTTGTAGAATGAGGTAAAGTCAAGGATTAGTTCCCTTGGCGCTCCTTATATTTTTTCAGGCTTCTCCGGAGCCCTTCCACCGCATCATCAACGGCTGCTTCGAAGGTGCGGTGGCTACTTTTGCTAAAAAGCGTGTCGCCGGGCACTTTCAGCCGAATCTCGGCCACCTTCTCCTTTATCTGGTCGTGGTTGTCTAGCTTGAGAAATACTTGTGCATCAATGATCCGATCAGAAAACTGCTCTAGCTTTTCCAGCTTGGCCTTGATAAAATCTTGCAGCTTGCCGTCTGCTTTGAAGTGTACTGCATTCATTTCTATTTGCATAAATCGATACTTTGCGATTGTAAACACCATCCCAATCGGGGAATGGCTAGCCTACAATCTGGTTATTAAAAAAGATTTGTTCTCCATTATTTCTTGGGCTTTTCCCCTGCGGCGGGGTGGGCTTGTTCGTAAACGGCTCTGAGGCGTTCGGCACTGTTGTGGGTGTAGATCTGCGTAGCGGCTAAGCTACTATGCCCTAGCAAGGTTTTGACGGCATTCAAATCTGCTCCATGGTCACTTAGGTGGGTGGCAAAGGAATGGCGCAGTACGTGCGGACTTTTCTTTTCCTCCTTACTCACCGTTGCGATGTAGCGCACCACAGTATTGTATATCCATTTCGGGTAGAGTGGCTGCCCTTTGTCGGTGAGTAACAAGCTATCGGTACTACATTCCCTGAAATAGTGGCTTCTAGCGGAGGTATATTCCTCCAGTAGTTCGCTGAGTTTTTGGCCAAAAGGCAGGAGCCGTGTTTTCCCTCCTTTTCCGTGTACGCGCAGCTGCCTTTGTTCCAGGCTGACATCCCCGTCTCGCAGCCCCAGCAGCTCCGCTCTGCGCAAACCACATTGGTAAAGCAGGGCCAGCAGCAACTGATCGCGAAGGTTGGGAAAATCCCGCTCTGCTGCTTCAAAGTTTTGAAACAGCCGCTGCATATCTTTTTCCGCAATGGTAGCAGCCAGCCTCCGAGGTGGTTTAGGGCTGGGAATACGCAGTGTGGGGTTCTCCGTTTGGTAGCCTCTTTCCTGTCTGAATCGGTAAAAGGCTTTAAGGCTCGATAATTTGCGCTTAATGGCTGTGGCGGCATAGCCCGCCGCTGACAAGCTGGCAAGCCACGATCGGATACTGGCTCGGTTTACCTCCTTGGCATCCTGCATATCGAACTGCTGCGCCACAAATACAAAAAACTGCTGTAAATCCTGCTCATAAGCCAAGACCGTGTGGGGGCTATATCGGCGCTCGTGGCGCAAGTAATTCAAGAAGGCAGCTAGTAGCATAGGCAGATTTTACTGGATGGTGGTATCTTACTGCTTGAGATGGTCTAAAAGTAGGTGCTTCTTCTGACAAATGCAAGTTTCGCTTCTTATTTATTTTACATCCTTTGCTCCTTCTGATAAAACTTGGCTCCTGCATTTATGCCCGTATTGGGCGATAGCCAACATCTTCCTACGGAAACAGCTCCATGAGCAAGCAGCTCCTAATAAATTTCCTACCTTTACGCGAGCAAGCAGCAATCGAACATGGCCAACCGAAAAAATAAATTCATCCACAAGCCCGTCTATCCAGGCGGCCCCAAGGCACTGCAGGAGTTTCTCCGGCAGGCGCTGCGCTATCCAGAAGCGGCCAAAGCACTAAGAATTTCGGGTAAAGTGCGGGTCGAGTACAGCCTCAATCAGCAGGGAAGGGTCATCCGAGCCAAGGCTGTAAAAGGACCAGAACACGGCTGTAGGGAAGAAGCCGAGCGGCTGGTCAAAATGCTGCGCTTCGACATCCCCAAGGACTATAAAATGACAGTGCAGTACCATCAGCACATTGACATTAACTTCGAAATGAAAAAGCCTGCGAGCCGCCAAAAGCCCACGGCACCTACGCAAATACACTACGAGGTCACACCCAAGCGTAAGGATCCCCAAGCGAGCACCAACAAGAGCCAAGACGGCCCACCCAAGCCAAGTACAGTAAGTTATACCTACACCATTAAATTATAAAACCAAGGGCTATTCCCCCTCCGCAGCATTCAAATAATTGATCAACTGCACCAGATCTTTGGCGTCGCGGAGCTTCAATTTGCTGGCTTTTATAAACTTAGCGGTGTTGCTTTTTCTGTCAATTTCCAGTGCTTCCATCGCTGCTTTGTGGCTAAGAATGTGGTGTACTTTACTGTCTTGCAGCAGCAAAAGATCGTCGCTGCGCCGCAGCAGCTGGGAGTCGGCAGTGGGGACGTTGTTGAGTTTTTCGCGGAAGTCTTCCTCCGTCCAGTGCTGCTGAAGTAGCAGGGTATTGGCATCGGCGAAGTGGACTTGGTGGATAATACGCCCCATCTTTTTCTTGAGGGGGTCCGGTAGTAAGATAAAGTCATCTTCTCCGATGGTAAAAGCCTTTACCATATTCAGATCCATGGCATAGGTGCTGCCTTGGTACTCGATTTCCATCAGCTGACCAAATAGGCGGTAGCGTAGATTAGCCGAGAGGAGGTCGCCGGTGGTCATACTCAGTAGCCCTGCCTTGTAATCCAGGTTGTAGTATATCTTTTGAAGATCTGCCTGGCGGGGGTTGAGCTTGGAAGGCTCTATCAGACCTCTGTTGGGCGATATAGTCTTGATGGCGGCCTCGTTGGCTGCCCGGAGATCGCTGAGATCATCTTGAATAGCGGCCAAGCCGCTTTTCCCTTGCGCTGCCAAAAAAGTAAAAGAAGCAAACAGCCAGAACAATAGGAATAGATGGCGCATTTTGTTATAAATTTGAGTGTTCTTTAATTATTAAGACGTATAGGAAACGCAAATGGTTGGGTATAAAATATATGGAATCTTATTTTTTTGTTTTTGCTCGGCCAGTCTGCCTGGGCAATTCTTTGTGGATGTTGCCAGTGCCATTGGCATTGTTCATACCGACAACAGCAGCGGCCCGGGTGGGGGAGTCAGTTTCGCCGACTTCAACGGGGATGGCTACGACGACCTCAGCTTTGCAACAGCGGCGGGGGAGCCGTTACAATTCTATCTCAATACCGAAACAGGGCTACAAGCCCTCCCCGACCCCACTGGCAACCTAGCAGAAATAAAACACATCCTTTGGGTTGACTACGACAACGACGGCGACCAAGATCTCTTTTGCAGTAGTTTCGACGGCCCCATCTACCTCTACCGCCGAGATGGCGACTGGCTTTTCACGGAAGTCACGGCTACCGCTGGCCTCCCCGTCACCACCAGGCGCCACTATGGTGCCGCATGGGGCGACTATAACCGCGACGGCTGGCTAGACCTGTACTACAGCCAGCGCAAACTCCCCGGGCAAGTAAGCCAAAACCGCAATCGTTTGTTCCAAAACAATGGCGATGGCACCTTCTCAGAAAAGAGTATAGCCGCCGGCGTGGAAGACGCCAACCGCATTCCCTTTTGTTTGGGCTTCACAGACTACAACCAAGATCGCTGGCCAGATCTCTATATCGCTAACGACCGCAACAGCCGCAATACCTTGTTGCGCAACAACAAAGATGGCACCTTCACGGACGTGAGTGAAGCGAGTGGGGCCGGCGTAGAAATCGATGCGATGAATATGGGCTTAGGAGACTTTGACAATGATGGTGATGAAGATATCTACGTCACCAATATAGAAAACGGCAACTATTTGCTGCGCAATGACGGCGGCGTCTTCACCAATGTAGCCGCAGAACAAGGCGTGGGCTTCTACGGCATCGGCTGGGGCGCTAGCTGGATAGACGGCAACTTAGATGGCTGGTTAGATCTATACGTGAGTGGTTCGTTGGTGGGCAGCGATCAAATCTCCAGTGCCTACTACCAGAATGAAGGCGCTGCTACTGGTTTTAGCCAACCCCAGGGTATTGGCTTTGTAGGTGACACGGTCTATAGCTGGAGCAATGCCGTAGGGGATTTCAATCGGGATAACCGACCGGATATCGCCGTCTTAAATCAGGCACCCTACCCCAGTCAGCTGTGGCGAAATACCGGCAGTGGTGGTAATTTCTTCGGCCTACAGCTACAAGGTGTTTGGAGCAATCGCGATGCCATTGGCAGTAAAGTAGAAATCTACCACCAAGAACATTACCAATCGGCCTACACCCATTGCGGCAGCGGCTTCTTGGCGCAGCAGAGCAAAACTGTTCGCTTCGGGCTAGGAGCAAACACCCGCATCGACTCGGTGGTAGTAACCTGGCCGACAGGGCATCGGGACGTACTATATGCTCCTGAAGCCAACCAGATTCTTCTCTTGGTAGAGGGCAGTAGCAGCGGAGGCATCATACAGTTAGATGAAGATGTACAGTTGCTTTTGGTAAACACAATACCCTATTCCAGCAGCGAACCCGATTATTTACTGTTCCCCAACCCCAGCGGAGGTCTTCGTGGTCTTCGTATCAATCCTACTGTTTCCGGAAAAGTATATCTTTACGATCAGCGCGGGCAGTTGGTGGCGGCAGGAAGCATGGAAGATGGTGCCATCAGCTTTCGCCAAAACGAGCGCTTGGCCGCCGGGCTTTACCAGCTACAAATTGTAAGCGATGGAAAAAGTGTAGTAAAAAAGCTAATTTTGCGCTAGCGAGAGCGAGCCAGTTGCCAAGCTTCGTGGGGTAGGAAGGTCTGTGTAAGATTATTGCTCACGCTCCCTAGTACAGGCACACAGTACCCACCGTGTCTGTATGAAGGCGGGCTAGAGGCAGGCACTAGGTGCGGGAGCACAGCCAACAAAAAAGAGCCATGTTCAATAGCAAAGCAAGCAAAAGATGACTCGGAACAAAGACCGGTTTTTCACCTCCTTTTCCCGCTGGGTATGGCTGGCAGGGCTAGGCCTAGTGCTGGCCAGTACTTGCCAGAGCGGAGGAAAAAAAGCGATGCTACAGGGTAGTTTCCCGCTTCAGGAGGTGGCTACCACATTGCTCTCAGATAGCCCTCCCGCTCCAAGAACAATCGACTACGACAGCAGCCAATGGCGTGACATCCTAGACGAAGACCCCAGCATCCTTCTGGATATTCGCTATGCGACCGACAACAATTTCATGCAGCAGAAGGTATATGACTGCGGCCGTTGTTTTTATCGGCCGGCGGTTGCTAAGGCCCTGGCGGAAGTACAGGCCTCTCTTCGCCCGCTGGGATTGGGGCTCAAGATGTTTGATTGCTACCGGCCGGCGCCTTACCAGCAGCGCTTGTGGGATATTATGCCCGATGCCCGCTATGTGGCCAGGCCAGAAAAAGGAAGTGTACACGGGCGGGGTGCAGCTGCCGACCTTACGCTCGTGCAGTTGGATAGCGGCGAAGAACTGGATATGGGCACTCCTTATGATTTTTTCGGAGAGGCAGCTTACACCACTACCACTGATTTATCACCGGCTGTTTTGGCCAACCGCCAGACCCTACAAGAGGCCATGCTAGCAGCCGGTTTCCTGACCATTCGGACGGAGTGGTGGCACTTCAATTTTTCGGGGCCGCGGTATGAGCTGAGCGATTGGGTTTGGCCTTGCCCTTGAGGTCAGATGAGAGCTATTTTTGGTCAGTTGGACTAGTCCAACCAACCTTTTTTACTCGGTTTTACTCAGCATGAGGCAAGATCTGCTTATTTTTTTCTAGCAACCGAAAGCCCATCTCGGAGCGGCAGTAGCAATAATTCTACCCGGTCGTCGGTGGCTAATAATTGGTTGTATGCTGCCAATGCTTGCACATCGGGGTCGGTCTCAGTTGGGTCAATCACACGGCCATCCCAGAGGACATTGTCGCTGATAAAAAGACCACCGGCTTGTAGGTGTGGGAGGAGCTGCTGGAAATAATTGGCGTAGTGGCGTTTGTCGGCATCCAGAAAAATAATATCGTAGGCACCTTTATCTAGGAGCCTGGCTAAAAGGGGGGCAGGCTGGCTCCCGCACTTGGTGCCCGATTTAATAGGACGCGAGCCATCAATATTTTCGGTGTGCAGTTGCAATTGGGTTTTGAACGGGGAGGCATCAAAGAACTGCTTGGCGATAGCCGCCATTTCCAGATTGCCTTCAATGGTATCGATCTGGCCATCGGGAAGTAAGCCCTCTGCCAAACAAAGCGCGGAATAGCCCGTGAAAGTACCTAATTCAAGAATGCGCTTGGGGCGGTGTAGCTTGCTGAGCAATGCCAACAAACGCCCTTGGAGGCGGCCCGACATCATCTGAGGGGCAAGTGTTCGAAGGAAAGTAGCCCGTTCTAACTGAAGGAGGTAATCGGGTATGGGGCCGCTGAGGGCTTCGGCGTATTCGTAGAGCGGGTTGAGATCATCGCGCATCGCGGATAATTTGTTGGATTTGCAAAAAAGCGGGATTAATGGCCAGGATATCCCCCTTGGGACTGATTAAAAAATCGGTAGGCACCTGATTGACGCCGTACAAATCGCTAATAGGCCCATTTAAAAATTTAAGGCTACTAGTGGCGTCCAGTACCTGATGCGGCCAAAAGAGGCCGTCTTGTTGGATGGCTTTTTGCCAACGGTTGCTATCCTTTTCTATGGCGATGCTGATGGGCTGGATTTTTTCTAGTCCTAGCTCGCGGATCGTAGCCACGAGCGCTGGATTCTGGCGGCGGCAGGGCGCGCACCAGCTTCCCCAGAAATGGAGCAAGACGAAACGGCCCCGGAAGTCGGATAGCTGAAATGTTTCTCCGTTGAGGCTGATGGCACTGAAATTAGCAGCCATGTCCCCCCCCGAGAAATTGGGCTGCATATACCAAGTGCGGAAGCCCCATACCAAAGCCAGTCCCAAGAGGAAGTAGCCACCATTTCGGAGAAATTTACCAAGCCATTTCTTCATCATCGAGGGGTTGTGGTTTAAAAGTAGCTTTGGTGTAGGCGCGGCGGCTCTGCCGCTCGTACACCAGCCGAGCGAGTGCCAGATGCGGAGCCAGCTCGCTGGAAGATTGTAAGGCCTGCCGCACATCGGCTTCGGCTACATCCATGGTGTAGAGTTTGCTCATCAGCCATTCCGGGCGCTTGATCAAGGCCTCTTCAATGAGTTTTGCCAGCAGCTCGATGACGGCTTGCGGGCTGTGCAGACTTTCTCCATCGGCTGCGATGGAAAAATCTGCTTGCAAAAGTGCTAGAGTATTGGCATGTGTATCCATACGGCAATTGTTTTGGCTAGTTAAGAAGCCGCACCCATAGGAGGGGGCAGACCTACCCCAAGACTTAGAGCGCCTTGCTAGAATTTTAGATGAATCGCAGAACTAGGCCATAAAATAAATTTGGCCGATCACTTGAAGCGATCGGCCAAACAAAATTAAGACTTTTTGGGGATTATGGGATGACTTCAGGGCCTATTTAAGCACCATGGTGGTGCTACCGGCTAGGTAGCCTTTGTTGTACAGCTCGATATTGTAGGTACCAGCGCTGTAGTTTTGGCTGGCTACGTTCCACTCGGAGCAGAGCTTGCTGGAGGTGCCATCGAACTCGAAGTAGATGGGCTTGGTGTAGGGAATCATTTCACCAGACTCTTCGCTTTTCAGTGCCCCGCCACCTTCGGCTGCGACATTGATGGTTTCGCCGATGGGGGTGATGATCCTCATGTGATAGATTTCTTCGCCTGGTGAGGCGACCCTGTTTTCGTCGGTATTAAAACAAACGTGAATGCGCTCTACGTTCTTAGCTGTATTTCGATCTATATATTTGCCGCTGCTGCGCTGTCTTTGCCCCACTGCTATGAGGTTGGATACGCCAATAACGGCACCGGCGGTGACCTTACGGCTCAGCTTCTCCTTTTCAGCAGCGAGTTGTTCGGTTTGGCTCATCAAAGTAGCGCGGTCTTGAGAAAGGGATTCATTGGACTGGCGAACGGACTCCAGATCGCTCGTGAGCAAATTCTTCTCGGTGGTGAGCTGGTAGTTGGCATCGGTGAGCAATTGGTTTTCTTCGCGGAGCTGGTTGAGCTCGGCAAGGTAGCCATCTACTTGAGTGCGCAGGGCGGCGAGCTCTCTTTTAGCAGCGGAGAGATTGCGGCTATCGCGGGTGAGGCCATCGATTTTTTCCTTCGCAGTTTTGAGCTCAGCTTTTTGGGCATCGATGAGGGCGTTGAGCTCTTCATTGTCGCCTCTCATTTGCTCTAGCTCGGCTAGTGCCTCGTAGTACTGTTGTTCGGCCTGTACTTTAAAGGCTTCAGTTTCGGTAAGGGTAGCTTGTAGCTCTGTGTTCTGCGAGCGATTGCTCATCCAGCCATAGATGGAGAAAGCAGCAATAAGAGACACTACGATGAGCGCTACGAGCAGCACATTGGATTTACCGCCATTCTCCGACGGTGTTGGCCCAGAGGGCATTGGATTACTCTGAATAGTGGACATAAATATGTTGGTTGGTTGATGATCAGCTACTAGAATGTAAAGGTGAGGGAAGGTTGGTTGGTTGGTTATCTCACCCGCGTAGCAGCAGATCGAAAAGCGTGTCGGTTGTCTTTACTTTGGCGCCAAAAGACGGGAATATAACGGAGGCCATAAAGAAATATTGTATTTCCTTCCGCTCTCTTACTACTTCTGCCTTTATTATACTTTTAGCGAAGTGGGGAAAATGGTGGCGAATGGGCTTGAACCGGCCAATAGCAAGCCATCTCAGAGATAGTTTTTGTTGGGTGGCAAACGGGGGGTGCCACCCAACAAAAACTATTTATAACACGACGAATCTTTGTGTAAATTGCTGTTGTTGGCCTTGAAAGCTAAGCAGATAGGTGCCCGCTGGAAGTTGCCGAGTGGCAATGCGGAGGCTTCCCTGAGCTGGTACAGTTCCAAGGGATAACAGCTGCCCAGAAAGGCTGTAAATTTGGTATTCCCCTGCCTCCCCGCTGCGCAACTCTATATGATTACTGGCTGGGTTGGGGAAAATAAGTGGATCGGGCATTGGAGTAGATTTCGCCTGAGGTGCCAAATCTTCTGGGTTGTGCTCGCAGTTTTCACCTTCGTAGATACGGATATTTCGGAAATAGCTATTGCCATTGCGGGCGCCCAAGTCATGGTCGGCGGCAAAGAAAAAATAAGCAGCTTCACCGCTCAGGAAGGCTCCCACAGGGATCCGATAGGCCTGCCAGTTGCCGCTACCATTGTAAGTTGCGAAATCACTGATTCCCCAGTTTTGGGTGCCGTATAAGCGGAAAGTGAAGGCTGGAGATATCCCTAGATCGTCATCAAAACCAAAGCCATGAATTTCTCCTTCAATAGTTGATCGGAATTCGAGTTCTACAACCGTGTGGGGTGTGATGGTGTAGGGTAACTCAATGGCTTTCCAAGCATTGTTGGCAATGTATAGCTCACGGCCTCCATCGGCTAGCGCAAATACACCCGCATCTTGATTGATACCGTAGCTTATGACGGGATATTCGTTGAAATTGAGGCTGATGCAATCCTCTCCGCTGGGTGGTTCTTGGTAAGGTAGGCAAAAATCTTTCACTTCAACAGAATCGAATTCAGCGCCATTGGCTAGTACATTGGTGAGGGAATCCAACAGGCGGTAGCTACCTTGTCCGTACTGGCAACAGATGCCATCACCGTCTTCGTCCAGTATCCGAATCTGGTAGCATCCATCGGGCAAGCAGAAGGTATCGCGAAGCAGCAGTCCCGCTTTTTTCTTGGGGTAGGGCCCTCCGCTGGCCACTACCTGTTGGTTGGCATCTTCGATTTGCCAAGTTGTTTCCATCCCGAAATGATCCAATGTGAGCTGGAGAAAGACCTGATTGGTTTCGCAAATACTACTATCTGCGGGTTCATCGGGGTTTTCACCGCCTCCACCATTTCCTCCTCCGGTAGGGGGCGGCGGCGGTGGAGGTGGCGGGTTGCCTCCGCAGGTGCTGCCAGCAATACAGGCGGCACTGGCTACCCTATTGGCGATAACAGCCCCCGGCTGCTGCCCAAAGCCGGTGGCAAAGCTAATCCCAGTGGGCGTGATGTGGCAATAAGACATGATAGACCCTCCTCCGCTACTAGGTGGTCCGGGATTGGGGCAGTTGCCCTCCGTGAATCCAGCGCAGCCATCGATGGCGGTACCGTTGCCATTCCAAGCGCAAGCATGGGTATGTTGGCTGCCCAGCAAGTGCCCGAATTCATGAGCCATCACCATCACTGTCCAGCTATAGGTAGGCGTATTTTGGAAACTGCTGCCGATGCTGGAAAAGCTCATTCTAGCAGCCGTAAAGGGGTGACACAATCCGTTTAGGATGGCTACCCCACCCGAAGCCTTGTAGCTGAGCAGTTGAGCAATGTCTCCATTAAAATTTTGGCGGTGATTCTGGAATTGCGAAAGTAAGGTACCCGAGCTAGTGCCCGCATAAGGGCTGGGCTGATCCCAGACAAAGATTTCGCTGATATGCAGCCCTACATCAATAGCTGCATACAACTGCATGACCTCATTGAAGGCGGCGCTTACGTAGGCTGCCGCTTGGGTGCTGCCACCTTTATTGGTATAAATGTCGTAATCTACCTCCAGATACACCCCCACGCAGCCTACGGATCGGGCGCTGCCGCTGCTTAGCCTAAGTTCCTCCACTTCATAGGGGATGGCACTATCGGCCGTGCCACAGGAAAAGTCTTGCTGCTGAAAAACGGCCGCGTCTTCATAAAGGACATAAGCTGTTTGATTGTGTGGTACGGCATCCGCCATAACCGGTAGCGGCCCTAGCACCTGGTTGGGCTGCCCCGGAAGGGCGACGAGGCCTTGTATCTCGTTGGCTAATATACTGATGACCACATGAGCACCAGGAACGCCCACCACTGTTCCTTGGTAAAAAAGCCCTAGGGAAGCTTCGTCGAGCAATTTCCCCGAAGCAGTCCGTAGGACAAAGTCTGGTGCAAAGGGATAAACGCGATGGAGGCGCAATTCCAATGGCCGCGCGGCTTGGCGGGCAGCCGGAAGTTGGAAGTGTAAAGTAGCAGGCGCCCGCAGCAACAACTGGCTTCGGAGCTCCTCCTCCACTGCCAGCACTTGATAGTGCTCGATCCCTTGGTCTATCCCAACAGCGCGAGCTGCGGAAGACAAGGGGGTGAATAACCGCCTGCTCACCTCCTCCGCGAAGTCTGTACCTACTGAGGCGGGCTCGGATGACAGTGGCTGGGTAGGTTGCAGCTGGGCAAATAGAGGCCAGGCCAGTAGTAGGCTCAAAAGCCCACTGGCAAGAATAGAAATGAATTTCATAATGAATGCGTGTCTTTAAATCGGTTTATTAATCAATCCGCTATTGGATCAGTATAGTTTCAGTAGCAGCATGGCCATATCTGCTAGCTGCTGGTGCACCAACAGCCAATCCGGCGTAGCAAAGGCTACTGAAAAAACATCAAAATTGGTTGTATTTTCCCCTTGGATCGGTCGCTCCCAGATGGAAGGCAACCAATAGAACAGGAAAGCCTTGCTAGCACTGCCGAGGGAAGTACAGGCTAGCTGAAGCGATTTTTTATATGTTCTGGGAATTGACGGCAACTGTTTAGCGCCATCCAATAATTTGGGATATAATCTCTTCTTTTCTACATCCGATCAACATCAGCAAAAAGGTAGCCAGCTACCTCCTCGCCCTCTATTGTTTGTCCATTCCGAAGCATAACGGCGGATCCCCTAGAAAGGTACAGTTTTCTTCTACTTTTCTTAGTTGTTTTAGGCAACGGGCTGTTTAGCCAACGAGCGGTAACAAAAAAGCCGCCTCCGATCATTTCAGATCAGAGGCGGCTAGTTGAAGTAAGTCGATGAGGAGGCTTACTCCTTATCGAAGCTCATTTTTTTGATTTTCTGTGTTCCTGCCACTTCGGCCATATAGATGACTACGCGGAAAGTCTGCCCACCGGCCTCTAAATTACCGATGCAGTATTCGGCTTTGGTAGTGGGGGAAACGCCTTTGTGGATTTGGGCAAATTTGGTCGCTGCATACTTCGCTTGGAAGTCTTGAAGTTGCTTGGTAGCACTAGCTTTAGCGTAGAAATCATCTGCTCCCAAAATGGATAGCTCTATTTCAGTATCTAAGTACTTGCTTACGGTGGCAACATCACCTTGACCGAGCGCCCTAGATATATCTGCCAAGCTCTGGGCTTGCAGTGTATTGAGTAGCACCATCGGCAATAGATATAGCAAAAAACGTAGGTTTCTCATTTTTCTCGATTTTGAGTACCGGCAGCCGAAGGCTGTTGGTACGGGTTCTATCACAAATATAGTATTCGCGATCTGAATATCTTCACCACCCTGCTGGTTTTAATCAAATTGATGGCAAGGATCAAAGCTGTTTCGGCTTCGATCTTTAGACGCATATACCGCTTCTAGTCACAAAACGAGTAGTGATATGTTAAATTGCTGGTCTTGGGCAATTTGGGAGAACTTTAACAAGGCTAGCTGGGCGAGCTAAACACGAACTGCTCTTGGCCCAGCAGCGCTCGTACGGCCAGGAGATGATCTAGGGCTTCGGGATGATCGCCGTGAATACAAAGCGTCTGTACCCGAAGCGAGTGGGTATGGCCATAATAGTCTTGGATGCTTTGGTCTTTGGCCAACTGCAGAGCCTGCTGCGCGGCCAGGCAACTATCCCGAATGGTAGCACCTACCAACTGGCGTGGGCGAAGGCTTTGGCCATTTTCGTAGGCTCGATCTAGAAAGCCTTCGGGCACAAAATGCAGGTCTGCGGCTACAGCATATTCCTCCAGTTGGCTGTTGGGGGTGCCGTAGATCATAGGAATTTGGAGGGTTTGGCATACTTTCACCACGATGCTGGCCTCTTTGTGTTGTTGGGCTGCCAGATGATATAAAGCGCCATGCGGCTTGAGGTGTTGCAATTCTTGGTTAAAAAGCCTGGCTTCTGTTTGCAAACACTGCACCTGCGTGAGCAACAAATCGAATAAGGCCTCAGAGGGAATATCCACGGCCTGGCGACCAAAATTATGCTGCCCGGGCAAGCTGGGATGGGCACCAATAGCTACTCCATGCTCCACGGCCAATTGCAAAGCTCGCTGCCTAGTAGCCGGATCGCCACCATGCACTCCACAAGCTAAATTGCAGGAAGTAATAAGCGGCATGATCGCCTCGTCTTGGCCAATTTTTTGATCGTACCAAGACTCCCCCATATCGCAATTCAGATCGATCCTAGCTAGCATCAGCGCAAGAAGACAATTTTACCCGTAACTGCATCCGGCGAGACGGGGGCGAAGCTTTGTCGATCCAGAAAAGCACTGCTGTTGGTGGCTCCAAAAACCAAATACACCCCGCTTTGTACGCGGCGACCATTATAATCGGCTCCATCCCAAATAAACTGCCCACCAAAGGCATTACCCTCGGCCACCAACTTGCCACCCAGATCGGTTATTTTCACGCGGGCATTGCGCGATAGGCCATCGATAGCGATGGGGCCCGCATAGCCGGGTTCTACGGGATTGGGGTAAATGACTAGTTCCTCCCGATGGAAACGCCCCGCCTCCGTCGCATTACTCTTGTAGCTGCTGATACCGTCTTCCGTACCGAAGAAAACCGTTCCATCGCGGGGGTTGATGGCAATATCCCGAACCGTATTGTTGAGTAACGGACTATTGCGGACATCAAAAAAGGCAAGTTGCTCGCGGCCATCTTCACTTAGCAGATAGGCCCCACCGGCGGCACCTACCCACTTTCGGTTGGCTCCATCAACGGTAATGGAGAAGCAGTCCTCCGTTTCCAACAACAAGCCGCCATTGCCCTCTTCATCGAAGACAGCAATTTCGCGGCCGGCGCAGCGCTCGGCATTCATTACCTCGCCGCCGCAATCGAAAACCATCACTCCTCTGGCCGTACCGATCCAGACCTCTCCACTCCGATCGATGGTGATGCTCCTCACTTCGTTGGTCGGCAGGGCTGTGTTGGAGGCTGTTAGGCTGCGGCAGACGTCATCGCTGGGATCAAAAAGATCTTGGCCGGGATCGATAACAGTAATTCCGCCCCCTCCTCGGCTGATACCGTGCAGCACCCAAATAAAGCCAAAATCATCCACTTCAACGGCAAAAGCTTCGTTCCTGTCGCAGCCAGCGCCCAGTGCCGCCCAGCGGCCATCTGGGCTTTGGACGGAGATGAATTGCTCGCCATTCGCTAGGGTGTTGGGTAGATAAACGTTGCCCTGAGCGTCCACAGCAGGCTGGCCTACCCGTACCCGGCCAGCTACTTCGCCATTCGCATTCTGCAAAGGGGTGTTCGTTTCGTCGTAAAGCTCAATTTCCTCGGTAGTGCGATCCACTGTGAAGGCACCTTCTAAGAAAGTGCCTACCCATACCTGATTGGTCGTTTCATTCACGGCCACACCAACAAAATCGGCAGGGTCATCAAAGTTGTTGATGATGCCATCCCGCCCCCTTAATTCTTCGCGCGTTTGCCGATTATAGGTAGTCCATTGCCCTTCCTGAAAGCGAAAGAGGCCCGAAGTATTGCCTGTGGGAGATAGATTGATCGACAAAGCACCGGAAGCCACCCAGAGGCTTCCCCCATCGTGCTCCATGCGGTAGTTCCGATCGCTCCAGGGGCCGGGATAGAAAAGGCGCTCGCATTCCTGGTTGCTGGATGCTTCGAGGTAGCGAATGCCTTCCCAGTCTTCTCCAAACCAAATACGGCCACTGCTTTCCTCGATGGCGTAGTTGGTGGGGCCAACGCAATTGGTAACGATTTCCCGATCGAAGCCCGTTTCTGTCACGAGCACCACCTGCCGATCGATACCGCTGATGGGGCGATAGCCCGCCAACAGATAGAAAGGCCCGGCGCTCAGGTATTGGAGGCGGTAGTCCTTATCATCTGCGTCATAATGCAACTGCGGCTGGCCTTGGTTCCAGCGATAGATATCTTCGTTGACGGAGAAATACAGCTCGTCGCGCCAGACATTGATCGCCGTGGAGCTGAAATCAAGCGGATTGTCTTCACCTAGGCTTAGCAGGGTCCATTCACTAAAGTCGTTGAGGTTGGTGCCTTGGCTGGCAACGCTGTAGATACCCTCGTCGGTAGCCGCCCACAGCTGGCCTTCAAAACGGGCCAATCCATTAATACCAATGCCGGTAAAGGTGGTAAACTCGAAGGATTCTTCCGCTATATCGAGAGCCGAAACACCATAGCCTGCTGCGATATAAACCAGATTATCCTCCCCAAAAAAGAGGTCGTTGATGCTGTTGTCGCCACCACTGAAATTGAAATTACTAATTTGCCGCAGCGTTCTGAATTGGCCGCTTTTGTAGAGGTCAATAACGCTATTTTGATAAACAATAATCAGGTTTTCGGTAGGTGGGTGGTAGCGAATCAAACGGATACGCGTTTCGGAGAGGCCATTTTCTCTGCTTAGCCGGCGGATGCTGAGGTCTTCCTTGTCGATAAAAAAAATGCCTTTGCCCGTGGAATAGGCAATCTCCTCGGGCATTTCCGTCACGTAGGCACCGATGCGATAGGAAAGTAAACTCTGCCACTCGCCGATGGCCAGCGGTGTTTGGGCACTTAGGAGGCCTACCAACGATAAACAACAAAGCAATTGTAATAGTCTTTTCATTTTCATTCAGCAGTTCGGATCTGGTAAAGAAACCCCAAAAGTAGCACGGCTATTGCTAAAACAGCTTTTTTATATCAGATTGGGAGTTGGTAAACGCCGCCACTGTGGTAGGTCACGAGCGTACTACCAGCCGGATAACAGCCTTTTTGGATGCGATCCAGCACAGCGTAAAACAATTTAGCCGTGTAAATGGGTTCCAGCGGTAACTGGCTTTGTACTGTAAATTGCCGACAAAAGTCCAATAAAGCTGCTGGCCGCTTGGCATAGCCGCCGAAATGGTAGGTATCTAGCACCTCCCAAGGGGTATCCAGCGAGCCGAGGGGCAACTGATTTTTGAGGGCATCCGCCATCCAAGAACCTTTCAAGGCGGATACAATTTCCACCTTTGGCAGCGGCTGGTTCACTGGCGCTACAGCTAGTTTACTTTTGGCAATTATGCAGGAGCAGTTCTCTTTTAAAGGAGCCGTCTTAGGGGCTTCTCCCAATTGTTCGAAGGCCTGCAAGATGCCTGCGGCAGTACCCGCTGTACCCGCTGCTAGCTGAAAAAAATCAGGTAGGTAGCCAAGTTGTGCCTTTGTCTCTTGGGCAATGGCCGCCGTCCCGATGCTCGCCCAAGGACCGCTGCCACCTTCGGGAATGATGATGGCGGGTCCCAGTTCTGCTTGCCAATGCGCTAGCTGGGCGGGCAATTCCTTTTGTCGGTAGTCGCTGCGGCTCACGAAATGGAGCTGCATGCCCGCGCTGCGGCAAAAATCCAGCAGTGGATTGCTAAGGGCCTCCTCCCCTCTCACTAGGCCTATGGTGGGGACACCTAGGCGATACCCCACCGAAGCCAAAGCCCCTAAATGGTTGCTAAAAGCACCACCAAAAGTGAGTAGTGGTGGTGTGTCTGGCTCCAGCTTCGCCAGCAAGCCTTGCAGCTTTCTTACTTTGTTGCCTTGGTAGGGATCGTTGACTTTTAGGGCATAACAATCGTCGCGCTTGACGTACCAACTTACCCCCGCTGCCGCAGCCGCCGGATGCTCCAAGCGAAGCAGTGGGCTAGGACTTTCCGGCAAAAAAAGCGCCGACGCAAAAAACTGCTTTCTGGCCAACCTACTAGGCGACCTCTTTCAGCGGGCTGATATCGAAGCCAGCCTCCTCTACGGCCGCTACAATGGCGGCCTCACTTACATTTCCCTCTACGGAGAGAATTTTGCGGGGGTCTTCCGTATTCACGCGCCAGATCGTGACGCCAGGCACCTCATCTAAAAAACCCGTCACGGAGCGGATACAGCTGCCGCAATTGATATTCGTTTTGAACTGTTGGATCATATTGTTGGATCATATTTTGCCGCCTTATCAAGCTCAATTTACCTGATAATCCAGCTACCGAGGTGGTAACAAATGAATGGGGGGGGAAGGTTTAATCTTTGGAACTACTTCAGATTTTAAAATGCTACCTTATGAGGCTTACAGCCCCACTGCGCAAATCGCTACTCCCATCCAAGTACGCAATACTCACCTGATAAATATAAACACCTGTTCCTACGGCTTGGCCATTTTGGTCGTAGCCATCCCATCGGATGCTTTGCCCTTCCTGCTGGGAATCTATGCTGAACAGCAAAGCCCCCCAGCGGTCATAGATTTCCACTTTTAGTATGCGAGCCACACTGGGGCCAGGATATATCTCCCATTCATCATTTATTCCATCAAAATTGGGAGAAAAGGCATTGGGAATATATACATCTTTCAATGGAATTACACCTACCCGAA
>DAITME010000082.1:0-17647 GCA_036835305.1 Lewinella sp.
TTAACGAAATCATAAAGGCATCTTTCAATTCTGTTAAATGTAAGCGAGCTAAGTACTCAGACAGAGAACAATAACAAGAGAGCCATTAAGCTGCGCCATCGATTGAAACCAAGGAATACTTGTATAGAAAACCCCTTTCAATAACCGTAGCCGCAATGTTTTCAGTGTTCCACGTGGAACGGTAAATAATGAAACGAGAGGGGGATGTTCCACGTGGAACATCCCCCTCTGAGTATAACACCTATGTTCCACGTGGAACATCCTAAGCGTACTGAGCCAAAAGCCATTCTCGGATGGGAGCGTATTCGGTGCCGACCATCGTGGCTACTTTCTTTTTGTTTTCCAGCTCCGCTAGTCTTTCTGGTACTTCGATGGTATGCCCCAATACTCGTTCCACATCCGGTTTGAACTTGCTGGGGTGGGCTGTTTCCAAAATCACCCCTCTTGTTTGAGGCTTTGTTTTTTGGTAGTCCAAGAGTGCTAAATAGCCTACTGCTCCGTGGGGGTCTATGGTATAGCCATACTTTTGCTCCACTTCCAACATCGCTGCTTCCGTAGAAGGATCGTCATAGGCATAGCCACTGACCAGCTTCGTCATCGCTTCCCAGGTAGCTGGGGCGTGAGGATCCAAACCATTTACTTGGCCATATAGATTCAGCATACGAGCAAAGTTGCTAGGACGCCCCACATCCATAGCATTCGAGAGTGTAGGGACTGAGGGTCGCGGGCGGTAAGTGCCACTGCTTAAATACTCGGGTATTACATCATTACGATTAGTAGCCGCGATAAAGTGCTGTATTGGTAAGCCCATCCGTTGAGCCATTAAGCCTGCGGTGAGGTTGCCAAAATTACCAGAAGGTACACAGAAAACCAAGGGATCTCCGTCCGTCCCAAGCTGTCGTACTGCATCGAAATAGTAGAAGGTCTGCGGTATTAAACGAGAGATATTAATGCTGTTGGCAGAACTTAGGCGTATTTGCTCCCGCAGTGCTTCATCCAAGAATGCCTGCTTTACGATGGCCTGGCAATCATCAAAAGTACCATCCACTTCTAAGGCTTTGATGTTGTGCTCTAGGGTGGTGAGTTGCTTTTCTTGTAGTAAAGATACTTTGCCTTTGGGGTATAGAATCACTACTTCTATGCCCGGTGTTTGATAAAAGCCAGCTGCAACGGCACCGCCAGTATCCCCTGAGGTTGCGACCAATATGACGAGTTGCTTTTCTTTGTCTTTATTAAAGTGCCCCATCAAACGCGACATAAAGCGGGCACCAAAATCTTTGAAGGCCAGGGAAGGCCCGTGAAACAACTCCAATACATATCGCTGCTCATCCAGCTTTACCACCGGTGCAGGAAAATTGATGGCTTCGGCCACCAAGGCGCGCAGATCTTCATCGGCTATTGAGCCTGCTAATAACTGCCGACTTACCTCAAAACCTATTTCTGCTAGGCTCAAATCTGGTAATGCTTGGAAAAATTCGGCGGGTAGCGGCTTAATCTCTTGAGGCATATACAAACCATTATCGGCTGGTAAACCCCGGAACAAAGCTTCCTCCAGATCGGCTATTAATGTAGGATTGTTAGTACTGTAAAAATTCATTTGTCTATTTTGTTTTCCTTGTTTAGCAAGAATGCTGTTCGGACGGGGGTGTATTGCATGGCTCTTCCGAGAAAACACTGCTCCGGCGTGAGCCATCTTTTGCTTTCTCAATAGATATTTTAGGTGTGGTCAGCTAGGTCTATTCCTCTTTTCTTTCCAAGACTACAACACCTTTCTCATTGATGGGGGAGATATAGAGTTGGCTATCTATGCTGTACTTGGCGAAAGCAAGCTGCATAGCCTGCCCAGCCGACTGCGCCAGGTAGCCCGAGTCGCAAAGACAAAACATGCTGGGGCCTGCTCCACTGATACCGCAGCCCAAGGCACCGCTATTCAATGCAGCTTTCTGCACATCATCGAAGCCAGCGATAAGTTGCTTCCGTTGGGGCTCCACCATCACGTCCTGTAGGCTCCTGCTGAGGAGTAAAAGATCGTTGGTGAACAAAGCTGTGATGAAGGTGGATAAATTTCCGAGCTGCTCGATCGCTGTTTTTAAGGGCACTTGATCGCTTAAAACGGCTCTGGCATCCTTGGTGAGAATTTCAATTTCCGGATGTACTACCACTACTTGAAGGTTAGGCGGCACAGGCAATTGGTGGATATCCAACGACTCATTGGAGCGAATCAGTACGATGCCCCCCACCAGCGAAGGCGCTACATTATCGGCATGGAAGGCACCGTCCGCTTTTTGCTCTCCCTCTACTGCAAAGTAGAGTAGGGACGCTCGGCTCAGCGGTGCTCCCAACAATTCATTCACGGCCACCACCGCTCCTGCAGCACTAGCTGCACTAGAACCCAAGCCACTGCCAAAAGGCATCTTCTTATGGATTTCCAACTCGATGCCCATGTCCTCTAGCCCCAGATGTTTTAGCAACCTAAAGGCAGCATAGCCTGCTGTATTGTCCATGACGTCATAGGGAAGTTGCTTATCGCCCGTGCCGGTGATGCTTGCAATCTTCAGCCCCTTGATGCTAGGGTTTTTTCTAGCAATAATTTCGTCTCCTGGTCTATCAATAGCGAAGCCCAAGATATCAAAACCTACACTTACATTGGCAACCGTTGCGGGTGCAAATACTTTTACTGACTGATACATGCTGTGCTTAGCTTAAGGTATTTCCAATTTTGATGATCTCGGCAAATACACCCGCGGCTGTTACTTCTGCGCCAGCTCCCGGGCCTCGCACCACCAAGGGTCTATCTCGATACCGAGCTGTGGTGAAGACAATCATATTGTCACTACCATAGAGATGATAAAACGGGCTTTCCTCGCCCACGGCCTGTAGGCCGACACTGGCTTTATTTCCTTCTAGCGTGGCGATCATCCGCAGTTTTTTACCTGCTTGGTTGGCTTTTTCCCAGAGCTCCTGAAAGTAAGCAGCTTCGTTGGCTAGACTCTCGTGTACAGCCTCGATGCTTGTAGCCTCCAGCGTAGGCTGCGGCAGGAATCCGTCTAAGACTACGTCCTCTGTTTCCAGGTCGTAACCAGCTTCGCGTCCTAGAATGAGGATTTTACGCCTGACGTCCTTACCTGATAAGTCGATGCGAGGGTCTGGTTCGGTGAAGCCTCTTTCTGCTGCCTCCGCTACGATCTGGTGGAAAGGTCGGCTACCGTCAAAACTATTGAAGATGAAACTCAGCGAACCACTTAAAACTCCTTCTATTTTTAATATCTCATCGCCGCTATCGATTAGATCGCGAAGCGTGGAGATTACTGGTAGGCCAGCACCTACATTGGTCTCGTACTGAAACTGTACCCCTCGTTTATTGGCAATTTTTTGTAGGCGTTGGTATTGTAAAAAGCTAGAGGAGGTGGCGATCTTATTCGGTGTGGAGATACTAATGCTCTCATCTAGGATCGCTTCGTAGAATGAAGCTACCGCGCCATTGGCGGTGTTATCTACAAAGATGGTATTGCTTAGGTTCATATCGCGCATCCGGCCAATAAAGACAGGCAGATCAGCCGAGAGCGGAGAAAACTCTAGCTCTTTTTGCCAGTTGGCTAAATCCAATCCATTTTCATCGAAGCACATTTTGCGGCTGTTGGCTACGCCCACCACTTTTATTTCCAAGCCTCGCTTCTCTGCGAGATAGGGATTCTGCTCTTGTATCTGTCGCATGAGTGTACCACCAATTTTTCCTACTCCTACGATAAAGAGGTGCAATGTTTTAACATCCGAGAGGAAAAAAGATTCATGTAGGGCATTCAGGGCTTTGTTCTCGTTCTCTCTGTTGATGACTACCGATACGTTTAGTTCGCTGGATCCTTGAGCGATGGCCACGGCATTGATACCATTGCGCCCGAGGGCTTGAAATAAACGACCGGATATTCCGGGTTGGTAGCGCATATTCTCTCCTATGATGGCTACTACACTCAAGTCATTTTCGACCTTCACCGTATCTACAATGCCGCGTTCCATTTCATAAGCGAAGGCTTCGCTCACCTTTCGGGCGGCTCGGTTTGCCTCTTCTGGCTTCACGGCGAAGCTAATAGAGTGTTCGCTGGATCCCTGAGTAATGAGGATAACATTAATGCCCGCAGCGGCCATCGTACTGAATAGGCGAGCGGCAATACCCGGTACCCCAAACAGGCCGCTACCCGACAAAGTTAGCAAGGCCACCCCGTTGATGGAGCTAATGCCACGTACGGCACTTCCTTCTCGGCTTCCCTCTGTACTGACCTTTGTGCCTGCAAAATCGGGGTTGAACGTATTTTTAATATAGAGCGGTATCTGCAGCTGCATAGCGGGTAGCAGGGTAGGCGGATAGATGACCTTCGCACCAAAATGCGACATTTCCATGGCTTCCGCATATGTCATGGTTGGAATGGTAAATGCTTTTTTCACCCGTCGAGGATCTGCCGTCAGCACGCCATCTACATCTGTCCATATTTCAATAGCATCCGCCTTCAAGCCTGCTCCTAGTAAAGAAGCGGTATAATCTGAACCGCCTCTACCCAGGGTGGTGGTGAGGCCTCCTTTCGCAGAAGCAATGAAGCCGGTTACAATCTGCACCTTTGGGTGCTCGCTGTAGTACTCTTGGATTTTCCGATAAGTCTGCTCAAAATCCACTTTAGCCGACCCGAAGTTTTTGTCTGTTTTGATGATCTTTCTAGCATCCAGGTATTCGGTGGGAATACCGGCCGCATTCAAGGTTTGGGATATGATATAAGCACTGGATCGCTCCCCAAAGCTAAGTACGTAGTCCATGCTTCTCCAGGAAGCTTCGCGAACGAGGAAGATGCCGTACAGCAAATTCTTGAGCACCTCGTGGCTCTGCTTCATTTTATGTGCCGTTTCGTTGCGAAGCGAGCCTTCGGGCAGGAGTTCCACAATGGCTTGTTGGTGGCGCTCAGTGAAAGCCTGGAAAATTTCTCCATACTTATCATCGCCAACTTCTGCGAGCTTACTCATTTCAATGAGGCTATCCGTCACCCCACCAAATGCAGAGAAGACTACCGTAAAATGATCGCCAGCCGCATAGTATTTTTTTAGGATCTGTACTAGGGCCAGTATTCTTTCTGGCTTACCCACAGAAGAGCCACCAAATTTTAAAATTTTCATTTTTCTTTCTTTACAGCGGGTGTAATTGGACTGCAATTTACGCGCATCTATTGGTTGGCTGGTATCTATTTGGTGGAATCAAAACCAATGTTGTATATTTGACTATACAATGAATATACGCTTATGATTTTACGACTTAACAAATGGGGGAATAGCTTGGGGCTACGTATTCCCAGCCAACTAGCAGCCAAATACAAGCTACTCGATGGCGTATCTGTTTCGGTAGAAGCCTTGGAAGATGGTTTGCTCATTACACCCGTCCGACAAGTTCTTAGCCTGGATTACTTGCTGGAAGGATTAGGGGGGGAAGACCAACAGCATCCTGATTTATTCAACGATCTTTAGTTATGGCTCGTTACATACCTCATCAGAAAGACATCATCAGTCTGCGCTTACCAAGTGGCAGCGGCGGTGCTTTGGAAGAAAGCCAGTTGTTCTTGGTACTCAGTGCCACAGCCTATAACCAACTAGGTAAGTGTATTATTTGCCCTATCAGCCATACAGCTTTAGATCTACGTACTGAAGTGCGCTTACCGATCAGCCAAAAAACAAAGGGGGTGATCATTGCAGACCAATGCAGAAGTATCGATTGGCAACTACGCTGGCCGAAGAAGTGGGATCAGCTAAATGATAATGCTATTTTTCGGCGTGTTACGGCCACCCTTCAAACTTTGATGGAGCTACCGCAGTAGGTAAAGATCCCGAGTGAAAGTTAGCGCAGGCTAAGTGCCCAATCTTCTTGGTTGCGCATTTCGGCGGCTTCTTCGGGGCTTTTGTCGCCCTGCCCACAGAGGTGCAGCACGCCGTGAATGAGCACACGACACAGCTCGTCGTAGTAAGTAAGCCCCAAATCTTTAGCATTATCAGCTACGCGCTCGGTGCTGATAAAAATATCACCACCAATAATTGGGAAGGCTGCCATCGGAAAGGTAATGATATCCGTAAGTGTATCGTGCTGTAAGTACTCTTGGTTAAGCAGGAGGAGGTAGTCATCGTTGCAAAGGATATAATTGATAACGCCAAGCGTTCCCTTACGTTGTTGAATGACCGAAGTTATCCAGGAAATTAGTTTCTTTATTTGCTCGGGGGGGATTTCGCTGCCACCTTCCTCTAGGTGGAACTCTATAATGGCTTCTTCTTCTGGGAGGTAAGGAGTCATGCGCTTATTTCATTGAAAAGTGCATCACTACAGTGGAGCCACCGTTGGCAAACTCCATTTTTTCGCACAACTGCTTCATCAAAAATACGCCTCGGCCGCCGCATTCACAAATATGCTCACTGCAAGTAGGGTCGGGTATTTGATTGGGATCGAAGCCTTTACCCTGATCACTAACCTTGGCACAAATTTTGCCATTTTTTACTTGCAAAGATATTCGTACAGATTTTCTGCTATCTAGCCCATTGCCGTGTATGATCGCGTTATTCACCGCTTCGGTAAGGCTGATCATGATGTCACCATGAGTTGTTTCACTCAACGACAAGGCAGTGGCTACCTGATCTACCAGATCAGTTACCTTGCTTATACAAGTGGGATCGGATTGCAGCGTGAGGGCTACAACTTGGCTTTTATTCAAAGCGAGGAGGGGCGTGGCAGACAATGTGGTAGCGTTTCGTTCGACAAAAAATTAGGTGCAGCCGTGCGTAACACAACTGCTGCATACCAGCGTTCTCTGAGAACTACCTATCGATGGCATCCCCAGTCAACACAAGTTTTTAACACTGCATGCACTTACTTAGTTTAATAAAGTACTAGCATTCAGCAATTTGGACGCTTTCATTTGTTTTGGAGTCACTAAAGCGGCTGGCCTCATAAAGGGAACGGAACCACGTTAATTAAATATTAACGGCTGGCGGGAGCCAGTACACCATCCGAGCCACCCTGCAAGTATAGGGTTTTGATTTTGAAAAAGCAAGCCTTTTTCAAAATTTATTCTCCCTGCAAAGATTGGAAGTACTCGTTTACCAAGCCTTGGAAATAGGGTTTTAGTTCTGGACTAACCCTTTTGAACATATCGATCTCTGCTTCCCGTTGGCGGATATATTCCTGTAGGTTGGGTGGCAGCTCTTTTTTTCGTTGCTGAGCCGTTTCGGACTGCCGCTGCTCGTCCATCTTCTGTTGGCGTTCTGCTTTCTCGTGTTCGAGCATCCGGCTTAGGATATCTTGCTGCCGCTGAATCATTTCGTTGGTAAGCCGCTTGTTGACGAGGTCTTCCTCTGCCTTATCCATTTCATCGATGAGTTCTTGCAGTTTGGGATCGGTTCCCTTACCACTTTGCCGAAGTTCTTGTTGTTTTTGCTGCAGTGCCTTTCGCAGGGCGGCTTGGCGAGCAGCCATTTCAGCAAATTCTTTACTGGAGCCACCTTTTCCTTTCCCTTCTTCTAGTCCTTTCTTCATAGCCTCCATCGCATCGTTGATGCTTTGCTGGTTTTTACTGCCGGGGTTGCTGCTGGGTTTTCCTTTACCCTTGCCTTGTCCGGGGTTCTCGCACTGTTGGCTACCAGGCATAGCACCTGCCATTTGCTGCTGTGCTTGCGCCATGCTTTCACTCAGCATCAGCGCCAGATCATTCAGGCCTGTCATCGCTTTTTGTTGGTTGACGGCGGCTTTCGGTTGCTGGCGTTCTTCCAGCTCGTCCACTGAAGTTTTGAGGTTGCTTTTCACATCCTGCACCTTTTCAATCACGTAGGACTCGATATTTAAGTTGCGTTTGGCTAGTGCTTGCAGCGAGTCTTCGACCATCCGGAAATCGCCGTTTAGTTTGAACTGCTTTTGTACCAACTCCACGTAGCGTGGGGTATTGATGGTCGTTTTATTGAAGTCATTCATCAGTTCCTCTTGATCGAAGCTGAGCGCCACCACGTTTTCTAGTAGCTGGCGGATGGCATCTAAATCTTCTTGCGCTTGCTCTGCTTCGGCCTCCATCATGGCGTTGGCCATGCTTTCTGCCATACTCTTCATTTTCTGAGCAGCACTCTTTTGGCTTTTGCTAGACTCCTTCTGCTCCCCCTGCTCCATTTTTTCTTGGCTATCTTGCATGTCCTGCTTGATGCTTTCCTGCATCTCCTCCTGAGGATCTAGCTGCATGGGTTTTTCTAAGTCTTCGTTCATCTCCTGGATTTTTTCCAGATCCTCTTTTAGTTCCTCGAATTTCTCTTTCAGCGCTTCTTGCTTCTCTTGAAGTTCTTCTTGGGGTTTATCGCTTTTTTCAGTTTCCTCCGCTAGTTTCTCTTGTTCCTTGGCTAGTTCCTCCAGTTTATCGATGGTTTCCTGCATTTCTTTCTCTAGCTCCAGCTGCTTGAAGAGCTCGAGCATCCGATCGAGTTCTTTTTCCATATCTTCGTCACTCACCTGCATATCCTCCATTTTCTTGACCAGCTCATCTTTGTTGAGTTCCTCCATCAATTTCTGGATATCTTCCATGAGTTGCTGCATTTTTTCATCCAGCGACTCTTCGAAAAGCTTTTGCAGTTGCTCCTGCTTTTCGAGCAACTTCTCATCCTGCGGGCCAGTTTTTTGCTGGTTTTCCATATTTTCTTGGTAAGCCTGCTGCACTTGTTCGATCTGCTTCTGGATTTCTTCCTGCCGCTCTAGTAGCTTTTCCGCTTCTTTCTGGGCTTTCCAATCCATATTGGTTTCCTGGAGCATTTTTTCGCGCAGCTTTTGGATATCCTCTTGCAGTTCGCGGGTATCCTTAATGGCTTTTTCCAGATCTTTTTTAATTTTTTCCTCCTTGTCTTGTATCTGGTTTTTCAGTTCTTCCACAGTAGGTAGGCGCAGTGCCATCATATTCGTACGGGCACTTTTGGCACCGTTTACGCCATCATTATCGAACACCTCGAAGTAGTAGCGCACCTCATCACCCGGCAGTAGGTTGGCTTGTTCTTCCAAGTCCCAAACATAGTCGTAGCGGGTTTGCTTGCTATTGGGTTGTTGGATGGGAACGATCACCTCGGCTTCCTGCTCGCCGCTGGCAGCACGGGTGATTTGGTAAGCAAATTGTAGTTTAGATAAGCCATAGTCATCACTTGCCTCGCCTACAAAGAAAAGCAGGCTGGCATCGGTGCTGTCTTGGAAGTTTTCCACACTGATTTGCGGATATAAATCGGGAATTACCGCCAGATTGTAGCTAACCGAATCGGCCTGTGGAAGGAATTGGTTGCTGATGTATAGGCGGTAGGATTCATTGCTACTAGCGCGCTTCTGGTAAGTGTACAGATCATCGCTAAAGCGGCGCATTTCTTTTGCTGCTTCGTCGTTGGAAAAACGTATTTCCAACTTATCCGTATGCTGCGTATTGAATACCCACTCGATACTGGTACCCACCGGAACACTTAGGTCGCCAATACTGCTAAGCGTTTCATTTTTGCGGCCTAGGTATGTAGGATAGTCTAGCTTCACTTCAAAAGCAGCGATGCTCGGTTTTGGTAGCACCGCCAGCTCGTACTCGCGGCTGCTAATATCGCCTGATCGCAATTTGAAAGGCAGCTTATCCTGAACGTTGCTGAACTTATAGCTGAAGCTATTGGGGCTGTTTTTTTGTAGTCGGTAGCGGTAGTTGGCCACTTCAATAAACGCTTCATTGGGTAGTAGGTCGCCCTCTACTTTTATTTGTAGATCATAGTCGCCGAACTGTACTACTTCTAGCTTCTGGCCCTCGTCTATCACAAAGCGGAAGGGTGCGGGCCGCTCAAAGTCCTGGCTGTTGTTCATCAAGCGGCGGGTGCTATCGCTTATCAAACTAGGCGCAGCGAGTATGATTACCAAGAGCAACAAGAGCGGAGGAAGGGTATATTTGAGGTACTTGCGGTTTTGGCTCAGGTCAATAGCGGCTTTGAAAGGGACTGGACTGATCTCAGCCGACTTCTGGTTGATGCTGGCCTCGATCAGGCTCGCGTCCGCCATGCTGCTGCTTTGCTTATGGAGCTGGAGAACATTCAGCAACTTATCTTGCACGTCCCCGAAATGATTACCAATGATGCTAGCCGCTTTCTCGTGGCTAATGACTTCCCCCAAACGAAAATAACGCGCCAAAGGAAGCAACACCCAAACACCCAAACCGAGCAAACTAGCCCCTAGAAAGCCAAACCACAATAGTTTTCGCGTGCCTTTACCGAAGTAAAAGTAGTGCTCTGCCAAGCTTACTGCTAAAAATAGGAGCAGGACAGCTCCTAGGCTGTATAGCACCCCTCGGATGAGCTGATTGATATAAAACTTGCGAATAAAACCGTCTAACTTCTGAATAAGTAGATCGTAATTGTTCGTACTAGACATATAGAAAAAATTTCTTGGGGCAGAGATAACGCATAACACACCTACAAAAATACGGAAAAAAAGCCTGATAAGGCCGGAAGCTCGGTGAATAGCCATAAATAGCCAAACAAAGCCTTCCCCGCAGCACCTACAACAAATTTTTGGCTAAAAAGATTGCCAATACAAGGCCAAATGGTTGTTCACTACTTTGATCTGCGCAGATAGATCTGATTTAAACGGCTTATTTACGCTAGCCTTGCTCCTGCGCGAGCCAAATACAACAAGCCTCCGCCCAGCAAAAGGCTCAGCGATAGGGAAAAAAGTGGGTAGCTCGTCCCCAGCAACAAGCCCGAAAGGCTATTACCGCTTTGGTAGGTGAGGTAGAGGAAGATGAGGCCACCGCCGATGTTTTGCCACCGTCCGTTGGTTTGATCGCCTAGCCACCTGTGGCTGTTGGCTAGATAGAGCACCAAGGCTGCTAGGAAGGGAAGCAAAAAACCATTGGCCAACTGCGCCGCCAAAATGAGCGGGATGATGTCCAAATCCAACAAAGCCACCAGCGTACCCAACAGGAGTACGCTGCCCCAAACCAAGCGATATTGACGACCCGACCAAGCCGCGCCCACCAGCGTTTTACCCGCCATCGCTGCCGCTAGCGGAGCCGTTACGGCCGAGGAAAAACCCGCTGCCAACAAGCCCAAAGCCAATAAAAATGATCCCGAAGGCCCTAGCCTAGCCGACAAACTCTCCGCCAAGCCGCCAAAACTATCAAAAGCCACTAGGCCGCTGCCCGTCAGCAATATCCCTAGCGTCACCAAGCCGCCTAAGCAGAAAGAAAGGAAAATCCCTCGACGCATTTCCCCCATCGTCTGTTCTTGGCTGATGCCCGCCGCCAGGAAAAAATTGTAGGGAACGATGCTCGTGCCCAGCAACGCTAAAATCGTGGCTGCCCGCACCGCTTGGGGTGCCAGCAGCATCTCCTCACTAGGACGCAGTAGCGTATGCGTGCCCGTCCAGACAAAAGCTAAGCCCATCAGCAGCACAATGACCGCCATCGCTTGCCCAATTCGCTTTACTTTACCCGACCACAGCAGCGAGGCCGCCAAAATACCTAGCAGCAAGACCCAGCCGCGACCCAGCGGAAAGAGTAAGGACAAGCCCGCAAAGCCGCCAAGTAAATTGCCCGCCTCGTAGGCCACACAGCCCAGCAAAATACCAATAAATAACAACCAAACCACCCCGCAACCCAATGTTTGCTGCACCACACTGCCCAGCGATTGCCGCGTGACTAAGCTGATGCGTGCTGCCATTTCCATCAATAGATAACCTGCCACCATCGCCATCAACAAGGGTAGAAGATAGTAAATCCCCCCCTCACTACCCGCTTTGGTGGCCGTGGTAAGCGTGCCAGGGCCTACAAAAGCCGCCGCCAAAAGCGACCACAAAATCGTATTCCGCCAGCTATTTACGCTTTCTTGTTGCTTCTGCTCCATAAAATCGGTTCATTCAGCTAGGCTGCCTCTTGATAAATATATGAAGGTAAACACATTTTTGTATATTGCCGTGGCTTTTAATAATAATGGCTCACGCCCTACTAAACGGGCACCCAGTACGGGCACGCAAGTGCAGGAGCAGTGCCTATTTTTTAAGAGCCAAGTATTAAAACCAAGATCATGCAAGAAATGAATGGAAAAGTGGCGGTTATCACGGGCGCCGGATCGGGTATCGGTCGGGAGCTAGCGTTACAACTAGCCGCCAAAGGAGTTATCTTAGCCCTCAATGATTGGAATGCCGACGCACTAGAAGAAACTTGGCAACTCCTCCCCCCCGAAAGCCGAGGATTTCAAGCTGCCTTCGACGTGAGCCAGCGCCAGGCTGTGGAACAATTCGCGGCCGACTGCGAAGCCCAATTAGGCCGCATAGACTTGGTTTTCAACAATGCCGGCATGAGCTTACCACAGAACCCCATCATCTACAGCCAGGTGGAGGAATACGAAAAAGTGTTGGCCGTCAACCTCTGGGGCGTCATCTACGGTAGTCTCGCTTTCTTACCGGCTTTGCAAAAGGGAGCAGGCGGCACACTGGTGAATGTGAGCAGTGTTTTTGGTTTAATGGGCTTTCCGGGGTCGGCGCCTTATAATGTCAGCAAATTTGGTGTACGTGGCTTCACCGAAACCTTACGGGTGGAGATGCGTTCTACCAACCTGAAAGTAGTTTGTGTGCACCCGGGCGGCATCAAGACCAACATTGCCCGCAACATCCCTATCGATGACCCAGCTTATCGGGAAAAATTTATCCAAGAATTCGACAAAAAAGCTCCCACCACCGCAGCCCAAGCCGCTGGTACCATATTAAAAGGGCTAGCAGCAGGGAAATCGCGCATCCTCATCGGTAAAGATGCCCGCTTTATTGACAGAATTACCCGCCTACTCCCTTCCAACTACGAAAGCATCCTTACCCGCTGGCTACAAACAGAGAAATTTTTAAAAAAGCAGTAGATCATGGCTATCACAGTACAAGCCCCCGACCAAACACAATTGGAACAGCTCTTTGCCGAGCAGAAACAGTATGCCCCCACTGCAGCCGTTAGCAGCGCCAGCGAGCGAAGTGCCCAGCTCAAACGCATATTGGATTATCTTTCCGCCCATGAGCAGGCCGTTGTAGCCGCTCTCTTAGCTGACTTCCAAAAACCAGAAGTGGAAACTTTACTCTCCGAACTGGGCGTGGTCTTCAACCAAATTCGTCATATCCGTAGCCAGCTCAAAAGCTGGATGCGGCCCAAGGCCGTGTGTACGCCCCTCAGCCTCATCGGTACCGATAGCTATATCCACTATGAACCTAAAGGACAGGTCTTGGTGATTGCCCCTTGGAATTATCCGCTCAATCTAGCCTTGGTGCCCACTGTTTATGCGCTGGCGGCTGGCTGTACGGTTATTCTCAAACCCAGCGAGTTTACGCCCCATACTACCGCTTTTTTAAAGCAGATGGGCGAAGCCCTTTTCCCCAAAGCGGCCTTTGCCGTAGTGGAAGGGGAAGGCGATACCGCTGCTGCCCTCACGGCCATGCCCTTCGATCATATCTTCTTCACGGGTAGCCCACAGGTAGGTAAGCTCGTGATGCAAGCCGCTAGCAAAAACCTCACTTCCGTCACGCTGGAGTTGGGCGGGAAATCGCCTACCATCATAGACGAGACGGCCAAGATCGATAGCAGCGCCGCTCGAACGGCTTGGGGAAAATTTTTCAATGCCGGACAAACTTGCATTGCGCCAGATTATTTGCTGGTTAAAGCAGGAAAAGAAGCCGCCTTCGCTGCAGCGCTCAAAAAGTATGTAGATCGGGCCTTTGGGGAAAATCCGCAAGATTCAGATAGCTTGGCGCGCATCATCAACGATCGGCATTTTAGTAGGCTTCAACATTTGCTGGAGGATGCACTGGAAAAAGGCGCTAGCCTACTCTTGGGCGGGCAGCATGACGCCAGCAGCCGATACTTCGCCCCCACCCTCCTGAGCAATATCACTGATGAGATGCTCCTGATGCAAGAAGAAATTTTCGGCCCTCTACTGCCCATGCGCAGCTATCAAACCTTGGAAGAGGCTGTGGCGATCGTGAACAGCCGCCCCAAGCCGCTCACCCTCTACATCTGCAGCGAAAAACAGGAAAATATCAACTACCTCGTGCGCCACACCCGCGCAGGCGGCACGCTCATCAATGAGTTCCTACTAGGCTATGCCAACCCGCACCTACCTTTTGGCGGGGTGAACAACAGCGGTATCGGAAAGTCACTAGGCCACCAGGGCTTTGTGGAGTTCAGTAATGAAAGAGGCATTATCCACCGTCGTTTTCTCGACCTGAGCATGGCCTACCCGCCTTATACCGATAAGGTGAAGAAATTGGTGAAGCGGATTTACAAGTGGATGTAGGGATGGCAAAAATATCCATACCTTGGCAGGTTTACAGTCCAAGACGGGCGCGGTATCCGCACAAGTTGGCGGTCATCAGGTAGGCAGGGCGCAAACCAAACTGTCGCATATTCAGACCTCATGTGAGCATAGACACAGCCGAGGACGAATCTGTACCGACAATTGGTTTGCGCCCAGTAGGCATCACAATCATCAAAAGCATAGCGAGCGGGCGGTTTTCTCCGAGCCATGATGGTGATTTGCCAATTAGGATTCAACTAATTTCGCCTGCTGGAGTGTTGTATTACAAAAGTATTTCCTTATGTTTGATCCTTCCGTTTCTGTGATGCATTTTGTAAAGAAACCCGTGATTTGCGTGGCGCCCTTAGACTTGCTGAGTGAGGTTGCCCGTTTGGCTGCAGAACACAAAATCAATCATTTTCCTGTTTGCGATGCTGGCCGTTTGGTGGGGATGATCACCCGCACTGATCTGCTGCGGATAGAGCATGGTTTCACGGCTTTCAATACCCGCCAGAGCCGGCAGTATAATGAGGCAATACTCGATAGCCTTATTGTACAGGATCTGATGACGAAAGAGGTGGCCACCACACCCGCCACAACCACTGCAAAGGAGGCTGCCGCTACCTTTCGCCACAAAAGCTATCACAGCTTAGTCATTTTGGGCGAAGATGGACAAAAACCAGTAGGCATTGTAACGGTAATGGATTTGCTGCACTATGCTTACGACGCGCAATAGCACCCTATTCTGATCGCTTTAGCGAGAAATGACGTCGCGCACAAAAGCGATTTTAGGCTTCCAATAACTGTTAGAGAGTATTTCCTCGCTGATCACGCCGCGCGAAGTGGTAGAGTGTACTACCCAGAGCTTATCCCCTGTGTATTCCGTGATGAGTGCTACATGGAAGATGCGGCCACCATTTTTGAAAAAAACTAGGTCGCCTGCCTTAGCATCTTTGAGTTTGATTGCATTGCCGTTCTTCGCTTGCTCCTTGGAGGAGCGGTTGAGGCTAATGCCTGCATTTAAGAAGACATAATTGGTGAGCCCCGAGCAATCCATACCCGTTTTGGGATTGGTGCCGCCGTACTTGTAGCGTGTTCCTTTCAGGCTGCTTGCATCCTTGATAACTTGCGTTCGCAGCGTAGATGTGGCATCCACCGCCCCTTTGTTAGAAACCCTAGCGGGCCTTTCCCCGCGAACATAGTCGTCGGAAGGAACGAAAATGCCACAAGCCGTTGTAAAACCAAAGGAAATGAGCAAGCACAGCAAAATAGAGCTACGAAGGGATAGCATACGTCTTATTTATTGGGGAACGAAAAAAGGGGGCGCTTGCGTATGTATGCGAGGAGGGAGCTTACTTGGCTCTTCAAAAAAAGCCCTGCTCCTGCACGTAGTGCCCGTACTAGGGCGTGAGCAAGAAAAGGCTTCATCCCAAAAAAACAGCACCAATTCTTTATTTGGCAAGAAAACCCTATCTTTGTTGACAAACGCAAAACCAGATCGTCATGAAACACCTCTATAGTTTTTTTTTATGGCTACTACTAGTGGCTTGTTCTACGCCGCAGCCAAGGCTCAGCACCGAGGGGCGCAGCGATCAGGCATCGGCGCCGATAGATATCACGATCCTACAACTCAACGACGTGTATGAAATTTCGCCGCTGGAAGGAGGAACCGTTGGTGGTCTGGCTCGCGTGGCGACTTTGCTGGAGCAGTTAAAATCCGAAAACCCTAATACCATTGCTGTGATGGCGGGTGACTTCCTGAGCCCTTCCTTTATGGGGACTTTGAAAATGAATGGCGAGCGGGTGGCAGGGCAGCAAATGGTGGAAACCTTGAATGCAATGGGGCTGGACTACGCTACTTTTGGAAACCACGAGTTTGATTTGAGCGATTCGATGCTCTTGCGCAAGCGGCTGGATCAGTCCGATTTTAAGTATGTTTGTGCCAATGCCCGCTGGGAAAGTCCTATGGGGCGCCGCCCTTTTATACAGCGTGGGCGGGCGGTGCCGGATTACATCGTACATGAGTTCAAGACTGCCCATGGGCAAGCAGTTCGCCTAGCTATCATTGGTGTGGTGCTACCTTTTGCCCAGCAGGATTACTTGTATTACGAAGATGTTACCGCCAGTTTTCAGCAAGCAGCAGAGGCCGCCAGTGAGTCGGCTAATATCATGGTGGGCCTCACCCACCTCAACCTGGAAGACGATATGCGCCTGGCGCTGGCGGTACCCGATTTGCCGCTGTTCATGGGCGGCCACGAGCACGAAAACAACAGCCGTTTTGTTGGCAGTACCGTCATCGCCAAGGCCGATGCCAACGCTAAAACGGTCTATATCCACCGGCTGCGCTACTATCCTGATTGTGGTATCAGCCACCTCCGATCGGAGCTGATGCCGATTGATGGCCGCCTAGCCAAGCATCCCGCTACCCAGGCCGTGATAGATAAATGGGCTGGCCAACAAAGTATTATGCTGGCCGATTTGGGCTATGATGCCAACCGAGTACTCACCACTCTGACAAGCCCCCTAGAAGGTCGGGAAGTGGTGGTGCGCAACCAACAAACCAACTACGGCCAACTTACCCTCGCTGCCTTCCAAGCTGCCTGGCCGGGTGCTGCGGTGTATTTACTCAACAGCGGCTCGCTGCGCATCGACGATAAGCTGATGGGCACCGTTACGGAATACGATGTGCTACGCAGCTTTCCCTTTGGCGGGCCTATTGTTCGTCAGGAGATAGTGGGAGCCGATTTGATTCAATTACTTGAAATCGGTACCTTCACCAACCAAGGAGAAGGCGGTTATATGCAGCGGCTAGGTGCCGAAAAAGAAGGGGATAACTGGGTAGTAGACGGCCAACCTATCCAAGAGCGGTTATCCTATTCCGTAGTGATGCCCAAGTTTGTGGCCGACGGCCGAGAAAATAACCTCAGTTTTTTAGCAGGCTACGCACAAACAAGCGAGGCGGCATTGATGGGCGTAAAGAGCAATGATATACGCGATATCGTCATTGCTTATATGGGGCGATAGACTCAGAACTGGCGGTAAAAGTAGCCAATTGATCCGCTATTGGTGTACGACAATTGCAAGCTCAATTGCGGAATAGTAGGTACTTTAACGCCAAAGTAGCTAAAAACAAGGTACGCTGTAATCTCTTTGAGCACTTCAAAGATTCGGAAGATACCCGATCCCCTTTAGGGAAGCTGCATAGTTTATAGACAATAATCACGATTGCCATAGTTGCCATGATATGCGGTGCGGATGACTGGGTAGAGATCGAGGAGTTCGGACAAGCGAGAGAATCCATGTTGCGTGAATATTTTGG
>DAITME010000083.1:0-17372 GCA_036835305.1 Lewinella sp.
TCTAGGTTGTGTTGGTCTGCACTGAATACAGCGCCTAAGTCATTATTTTCGTAGTCAAAAAGAGCTGCTTTAGACTCTCCGTTTTGAATATGCAGCAAATTGAGCGTATATTTTGAGTTTTCGCCTTTTACAGAGATGCCAGCCATGCCGCTCAGCTGGTTGGAAATTGTGCCGAAACTACCGCGTTGGAACTCTCTTTCTTCCAATTGAAACACTTCTGGCGAGCTTTTACCATATCGGGCATAAACAACGTCTTGGTAAAACTCCGAACTTCTGTCGTAGCTTAGCGAGGCGAAATAACCTAATTTTCGCGTTCCTATATTATGCTGATTGCCAAAACTAAGACCTATACCAAGGTTCATTCCACTATTTTGTTGAATAGCAGCTAAGTTGGTGTTGAATCGGCCTAGTATATCTTGATAATTTGCTGATTCCTGTGAATTAGGGCGGCCAACTACTTGAGGGTATAGTGGGATTTCGTTAGAGTTCAATCCGTCGGTGGGTATTCTTCGTAGCCCGTTATCAAAACCTAAGAAGTCTGTACTACTACCCTCATAAGTTAGGAAGTTATTATTAAAGTGCATAGAAGGGTTATAGCTACCACTGAAAGAGACAGAAGCCACTCGTTCTTCGGGAAATTCTTTCGTATTGATATTAACCACGCCTCCTGTAAAGTCTGCGGGAAGGTCGCCATTAAAAGATTTAATGACGATGATATTTTCAATCAAGTTAGTCGGGAATATATCCATTTGTATGCTGTTCCTATCTGGATCCAGCCCGGGTATATCCATCCCATTCAAAATCGTCTTAGTGTAACGGTCTCCTAAACCCCTCACATAGACGTATTTACCACCTTCGATAGAAACGCCGGGCACTCTTTTAACTGCTGCCGCTGCGTCAGAGTCGCCAATTTTACGGAAGTTGGCGGAAGAGATACCATCTATTACCATGGTGGAATTTCTCTTTAGGACTAAAAGCGCTGCTTCTGTATTTCTCACTGCCGTTGCCGTAACGACCACTTCCTCTAGGGTTTCCACATCTTCTGACATGTTGATGTTTTCCAGAAGAATAACTTTTCCTGCCACCACCTCTATATCCGTAATGGTGATGGTTTTGTAGGAAATAAAGCTTATTCTAAGCGCATGGATACCTGGTGCTGTATTGATCTCAAATTTTCCGTCAAAGTCTGTGAGATCGCCATTCGATGTTCCTTCAAGAACAACAGTTGCTCCATAAAATGGCTCACCTGTGGCAGCATCGATCACGCTGCCTCGAATGGTACCGTTCGTCTGAGCATAAGCTGTTGTAGTTGGAACGCATAGTAGCAAAAGCCAAAAAGTGCCAATTATTGTTGATAAATGTCTCATAACTGTTTGGAATAAGTGAGTATCTTCAGAAAATATTCTAAATTTTTCGGAACTGATAATTAATGGTTTGTGTTTGGACGAAAAATTGCGTTCGGTGAGATTACGCAAGCCATTTCTCGTGATACCATATTCATCGGAGATTAATTAGCAGGCGGTAAAATTCAGGCATACTTCAGATAAAGTTTGAAAACAAAGTAGCTCGCAGATGAACACCTGCGAGCTACCAGGTAAAATGAATTTGATTCTTCTACCGGAAAAGATATATGGTAAGACTAAAATTCGGTCAACTGTCCTGCTTTTGCAGCCCAAGTCCAGTCGAAAACAGATTTGTCTGCACCCACCGTATTAGCACCTGCTGCTACTTCTGTGGCATGAACATCCGTTCCGTTCCGGAACACGGTGCTGAGTGCTACCCCTTCAGGAGAAGTAACTTCTAGCATATCGAAAATCAACACACCGTTGGCGAAATTGTCAGTAGTGTTGCTTGTGTTTTCACGGTTACTAAGACTGAAATCACCACGGCCGCCAGAGGTGGCAGGATCGGGAAAGCCGAAGAAATAAATACGCTCGAAGGTGCCCTCTGCGCCATCACGGAAATCACCCAATTCGGAAGCTGGATGTCCTTTTACAGAGCCATTTCTGAGGATATGACCGTCGCGATAAGTTCCTTCAGGACCGTCAATTTCGAGTGCATGATCGGTGGTAGGCCCACAAATGATGATGAAATTGTCCATAATGCCAGCCCAAGCTTGGTCGGAATCTAAGGCATCGTCGCCAGAGTTCCATATTAAAGCGTTGGTTACGCTTACTGTGCCACCGAACCACTCAATACCATCGTCTTGGTTGGCAACTACTTCCACATTTTCAATAACTGTACCGTTACCAACACCGCCCAATGTCAAGCCGTTGATCTCATTACCTTCACCAATGTTCGATCCACCATGGCGGATAGAAATGTAGCGGATTACACCGGAATTGTCGCTAGCATCAGTGCCACCATACAAACCGTTGATGTCAGAAGGTGGAATACCCTCAATCTGGAAAGTTAGCTCGTTGGTAGAGAAAGAGCTAGGAGCAAAGCCAAGGACGATTACACCACCCCATAACCCGTCAATATCAGGGTCTAAGTTCGGGCTAGCAAAGTTGCCAGCGGCAATATCAGCAGGCATTAACTCGTCGGCTACAGATGTAAAAATAATAGGTGCATCAGCACGGCCATCAGCCATAAGCTTACCACCGCGAGCTACAATCAGAGCAGTAGCATTCGGGCCAGTACCGGCCTCCCCTTTTACGATAGTACCAGCTTCAATAGTTAAGGTAGCACCGTTTTGTACAACAATACGACCCGCTAGGATGTGAACCTTATCGGCCGTCCAGGTAACATCTGAAGTGATACTGCTCGCAACAATCACCTGAGTTTCGTTCACACCGATGTTGATAACGGCGGTAGCTTCGTCGGAGCGGTTGTTAGAGTCCGTTACACGAAGCGTGATGGAAGCAGCACCAGCAGTGGTGCCTGCGTCGAAATTGATGGTGATCGTACCAGCGGTAGCCGTGCCGGAAGAGTTTGTTACCGTTACACCCGTACCCGTAGCGGTGTAGGTGGCAGTTACGCCAGCTGCTAGCGTTAGAGTAAAGGCTGCTGATTGGCCAGCGGCGCCATTATCTACGCTAATTACACCGGCAGGAGCCGTTACGACTGGAGCGGCAGCATCGGGTGTAGGATTGTCATCGTCATTTCCACACGCCGTGTAGAAGACAGCTACAGACAGTAGCAACAAGAGTTGAAAGAAATTCAGTTTCATAAAGGAATAGTTTTTTTTAAGTTTCCAATTACGCCGCAAAGATGAGGCTACTATCTCAGATGGCTGTTAAGCCAGTGTTATGAAATTATTAAATCAATAGTGGGAGGCTTTTGGCTTTTGGCGGTGGGCTGTTGGCTAGCTCTCCCGCTACGCGTTTGTAGAGCACCGGTTAATTGGGTATCTAGCCTTTCTACTTTTACCCCCGTCCAAACTTATACACCTTTCTAAGCTTTCGTACCTTTACCCCACAAAAGACAAAAGCATGGCCAAGGTAAAAACCGTTTTTTTCTGTACCAACTGTGGTTCACAATCGCCCAAATGGATGGGGCAATGCCCGAGTTGTGGCGAATGGAATACCCTGCTGGAGGAAAAAGTGTTGCCTCCCAATAGCCGCGAGGAGAGTCGGGATAGCTGGCGAGAAGACAGCACGACCAAAGGCCCTGTCCTAGCCCGTGGGCCTGTGCCCGTGCGCTTGCCCGATGTAAAGGCCGGGGAGGTGCAGCGTTTGGTGGCGCCCGATCAGGAGCTGAACCGCGTGCTCGGCGGCGGTATTGTGCCGGGTTCTATCGTGTTGTTTGGCGGGCAGCCGGGCATTGGTAAATCTACCCTATTGTTGCAGTTGGCCTTGGGCTTGGGGCATAAGGTGCTGTACGTATCGGGTGAGGAAAGTGAGGAGCAAATCAAGATGCGCGCCGATCGGCTAGGTGGACAAGCGGACCTCTGCTATCTACTCACCGAAACCAACACGAGCAAAGTTCTGCAGCACGCCCAACAATTGAAGCCCAGCCTCATTATCGCCGACTCTATCCAAACCCTCTACAGCCCGCATGTAGAAAGCATGGCCGGCACCGTGAGCCAAGTGCGGGAATGTGCTGCTGAGTTGCAACGATTCGCCAAGGAAACCAATATTCCCGTTTTCCTGATCGGCCACATTACGAAGGAGGGCAGCATCGCAGGCCCCAAATTGCTGGAGCACATCGTGGATGCCGTTTTACAATTTGAGGGAGACCGCCACTACACCTATCGCATATTGCGAACCCTCAAAAACCGCTTCGGTAGTACCGACGAGCTGGGCATCTACCAAATGAATGCCGATGGGCTGCGCGAGGTCAGCAATCCCTCCGAACTATTACTGAGCAACCGTGATGAAAACCTCAGTGGCAGTGCTGTGGCAGCTACTTTGGAAGGGATGCGACCTATGCTCATCGAGGTTCAAGGGCTGGTTTCTACTGCTGTTTATGGTACGCCTCAGCGTTCGGCCACAGGCTTTGATCTGCGCCGCCTAAGTATGCTGCTGGCTGTGCTGGAGAAGCGGGCAGGGCTTTCTTTGGGCAACCAAGACGTATTTCTCAACATCGCGGGCGGCATCCGGGTAGATGACCCTGCTATCGATTTGGGCATCATTGCCGCCCTACTTTCCAGCGGTACCGACGTAAGCGTACCCACCAGCTATGCCTTCGCTGGCGAGGTGGGGCTGAGTGGTGAAATACGCGCCGTCAACCGCATCGAACAGCGCATCCAAGAGGCAGAAAGGCTAGGCTTCCGGCGGATGTACATCAGCAAATACAATACCAAAGGCCTCGACCTGAGCCGCTACAAAATAGAAGTGAAGCAGCTTGGAAAAGTACGCGAACTCTACGAGGATTTGTTTCTGTAGTTGTCAAAAATGGTGTTATTGGCTCACGCGGGAGCAAAGCCCTTTCTTTGATAGCAGTGGAAATGGCAAATGAACTTATAAACAAGCAATACAGATCAAAGTGCACGGTGATGAAGAAACTACTTTTCCGCATACCGTTGTTTGCTATCCTAATCTACTAGGACTATCTATCAAATTTTGGCTGGCCGACGAACTACTAAGAGCCCTAGTTTTGCTCGCAGGGTCAATTTTGTTTTTTGCATTTTATGTTGCCCAGCTGCGGGGTAGTAAAAAATAGCCCTTCGGTAGCGGCGGCAGCCCAGGGCATTTTGCTTCTGTAATATGGCTCCTTTTAGGAAACATGGCTCCCGCGTGAGCAAAAACCAGCCATTCTTCCGATAAGAATCAGCATAAAAGTTTTTTTAAAAAAGAAACAAAAATTTGTAAATAAAAAGCAAACACTTTATCTTTGCATCCGAGCGATGCGTTTTTATCAAACGGCAAGCTCCTGAACACCTAATCACACGCGAGGAAGCAGGCCTAATTAGCTTCCCAAAACAGCGCAGCTAGCGCGCTACGGATGATCCACTCAGTACTTTGCAACTCGCTTGAGTTGGCTTAGGCACTAAAACTGTGCTTTGGTTGATAAGGAGCGTTGGCGGCAAGGCGGTAGGGTGGGATCCCACCCTAGTACTAGTATAAATTTAGATAGAACACAAAGGGCGGCGTCGGTTAGCTACAAGACCGAGTTAGTGCCATTTTTATACTGTCTGGTCAATGGCGGAGGGGGCGAGCGATAGTAGAGGTGGTAAGCACGTAGTGAGATACAAGCAGTTCCTGGCTTTCCAATATCCAACAAGACGCAAGGGCAGCAAATCTATCACCCGATTTTGAAAAGCTCTCCCCAAAATCCGCTATTAGTGTAAAAAATACATTAAGTCTGCTGTGCTTAATTTTTTTAGATGGCGCCTAGGGTGTATCTTTGCCTCAAATTGGTTGCTTCATGTCTGCAAAGCCCGCTATCCTCCTCCTCGCTGATGGTACGATCTACCACGGCAAAGCCATTGGTAAAACTGGCACCACCACGGGTGAAATATGTTTCAATACTGGCATGACCGGCTACCAGGAGGTTTTTACCGATCCTTCCTACTTTGGGCAGTTGCTGGTAACTACGAATGCTCATATTGGCAACTATGGTACCTTGGCTGCCGATACGGAATCGGATAGTATCAAGATTGCTGGCCTAATCTGTAAAAATTTTACGGTGCCTTTCAGTAGGCAAAAGGCGGATATTTCCATACAGGATTATCTGGAAAGTGAGGGGCTGGTAGGCATTAGCGATATAGACACGCGGGCACTGGTACGCCACATCCGCACGAAAGGAGCTATGAATGGAATCATCTCTAGCGAGCTATTCGACGAAGCAGCCCTCCAAAAGCAATTGGCTGCAGCGCCCGATATGAGCGGGCTAGAGCTATCCAGCCAAGTCAGTACAACCCAAGCCTATACGATGGGCGATGAGTGGGATAGCATGGGCGGCCCCGGTAGCCACGCTAATTTGAAGGTGGCCGTTTTGGATCTTGGCACAAAGACCAACATCCTTCGGAATTTTACCGATAGAGGCTGCTTCGTAAAAATATTTCCTGCCAAGACCAGCATAGAAACCATTCGTGCTTTCGGGCCCGATGGTTATTTCATCAGTAATGGCCCCGGCGACCCGGGAGCTATGGACTATGCTGTAACAACTGCCAAAGCGATGCTGGCGGATAACCTGCCCCTTTTTGGCATCTGCCTGGGGCATCAAATACTGGCCAGGGCTGTAGATATTCCAACCTACAAGATGCACCACGGCCACCGAGGCATCAACCACCCCGTTATCAACTTGCTAACGGGCAAATGCGAGATCACCAGCCAAAATCATGGCTTTGGGGTCAGCCCGGAAGCCATCGAGGCCAGCGCAGACACCGTGGAGGTAACCCACCGCAACTTAAATGATGATACCATCGAGGGGATTCGCGTAAAGGGCAAAAATGCCTTCAGTGTACAATACCATCCCGAGGCCAGCCCCGGCCCACACGATGCCCGCTATCTCTTCGATCAATTCGTGGCCATGATGGCCGAACAAAAAACTGCAAAAAACTAAAAAAGTATGAGTTCAATCATTGATGTAAAAGCCCGCCAGATACTGGACTCTCGCGGCAATCCGACCATAGAAGTAGAAGTTATGACCGCAGAAGGCGCTGTAGGGCGTGCTGCTGTCCCATCAGGTGCTAGTACGGGTGCCTATGAAGCGGTGGAGTTGCGCGACGGCGACAAAGATGTCTATCTCGGGAAAGGCGTCCTCAAAGCCGTGGATAATGTGGAGGAACATATTGCCGATATATTGCTGGGTGTTGATGTACAAGACCAGCGCTATATAGACGAGCAAATGATCGAGCTGGATGGTACCGAAAACAAAAGCAAATTAGGCGCTAATGCAATCTTGGGTGTTTCCTTAGCTGCTGCTAAAGCTGCTGCCCTGGAGCTACACCAACCCTTGTACCGCTATATCGGTGGCGTTAACGCCCATGTTATGCCTGTGCCGATGATGAACATCATCAATGGTGGTAGCCATGCAGACAACAGCATCGATTTTCAGGAATTTATGATCATGCCCGTGGGTGCCGAGCGTTTCAGCGATGCCCTGCGGATGGGCGTGGAGACCTTCCACCACCTGAAAAATGTACTCAAGAAAAAAGGGTATAGCACCAATGTTGGCGATGAGGGGGGCTTTGCACCCAATATCAAGAGCAACGAAGAGGCCATCGAAACGGTTCTGGAGGCCATTGAAAAAGCAGGCTATCGCGCGGGTGAGGATATCGTGATCGCTATGGATGCTGCTGCTTCTGAGTTTTACAACAGAGAGGAAAAAGTCTATCACTTCCACAAATCGGATGGCCGCAAGATGACTTCCGACGAGATGGTTGCCTACTGGGTAGATTGGTTCAAGAAGTACCCGATCTTCTCTATTGAGGATGGTCTGGATGAAGACGATTGGTCTGCTTGGGCGAAGCTCAATGCTGCCGTAGCAGGCAAAGGCCAGTTGGTTGGCGACGATCTCTTCGTAACCAACACTAAGCGCCTCAGCAGAGGTATTGAGGAAGGGAGTGCGAATAGCATTTTGATCAAAGTGAACCAAATTGGTTCCTTGACCGAAACCATCGAGGCCGTCAACATGGCACACCGCGCTGGCTACACCAGTGTGATGTCTCACCGCAGTGGCGAAACCGAAGATACCACGATCGCAGACCTAGCGGTGGCGCTCAACTGCGGACAAATCAAAACAGGCTCCGCTAGCCGCTCCGATAGGATCGCAAAATACAACCAGCTCCTCCGAATCGAGGAAGAACTAGCCGAAACGGCCTACTTCCCTGGCAAAGACTTGTTGAGGAAATAGACAAATAGAAACGGCTCGCCTAGGTGAGCCGTTTCTATTTATTCAACATCATGTTGAAAACTGCGTATGGATTGGATGACTGCTTCGTTTTTGATGGCAGCTTCTTCTAGGTCAAAGTCTTCTTGTAGTCCTAGCCAGAATTTTGCGGAGGTGCCAAAGAATTTGGAAAATCTCAGCGCCGTGTCTGCCGTAATCCTTCTGCGGCCTTTGATAATTTCGCTAATCCGTGTTTGTGGTAGCTGCGTACGCTTCGCCAAGCGATAAGCAGAGATACCCATTGGCTCTAGGAATTCTTCCAAGAGTATCTCACCGGTATGAATATTTTGTATGCGGTTCATATATAAGATTTGAACACATCAAACAGAAGTGAAAGTTTCTACGCTAATCACAAATATATGCATCCTGATATTATTACGCTCACCGCTGCCTATGTACAACACACTCTAGCAGACGCAGAGGGTGGCCACGATTGGTGGCACATCTACCGCGTTTGGCAACTAGCCAAGGAAATTGCTAAAACAGAAGCGGTAGATACCGTGGTAGTGGAGCTAGGTGCGCTGCTGCACGATATTGCCGATGCCAAATTTCATGGCGGCGATGAAAGCATCGGCCCGAAGAAAGCCCGAGCATTTTTAGCAAGCCAAGGCGTGGAAGAACCCACTATTTTCGCCGTAGAACAAATCGTGCGCCACATCTCTTTCAAGGGCGGCAACGAGGCATCCACCTACAGCTCCCCCGAGCTACAAGTGGTGCAAGATGCGGATCGCCTAGACGCGATCGGTGCCATAGGCATTGCCCGAACGTTCAATTACGGCGGTTTCAAGAATCGGGCGCTTTACGACCCCAATATCCTGCCTAAACTGGATATGACACGGGAGGAATACAAGAACAGCCAAGCCCCCACCATCAACCATTTCTACGAGAAACTCCTCCTCCTCAAGGATCGAATGCATACTTCTACGGCCAAAGGAATGGCCGCCCGGCGCCACGCTTTTATGGAAGCGTTTCTGACGCAGTTTTATAAGGAGTGGGAGGGGAAGGCTTAAAGTATTAGTCCTCGGTCAAGGAAATAATTCGTTCTGCCAATTGTTTAAAATCGGTGTAGGCGCTTTGAACGGCTTGGTAGTGTGCCCCAATGGCGCCGTCGGCTGGTTTGAGTTGGAAAATAGGTTTTCGGACTTCCATCCCCATGGGTACTAAGCTGTGATAATGTTTCAGTAAGGCTAGGCAGTGCTCGTCGTCCGTAACGGTAAATGTTTCTTCAGAAGGAGTATGAAGTACGTATTCCCGAAACACAGCCGGAATGCGATTCGCCCATTTCAGATAGGATTTAACAGGCCGGCTTTCTTTAATGCCGTGTTGCATAACGATATAGCCCAGTGGTTTTAAGGCTCCACGAGGAAGGGAAAGGTCGCTGGCTCGATTACGGGATACTCTGTCGGCCCACTCTTGTTGCCAGATGCTCAAGCGCAAGCCCAAATTTTTAAGTCCTTGTAAGGAAAATAAGTCCGCAGCCATGGGCACCACAACGTAATCTGCAGCGATCAGTGTAGCTCTATTTAAGGCACCAAAATTGGGGCCCACATCTATAATACAATAGGCCGCCTCAAAAGCCTTTGCTTCGTTCTCTATAATTCTGGAAAAAGAAGAGACGGTTCGGAAGGCGGCTTCATCGCCGTCTATACATTTGCTCCAAGTAGTACTCAGCTTGTCTTCGAAAAGCGATAATTCTAAGTCGCCAGCCAACAAGCCTATGTAGGAATTGATTTCGTGTACTTTTACTCTAGCGATATCCCCTAAGCCTTTTTCGATGGGCCTGATACCTGTTAGCAGGGTTTCTCGTTGGGGATCTTGTGTGTAGATACGTTCTAGTTCCTCATCGTTAAGGAACATGGCCGTTAGGTTGGCTTGAGGATCTAAGTCAACCGCTAAACATCGGTGACCCAGTTCTGCCAACATGTGGACAAAATGATAAACAAGTGTTGTTTTACCCACTCCCCCCTTGTTGTTGAAGAATACGATGGTCTTCATATCACAGGCGTTTGAATATTTTAACAGCAAAGGAAGTCGGCTGGTCTTTTATGAACACTGGGGCGGGGTTGCCGTTTCGTTCTAGGGCAGCCAAGGCTGCCTTTACGCCCACATTGAACCCGTTGACAAAGCCCAAATTTTTCACAGCTTCAGATATGGCAGGATTTCGGTAGTCATTCTCGTTGGGAAAGTTTTCTGGACGAGCTTTACCGAATAAGCCACCAGCATTAGAGATTTCTATTCTATCGCTGTATTCGTAAAACTTTATGGGCGCGTTGGATTGATAATCACGGTGGATAACAGCATTGAAGAGCAGCTCTTTTACAGCTCGCAGTGGATAGTTGGCTACATAGTTTCCCCCTAGCTCAGGCAGCACCATTTTTACAATATTAGCCCTGATGAACTCCTCCATTTGTCTTAGTTGGGTCGTTAGATCTCCATCAAAACGGTGCTCGTATTCGAAGTCACTAGCCTCGTCTTGTCCCTGGAAGCGGACGTACTGCACAGCGGCACCTGGGATGAAGAAGCGTGGGTTGCTACCAAATAGCAGAATGCCAGCATAGGTGGGGCAGTCTTCTTTCAGGTCATAAAACTTCAGAGAGGCTAATTGCGCCTTTAAATCCCTACCGTTTTCTCTAAGCGTTTCGGGATCAATGGCCGCAGGAAGATAGCGAAGTTTAAAAAGTTCTATACTTATATCATTTATGGTGCTTCCTTTACACGGCAATACATCGAAGGAACGCGCAAAGGCAGCACGCTTTTCGGTGAGGATTCGCTCGTCAGCTTCGTTGGCAGTGCCTTTGCGAATGCCAGCTCTGATGCACACTTTGCCATTGAAACGAACGGGCGGTAGGAAATGGGGCTGCACCTCTACTACAGCAACTTCCCCATCTGGATAGGTGAATTTAGAAACGACTAAGGACGGTGGCGGAACAATGCGTCCATCTGTACGAAAGTCTAAAAGTGTTTGAAGATTTCTTTCCGTGATGTTCAGACCCGCTTTGGTGCCGTCATCTCGTACGCCCACAGTCAAGTAGCCTGGTTTGTTGTGATTGGGTAGGTCGTTGGCAAAGGCGCAGATGGCCTCACCAAATTTGTTCGTATCGTTTACTGACGTTGTCTTTTCAATACGATCTTGTTCGAGTTCAGGAAGAAGAGCCTCCAGTTCTTTTTCGCTTATCATTCCATTTGGTTTCATTTGAAGCGGTAAAAAGCGAGTTCCTTAACACTTTTTACCAGTTTCGCTATTAATGAACAGTGCAAAAATACTTATTTTATCACGACTTTACGAATGTTTTACTTGCTTCCCCTCGTTTCCTTCACTTTCAGCGGGACAGCAGCAAGTCTTTAAATAGCGATTGAGGAGCCTTTTGAGCCCAAATCATGCTGTTTTATCGGTGTTTTAGCAGCGGCGTGGCTCAAAAGCGTAAACTTTGCTCCTGTCGGAACACCCGTATGGGCATTTATACTCGCCGTGCCCGTCTGGGTATGGCTCTTCCAACCGTATGAACCAGTACACCCATCTACCAACCCGAATTTAACCCGCCTAGGTCTTCGTATAAACACGGTGGGTCTGGGTATTGGGCCGAGCCGCATGGAGTATTCCTAGCAGAAAGTATGAACAAAAAAGGTAGCCCGTTTTCTAACAGGCTACCTTTTAGTTTAGCAGATATTTCTCGAACAACTCAAAGTCGCCCTAGAACTACCGCCTAGCCGTCTAGGCTAGATCGAAGCGATCTAAGTTCATCACTTTGTTCCAAGCGGCCACAAAGTCGTGTACAAATTTTTCTTGGCCATCTACGCAGCCATAGACTTCAGCGATGGCACGGAGCTCGGAGTTGGAGCCGAAGATCAGGTCTGTACGCGTACCCGTCCAGCGCACTTCGCCCGTCTTCCGATCGCGACCCTCGAAGGTTTCTTGGGCATCGGAGGTGGCGCGCCAAGTGGTGCCTAGGTCGAGTAAGTTGACGAAGAAATCGTTGGTGAGCGTCTCGGGGCGATGGGTAAATACGCCGTGCTTGGAGTTGTCGAAGTTGGTATTTAGCACACGCATACCACCCACTAGCGCCGTCATTTCAGGAGCCGTGAGGGTCATGAGTTGTGCTTTATCCACCAGTAGCTCTTCGGCAGTGGCAGGGTTGCTGGCTTTTTTGTAGTTGCGGAAGCCATCGGCCTGCGGCTCCAGTGCAGCGAAGGAATCGACATCGGTCTGTTCTGCCGTAGCATCGGTGCGGCCGGGGGTGAAGGGAACTGCTACGTCGAAGCCAGCGTCTTTAGCTGCTTGTTCAATCGCTGCGCAGCCGCCCAAGACAATCAAGTCGGCAAGCGATACGCGTTTGTCGCCTGCTTGGGCTTTATTGAACTCCTGCTGTAGAGCCTCAAGGGTATCTAGCACTTTAGATAGTTCGGCGGGCTTATTGACTGCCCAATACTTCTGAGGAGCCAGCCGCAAGCGGGCACCATTGGCACCACCGCGCTTGTCGGAACCGCGGAAAGTAGCCGCAGAGGCCCAGGCTGTAGAGACTAGCTGAGAGACGCTTAGGCCAGAGGCGAGTAATCTGCGCTTTAGCTCGGCGATGTCTTGCTCGTTGATGAGCGCGTGATCTACCGCTGGAACGGGGTCTTGCCAGATCAACTCTTCGGCGGGCACTTCCGGGCCGATGTAGCGGGCCTTCGGTCCCATATCGCGGTGCGTTAGCTTGAACCAAGCTCTAGCAAAAGCATCGGCAAACTCGTCGGGGTTTTCGTAGAAACGGCGGGAGATTTTCTCGTAAGCTGGATCCACGCGCAGTGCCAAGTCAGTAGTCAGCATGAAAGGCGCATGGCTTTTTGCTGGGTTGTGGGCATCTGGCACGGTGCCAGCGCCGGCACCATTCTTAGGCGTCCATTGGTGGGCACCAGCGGGGCTTTTGGTTAGTTCCCACTCGAAGCCGAAGAGGTTCTCAAAATAGTTGTTGCTCCACTGGGTAGGTGTAGTGGTCCAGGCGCCTTCCAAACCGCTGGTGATGGTATGCTCTCCGCTTCCTGTGCCGAAAGTATTCTTCCATCCCATGCTCTGCTCTTCGATGCTGGCGCCAGCAGGCTCGCGGCCTACGTACTGGTCGGGGTCGGCAGCGCCGTGGGTTTTGCCGAAGGTATGGCCGCCAGCAATCAGCGCCACGGTTTCTTCGTCGTTCATCGCCATCCGACCAAAGGTTTCGCGGATATCGCGGGCCGAAGCCAAGGGATCTGGATTGCCATTAGGGCCTTCTGGGTTGACGTAAATAAGTCCCATCTGCACCGCGCCGAGCGGATTCTCTAGTTCCCGATCGCCGGTATAGCGCTTATCGCCCAACCACTCTGTTTCTGGGCCCCAGTAGATGTCTTCTTCTGGTTCCCAGACATCTTCGCGGCCGCCAGCGAAGCCAAAGGTTTGGAAGCCCATAGACTCCAGAGCGCAGTTGCCAGCCAAGATCATCAGGTCTGCCCAAGAAAGTTTTTGACCATATTTCTGCTTAATGGGCCAGAGCAACAGCCGCGCTTTGTCGAGGTTGGCGTTATCTGGCCAGCTATTCAAAGGCGCAAAACGCTGGGTGCCCGAACCAGCACCGCCACGGCCGTCGGCAATGCGATAGGTGCCTGCACTGTGCCAGGCCATGCGGATGAAGAAAGGACCGTAGTGGCCGTAGTCTGCTGGCCACCAATCCTGTGAGGAGGTCATCAGTTCTACAATTTCTTGCTTAACGGCCGCCAGATCAAGGCTTTTGAAGGCTTCCACATAATTGAAGTCCTCGCCCATTGGGTTGGAGCGATTGGAATGCTGCCGTAAAATGTTTAGTTTGAGCTGATTGGGCCACCAGTCTCGGTTGCTAGTGCCGCTGCCTGCTGCCCGCTTGAGCGCACCACCAGAAAAAGGGCATTTGCTTTCCCCGTTCATATTGTAGGCGCCGTGGCCGTTGTTTGTAGTATGTTGACTATCCATGAAGTAAGACTATTTTAAAAATTACATCAGTGTAGATACAAGAAATAGCCGCTTAAAGTTCTATCAAAACAGGAGAAACTGCGCCAAAAATCTAGGCGAGTGATTTAGGTCACAGAAGACCATGCGGGGTGGCTTGTTGCGCTTTTCAGGGTAGTCGTCTTTTTTATTTTTTGCCGGAGGCGGGAGCCGTGTTCTAACAAAAAGAGCCATGCATTTGGAGAAATCACCAAAAAATGTCGTGCGAGCCCTTGCATCCCAAGCAAAATTACCCTATCTTTGTAACAACACACGAGAACAGAGAAAACAACACCCAAAGAGTCCTTTTCACCAGAAAGCAATGCCCTATATTAACACGGCGCTGTTTTCACAAATTTCTTCATCATGAGAAATTCTTCTTTTTTTCACTCACTCACTCACTCACTCACTCACCTACCTGCTGCTATTCGTAGCCCTTTCGCTGATGTGGAGCTGTGAGAAAGAAGCTGCGCTCGAAGACTTCCAAGCTGCGCCTGCGGAGGTGGAGATAGCGGCGAGGAAAGCGCCGCCGATTGATGAGGGGCCAACGCCTTTTGGTTACGGCTGTGATGGCTGTAGGGTTGAGGTGACACGTCTTTTCCCTTCATCTGCAGTTGTCACTTTAGCTGCCTTCGATGAAAACGACCAGATAGCCTATGCCTGCCCAGAAACGGCTAGTTTGAAAAGGTTTGAAACTGTTATAAGCGCTACGGGGAATTACGGAATTAACTACACTGCTTACCCTGGAAATTTCAAGTTCAGGGCAAAAAAATCTTCTTCGGCACCAATAAATGTACTTATAGATTTCAGGGTCAGGTGCTTCGGAAACAGCACCTATGGTGGAGTAGCTCTTTCGCCTGACTATACTATTGAATTAGACAGTTTAGGGACTAACTCTTACTTCCAATTCCATCCAGATCCAAGCGCTGCAGAATATTACTATCCCTGTTCAAGTAGCCAGTGGGGAGTCTGTGATGTTGAAGATCCAGGATTATAGTTCGAAGCATTGTGAAGTTTGTGGCTTAGGTATTCCATGCGGTCACCTAGGCCACAAACATCTTTACAATCTTAGCATAAATTGAATAGTCCATGCGATTGCTTTTTCTCTTTTTTTTGTTGTGCCATAGTCTTGTTCTGAATGCTACCAACTATTATTGGGTTAATGGAACAGGTAACTGGAGTGATCTCACACATTGGGCGATAGCCTCTGGTGGTACAACCTATCACACCCAACTTCCCAGTGCAGAAGATGATGTTTTCTTTGATCAGAATAGTTTTACCAGCATCAATGATACCGTTTTCATATCATCTTCTGATGATATAACTATCGGTTCTTTCGATTGGAGAAACATAACACAAGAAGCTGTCTTGTATTTCAATACCTCCAATGTAAATCATGTAGAATTGGTTGTTCGGGGTGATTTAATACTTTCACCGTTTATGAAAATAGACTTTAATGATCCCATTTTCGGGGCATTTTCAGGTTTTTCCTTAAGGCCAAGGGGGTGGAATCAGGAAATAAGAACTTTCGGTAAGCTTTCGCGAAACAGGTTATATATCGAGCCTAGTGCTGGGAGTGCTTTTTTAGCGGATAGTTTAGCGGTTTATACATTTGTGTGCAGTGGTGCCAATTTTAGAACTAATGGCTTACCTATATCCACTAATAGGTTTATAACTCCTGACATCAACGTTGATGGAATATTTGATATTTCAGGATCTAAAGTTTATTTAGTGGATAAGCCTGGCATTGGTTTTCTGGCGTTAACGCCCACTTTTCCAACAAGATTCAATATTTTTGGTGACAATGTTGTACATGATTTCGGAACAGAAATAATACTGCAAGGAGAACTGAATAACGTTCGAATAGACTCGGTTTCATCTTTCCCCGGAAGTTTTTTTGCCCAAAAACCTACTGTTTTCGGATCCAGAGGCCGGCTGAGTGCAAGAAAAATAGATATTGGGTCCTCTAGCAGATTCATTGACAATGAAGAGCTCTATCTGGATAGCCTGATTTTTAGGGCAGGAGGTAAGCAATATTTTGAGGATAATAAAATTACAGTAGAAGTGGTAATAAGCCAAGGAAGGTGCGACGCTCCAATCTTGATGTTTGGCAATGAAAGATTGGGGAATTTACAAGGTGAAGGAGGCTGGCAACTTCGCTCTGCAAATGATCAATCTTTAGATTGGATGCAGCTAAGGGGGCTGGAGGTTCAACATGATATAAGCAACCCCAATGCAAGCGGTAGCTGGAATTTTTATAATAGTATCGACCTAGGAGGAAATACTAACGTTAATATTTCTAACGATTTTCTGCCTAGACAACTGTTTTGGGTCAATGGAAGCGGTAGTTGGTTTGATCCCTCACACTGGTCTTTGAGCAGTGGTGGTTCAGGTGGAGAGTGCCCCCCATCCATGCTAGACGATGTTGTTTTTAATCAGCATTCTTTTACGGCAGGGAGCAGTGAAGTGGTGACCAATCAGATAGACCAACTTTACCCCTCGCCGAGCTATTGTAAGGATATGATTTGGGAAGACTTGAGTGGCGAAGTTTTCCTTAGATCTCAAGATGTGAGAATATATGGAGATATGATTCTTAACGACTCGTTGCATTTTATTGTGGATAGAACGAGCTTTCATGCGGCAACTTCAAAGCAAGTTTTGTTCAAAGGTCATATTTGCTCGGAATTCACACTAGCAGGAGAGGGTACTTTTAGCCTTTTATCCAATATTGAACGAGGTAATACAATAAAGCTGAATTTCGGTAAGGGAAGTTTACGCACAGCGGGATATGACATACATTGTGAAACAATTTTATTCGGAGATTTTTGGCCAGAGAATAGTTTTTTCGATTTTCAAAACAGCAATATACACTTGTATGGTGACGACTATCGCAATCTTTTGTGCGTGAGCAGAAACATTAATGATCATGGAAGACTGGCCGCCTATGTTTGGGATTATGATCCATTTTCGCTACCGCTCTCAGCTCCTAACTTCCAAGGCAGCGTCTTTAACTACCTAGCGGATTCTTACACAGGCAACTACCCACCAAACTTCAGCTTTCCAGCAGGCCAGCTAATCGGCAGTGGAGGGCGAATAATTGTGCATGGCGAAGACAAAAAGG
>DAITME010000084.1:0-17321 GCA_036835305.1 Lewinella sp.
CCCTTGGATTTTTTAACCAGGAACCTGCCCGGGTAATGCCGGGAAGGGAAAAATTATCGTTTATGCATACTTTGCAAAGCGTCGCGCTAGCGACCTTCCTTCTCTTTGTCTATCCTTCTTTTCTTTTTAGTCAAAGCCTTGTAGGCACGGTCTCCGCGGCCGAAGACGCCTCCCCCCTTTATGGTGTCGCCATTGAAATACTGGGCCAAGGCCGCGGCACCACCAGCGAAGCCGATGGCCGTTTTACACTCGGACTTCCGGCCTTCGGCACCTACACCCTCCGCTTTTCCTATCTCGGCTACCAATCGGAAACCTTCAGTGTGCGCAGCAGCCCCGACCAGCCCGTTGCCGCTATGAATGTGCTGCTTCGCCCACGCAGCTTCACCACCGAGGAGCTACTTGTGGCAGCCAACCGAGCACAGGGAAAAAACCCCATTACCTACGTCAACCTCCAAGCGGCTGATTTGGATAAAAACCAGCTCGGCCAAGATCTCCCTTTCTTACTCAAATGGACGCCCAGCGTGGTGGTCAGCTCCGATGCTGGCGCCGGCGTCGGCTACACCGGCATCTGGATCAGAGGTAGCGACCCCACCCGTACCAACGTCACCATCAATGGCATCCCCGTCAACGACTCCGAAAGCCAAGGCGTTTTCTGGGTCAACCTACCCGACTTTGCCAACTCCGCCGACGAGATACAAATCCAGCGCGGTGTCGGCAGCAGTACCAATGGCGCTGGTGCTTTTGGGGCTTCCATCAACATCAATACCAACCAGATAAAAGCCGAGCCTTTTGGGCAAATCGACCTCGGAATAGGCTCCTTCGGCACGCGCCGAGCCGTACTGCAATTCGGTACGGGCCAAAATGAGCAAGGCTGGAGTATCGATGGCCGCCTCAGCCGCATCCAATCGGATGGCTACATCGACCGGGCCCGCTCCGAACTCAACGGCTACTACCTCAGCGCCGCTAAAGTGGGCGATAAAAGCGTGCTCCGCTTCAATGCCTTCGGTGGCAACGAAATCACCTACCAAGCCTGGAATGGCATCGATGCCAGCCTCGTGGACGATCGCGTGCTACGCCGAACCAATACCGCTGGCACCGAGCGCGAAGGCAGGCCCTACGAAAATGAAGTGGATGACTATGGCCAACGCCACTACCAGCTCCACTACAGCCGAGCTATCGGGCAGGACTGGGCTCTCAAACTCAGCGGCCACTACACCCAAGGCGCCGGCTTCTTCGAACAATACAAAGTCGATCAAGACCTCGCCGACTACGGCATCACCCCCAGCAACCCCGCCAATGACCGCAGCGACCTCATCCGCCGCCGCTGGCTCGACAACGATTTCTACGGCGCCCTCTACAGCCTCGACTACCGCAGCAGCAATAACCAGACCACCCTTACCCTTGGCGGTGGCCTACACCGCTATGAAGGGCGTCACTTCGGCGAAGTCATCTGGGCCAGAGATGCCGGAAGTAGTGAAATCCGACACCGCTACTACGACAACGATGGCCTCAAAACCGATGGCAATGTCTTTGTCAAAGCACAGCAAGAACTCAGCCCCCGCCTCTCTGCCTATGCCGATCTGCAATTGCGTTGGGTGGACTATACCTACCTAGGCTACAACAACGACCTCAGCCGCATCGACCAAAATGCGCAGCACACTTTCTTCAACCCCAAGGCCGGGCTGTACTACACCATTAGCGGACGGCAAGCGGCTTATCTCTCCTTTGGCGTAGCCCAGCGCGAGCCCAACAGGAATGACTTCACCGAAAATCCGCTATCCACCCAGCCGCTACCAGAAAAACTCTACAATACCGAATTGGGCTATACCTTCACTAGCCCCAAAGCCCAGTTCAGTGCCAATTTCTACCACATGTACTACCGCGATCAGCTCGTCCTCAACGGGCAGCTCAATGATGTAGGAGAGTACATGCGCGTCAACGTCCCCAGCAGCTATCGCCTCGGTATAGAACTGCAAGCCGGATACGCCCTCAGCCGTCGGTTCCAATTGGCCGGCAACCTCAGCCTGAGCCGCAACCAAGTCAGCCGCTTCGTAGAATTCCTCGATGATTATGATGCCGATTTTAACTATCTAGGCCAGGTAGCTGCTGTGCGCGAAAGTACCCCGCTGGCTTTCAGCCCCGGCGCCATCGCTGCCGCCGAACTCAACTACCAAGTACTACAAGGCCCACAACACGAACTCAGTGCCAGCCTGATGGGCAAGTACATCGGCCGCCGCTATTTAGATAATGCCGGCGACCGCAGCAGTAGTCTCGATCCCTATTTCTACAGTGATTTCCGCCTACAATACGCCGTAAAAACACCCTGGGTAGAAAAAATCCGCCTGAGCTTCCTACTCAACAACCTCTTCGATACCCTCTACGTCGCCAACGGCTGGAGCTACCGCTACCAATTGGGTAGCGATCTCCAAAACCTCGTTGGCAACTACCCGCAAGCTACCCGCCATTTTCTCTTGAGTGTGGGGCTAGATTTTTAAAAGTAGAGACGTAGCGGCGCTATGTCTCTACTTTTCTCTATTTTTGTATCCGCAAATTCAAAGGCGAACAACATGGATACAGAACAAATAGAAAAATATATCCAGCAGGCTACCGACGGGCTCATATTCTACCTCCCGAAAGTAGCACTGGCCATTATTCTATTGCTGATTGGCACTCGGGTCATCAACAAGCTGGTGCGCTTGCTGATGAAGGCGATGAAGCGGGCAGGCCTGGCAGAGAACATCCTCCCTTTTCTCTCTTCCATCGTGAATATTGGCCTAAAATTGGCTTTGTTCTTTATTGTAGCTGGTACTTTGGGCTTCGATACCGCTGGCTTGGTGACGGTCATCGCGGCCGCTGGTTTTGCCGTAGGGCTAGCACTACAAGGCTCCTTGAGTAATTTTGCTGCAGGCATTCTAATTCTCATCTTCCGTCCTTATAAAATAGGTGACTGGATACAAATAGACGATTTCTTCGGGAAAGTAGCCGAAATACAAATCTTCAACACCCTACTGACTACTCCAGGAAAGAAAACCCTGATTATCCCAAACGGGCAAGTGGTAGAAAATGTGGTCACCAACTTTAGCGAGTTGGGGCAGGTACGGCTGGAGCTACGCCTACTCATGGCCTACGAGGAGAATTTTCCACATATTAAGCAAGTTATCTCAGAGGCGCTGCAAGATTGCGACCTTATCTTAAGCGACCCGCGGCCTAGTATTGGCATAGAAAGCTTCGATACCCACAACATCGTGGTAGCCGTTCGCCCCTATGTCCACCCCGAAACCTACTGGGAGGCTACCTTTCAGGTAAACGAGCACATCAAAGCCGCGCTCTCTCGGGCAGGTATCCGGATGGCCTACAGTGAAGGCGTTGAGCTAGGGCCTATCGGAGGCTAAAAAATAAAAAAGCAGCCGGCAATGCCGGCTGCTTTTTTGGAAAGTCAAAGCGATTCGGGTAGTACCCGAATCGCTTTTTTAATCTCTATTCACCAATCTCAATCTCCTCCTCTTCTTCAGCGAAGGCAGCTTGACGTCTCTCCCATTCTTGCTGGGCATCCTTGGTGGTTACAAACAAACGGTCGTATTCCCTTTGGCCAGTACCTGCGGGAATGCGCTTGCCTACAATTACGTTTTCCTTAAGGCCTTCCAGAAAGTCGGGCTTAGCAGCAATGGCTGCCGTACTGAGGACTTTGGTCGTCTCTTGGAAAGAGGCGGCTGAAATCCAGCTAGGTGTACCCAAGCTAGACTTCGTGATACCTTGCAAGAGCGGGCTGGAAGTGGCTGGCATTGCATCGCGGAAAGTCGCCAGTTTGGCATCGTTGCGCTTGAGGTAGCTATTCTCCTCCCGCACTTGGCGCATACTCACGATCTGCCCTACTTTGAGTTTTTCGCTTTCGCCTGCGTCCGTGATGTACTTTTTATCGAAAATCCAGTCGTTCTGTTCCAAGAAGTCGTAGGTTTCTACCGATTCGCCTTCCAGGAAGGTGGTATCTCCAGCGTCTTCAATTAGTACCCGGCGCATCATCTGCTTTACAATCACTTCAATATGCTTGTTATTGATCGTGATACCCTGGCTGCGATATACTTCCTGCACCCCATTTACCAAATAAGCTTGTACAGCGAAAGGGCCTTGAATATCTAGGATATCTCTTGGCGCGATAGCACCATCGGACAATGGCATGCCAGCGCGTACAAAGTCGCCTTCCTGCACCAGGATGTGCTTACTTAGGTTGATGAGGTATTTGCGTTTCTGCCCGTCTTTAGCCTCCACAATCAATTCGCGGTTACCGCGCTTGATTTTTTTGGAGAAAGAAACGATGCCGTCAATTTCGCTCACCGTAGCAGGGTTGCTTGGGTTACGCGCTTCGAAAAGCTCTGTTACCCGTGGCAGACCACCCGTGATATCCGCAATCTTACCGAGCTTACGCGGGATTTTTACGATCTTTTGTCCACTACGCACCGCGGCGTTGTTGTCAATGCTGATGTAGGCACCTACTGGTAGGTTGTAGCTCCTCAATTCGGCACCATCCTTATCTACGATAATAATGGTAGGAATCTTACGGCGGTCGCGGCTCTCGATGATGACCTTTTCGGTATAGCCCGTTTGGTCGTCCCGCTCCGTGCGGAAGGTAACGCCTTCTTCGATATCCTCGAACTGGGCAATCCCCTCAAATTCCGATACAATCACGGCGTTGTAAGGATCCCACTCACAAAGGGTATCTTCTTTCTTAACGAGATCGCCATCCTCCACAAAGAGGGTGGAGCCATAAGGAATGTGGCTAGAAGAGAACTGCTTCTTGGAAACAGGATCCACAATCCGGATTTCACCAGAACGCGAGAGGACAACCTTCTGAGCTTCCCCGTTCTCGTTGGTAGTAACGGCCACCCGAACGCTATCAAATTCCAGCTGGCCATCGAACTTACTCGTTACGGTGCTATCCTGCCGCGTCACGCTAGCAATACCCCCCACGTGGAAGGTACGCAGCGTTAGCTGTGTTCCAGGTTCACCAATAGACTGGGCTGCGATGATGCCCACCGCATCTCCTTTTTCTGCTAGTCGGCCGGTAGCCAGGTTTTTACCATAGCATTTGGCACAAACGCCCCGCTTGACGTTGCAGGTAAGTACCGAGCGAATGGTCACCTCTACGATGCCTTCGTCCTCGATGTACTGGGCTGTTTTTTCATCGATGTACTGATCGGCGCCCACAATCAGTGCATCCGTTACAGGGTGCAAGATATCATGTAAGGAGAAGCGGCCAGCAATACGACTGCTGAGGGTTTCTACCACCTTATCATTCTCTCTCAGGGCGGTTGTTGCCATGCCTCTGAGGGTATTGCAGTCGTCGTCCATGATCACTACGTCTTGGGCAACATCCACCAAGCGGCGGGTGAGGTAACCAGCATCAGCGGTTTTCAAAGCCGTATCGGCCAGACCCTTCCGCGCACCGTGGGTAGAAATAAAGTACTCGAGTACGGAAAGACCGTCAACGAAGTTGGAAAGAATCGGGTTCTCGATTACGGCAGGGCCGCTATCGCCTGATTTCTTTGGCTTGGCCATCAAGCCCCGAAGACCACAAAGCTGCTTGATCTGCTGCGTAGAACCCCGCGCACCAGAGTCGAGCATCATGAACACGGAGTTGAAGCCCTGCTTGTGCTCAGCCAACTCCTTCATGAGGTTCTTGGTGATTTCGTTGTCCGCAAAAGTCCAGCGGTCGATAATCTGGTTGTAGCGCTCGTTGTTGGTGATAAGCCCCATATTGAAGTTATCCATCACGCCATCAACTTCCGCCTGTGCTTTCGCCAAGGTAGCTTGCTTGACAGTTGGCTCAATCAAGTCGCCCAAGTTGAAGGAAAGCCCTCCTTTGAAAGCCCAGTAGAAGCCCAGATCCTTGATCTTATCCAAGAAGTCAGCCGTTACGGCAAAGTTGGAGCGATCTAGAATATCAGCAATTACATTCTTGAGGTTTTTCTTGGTGAGCAGCACATTCACATAAGGCATGCTTGATGGCACCGCACTATTGAAAATAACCCGGCCAGTGGTGGTTTCTATGCGGCGCGTCACCAGCTTACCTTCTTCCTCCACTTTTGCGCGAAGTTGGATTTTGGCATGCAAGTCTAGCTGCCCTTCGTTGTAGGCAATCATTACCTCCTCCGCACTGTAGAACTTGCGTCCTTCCCCCATTACCTTAATGGTATCGGTAGAAGACCGTTCTTTGGTGATGTAGTAAAGACCCAGTACCATGTCCTGAGAAGGCAGGGTAACGGGCGTGCCGTTTTGCGGGTTCAGCATATTGTGACTAGAGAGCATCAGCACCTGCGCCTCCAAAATAGCTGCTTGGCTAAGTGGAACGTGCACGGCCATCTGGTCTCCGTCAAAGTCGGCATTGAAAGAGCCACAAACCAGTGGGTGCAGCTGTATGGCCTTACCTTCAATCATCTTAGGCTGGAAAGCCTGAATCGACAAACGGTGAAGCGTTGGCGCTCGGTTGAGCAACACAGGGTGGCCTTTGAGAATGTTCTCGAGGATTTCCCAAATCACCGGTTCTTTGCGATCAACCAATTTCTTGGCGCTCTTCACTGTTTTGACGATACCGCGCTCGATGAGCTTGCGAATCACAAAAGGCTTGAACAACTCAGCAGCCATTCCTTTGGGGATACCACATTCGTGCATTTTCAGCGTGGGCCCTACCACAATGACCGAACGGCCAGAGTAGTCCACCCGCTTACCCAAAAGGTTTTGGCGGAAACGGCCTTGCTTGCCTTTCAGTATATCGGAAAGCGACTTAAGCGCTCGCCCACCTTCTGCCTTCACAGCATTTGATTTGCGGCTGTTATCGAAAAGGCTATCTACAGCCTCCTGCAACATTCGCTTCTCATTCCGTAGGATAACCTCTGGTGCCTTGATCTCCAAAAGCCGCTTCAGGCGGTTGTTGCGGATGATCACACGGCGGTAGAGGTCGTTCAAGTCCGAACTGGCAAAACGACCACCGTCCAAGGGCACCAAGGGACGCAACTCGGGCGGAATTACCGGCAAGTATTGGATGATTGTCCATTCTGGCTTGTTAGGCAGTCGCTGGTTAGACTCCCGGAAAGCCTCCACTACGCGCAGCCGCTTTAGGGCCTCGCTCTTGCGCTGCTGGCTCGTTTCTGTGTTGGCTTGGTGGCGCAAGTCGTAGGACAACTGATCTAAATCCAGCCGCTCTAGCAAAGAACCTATCGCCTCAGCGCCCATCTGTGCGATGAACTTATCGGGGTGGTCATTCTCCAGCTGCTGGTTCTCCACCGGCAACGTATCCATGATTTCTAGATACTGCTCCTCGGTCAACAGGGTCTTGTACTCGACCTCCTCGGAGGCACGAATGCCTGCGTTGATGACTACATAGCGCTCGTAATAGATAATGCTTTCTAGGTTCTTAGAAGAGAAACCCAAGAGGTAAGCAATCTTATTCGGCAAGCTTTTGAAGAACCAAATATGTACTACTGGCACTACAAGCTTGATGTGACCCATGCGCTCGCGTCTAACCTTTTTCTCGGTTACTTCCACGCCACAGCGGTCGCACACAATGCCTTTGTAGCGAATGCGCTTGTACTTCCCACAGTAACATTCGTAGTCCTTTACAGGACCGAAAATACGCTCGCAGAAAAGGCCGTCGCGCTCCGGTTTGTAGGATCGGTAGTTGATCGTTTCCGGCTTGAGTACCTCCCCGTAGGAACGTTCCAGAATTTCATCTGGGCTAGACAGTGTGACCGCAATAGAACCGAAGTCTTGCTTTTGCACTTGTACTTGCTTTTTGAATGGCATAAGCTGATTTAATTATACCCACTACCCTTCCGGCGCGGGACATACCGCTAATAAAAGCGGGTGAATTATTGATATATCTTGACCTGTTGAATTAGGTTGCGCTTTCCTCAACTTGGCAATTTTGCAGGAGCTGTGCCTTCATGGGAAGAGCCAGGTTTTGCTAGGCGAGCGAGCTTCTTTCCCGAAGGAAAGGGCTTCCCTCACGCTACTCTGCTCATCAGAGCAAGCCCTGCTCCCGCCTCTGGCCAAACAGCTTCTAAAACTATTGGCTTGGCTATTACGCACCGTGGCAGCCCCTGCTAAACAGGAGCTGCCATGGCCTTTCATTGGTCAAGATCGTACCTCGGTACGTTTACAGAGGTGAGGAGGCTACTACTCGAACTTCACGTCCAGCGCCAAGCCGCGTAGCTCGTGCACCAATACGTTGAAAGATTCGGGTATATTTGGTTCCGGCAGGTTGTCGCCTTTCACGATGGCCTCGTAGGCTTTTGCGCGCCCTTGAATATCGTCGGATTTGATAGTAAGCAACTCCTGGAGGATGTGGCTGGCACCGAAGGCTTCGAGTGCCCACACTTCCATCTCTCCGAAGCGCTGTCCACCGAACTGTGCTTTACCTCCTAGCGGCTGCTGGGTGATGAGCGAGTAAGGTCCGATAGAACGGGCGTGCATCTTATCATCCACCATGTGGCTGAGCTTGAGCATGTAGATCACCCCTACCGTAGCTTGCTGGTGGAAACGGTCGCCCGTTTCACCATCGTAGAGATAGGCCTGGCCGAGGCTCGGCAGCTTCGCTTGCTGGATGTAGGTCTCGATCTCTGCTTGGCTAGCACCATCGAAGATCGGCGTGCCGAATTTCATGCCCAGCTTCTGGCCGGCCCAACCGAGCACGGTTTCGAAAATCTGCCCAAGATTCATCCGCGAAGGTACCCCTAGCGGGTTGAGGATGATGTCCACAGGCGTTCCATCTTCCAAGAAAGGCATGTCTTCATCGCGAACGATTTTACTAACAATCCCCTTGTTACCGTGGCGCCCAGCGAGCTTATCCCCTACCTTTAGCTTGCGCTTTTTGGCAAGATACACCTTGGCCAGCTTCAGTACGCCTGCGGGCAACTCGTCTCCTACACTGATGTTGAAGGTCTCGCGCTTATAGCGGCCTAGCTCCTCGTTTACCTTGATGCTGTAGTTGTGCAGTAAACGACCAACGAGGGCGTTGATGTCGTCGGCAGTTGTCCAACCGTTATAATCGATCGTTGAATAATCGATTTCGCGGAGTAGCGTTTGGCTGAATTTCTCGCCTTTTGGCACTACTACTTCGTTGTAAATGGTCTTGACACCTTGGCTCACTTTGCCCTTCACGAGCTGGAAGAGTTTATCAACCAAGACCGTTTTTAGCTCATTGAGGTTTACTTTGTGGGTGTCCTCTAGCTTCAGGAGCGTAGCTTTTTCGGCATCTCTTTGGCTCTGGTCTTTCTTCGTGCGGCTAAAGATGTCTTTACCAATTACCACGCCTTTGAGCGACGGCGGTGCTTTGAAAGAGGCATCTTTCACATCACCCGCTTTATCACCGAAGATGGCTCTAAGGAGTTTTTCCTCTGGGGTCGGATCGCTTTCTCCTTTCGGCGTGATCTTACCAATGAGGATGTCGCCCTCTTTTACCCAAGCACCGATGCGGATGATACCGTTTTCATCGAGGTCTTTGGTGGCTTCTTCACTGACGTTGGGAATGTCGTTGGTGAGCTCTTCCTCCCCTAACTTCGTATCCCGCACGTCCACTTCGAAGTGTTCGATGTGCAAGCTGGTGAATACATCTTCCCGCACCACGCGCTCGCTGAGCACGATGGCATCCTCGAAGTTGTATCCTTTCCAAGGCATGAAGGCCACTTTGAGGTTTTGCCCCAATGCCAACTCTCCTTTTTCTGTGGCGTAGCCATCACACAAGATTTGCCCTTTTTTCACCTGCTGCCCGCGTCTTACGATGGGCTTGAGGTTGATGCAAGTTCCTTGGTTGGTACGCAGGAATTTGGTGAGGGTATAGGTGATGGTATCATCTTCGAAGGAAACCAAGCGGTCGTCGTCTGTCCGCTCATAGCGAACGACGATCTCGTTGGCATCTACGTACTCCACCACTCCATCGCCTTCTGCATTGATCAGCATGCGGCTATCGCGGGCAACCTTGCCTTCTAGGCCTGTTCCCACAATCGGAGAGCTCGGGCGCAGCAAGGGTACTGCTTGGCGCTGCATGTTCGACCCCATCAAAGCGCGGTTGGCATCGTCGTTTTCCAAGAAAGGAATCATAGAAGCGGAGACCCCAACGATCTGGTTGGGCGCCACGTCCATGAAGTCGATGTTCGGCGGATCCAACACCGGGAAATCGCCGTGCTCGCGGCATTTGATCCGATCGTTTAAGAAAGCACCATCTTCCGCCACCGGAGCATTGGCTTGTGCAATCTTTTTGTAGTCTTCTCCTTCGGCAGATAGGTAGAGTGGCTCGCCGGTCATGACCACCTTGCTGTTCTCAACTCTGCGGTAAGGGGTTTCCAGGAAGCCCATCTTATTTACCTTTGCATGGACGCAGAGGGTGGAGATCAAACCGATGTTCGGTCCTTCTGGCGTTTCGATGGTACAAAGGCGGCCGTAATGGCTGTAGTGTACGTCGCGCACCTCGAAACCTGCCCGCTCGCGACTAAGACCGCCAGGCCCTAGTGCTGAAATACGCCGCTTGTGAGTGATTTCAGAAAGCGGATTGGTCTGATCCAGGAACTGCGAGAGTTGGCTGGTACCAAAGAAAGAGTTGATGACGCTAGAGAGCGTACGCGCATTGATCAGGTCGATGGGCGTAAAAACCTCGTTGTCCCGAACGTTCATGCGCTCGCGGATCGTTCTGGCCATACGTGCTAGACCAACACCGAACTGAGCGTACAACTGCTCACCTACCGTGCGAATACGGCGGTTGCTGAGGTGATCGATATCGTCGATCTCCGCCTGCTGATTCATCAAGGCAACGAGGTATTTCACGATGGCGATGATATCTTCCTTCGTGAGAACCAAGGTATCGTCGGCCGTGCCCGTTGCTAATTTTCGATTGATTTTGTAGCGGCCTACCTCCCCGAGGTTGTAGCGCTTATCGCTGAAGAAAAGCTTGTCTATAATACCGCGAGCGGTATCATCATCGGGGGGATCGCTTCCTCTTAACTGACGGTAGATGTACTGTACAGCTTCCAATTCGGACGAGGCTGGATCTTTTTGCAGCGTGTTGTAGATAATGCTGTAATCCAGATCGATGTTTTCTTTTTGCAGAATGATCTTCTCGATTCCCTCTGCACTGATCACGTCTTCGATGTTACTTTCCGTAAGCACCGTATCCCGCTCCAGAATGATTTCATTTCTGTTGAGGATCACCAACTCGCCTGTATCTTCGTCCACGAAATCCTCTTCCCAAGTGCGAAGCACCCTTGCGGCAAGCTTCCGCCCTACGGCACCCTCTAGGGCTGCGCGAGTATTGGGGATTTCGTCGGCCAAATCGAAAAGATCGAGTATAGTTTGGTCGGTATCATAACCGATGGCTCTCAGCAGCGTAGTAACGGGGAACTTCTTCTTCCGATCAATATAGGCATACATAACCGTATTGATGTCGGTAGCAAACTCCATCCAAGCTCCTTTGAAAGGGATGACTCTGGCAGAGTAGATAGCCGTGCCATTGGGGTGGAAGTTCTGACCGAAGAATACCCCTGGCGAGCGGTGTAGCTGCGAGACAATTACCCGTTCGGCGCCATTGATTACAAAGGTACCTTTGGGGGTCATGTAGGGTATGTTGCCTAAGAAAACATCCTGAACGATGGTTTCAAAATCAACGTGCTCTTCATCATTACAAGAAAGCTTGAGTTTTGCCTTCAGCGGAACGCTATAAGTGAGGCCGCGCTGCATACATTCTGGGATGGTGTAGCGAGGGGGGTCGACGAAGTAGTCGAGGAACTCAAGAACAAAAATATTACGGGTGTCCGTAATGGGGAAATTTTCCTGAAAGACCCGGTAAAGCCCCTCGCTGATTCTATTTTCAGGAGTGGTTTCCAACTGAAAGAATTCCTGGAAGGATTTCAGCTGGATTTCGAGTAAATCAGGGTAGTGCGACGTGAGTTTTATTTTACCAAAATTCACGCGGCTCTCTTCGGCATTTAGCAGTTGGCCGTTTGACGTCATTGGCGATTATCCTTTATAAGACACTCTGGCAACCCTCCGCAGTGGCTACCGAAGCACCTTGGTGCGCTAGAGAGTGAGTCTCTGAGGTATAAAATATTAAGTGGGATGAACACTTTAGTAATACAACAGAGGGCGGAAAAAGTTGCCCATTAGCAACTAATTATACACAAGTAGGCTTAGACAAGCGGACAGTGCGCTCACTAAGCCGAGAGGATAGGCGAACTGCCTACGAAAGAAAGTATGTTGCGGAGCAACGCCTTCTTTTTATTTTAAAGAAAGAGCAACAACTAGTTTATTGGCGATTGTGAACACATTTGGTACACAATCGCCAATTCCTAGTCAGTAGTAGGAGAAGTCCTATTTCACAGCAACGCTAGCACCAGCGGCCTCAAGGGCAGCTTTGATGCTTTCGGCTTCTGCTTTGGAAACGCCCTCTTTGAGGTTAGCGGGAGCAGTATCTACTAGTTCTTTGGCCTCCTTCAGGCCTAATCCTAGTAGTGTTTTCACCTCTTTCACAACGGCTAGCTTAGTGCCACCAGCTGATTCGAGAACAACAGTGAATTCGGTCTGCTCAGCAGCCTCTTCCTCTACCGCGCCACCACCACCAGCAGCAGGGCCAGCAACAACAGCGGCAGCAGCCGGCTTGATTCCGTATTCATCCTCCATGATTTGCACCAACTCGGTTACGTCTTTGATTGTAAGTCCTACGAGTTGCTCGGCAAGTGCTTTGATATCTGCCATAATAAAAAGTATTTTAAAAGTGATTTACGATAGAGTATCGCGTATCAGCTTGGAAGCCAATGATTGATTGAATGTTTTTTGTTTTACTCGCCGCGTTCTTCGAGTGCTTTGAGGATACCGACCACGTTCTGCCCACCGCTTTGTAGTGCACCCAGCAAGTTTTGCATCGGGCTTTGTAGCAAGGTAAGAACGTCTGCCAAGAGATCCTCGCGAGATTTTAGTTTGGACAGCGCTTCTAGCTGGTTGTCGCCCAGATAAGTAGAACCACCGATGTAGGCACCCTTCAAGATAGGCCGCTCGGCCTTTCCACGAAATTCTTTGATGAGCTTTGCCGGCGCGTTAGCTACCTCAGAAAAGAGGATAGCCGTAGGGCCTTTCAGGCTTTCGAAAATCGGCGTATAGTTGTTCTCTTCAGGAAGTTGTTCCATGGCCTTACGAGCCAAGGTATTTTTCACTACCTGCATAGAAATGCCTTTGGCATAGCAGGCGCCGCGCAGCTGATTGATTTTTGCCACGCTTAGCTTAGAAGCATCTGCGATGTAGAAAAATTCGTTGCTGGCGAACTTTTCTTTCAACGCCTCTACGGCCTGGCTTTTTTCTGTTTTCGTCATTATTGAACTGTTTAAGAGGCGATTACTGGATAGATTTAGCATCTACTTTCAGGCCAGGGCTCATGGTAGAAGCGATGGTTATCGACTTCATATATTGCCCTTTGGCACTGGAAGGCTTCATGCGCACAAGTGTGCTTAGCAACTCGTTGGCATTATCCACCAGTTTCTCAGGTGAGAAAGAAAGGCGACCAATAGATGCATGTATGATGCCATATTTGTCCACACGAAAAGCAATCTTACCACCCTTTACATCTGCTACTGCCGCACCTACGTTCATAGTTACCGTACCTGTTTTGGGGTTGGGCATCAAACCACGAGGCCCCAGTACTCTACCTAGGCGGCCCACCTTCGCCATCGTCTGTGGCATAGCGATCACCACATCGAAGTCAGTCCAGCCATCCGCCACTTTGTTGATGAGTTCGTCGAGGCCGACATAATCAGCGCCTGCTTCTTTAGCCTCGGCCTCCTTGTCTGGTGTAACGAAAGCAACCACTCTCTTTACTTTACCCGTACCGTGTGGGAGCGACACCGTGCCACGGAGAGCCTGATCTGCCTTACGCGGGTCGATTCCCAAACGAACGTGTACATCTACCGATGCATCGAACTTAGCTGTATTGACCTCTTTTACTAGCCCCATGGCTTCTGTTAGAGAATACTGCTTGTCGGCTTCGAACTTAGCATTAGCGGCTTTACGCTTTTTGCCTATTTTAGCCATAATTGAAATATTTGAGGTGAATATCGCCTAGCCAAGACTGGCCAAGCTCCCTTCTATTGTGAAATAATCATAATACCGAGCCACGGAGGCACAGTTATACGGATAGTATAAGTTAAGCCTCCCAGGGAGGAGTGCCCTCAATCGTGATGCCCATAGATCTCGCAGTGCCTGCTACCATCTTCATAGCGCTATCGATGCTGAAGGCGTTAAGGTCGGTCATTTTATCTTCTGCAATAGCTTTGACTTGATCCCAAGTAACCTTTCCAACCTTGTTTCGGTTGGGTTCTTTGGAGCCGCTCTTGAGCTTAGCCGCCTCTAGCAACTGTATGGGAGCCGGAGTGGTCTTGATGACGAAATCGAAGGACTTATCCTTATAGACAGTGATCGCAACAGGCAATATTTTCCCGGGCTTGTCCTGCGTTGCAGCGTTGAAACGCTTACAGAACTCCATGATATTGACCCCTTTTGCACCTAGAGCCGGGCCTACTGGCGGGGCGGGGTTGGCAGCTCCTCCTTTTACCTGGAGCTTGATGAGGTTTTCTACTTCCTTAGCCATAATAGCTTGTTTTTGTCGTCCAGACGAGCCATCAAAGACTCTCCGACTTAATTATTAAAAAACGTATTCTAGGATTGCTTATCGACCTGCATGAAGTTGAGTTCAACTTCTGTACCTCGGCCAAAGATTTTAACAATCACTTTCAATTTTTTCTTTTCTTCATTCACTTCTTGGATTTCCCCAACGAAGTCATTGAAGGGGCCATCGGTGATTTTCACTGTTTCCCCGATGATAAAAGGCTCTATCATCATATCGCCGGCTTCCTGCGACTCATCCACCTTTCCTAGCAAGCGATTTGCTTCTACATCCCGCATTGGGATAGGCTCGCTTTTGCCTAAGAAATGGATGACGTTGGGAATATTGGCAATGGTATCTACCACGTCCCCTCTGAAAGTAGCAGATTCGGCCTGAACCAATATGTAGCCTGGTAATATGTTGCGCTCGCTGATAACTTTTTTGCCCCCGCGAATGCGATATACCTTTTCGGTAGGCACTACCACTTGGGTAACGCGATCGCCCCAATTGCTTCGGCTCACCTCCAACTCGATACGCTCTTTGATTTTCTTCTCATTGCCACTGATGACCCTGAGAGAATACCATTTTTTTGAATCTGACATAATTGGGTGGGGTACTATAAACCTTTGCCGTAAATCACGTCCATCCCAGTCTTCCAAACGAAATCCATCAATAAGATGATGGCGGCGAAGATGAAAGATCCGATTAGGACCAATATCGTATTACTCTGCAAAGAAGCATAGGTTGGCCAAGTTACGTTGTGCATCAGCTCGTTGTAACTCTCTTTCACGTATAGTCTTAGTTTTTCCATTGCTTTTGAGCTTTTTCTGGCAGCCAGGACTAACCTTTCTACCATCGAACATGCACGGGTGGAGAGACTCGAACTCCCAGCCCCTGGTTTTGGAGACCAGTGCTCTACCAATTGAGCTACACCCGTATAAAGAGGGTGCGGAGCACCCCTTTTGCCATTAGTAGCAAAAGTTTAGCCCTCCTGAAGGAGGACTAAACTTTCACTTTTAATATCCAGCAAGTGCTGAACAGTATGCTTATGCGATGATCTCTACCACCTGGCCAGCACCTACCGTACGGCCACCCTCACGGATAGCGAAACGAAGGCCTTTTTCCATGGCGATATCGTTCAGAAGTTTTACTTCCAAAGAAACGTTGTCACCAGGCATTACCATCTCTACACCTTCTGGGAGGGAGATATCACCTGTCACGTCTGTGGTACGGAAGTAGAATTGTGGGCGGTAGCCGTTGAAGAAAGGCTTGTGACGGCCACCCTCTTCTTTTGAAAGCACATACACCTCACACTTGAAGTGTTTGTGCGGCTTCACGCTACCTGGCTTGCAAATAACCATACCGCGCTTGATAGCCTCTTTGTCGATACCGCGTAGGAGCAAGCCAGCGTTATCACCAGCCTCACCACGATCGAGCAATTTGCGGAACATCTCTACACCAGTGATGGTAGAAGTAAGTGCTTTCTCGCCTTCTTTTTGCATACCCAAGATTTCTACTGGGTCACCTACGTTGATTACACCACGCTCGATACGGCCAGTAGCAACTGTACCACGACCAGTGATAGAGAATACGTCCTCAACAGGCATCAAGAAAGGTAGATCAACCAAACGCTCGGGCTCGGGGATATCTTTATCCACCGCATCCATCAAAGCAACGATTTGCTTAGCAGCCTCTGCGTCGCCTTCTAAGGCTTTCAAGGCAGAACCCATGATGATGCTAGCATTGTCGCCATCATAATCATACTGGCTCAGCAATTCGCGGACTTCCATCTCTACCAACTCCAACATCTCCTCATCGTCAACAAGGTCAACCTTGTTCATGAAAACTACGATGTTCGGCACACCTACCTGGCGAGCCAAAAGGATGTGCTCGCGCGTTTGAGGCATAGGACCATCTGTAGCAGCTACCACAAGAATAGCACCGTCCATCTGAGCAGCACCCGTTACCATGTTTTTTACATAGTCGGCGTGACCTGGACAGTCAACGTGTGCGTAGTGACGAAGCGTTGTTTCGTACTCTACGTGAGCGGTGTTGATTGTGATACCACGCTCTTTTTCCTCAGGAGCCGCATCGATCGCGTCGTAGGACATTTTCTTGCCACCCGTCATGTCCGCGAGGACAGAGGTAATAGCTGCGGTTAGAGTAGTCTTGCCATGGTCAACGTGACCGATGGTACCCACGTTAACGTGGGGTTTGTTTCTTTTGAAAGTTTCCTTAGCCATCGCTGATGTGCCTTTATTGGATTAAGATAATATGATTCAGGATGCCGACCGCAGTACCGGCCGCCCCTCCCCCAGATTGGAGTAATTTTTGAAACTGCCTCCCGTTTGCTCAGGAACTGCGCATTCACAGTTGTATTTGAGTGCCCGCTGCTACAAGAGCCAAGCCAGTTTTTTCGGAGCCAACGGTGAGATTTGAACTCACGACCCCTTCCTTACCATGGAAGTGCTCTACCCCTGAGCTACGTCGGCAAATAAGTATTCCGAAGACTACTTAAAAGCGTGGAAGGAGGAGGATAAATGGGCAATGAAACTATCTTATTTACAAAGATGCAATTCAATGTGCCTAAAGACCTATGAGGCTCCTTAAGTTTGGAGCGGAAGACGAGATTCGAACCCGCGACCCTCAGCTTGGAAGGCTGATGCTCTACCAACTGAGCTACTTCCGC